>QQUU01000043.1 GCA_003385605.1 Bacteroidota bacterium
CCCAAAACCCTGTCCCTGACTGCTCCCGGGGCCTCGCGTACCTGTCGTTGAAGCAGGTACGCAGGAAATGGACACAAAAAAAGCCCCCGGAGGGGCTGGGGGTCGGTGGTTGGCCTGGTGCTAGGCCTGGGTGAGCTCGATTTCTGCCTTGTGGAGGGGTCCGAAGTCCCCCAGGGGCTCGGGTTCGAACCGATTGGAGACGGACCAGGCCTGTTCCCCGGTATCGGTGCGGTGATGGGCGGCGAATGCCTCAATCCAGGCCATCATGTCCCTGGCATCGGCCCCACCGGCGGTGATTTTCACGCGGATTCTGTGTCTACCCATGGTGTCAACAAATAAAAATGAACGAAAAGGGGAAGTTGATATCAACCCCCAGGGAATAGGACGTCGGCGATCTTATCGACGGTGTCGGTGACGCCCTCAGCCTCCCAGATCTGGTCTCGCAGGCTGTTGATCGCGGCCTCCAGCTCGTGGGAAGGGTGCCGGGTCTCCTGCATCCGGCATTCGAGCCGGGTGAGCTCATCGTGGGCGTCCTCTAGGGTCTCGCCCTCCCACCAGGTGTAGCCGACGCTGTACTCATCGATTGCGGTCAGGGTGAAACGGGCCATGGTGCGGAATGTGTGTAAGGGTTGACAGGATGGGGGAGGGGTCAGGCGGTCACCTTGCCGGCGCTGGCGCCATGGGCGTTGATGAACACATCGGCAGATGCCCCGTCGCACAAGGTGCAGGCCTGGCAGGTGGTTTTCTGGCCTCGCTCAATGCTGGCCGCGCAGTGCGCCATGCCCTTAGGTGCGGTCGCACCTTTGGGAGCTACCAGGAAGCAACGCCAGCCGGCGTCACTGGCTGCCATGTAGTCTGCGAAACCGTCGCACGATGCCTGGCAGATCCCACGGAGACCCTGTGCCCATGGCTGGCGCCATTGGTGGGTGTAGCCCGTGTGGCTGTCGCAGAATTCCAGAATGCGAGACCAGATCTCAGCCGGCACCATGGCCGGGTCACCCGCAGCACCGAACCGGACGGCCCGGCCGGTGAACAGGTGCCAATCCTGACCGATCGGCTCATAACTGCCCCGATGGTAGGCCTCCCACACTGACCGGGGAGCCTGCCACCAGCTGACATAACAGGTGCCGTTGTTGTAGCCGGCGTGGCCGCAGTCGCCGCAGACACTGGCGCCCCGGCCGTCCTTGAATGCCACGTTTGGCTTGACATCTCGGGGGAGGATCCATGTCTGAAGCATGGTGCCGGTCTTGCCGTTAGCCGATCCCGCAGTGAGACCGGTAACGATGCAAACGATGGGCTGACCGTCAAAGGGGGAGACGCCCTCCCACAGGATGCGGCCGTTCGGGTTGATGGACATGATGAAACCTAGCGAAGTGGTTCGATGGGGGGGAGTCCCCCCGGTGGACTGTATCAGACGGAATGCTTAATGCAGGGGTGTTCGATACACAATTTGTAATAATTGACAGAGCAGGGCTGCCTGATTGCCTGGTAAGCGGCTTCCCGCAGTTCTTCGGGAACGGCATGGTGGCCCCGGTACCCCTCATCCCAATGCATTTGATAAAAGATGCCGGGTTCCCCCTTGTTGACCAGGGCGGTGTAGACCCGCCGTGGGTTCCCGTTGGCGTCATTGTCGGCGCACATGTGATGAACCACCGTGCCGGGTTCGAGCTTGAGCGTCATGTGAGATCTGCGAAGTGATCAGAAGCGGCGAGCGTTTCGCCGTTGAATCCATCATGCCCACAGATTTCGGCAGACGTCAAGCGATCCGATTCGAATCGCCATTACATATAGAAGCGAGCTCTTTGTAACTGCAATGTAAAGCGCTTCATGAAGCGAAAGTAACAATGTTACAAACCCGTTACACAGGGTCTTTTTTTTGTCTCCACGTAAAGTTTTGTGACGAGGGCGCCAGATGTCTCTCGAATTTATTTCCCCTTTTCGACCTCAATATAGGCCCTTTAGGGGGATCGCGCAATAAGGAGTTGAGTCAATTTAAACTGAAGAATATCGTGGTAAATAGAGATAGTTATGCCCGTATCTCCGGCAGACTTTGAGTTTTATTCCCGGATGACCGGGCAGCCCATTCCTAACACTCCGGCAGGGCGAATGGCTATTGCGCCCCAGGTGTACAACATGCGTCGGGGTGGCGGTGGTTTTGGCCGTTTTCTGCGTGGTGCCGCAAAAGGTGCATTAGCAGCAGGTGCTCTTGCTGGTGCAGGCGCTTTGGCGTTGGCCACTCAGGAAGAGATGGCTAAAAAGCCCAGTGCCCCAAAGACTGAAGCTAAGCCAGACGGAAATATCGATCTTGATTCGGATGTTCCTAAGACTGTTCGAGCCAGTGCTTTGCGTGATGAAGCAGACCGTTTATCTGCAAGTGTTTTAGGTACGAATAGAGGGGCGCAGATGTCTGCCCCTGATTTGACTGCAAGTACTTCATTCGGTGGTCCTCGAGTACTAAGTGGTGACGCACTTGATGCTGCAGAGGCAGCAGTCTTCGATGACCCCAACGTCCTGATCGGTGGTGGTCCTTTACAGAATCGCATTTCTGGACAAACCCAGGTTCCTCAGGCTGATCCCAACACAGCATTCGAAAGCCGTGGTGCCCAGATCGCGTCTACAAGCGAACCTACGCAACCTCGCGTCGAGGTCAGACAGCAGCCTTCCTCTGGTGCTCAAGTTACTGATCTTTCAAACGTTGCAGCGACTGAACCAGCTCCTTCAAGTGTTCGTGAAAAAACAAGCGATTTTATTGGCCGCGTGTTTGGTACAAGAGAGCAGGCGCCTAGTCAATTAGCTCCATACGCTTCATTAAATCCTCAAGAGCAAGAGATTCGTGATTTGATGACTGCTTATGAGGCAGTAGAAGGACAAGCACTTGCTGGACAGGATCAAAGCATCAGCCCTTTCCAAGTCGGCGGCGCAATGCCCTCTTTGAGAAAGCAAAACGAGCCTGTGCGTGAAATGCAAAAGTCCATGCCTGGTGCATCTAATGAAGAAATAATTAGCGCGATGAACGATCCTGGCGGTGTGCTCATGCAACTGCCTAGCACCAGTGGTAAACCTGCTTCCGTAAGATTTTATCCTGAGGATCGTGGTGAAGGAGGGATCAGTGCTGCAAAAGTACAGTACACGCCCGGTGGTAAGACTTACACTTTTGAAACCTCTCCGGAAGGTCTTGCTCGCTTACAAGGTATTCAGTCAGGCGCTGAAAAAATTAAGTCCGGTAAGAGTTTTCTCCGCGATGCTATCAGCAAGGGTCAGCTAGCGAATCCCGCCGATACATTGCTGAAATCTGAGTCTGCCCCCGTCCAAACAGCTGCTCCTGAAAAGCAGTCACCCGTAGAACTCGGAAAGCAAATGGTCAGTGACGCAGGTAAAAAAATTGTTCAACCGATTCTAAATGTGATGGGAGTAAAAAAGGCGGATCCCCGCGAGCAACGAATCCGGGATTCAATCAATAAATCACGTATTGACTTGAACCCTTCCGAGCGTGAGGACCTAATTCAGCAGATGCTCGGTAAATAATAAGTACGGAGTAATATATTCATATATACTCTGAAACCATGTCCTTCCTCGAACCGGTTATTGCGTCTATTCTTGGCGCAGCGGTCACTGCTTTGGCGGTGTTCCTGAAGAAGAACCTGACCGCAAGAGCCATCCTTAAGTATGGCCCGTTGGTGCAAAAAGCCTACGACATCATCGACCCTGTTCTCGATAAGAACCTGGGTAATTGGAACGGCTCGAAAGTTGATAAAGCTTTTGAGTTAGCCATCGAATCTGTCTCCGATGGTGAGCTTTCCAGTGACGAAATCAAAAAGCTGGCTGTGCATATGGCACAAGCATGGCTCCCTGGTGCAGCTGCTGAGAAAGTGCGTCTCCTGGAGCAAAGTGGCATGCCTGCTGAACAACGCAAGGCTGCTGAAGAAATCACCGCAAAGGTCAACACTGCCTCCTGATAATGGTTACTTTTAACCGAAGAACAAATCAGTCCGACGAAAAATTTCTATCCGGAGATCGGATCCATAAGGGGACTTTGGGGCCGAACCGCGAGACAGATGGATTCGACGGTTTTGCAGCCAAGCTCCGTAGTGAGAATCCTCGCTACGAAGATTTTTATCGTGGTAGTCGCACATTCAATGAAGTTGCGAATATGTCACAGATGAAAATCGACCAGGCCGCGACAAGCGCTGAACCTACTTTCGCAAATGAAGGCGATAACAGTTTCGCTCGCGATTTTCTTATGAAATATAGTGAGGGCGTTCAACGGGGATTTGTAGCAGAAGAAGAGGCCGTGGGTCCGGATAGGTTAGCTAGAATAGCTTCACAACCTGCAACAGCTGCTTCTAATGAAAGCAGCCCGGAGACTGCTGGTAAGTTCCCCGGTGCTAGTGGAGTTAATGTTTGATGAAAGAATTAATTAGACCAGCTGGGGAAGTTCTCCTTAAATTTTTAGAGTCTGAACAAGGCCGCAAAGCTTTAGGCAAAGGGGCTGAAGTAGGAATGGCGGCTGCACGGAAAGGCGGACAAGCTCTAGGCGCTCTGGGTAAGGGCGCTCGTGATGTTGCATCAGAGGCTGTTTATTCAGGCGTTCCCAAGTTTGCGGAGGCCTTTGCTCAGAACAAAGGACCTATCGGAAACCTGGCTTATAAAGCAGGTAATTTGACGGACGCTCAGATTGAAGGCGCGGCATCTTTGGCAGGGCAAATTGCTAAGCCTGTTGCTCAGGGGGTCGCTCTCCTTGGAACTGGCGCTCTTGTCGGTGGTGCTCTGACAAAACCAGAAACTGCCTACTCCGCAGCCATGGATACGATCGCTGCCCGTGAGGCTTCGGCCTACGGAATCATCGATGCCAAGCTCCAGGCTGATGCAGCCCGCCAACTCGGCAACCAGGAACTCGCCGCACAGAAGTTCCAACAATCGCTCTTCTTACAGGAGCAGCGCCAGCAACACGACATGATGATTGCCCAGGCGCGTGCAGAGGCTCGTACTCCGCGCAATCAACCAATGTCCGGCGCTGGTCTCTTTGACCCCATGGCGATGGGACAACAACTCCTCGGTTCAATTCCTCAGTACTAATTAATCATGGGCATGTTCGGCAGGTCAGACGACGACGATTCAGTGACTTATTTTGACACTGACATGGATGTCAACGATTCAAAAATTTACAAAGGTCAGGGCGCTCTGGATAGAGCAATAAAGGACAACTTTGGTGGTAATAAGTGGCGAATGGCGTCGGAAATTTTCAACCAAGGCCGCAAAAGTGGATTTCAGCCTTACGACGAAAAAGATGAGTATTTCAAGGAGCTGCTGAAAAGACCTTTCGGCGGCGGAGCAATTCCTGGCAGCACGCAAAGATTAGCGGGTGGTTTGACCATGAGCATGCCTCGTGCTTTTGAGCCAATTATTACCCCTGGCGGCGGCGGTGGTTATCAAGGCAAATCTACAGGCCAACGTCTTGCAGGAGCTGCGGGTGGTGCTCTCAGCGGTGCTGCAGCAGGTTCAGCAGTTCCAGGCATCGGCACTGCATTAGGCGCTGTACTTGGCGGTATCGGTGGATTCATAGGCTGATCCAAAACTTACTTAATTTAAACTAATTAACATAAGGAGAAGTATTTAGTTATGGCAATCCAGTTAGCATTACCTGCAGCGGCAACCGTAGGAAGATTTGCAATGCAGGCTTTGCCATTCTTGACTGCAGCAGGCGCAGCCGCTCCTGCCTTACGCCAAGGTAGGCCGCTTGAAGCAGTGATTCAAGGTGGGTTGGGCTACGCAACCGGCGGTTTATTAGGAGGAGGTGTTCGGGCAGCGCAAGGTACTTTAGGTAGAGCTGCTGGAAAGCTTGCCCCACAGCTTGCAAATGCAACAGGTATGGCCATTACGCCCCAAGCGATTGGTAAACTCTCCCAAGCAGGGTTGCCCCTCGCCGCTGCTGCTTTGGCACCTAAAATTGGTGGCGTGTTAGCAGGTCCTTCCGGGAGCAATGTTGGTCAAGCAGTTAGTGGCGGCCTCGGAGGCGCTGCTCAACTTGGAGCCGGCGTAATCGGTTACACTGCTGATGGTGCGCCCGTCTATGGCAGCATTGGTGGCGGAGCACTTCCTCCCGGTTTAGGTCAATACGGACCAACTTCTCCCTACGGAAGCCCTCTTGATGTCCTTGGTCCCGCAGGTATGGGCCAGCGTCTTCAGACCCTGAAAGATGCACAGACCCAGCGCGACGTGTTCCGCACCTTGATGCCTGAGGTCATGGAAGTCCGTGAAGCGACTGCCAAGAAAGACTTGGAGCGCAACTTGGCTGCCGCTGGTGTCCGCCAGAACATCAGGACTCGTGCCGAAATGCAACGTGCTGCACAAGATGCTGGCCTGAGAGCAGGTTTGGGCGCCATGCAGCAGGCTGGTCAGGCCCTGAACCGCGTGTACCAATATCAATGATATGAGCGCTTTAAGACAGCAAGCGGAACAACTGCTCCGCCAGAACTTGCAATTACGTGGTCAGTTACTCGGCACTGACTATATGCCGGATTTGGGTGTTGACACACTTGACGCAGGCCCACAAGGTTTTGGTGAAGGCTTAGCTAATGTGTTTGGCCTTTATGACGCAAAACCCAAACTGAAAAAAATTATTCAGGAAAGGGAAAGCCGTCAAGCGCAATATAATAAAGCAATCGAAAATTACACAGAAGCTAAAAAAGCTGAAGTAAAAGCAGAAGCTGCTCAAGAAAAAGCTGCGACAAAAGCTGAAGAGGCTTTAGAGACTGAAGAAATCCTTAATAGAGATTTAGAACTCGTCAACCGTCAGGGACAAATTCTTTCTCAACTTCAGAGAGAAGCTGGAGAGATTGCCTTAGATCAATCCGTAAGGCAAACGCAAGCTTTACTTCCTTATATTGACCAGGCTCAGTCCCGCTCAATCCAACGTAACCTGGCAGCAAGCGAGCGCTTCAAGGCATTTAAGGAACAGTTGCCCACGACCATTCAAGACATCATGTCGGCAAAGCAACGACAACTCCAGACTGCCTCCGATGCATTTCTGAGGGAAGCACAAGCAGCTGCAACTCAACAACAAGCTGCTACCGGATTCGCCAGCCTTGGTACTGGCCGTCGGTTCGGGTAATTTATAATCATCAAAGAGAGGAGATCACTATGGGGGGTTCCAAACCTAAGCCGCCACCGCCGCCGACTATTATTTACGCGCCGCCCCCGCCGCCGCCAACAGTAACGCAGGCTCCTTCTCAATCTTTGCAGACTCAGACTGCATTGAACGAAGTCAGTGGTAAGCAGACCAGACTCAACATGGAGCTTGGCGCCAAACTTGACCGTACGAACGCGGAATTTTTTGCAGGCCAAGACATCCGTCGTACAAAGGCTACTGCGGCTGAGAATCGCCTTACTCAGAAAGCTCAGTATGGCTTAGAGACTGACTTGACTCGTGTTCGGGGACAGGAAGAGAGAGCACAGACTGTTGAGACTGGTGCTCAGTACCGCGAAGGCCTCAGGACTGCCGGCAAGGAAACTCGAGCAACTGACTTGCAACGTGAGATGTTCCGCCGCTATAAAGAGAACAGGGATTACGAGCAGGCTCAGCGCCAGTATCGAGCATGATTGATTGGATTCACTCTCTTACTGAAAAAGACCGTGAATCCTTTCTAGCTTTCTGCAAACGAGCAGGAACTCCCATCCAGATCTATCTTTACGCCCGTTTCTTAGGCTTTACTGGATCAATCGTTGAGTGTGACGAGTGGTCTAAGCAGGAGTATAAGAAGCGGGATTTTTCTGGCGTTCTGGAGATGGAGATTGACGCCATGACCATGGACATCTCCAAGTTGCGAGATGCGATCGATATGGGAATGGTGAAACAAGATATGGGCGCCTCACGCATCGCGATGATGCAGAAGGAACTGCGGGGCACTATCAAGCAGTTAAATGACGAGAAAATTCTGCTTGATAAGCAAGGTTTGATCCTCGCTGGTGCAGACCGTGCGATCAGAGAGATGTTAACAATCTTCCGCGATGATCCGATCGAGGGGCCGCTGCAAGAGGCCTCGATGGGTGTTTGGACAAAGATTTTCCAAGAGGAGTCTTAGTAGACTGAAAAAAAGTCTTTCAATAGATGTCTCTCGTAGATCAATATCACGACAGGTATTTTGATAAAAATACTGGTCAAGTAGTCGGAGTCCGGTATGACGGTCCCGTCGGGAACCAGACCATGAATAAATACGATCTTGGCCTAGGCGTTATCACACCTCCTGGTTCCACAGAAGAAGGCAAGTTCGATATTTTGACGCCTCCCGGCTCTACAGCACAAGGTGGATTAGAACCTATTACACCACCTAACAAGGACTCAGGCACAGGCATCGAAGACCTATTTTTAAAAATGTTTATGCAAAAAGAATTTGGTTTGTGATTTATGGAGCTATGCTTAGCGCATGGCAGGAACAAGTATTCATAGCGTATATCGAAGGACTGCACGTGCTGCAGCACAACAGCGTATTGTTAAGAAGACGTCAAACATTGATATAGAACGAGCAAGGACAGATTTTGCATATTTCTGTGATGTTGTAGGCGATAAACCACCTGCGGAACACCACAAAGAATGGCATAAATATCTTTGTACGGGAGAGGACAGTGAATGTCTCATTGGGATCGGTGGACCCAACATCGATATCCTTGCCCCACGGGGTAGCGCTAAATCCACGATCCTCGGCCTCTACACAGCGTGGGCTGTTGGTGTGCATGCACTGGCGCGGAGACCTTTGAAAATCCTCTACATCTCCTACACGGTGGATGTGGCCAGGCCCAAGAGCGCAGCGATCAAGAGGATCATCGAGGAGAGTAAGGCTTACAAGGAGATCTTCCCCACGGTAAAGATCGCCAAAGGCATCAACTCAAACGAGTACTGGAGTATCGATTGGAAGTTCGCCGGGATCCGGACAGCAGGTGAAGAAGAGTTCACGGTCTGTTGTGCAGGTCTCAAAGGTGCTGTGACCTCCAAGCGTTCACACCTCTGCATCATTGATGACGCGATCAAGAGTGCGGACGATATCAAGAACAGAGATATCCGCCAGGCCATGGAGGACAACTGGAATTCAGTTATCGTGCCAACCATGTTTGAAGGTGGGCGTGCGATCTGTCTAGGAACCCGCTTCCGTCATGACGATATTCACAACTCCACGTTCATTCCGGCCAACGACTGGGTGCAGATCGTTCAGTCTGCAATCTCCGTCGACGGAAACGGAGACGAACAGTCCTATTGGCCTGAGATGTGGTCTCTCGATTATCTGCGCGACCGACGTCGTCAAGCCCCCGTCGCCTTCAGCTTCCAGTATCAAAACCAAGTCGTACAAATGAGTGAGCTTCCGCTTTCCCCTGATCTAATTGTCAAAGGACCAATTTCCAAAGAGTTCGACTGCCTAGGGGTCGGTGTCGACCTTTCCGCCGGAGTTCGTGAACGTAACGACTACACGGTCTTCGTGATGGGTGGGCGAGTGGGAGGGAAGATTCACATTATTGATTGCAAGCGATTGAGGATCATGGGGAACCTCGAGAAACTCGATGCAATCATGGAAATGATGGAGGAATGGGGGATTGTCCATAAAGAACGAGATCAGTACTTCCCAACAGGCAATACAGTAGAAATCTGGTCAGAAGCTGTGGCATACCAGGCTTCATTGGAGGCTGACTTCAAAAGGATCTGCCAAGGAGAGCATGGCCTCTACAACCTGAACTGGCATCCGGTCAAAGGATTCAGGGGCGACAAAGTTGCACGTTTCCGGGGGATTATGGGTCTCTTCGAGCAACGGAAAATAATTTTCAACAAATATCGCAAGTTCCAGGCACTTACAGATGAGATCGTCAATTTTGGCGTCAGCTCACACGATGACTGCGTCGATGCTCTCGTCTGGCTTTGCAACGGACTAATGACACGAGGAAAACTAGAGTTAGAGTATTGACGATTTAAACTATAGATATTCCACGCGATGTCTCCCAGCTACTTTGAAGTAGAACTTGAGCAGGATGCTTACGGTTCTGCCATCTTGCCTTTACCAGATGAACTTTGCCACGACATGGCTCTACAACCAAACGAACGTTTTGATGTGGAAGTCGAGGACGGCACGATTATTTTCAAAAGGCTGGAAGCTGGGTACGATATTGATCAGTAGACCTTTTAAACAGAATGGGCGATAGTGCAAAATCACAGCTTGACTCTATCCTCAAGTCGGTAATTACACGCGACAGTACAGGGCCAGCGGACACCATGCTGGTGAACGCCCACCTGTCGCAGATGAAGATGTTCGGGATCCGCCAAGGGGTGGAGTTCTATCCCATGCAGGACAACTTCGGAACCCAGCGTTATGACTTCATCCAACAGGTAATTAAGTTCAATCAGCTTGATGCACGCTTAGATTCGATTTGGGATAGATTTCTTGCTTACGGAAAAGGTCTTTTTTATATCCGACCTACACAGAAAACTTATCGAATTTACTGGTTTGATAGGGATTCCTATCGCACTTACTATTCTCCTGAGGGTGATTTAGAAGAAGTAATCATCATCTATCCCTACAAAGTTAAATCCTCACGGGGCTTTGGGGGCGTAGGCCTCAAAACCGATAAGCGTTACATGCGTCTCCGCATTACAGCAGAGACCATTGAGGAACATCATAGCGAGCAGGAGATCTCATTCGATAATCCTGAGATGAGCTTTGCCTTCAGTGATAAGAAGGTCCTCAAAAACACCATGGAATTTATCCCATGCGTGGAAGTTTTTAATAACCCTGATGCATTTGGTACCGATGGTGCTGGTGAGTTTGATTTACTAGCGAATCAGATTATTGCTCACGACGAGATGGTCAAGAACATCAGGGCAAACCTGTCGTTCTTTGGAAATCCCACACTGCTGTCGTCGCGGCCAAAACAAGACATTGTGGAGGCAGATGGTGCCGACACACCACAACGGCCCAGCATCTCGAGTCAATCTGGATTCGAATCAGAGTTTTTCTTGTCTAGTTCTACTTTCAAGCAAGATAACGTAACCCGTAACTCACCTGGCTATATCGGCAAGCCTGGTTCGGGCATGCGTGTTCCACGAGTGATTGCAAACTTAGAGCCAACTGACCGAGTTGGTTTTATCACGCCAAATGCCGTCAGCACTGATCAGGCAAGGTATGCCGAGCAGTTGCGGAATGAAATCCGATTAGCTCTGGGTGGTATTGATGACCTCAGTATTACCAATGTTACTGCCACAGAAATCAAATCGGCTTATGGGCGTGTAAGTGCAACTTCTCAGAAAAAATGCTTGCAGCTTTATACATACGGGATTAATAAATGCTTTGAGCTAATCATCTTCCAGGAAGAACAGATTTTCCGTAAGTCACTGGCTTACGAAACCGGCATCAAGTATCCAGAGCTTCCTGAAGAACCTGATGAAAAAGCAATCGAGAAATATGAACGGGCCAAAGCTCGCTATGAGAAAAAATTAGAAGCTGCAATTGAAAAGGCCCTTGAAGAACAAGACATTCCACCTGGAGTTCTTGGTCTTGCGCCAGATGGTGACAGAACTGTCCTATGGCGTTGGTTGGGTCCTGTGTATGAAGATACAACACAGGATAAACTCAACCAGTCTATTTTCACCAGAAACTTGCAAGAGTTAGGTGTTGATAGCATTGAAGCACTGAAGTATCTATTCCCTTCTAAAACGGATGATGAGATCGCGGGCATGCTCTCCGGTTTCCCATTCCGTGTGGTAGGGGAAGTACAGAGGGCTTACTCCGCGTTCATTGATCTAATCAATCAAGAAATGCGGACACCACATCCGCAACAGCCAAATCTTCCAATGGCAGCGGATCCGAGACTTGATCTCACCCCCTTCCTTTATCGCACACTCGAAAGCCTACAAAAAGAGGTAACTTATGCAGGCCGATACCGCAATGCCGACCCAATCGGCACCCCAAGTATCCCCGACCCAACCGACAAGCTACGCGGCTCCGGTGCAGACGGCAGCCCAAGCTCCGGTGGTTTCGACCAATCAGCAATGGGTGGCACCCTACCAACAGGTGACGGCCCCAGCCCCGCAAATGCCGGCCCAGATGGCAGCCCAAGCGCCGGTCTCAACCCCTACTCAGTACAGCTCCCAAGCACCCCAGGCGCCCCAACAACAGGACAACCCTTACAAGGAAGCGTTCAACCGGGTGGTGGGACTCCTGAGTTCGCCCGTCCAATTCCCCAGCCTGGCTCAACAATCGAGTCAGACCCAGGGAATCGACCCGGCCAGCTACGGTTCCCAACAAACAACCCAGTTCAACAACCTGGGGACGCAGACCTCTACGCCTGGGATCAACAACAACCCGGCATTTTCCAGCAACTCTTCCCAAACTTCGCTGGAAATTACCCCGGACCAGCTCCGGGCAAACGGAGTAAGCGAGGCAAGTCTTGAGGTAATCGATCACTTCGGCCCTGATGCCGCTGCGATCGTCAACAAGTATGCCTGCGACGTCGAGGATGCCCTTATCCAGACCAACCAGCAGCTGATCCAAGCTTGTGAACTGCTTCAGGAGCTCTCTAACGAGCACAAGGCCTACGAGTCCATCCTGACTGACCCTGACATCCTTGCCGACTACACCTGTGAGTTCTTCGGCGAGAATGGCCCTCACCCTGTGGCTGACGAGCCCGCAGCTCCTCAAATGCAGGCCATTGGTCAACAGTTCCAGCAGCAGCCCGCTGCTCCTCAGCAGGTCGCCCCTCAGCGCCCTCAGATGCCCGTTCCTCCCCAGCCCCAGGCTCAAGCCAACGCTGGTGACTTCTGGAACAGCTTCGGCAACCTGGCCGATCGTGACCCCGCCAATGCCTGGCGCTATCTGAACACTGCTTCTCAGAACCCTGAGGTGTTCCGTAACAAGCTCCTGGTTATGGAGTGATAACTGTATATATACAGTTCTAGAATAGGGGGTAGGTCAAACTGCCCCCATATTTTTTATTTAACATGGCAAAAAAGAAGGCAGGAGCAAGAGAAAAAGCTGATAAGTTTCTGGCAGCAATCGGTACTGCTGGTGGTCCGATTGGTGCTCCCGGCCTTGTTCAGTTTGGTGCTGGCGACACTGCGCGTCAGGTCATGTCTGGCAATGTCGATGAGTACGCTCCCATTCGAATGCAGGACATGCAAACACAGGTTGGAAACCCTAATGCTCCTCAACCCCGGATGCCTCGCGATCTCGATAACTCTTATCTCAAGCTCAATCTTCCTGGCTCTCCTCTGCCAGCTAATGGACTGTTAGCCCCACGTGGTGTTAGCCAGGCTGACATGATCCAGGATCAAATTGGCATGCAAATGCAATACGCACTTATGCCGAATATGCCTGCCACTGGTCAATTGCCCGTGGGATACCCTCCTATGCCTAATCAAAAAGGAAAGAAATGATGGACAACAACAAAGCCAAGAAAGCAGTTGAACTTGCCATGATGCAAAAACTGATGGCTGAGGCGTCACCCATCAATCCTGAGATTCAGGCAATGGCACCTGCTATGCAGCCTGCTGATGGTTTGCTTAATCCTTATGCTCGCATCGGCACCGTGCCCGCAAACATGTATAGCCCTGGCAACATGATGGACGGTTCACCTGATCCTCGAGCACGTGCTGTCGAGCGCACTTTAATGCCCTGAGGACAATATTTTGGGATCCGCACGTGAGCCAGGAGGAGCACAGATCAGGAATCCTCATGGTATTCCAGATGAAATGTTGCGCGAGGAAGTACAAGAGCACGGTTTCCTGAAAGGAGTTGGCAGTGCTTATTTGCGACATAAAAGTGATCAAGAAAAAGCAGGAGAGTCAAGGATGGCGGGGAGTGCCATGCCAAGTTACCGAACAGATAGGACTGGTATTTCTTCGAACAGATCACGCACTGTGACCTCTGGAAGAGAATATCGAAAGCTAGGAAAATTCCAATAAAAAACGGCGCCTTCAATAATCCGGGTTGATAAAGCGTTGCTATAATTTTTTGTAATGGAATGAAAATTTCCATATTCAGAGGATTTTTGTCCTCAAGTATCAGCGCTTAAAATTTAGCTGAGAAATTACTATGTTCATCGATAACGACTTTCCCAAGCTGTTGGGTGCGGAACTGTACCGCCCCCACCCGGCTTATGTCGTGGAGATGGCTTGCGAGCCCGTCGTAGTCCACGACTTCACCAAGCAGCCTGGTCAAACCGTGCAGCTGGATCGTTACCGCTTCTTCGGTAACCCCGGCACCAAGACCAGCCGCGAGCGTACCCAAGACCAAACGATCGGAACTGCCAACAGCCGTTCTATCGTGAAGGACAAGGTGCTTGTGTCTCTCCGCGAGTACACCGGCCCTGCCGATCCGAACAACACCAACCTCCCGAGCACCTTCAAAATTGCTCGCGAGACCCTGATGACCGCTCAGCGTCTTCTGCTGGACACCGGGAACCTCAACATGTTCCACCAGTCCATCGGTTCGCTGACCCTGCTTGACGACTATCGTCGTTGGCGCGATCGGGTGTTCCTGGACGAGCTCTTCAAGTCTGAGTCTCGTGGTCAGGCAAGCGATACCCAAGGTGGTTTCTACTACCCCAACGGCAAAGGTAAGACCGGCGTCACTGTCGACACCTATACCGCTGCTGAATTCGCTGCTGAGCGCTATAAGTTCAACGTTAAGACCGACCTCCTCGAGGTTGTCAAGAGCCTGCGTAAGCGTAACGTCCCTGTTTTCCAGGACGGCTACTACCGTTGTATCGCTGATCCCTCCTTCATGAAGGATCTGCGTGCTGATCAAGGCTTCCGCGAGGTTGCTCGTTACCCCGGCATGGGCGCACCCAACCCTCTGATGGGTATGGCTTCCCCCAACGCCTCTCTGTACCAAGGTGGCCAATACGGCCAAGCCCAGTTTGTGGCTGGCGAACCTGTGATGCCTTCCGGCTTTGTGTTTGAAGGTGTTCGCTTCTTCGAGACCACCAACATGCCTAGCAAGACCGCAACCGTTAACTACGGCGACGGTGCTGGTGCTGTTACTGGTCGTTCAACTCCTCCCGGACTGTTCTTCGGTCCTCAGGCAGTTGGCGTTGGTATTGGTGGCCCGAACGCTCAAGTTCTCATCAACAACAACGACGACTTCAGCCGCTTCATCATCCTCATTTGGCAGCTGTATGCAGGTTTCGCGAACCTGAATAAGGACTTCGTGACTACTGCCTTTACCATCGTCGATCCTTGAGGAGGTATAACTAAATGGCATCTTACACCGAAGAAAAGGGCGCTATCTTGCACCCTGGTAATCAAATTAACCGCCTGTCCTCCTACAACACCGAAGGTGTTTATGGTTGGCCTGGCGTCGAGGCTTACGAGCTTATTGGTTACGCCAAAATTACCAATAAGTCCGGTACTAAAGCCGACTTCAAAACCCTGGATCTGATTGTCCCTTCTCCCGATCGTCGTCCTGATGATCGTGTGCGCGATGATCGCACTTCCTTGGTTGTTCAAGCAACCACTGACCGTCCTGCTTACATCTATGGCGTTTCTCTCGCCATCGGTCAAGACAGCCCCAGCGCCGGTGAGCCTTCTTACCCCGCTTCTCCCCTGACCGCCGACCTGCAGGGCACCAACACCGAAGTTCTTGCCCTTGGTGGCGATAGCTCAGGTGCTCCTGGTATCCCCGCCACTGGCGTTCTGACAGGTCTGCGTGCAGCTGGCGCAAGCCTGACCATCGGTGCTTCCGGCATCGCTGCAGGCACCAGCGCAGTTTCAGCCGGTAAGGCTCCGTTCCTGAGCAGCATCACCAACGCAGGTTCTACCTACACCGGTAGCGACTTCGCTGATGCTTTGATGTTCGAGACCACGTCTGATCTGACGTTCAAGGTCTTCAACATGAACGCCACGGCCAACACTGGTGCTGCTAACGGCGACGGTGTGTTCATCTCCGACGCTGACGCTGATGCTGGCAAAGCTGCCTACATCATCGCTCGTGTTAACTACCTGCGTCCCGCAGCTGCAGCTTCCTTCAATGACATTGTTGGCATGCTGGACTTCGCCTCTCAAGTGGGCGGTAGCGACAGCTGATTTTCTGTTACCTCTTTTATGCGGCGGGTCACCACGACCCGCTTTTTTATTGCTTGTAAGTATTTACTTTGGTAGGCTATATCAGTAATTAAAGGTAGTCATGCTCTATCAAAACCGTATCACTGGAGGATTAGTTGAGGTCGTCTCTCAGCATGGAGAGGGCATTCTTATGTGTCTAGATGCGAATGAAGAAGTAATTTATATTGACGAGGATGATCTGACTCCGCACCTCGATGCAACTATGGAGCAGGAGCGTAATGAAACGCGGCTGACCGAGTCTCTTGCTGCAGAGGGCGTGAAGCCAGCCAAGCCTTCCAAGAAAGAAACCTTTCCTATTGACACTCGCGTAAATATCAATCTTGCTTCAGCACGTCAGATTGCAGATGCTCTGCCAGGAGTTGGTTTAAAGACTGCACGCGACATCAAAGACTTGCAACTTACTCTTCCCGGTGAGCGTTTCTCACGCCTTGAGCAACTCAAAGGAGTAAAGCGTGTGGATTGGGAAGAAATTTTCAAAGAAAATCTTGTACGTGTCGAGTGATTATTGGCGCGTGTTAATCTGTTATTGGTGCATATAGTCTTTGCACGCTAATGCGAAGGTGAGCATTAATGAAGCTTGATACTTTCTTAAAGTCAAAAGTACGCTGGCATTTGGGGTACAACACTACGTCGATTCCTGCTGGCGACTTGGCACGATTGGAAGAGGCTTTGGATAACGTACCAGATTCGTTTTGGTATTCCAAGATTGTTGAGCAGGTTGAGCGGTGTGACGAGGCTGAAAAGCGCACCGACATGACTGGCACTATGAATAACTCAACCGTTCCACGTGGACGAGTTGAGTCAATTGCTGGCGACGTTGATCGTACTATCGCAACCACAGACTTCAAGGAGACGTTGAAGACGTGGACGCAAATTTATATGTACGAGACTGATCGTTTGGCGTTGCATTTATATGTACCTAATTACAGAAATCCTGAGCAAGCTCGTTACAGGTTCAACAGGGAAGGTGCTGAATTTATCCAGGCTCTCCCTGGTCCTGCTGATGTTGCTGTCGGCACCCGCATCCTTCTCGAAACCAACCACCGCTGACACAATGTCAAATCGTCTTGATTTATATAAGTCCGCCTTGAAGGACCCTAGGGTCAAAGCCCTTTTGGATACGATTAGCTATGCAGAGGGTACAAGTGGTCCCGAGGGATATCGTACGATGTTCACGGGTAAAAAGTTCGACACTTCCCAAGGTTGGAGACATCCAGATACTGTAATGAGGGGTGGGGGATACGCTAGCTCGGCTGCGGGACGCTATCAAATGCTTACGCCTACCTATCAAATGGCGGCGAAGGCGACAGGCACTTCTGGTTTCTCCCCATCTGAACAAGATCTGCAAGCTGTATTTTTGATTGATAATAGGCGAGCCTTAGAACCGTTACTAAAAGGCGAAAATATCAACACGGTCATTAATAAACTTGCACCAGAGTGGGCGTCTTTACCTACCAGCGAGGGTAAAAGCGCATACGATCAACCTGTACGTGGCATCAGTGAGTTAGAAAAATATTACCAAAGTAGATTGGCTGGTAGCGATTTTTCGAATACAGTTAATCCTGAAATGTCAGGTATGAGCTCCTCCAGTGATACACAAAAAGCAGCTCCTGTAAATGTGCTCGCCCTCAAGGACGGCGTTCAAGGTGTATTAGATAAGACCTCAGGAGAATTTACTGCGAGAGATTTTACTGATGAAGAAGCTAAGCGATACGAGCAGTATGGCGGCGTGATCCCGAGGTCAGTACGGTTTGCAAAAGATTTCGCCAAAAATTACTTTTTGAGATGAGGTTTGCTGCTGTCCCTGGATATAGCCAATCGTTCCCTGTCACGTACAGGAATATGTACAACGATTATCAGCTTCTGACGGCAGGCTTCAGTGATCCGTTCAATATGAAACGAGCAGAAAAACACACACCATGTGATCTGGTTGTTTCATACACAGGCGAAAACGATCCCCGCTACCAGTTAAATAACCCTGCATATATGAGAGAAGTCACGCGCTCATACGCTGACTCGATGCCAGGTGTGGTCGTAAACAAGCAACCAGTTCAGGCGACATGGTAAAACCCACGACTACAGCTGGTTACATGTTCGGCTTGAGGAGAAATGACATTCCCTCTGAACCTGACCTTGACACCAATGAAGCACTGCTTGCAAGAGGATTCGATCCAGGTGTTGAATCTTTTGCGGATATTCGTTCCCCCGGTCCGAGAAGTCGTATGGCAGGGGATGTGTTGCCGCTAGACTTACTAGAGCCAGGTGAACAACCTGTGCCTTATACAACGGGATCGATACTTCGCCAAGGCTTGCGTGGTACGCCTCCTTCCCCTCCTAATTTGCAAATTTTTACGAGATAATGGGACAAGCAAGAGAAGAAATGGGCGGAGTACCGATGCCGCATGAGGCGCTTGATGACCCCTCTAAAGCAATGCGTATGGCAGGCAGCGCATTGATGGGAGAGTCAGACTCTGGATCTGGCCTTGATACACAAAAGAGCACCGGCTACGGCGCTGGTTCTATTTCGAAACAGCCTCGCTCTAAATACTTACAAAAAGCTAGCGGAGCGCAAAGTTTTTAATCATGTCAAAAAACAAAATGCCACCTGAGCTTCTTGCTCATTTCAAGAAAAAGCAAGAAGACAAAGAGGGAAAGGGTGAGGAAAAGATGACTGACAAAGAGAAACGCAAGGATGCTTTGAAGAAAGCAAGATCCCGCATGGAAAAGAAGGATAAAAAAGAAGATTGATCTGATACCGCTATAATACATTTAAAGAAACCCGCTGAGAAGAAGTGTCAAGCAGTAGTTCTAATAAACAGCCGTTGATGGTCGATCGTCCGGCAACGACGTCCACTTTATTGACGGTTGCTTCTGGTCAGGCGTTTAGCACTAACCTTATCCCGACTGCTGTTGGTAACGCGACCAAGATCTTTGACGCTGATTCCGGGCAGACGGACACTTCGATTTCAGGTGCTTACATCGACGAAATTTTTCTGCGCTACACCAAGCGCACGACTGAAAAGATTGACGCTCAGTCTGCGACAACAGGCACATACTCTGCAAACGGTACCACGATTACGGTAACAATTTCTGGTGGCCACAATCTGCAAGTCGGGCAAAAGACTTTTTTAGACATTACGAGCCGTAGTTCAGGCACAGATCCAATTGATTTGGAGGCGACAGTGTTGACTGTTACTCCGACTACATTCACGGCAGCCATTCCGAGCATTAGTGGCACAATTACCGGTAATGTTGATGTGTCCCTACCCATTGACATTTGTTTTTACCTAGTGAACGTAGGTACTGTCAGTAATACAAATCAATTTTTCCCGCTTTTTGTTTCTAGCGTAGAGGCGGTTGCAGAAAATCTTTCTTATAGTCTCACTATCAAAAAAGATTTACCCTTAATTAACCACCCAACTGTTCAAGCGGGTGCAAATTTCGACGGTGCTAACAGCCAGATTGCGCCAAAACAGCGTGGTTTGATGCTGCGCCGTGGTCAAGCTCTCTACGCAGCCGTCAGTGGTTCCACTGCACTCACAAATGGCTTCTATGTAGGCGTGCAAGGCGGCTTCTATTGATAAAAAACCATGCCTTTTGGACTAAACAAGTTCAAAAGCTCGTCATCAGGGCCTTTTGACCGCAATCAAGACAAGAATTTTACTAAATTAACGTCTTTTCAGGGGCCAAATCGCCGCGCAGCGGCTCCTAACCCTTTTGACATCACAAGAAACCCTGAAGAAAGCAGCGAAGTCAGGTTTTATAACCAAGATTCTCTTTGGTCGCGTTGGAGAAGAGGTTACGAGCTGTATTCTGTTACTCAAAGCACTCTAGGCTCTACTTTTCGGGAGCGTAAGTCGCGTGGTGACTACCGACTTTACTTTTCGTTCCAACAATTTCCTGGTATCTTCGTACCGGCACGTTTATTCACATATCCCTCAGCAAGTAATGAGATTGGCGAACAATTAGTAGGAATGCGTGACACAAACGCATTTTCTTTTTACGATATAGGCATTCCAATTGAGGAGGTACGCTATTTATCTGATGCAGTTACCGCAACATACAGTCAAGCAGGTACAACGATCACTGTCACTAAATCAGATCATAACTATTTTATCGGTGATCAGATTTATCTTGACTTTACGACCGGTGGCGCGACAGATGCAACATTAACGATCACTGCTCGAACACAAAACACATTTACGCTGACAGCAGCAACATCTGCTACTACAAGTGGCAATGTGACTTACTATTTGTCTGCAGCATTTACAGATCCAAGGTGGACCACCACACGAGTTAAGCTTCGTGAGCTTCCTGAACAGGTAGGTTTGTTAAAAGATGAGCGTATGACAGACAGGGTCATTGAACGTGATCCTGGTATAAGTGCCACGTACTCGCGATCGTTTTCGACAGTGACTGTCACGACCAGCTCAGCGCATGGTCTGGCTACCGGGAACAAAGTTTTTCTTGATGTTTCTACAGGTGTTGTGGCATCTGGTAGATATTCGATTACCGTCACAGGCTCTACAACCTTTACATTTTTAACGATAACAAGCGGAACCACAACAGGAAACGCAAAGGTAAATAGACTAATTCGAGGGTTTGATTACACGGATTATGTTGGCTTTACCGTCACAGGTTCGGATGCAACCACGAAAGAAATCATTTTTCAACGCAAGGATAGCTACGGAGCGAAAACCGTAGCTGGAAACACAGCGACTGTTGTTCCAGCACATCGTGGTTTTCAAGTTGGTCGTTTTCTTACTACAGAATTGAGATGGCAGTGTAGCTGTCAAGACTATACAAAGAGGAGAGGCTACAATCTATTTGAAGATAGAACTAAGAAGAAGTTTCCAGTAACTCCTGTCGAAAATTTACGTCCAGGTCAAACCTTGAGTAAGGACAATAGTCTTAGTAACACGAGGGATAATCCTGGTGTTTTCGAAGACTTTGGCTATACGACGGTGAATAATTTTTATCAAATACCGGAGTATGAAGACAAAGCAGAGTTTTCATCTCAAAATTTAATGTACTATCAACCCCGTTGGTGCAAACACATTTACGCATCGATGTGGGCATTAATCCATGACGAGGGTGGGCAACCTATCGCCCTAGCTGCTTCTTATACGCAATCAGGTCCAAATATAACAATCAGTGCAGTCGATCATGGTCTTGAACAAAATCAACGTGTAAAAATTACCTTTACCAGTGGTTCTGCTTTAGACGGTGATTATGTTATCTCTTCAGTACCAGATTCGAACACTTTCGTTATTGTTTATCCTTTCAGTGATACGGCATCAGGCTATTGCGATGTGTCTAACTTGCAGCCCCACGAATATGTAGGGACTTGGCTTCTTGAACCCAGTGATCAACCTGTCGGCAAAGGTCTTGAAACTTTCTATAGGAATTTCGAGAAAGAGGTAGTCAAGTTGAAGGAGGCCGCTGAAAAGTATGTACTTGACAGGCAATTCTTCGGATGGGCTGGGACGCAGAACATTGTTGGTCAAAGAAATAATCCCGAAGATGTTGCGGATTTTAGGCCCTCTGCCGCGTCGATGTTGTTGACGGATGACATCAAAAGAGATGCAAAAGGTTTGCTTGACAGGGCCGGCACGGTATTCAACACCACAAGCAGGTTCGCACAGCTAGTCAACAAGCTTTTTAACTTACAGCCCCAAGTAATTGAAAATGCGAAATTTGGCCTTATCGATCAGCCTTTGAGTGAGTACACGGATGAGTTCGAGCAAGGATTTGTAGAAGGGGGTGAGTACAAAAGCGGTTTACCTTTAGAGGCATCTGCAACTGTCGTGCAGATAGAAGGCAGCACCTATAGTCCATTGACTGACCAAGATAGAATAATTGATGCCGGGCTCTATATAAATACGTAAATGTCCGTCCAGATTCTATCCAGAAGGTCTTCCGTCTTAAAAGATCGTCCTTTTCCAGTGCGTTTAGGCGACGGTGAGTTGGCTATCAACTTCAACGCAGTCGAGCCTGGATTATTTTTTAAAGATGATGATACAGGCCTGATTAAGGCAGGACCAACACATGTAGGAGCAACAGCACCAAACGCTTCTGGTGTAGGCTTCACATCAAATAGTTTGGGCGAATCGTGGCTCGACACTACGAGCACACATGTACTTAAAATTTACGATGGTACGGCTTTTCGTACAGCAAAGGCGGTTGTATCACGAAGCGCAGGACAACCTTCGAACCCAGAAGACGGACAGCTTCACTATGATTCGTCTGCCTCTAATTTATTGATGTATGACGCTACGGCAGCTGCGTGGGTGACGATCTAACTCTTGAGGAGATGATCAAGTATGCGATCAAGCTTGGTATGAACTGATTCTATTTCACGCAAAAAATCTTCTTTCAAAACATACTCACGAGTCACTCTGTCCTGTAAGTCGTCGATCTCGTCTTGCATTCTTTCGAATCGGTGCTCAATCTTTTTATTAAAATTATTTAGGGCACGCGAAAGCCCGGTGAATGCACCAATACCTCCTGTAATCACAGCAGTAATCACCTCTGGCGACATAATACCTGTCCTATAGAGTCATTCTAAAGTATGCAACAATTTAGAATGAGTGAAACGATGTAAGTGTATATGTCGAGGTACGAGCCAAACATCGGAGGCGCTATTGATATCTTGATTGATATCATGACTGCCAACGGGTTTACATTGACGCGTCAGCCGTACGATCATAATTATGGGGGTCTGATTGAGGCTCTTATTGATTTGAAAGACGGGTTTCCAACATTTGCACCAGAGCGTGTTGGTTTTGATGCCACGACTTTTGAGGCTGTGGATGATGGTGATGCTCTCTATATGCGTACAAGTGATGGCGCCGTCGGTAAAGCCAGGGCTGGTGGAACGCAAGATGAAGCAATAGTAGTAGGTTTTGCGGACGATGCTGCCGCTCTTGGCGCAACTGTGAAAGTGTTGGTAGCTGGTCTTCTTGATTATCCAAGCGCAATTAATCCTGGTGATGTTCACTTCTTATCTACAACAGCAGGAGAAATTACCACAACAGCGCCCTCCACTGCAGGGCAATACGTTACAAGGGTCGGAGAAGGTGCTACTACATCCGAATTTTCGATTCAACTTGAGCCTCCTATCTTATTGTCCTAATGTCAGGTACAACCGATCATGAGCCTTATGCACCCAACCAGGAAGGTGTAAATGGTGTGCTTCTAGACCTTAAAAAGACCATGGCTGGCAGAACTGTTTACTCAGTCGCTGGCTTTGGCGCACTGGCTTTTGAAAATGTTCCACAGGGTGCTGCTTTATACGCGAGAGCGTCTGATGGCAAAGTAGGCCTAGCTAACGCATCGGGAACCTCAGATGAGGCGACGGTTGTCGGTTTCGCACAAACCGCGAAATCTGCAGGTCAAGAAGTACGTTGTTTGGTAGTAGGACTTTTGGCGCTTTCTGGTTTAGACGCAGGAGAATCTTTCTATTTAGCGACAAGCGATGGAGCCTTGACGAAGACACCACCAACAGCAGCTGGTCACTATGTTGTTAGGCTTGGTGAAGCCATTACGAATGCGAGTTTAGCGATACAGATCGAGCCGCCTATTTTGCTTAGCTAGCATTTTTACTGCTGCTAAGATAAAAAGAATGAACAGCTATTGGCTTCTAACAGTTAGCTGCTAGGAAATCAAAGATGGCAACAAGAAATGCAATTATCCTAAATTCAGGTTTTTTTGAGGAGTTAAACACCTCCTCAGATAAGCTTGATTTAGCGGGTAATGATACTGATGATCTAAGTGAAGGCTCTAGTAATCAGTACTATACAAATGCTCGCGCAAGAAGTGCGATTAGTGTCACAGATGTAAGTGGCGATGGGTCTTTAGCGTATAACTCAGGTACCGGGGTTATTACATATACAGGCCCAAGCGCAACAGAGGTAAGAGCTCATTTAAGTGTTGCATCGGGATCAGGTCTTACTTACAACTCCACAAGTGGTGAATTTGGTACCAGTGCTATTCCTAATGGTCAGCTTGCTAATAGCTCTCTTACTGTTGGCTCGACAAGCATCTCTTTAGGAGGAACAGCTACAACAGTTGCTGGCCTTACTTCACTAACTTCAACAACTCTCGAAGGCTCTACGACAGTTCGTGTTGGGGCAGCGGATGCTGCCAATGGCATACTTCTCAACTCTTCTGGGATCACCTTCGAGGGCTCCAGTGCTGATGCTAATGAAACAGTCCTAACTGTTGCAAATCCGACAGCAGATCGGACGCTGACCTTACCTGATAACACAGGCACGCTTTTATCTACGGGCTCGTCTATTGCCAACGCGAATTTGGCGAATAGCACTGTCACTGTCGGCTCTACCTCCATTGCACTAGGGGCCACAGCAACTACGATTGCCGGTGTAACAAGCCTTACTTCGACCACGCTTGAAGGAACAACCACCGTTCGTGTAGGTGCTGCCGACGCAGCCAATGGACTGCTTTTGAACTCTTCTGGGATCACCTTCGAAGGTTCAACTGCAAATGCTCATGAGACAACGCTCTCAGTTACTGATCCAACTGCTGATAGGTCGATTGTATTCCCAGATGCTGCGGGTACTGTTGTTCTTTTGGGATCACTCAGCGTAGCCTCCGGATCCGGATTGAGTTACAACAGCGCCACTGGTGAGTTTGGTACTAGCGCCATTCCAAACGGCCAGCTTGCCAATAGTTCAGTAACAGTAGGATCTACTGCCATTGCCTTAGGCGGTTCAGCAACGACAATCGCAGGACTTGCTTCGGTCACAACTACTGCTTTAGTTGTCAATGATCAGACCGGTGGCTTGGCTATCCGTGATGCGGATGATAATTCCAAAATTGCTCGATTTGATTCCGGAACAATAAGTGCAAGCACGACTCGTACCTTTACATTTCCTGATGAAAACGGCACACTGTTGACATCGGCATCGACAATTCCCGGTGGTACTTTTTTAGATGATACTTTTAGAATTAGTGATAATGCGGATACTAATAAAAAGCTGGCATTTGAATGTTCAGGAATTACATCAGGCCAGACTAGAACAATGACTGTTCCTGACACCAGCGGGACTATTTCAACAGAAAGCTTCGCTACCGCGATTGCAGTTGCATTAGGATAGAACTATGGCAACCCAAGTACAATTCCGTAGAGGCACAACCTCACAGACATCAGGTTTTACCGGAGCTGTTGGTGAAGTAACAGTCAACACTGATCTCAACACCACCGTTGTTCACGACGGGTCTACTGCAGGCGGTTTTCCTTTACTTAGATCTGACGGCACAAACATGCAGCTGTCGGCAGGTTCATTAACTAGCTGCGCCTTGAAGTTTGCTGGAGACCCGAACACAGGAATTATTAGCGGTGCTCCTGATCAGATTAGCCTAGTGACCGGTGGAGTTGCTAGACTTACAATAGACTCATCAGGCTCAATTGCTATCCCAGGAAACGTAACGGTTTCGGGTGATCTCACTGTCACCGGGGTTATCAATTCTTCAGAAAACCTTGCATTAATTGTGGCTTTAGGCTGATATGGCAAACACTTTTAAAATTCAAACAAAGGCAGATCTTGTCACCTCAGCTATCACAAATACTGCCACAAATGTGCTCACTGCAGGAGCATCTGCTACGCACGTGCTGTTAAGCATCTTGGTCTCTAATAAAACAGGCACCTCTACAGACGTTGATATCTATTTAGTCACAAACACAGGTGATGACGTTTATTTGATCAGGAACGCTCCCGTTCCTGGTGGAGGCGCACTTGAGATTATTTCTGGATCCAAAATTATCATGGAGTCTAGTGATATTCTTAGGGCTCGAGCAGATACAGCCTCGCGTTTAGACATCTCTGTTAGCTACCTCGAGCAAACCTAAGGAGGTAATTAGTAATGCCATTAACCAATATCGACGGTCGCCGTCTCGGTGATAGTGTTTTCGACAAAACTGCTGCTCGTAACCTCGTCGTCAATGGCGCAGCCCAGGTAGCACAAAGGGCTACCACCCAAGCCAGTGTTACATCTTCGGGATACTACGCTGTAGACAGATTCAAGAGTTCTATCGGTACTTTAGGCACTTGGACTATTTCACAGTCGACAGATTCCCCTGACGGCTTTGCCTTCAGTTATAAGGCTTTGTGCACTACCGCAGATGCTTCGCCAGCAGCAGGTGATTTTGCTGCTATGTCTTACCACATTGAAGGCCAAGACTTGCAATTTTTAAATTTTGGTAACTCAGGAGCAAAAGCGACGACATTGTCTTTTTATGTGAAATCAAATAAAGCTGGTAACGCTAGTGTTGAACTTCAACAGAGAGACAATAGTGATAAACAGGTAACTTTTCAATATACAATTAACTCTGCAAACACTTGGGAAAGAAAGGTTATCAATGTGCCAGGTGATACAGCCGGGGTAATAAACAATGATAACGGCACAGGCATTCGTTTGCTCTGGTGGTTAAACAGCGGTAGTGATTTTACGGGTGGCTCATTCCGTAGTACCTGGACTGCTGAAGCTGACGCGGACAGAAATGTCAGCAATCTAGGTGTTGGTGGCGCTACTAATGATGAGTTCCTTATTACGGGATTACAGTGGGAGGTTGGTAACACCGCAACGCCGTTCGAACACAGGAGCTTCAACGAGGAAATGTCAAAATGTCTTAGGTATTACGAGAAATCTTATCTTTATAGTGTCGTACCTGGAACGGCAACTGATGTGGGCATGACCAACTTAAGAAAAGCATCCACATCCACTACTATCACAAACTTTAACTTAGAATTTTCTCAGAAAAGAGCAGCACCTACTGTTACTCTTTATTCAACAGATGATGGTGCTGCCGGACAAATTTACGATTCGTCTGGGGCCACAAACCGTGCTGCATCAGCAGACGATATCAGTGAAAGAGGGTGCAGGCTTAGACTAACGAGTGTTTTAAGTGGTGCTAACAATTTAGAGGTTCAATTCGAGGCGGAGGCAGACTTATTATGATTATTGAAAGTGTACAACTCGCGGAGGGCGGTGGCTATCGCTTGAATGGAGTTATTGATGTACCAAATGCCCCCGCAAATTCAGAGTACCAATTAATTCAAGAGTGGATTGCCGAAGGCAACACTCCTGAACCGATCCCAGTCGAACAGGGTTGGCTTGCGATCCGTGCTAAGCGTGACAGCCTCATCCGTGAATCCGACTGGACTATGACCCCAGGTGCCACTGTTGATCAGGCCCAGTGGACTGCTTACCGGCAAGTTTTGCGTGACCTTCCGCAAACTTATACGAATCCCGAAGATGTTGTATGGCCGACAGCTCCTTCTACATCAGGTCCTAATACAATAGAAGAATAAAGTAGAACTAAACCATGGCATATATCGGCAATACGCTGAAGACAGCTCAGCCTAACTATCAAATTATTGACGATATCAGTGCTAGCTTTGACGGATCTACGACAAGCTTCGCGTTGCAGGTTGCTGGCGCAACACCGGCCCCATTCCCTGTCAGCCAGCAGCATTGCCTGATTTCCGTCGGTGGTGTTATTCAGCAGCCTGATCCAACAGGCACTGATGGTTTTTTGTTAAGCGGCAGCAATATCGTTTTCAGCTCTGCTCCAGCAGCTGGTCAGGACTTCTTCGGCGTCGTACTTGCTGGTGCTGATTACATTACTGCTGGACACGCATTTCCTGACGGATCCGTATCAGCGCCGTCACTGACCTTCGACTCCGACCAAGACACTGGCTTCTACAAAGCAGGAAGTGGTGATGTAGGTTTAACTTCAAATGGAGTGGCACGTACTCTTGGTCTTTTGGAGACTGCTCAAACGTACACGGGCGGTAAAGCAGCAGAAGTTACCACTCTCACAGACGCAACTAATATTGCTACCGACCTGTCATTAAGTAACAACTTTACGGTCACATTAAGTGGTAACAGAACTCTAGACAATCCAACAAACAAAGTAGCTGGACAAAGTGGATCGATCTTTGTTGTCCAGGACTCGACTGGAAGCCGTACTTTGGCTTATGGCTCTGACTGGGATTTTGCCGGCGGCACAGTGCCAACATTGAGTACAGGTGCAAACGCAATTGATCGTATCGATTATATTGTGCAAGGATCAAGCGATATCCACGCAGTGTTCACCGCGAACTACAGCTGATGTCACATTTTCACAGCAACTCTCTTCTTGGTGCGTCCGGTAGCCAAGGGTACGAGATTGAGCGCAGCTTGCGGTTTAATGATGATGACAGTGCATATTTAAACTTCACGCCAGGTTCTGCAGGTAACCAAAAGACTTGGACTTGGAGTGCATGGATCAAGCGTTCTGGAAGCTTAGGCTCGTATCAGCACATTTTTAATCCCGTCAACGGTGGCGATGGTGTCAATGAAGCCACCTTACGTTTTGATAACAGTGATCGTTTTCAAGTTTACGATTCTGGCACCGCTAGAGGAAATCTGGTAACAACACAAGTTTTTAGAGATGTCAGCGCTTGGTATCACATCGTTGTTGCACTCGACACTACACAATCAACAGCATCGAACAGGTTAAAAATATATGTGAATGGGCAGCAAGTTACAGCATTTGCCACAGAAGATTACCCGAGCCAAGACACTACTTGGGGTTGGAACGGAACTCAAAGGCATGATCTTGGTCGTTACGCCTACGGGAGCAGTCTTTACTTTGACGGCTACATGGCGGAAATTCACTTCGTCGATGGAACGC
>QQUU01000001.1 GCA_003385605.1 Bacteroidota bacterium
GTACTTCAACACCTACAACTGCAACACCACTATCTGCAGTGCTCAATGTGTAGTCAATCACAGTCGTGTTAGTTGCACTTACACCACCAGCGTTACCGTCAGAAGAGCTACCTGCGTACGCCATAGTCTTCGCAGTTGGTTGTACTGTTGGGTCTAGAGCCGCCCAAGTACCTGCGTTGTACTGTACACCTGAGAAAGGCGAAGAGAAACCGTTCGCGCCTTTGAAGATGGTAAAGCGAATTTTATCGGTATTGCTACCGTCGAAGATATCGTAACCACCAATCACGTATAGTGAATCAATGTTTACTTGGTCTGTTTCATTGAACTCGTTATCGCCCCAACCGTAGTAGTTGAAATCGTAAAGAGCCCCGACTGCGTGGTTGTAAGAGTAACCAGGAGTACCGTCAGAATATACGATAACAGTTGATGAATCTGGTGTCGTTGTAATCGCACCTAGAGCCATGTCAGAGCTATAAAACTGGTACAAGAAGTCAGTATAATCGTAGTTGTTATCTACTGCACCGCCTCTCTTGAGGATGATGTCCTCAATCTTTTCTTTGGCAGCAGCATCAGGGGTGATTTCAGTCTGCAACAACTTCGTTGCCATCGCGTCTTGAGCGAAACCGTTCAACCCGAATGCAACAGCTGCAAGGAGTAAAACTTTTTTCATAAGTAGTTCTTTAATTGAATTGAACCTCCAAGATAGGAAAACATCGCATAACTAGCGCTTGCGAACCATCATAATTCCATCACGAACACTGAGAATGACTTGTTCGACTCTAGGGTCATTCGCGATATGCGCATTTAACGCTAAAATGGCTTTAGTGTCTTTGTCGTTTGGTGCGACTTCTTCAACGACCTTTCCAGACCATAAAATATTGTCTACTAGCATGATGCCCCCGCTCGGCATTTGCGGTACGAGGAGCTCATAATAGTCCAGAAGACCGCGCTTATCCGCATCGAGGAAGATGAAATCCCAAGGGCGCTGGAGCACCTTGAGCACATCGCCAGCCGGACCGAGGTGCAATTTCATTTGCTCAAATCGCGGGTTTTGCTGCCAATATTTGAGAATTATAGACTCTAGCTCCTCGTTGATTTCAACCGCGTGAAACTCCCCATCTGCCGCTAATCCTTCCACAAGGTAATGAGATGCATAGCCGGTAAAAGTGCCAACCTCAAGAATGTATTTTGGTTGTGCCATGCACGAGAACATCTTAAGGATTTGACCTTGTACATGACCGCTCAACATACGTGGCATGACTACTTTAACCCAGGTCTCGCGTTCTAATTCGTTCAAAAAATCGGGCGCCTCTGTGGTATGCTTGGAGATGTATTTGTGTAAGTCGTCGCTTAAAAATTCCATGGCATTAGGCTTTCGTGTAGATCAATGTAAAGGCGTGCTCTTTGGCAAGATACTCGTTGGCTACGCGCTGTAAGTCTGATGTGGTCAAGTCCCGTATTTGAGAAGCCACGAAATCAAATGTGCTCACCTTACCAAAATGAAGCAATGCACGTGCTGCGCCAATGGCGCTATTCAGCCCATTCTCTTCTGCCAGTGCCATCTGACCGATGAATTGATTTTTAGCTTTGCTCAATTGCAGTGTTCCCAAGGGTTGACTTATAAATTTCTCGACCTCCTTGTGTACCAGTTGTTCCGCTTTTTTTGTCTGAAGTGGGTCGCAGCCCAAGTAAATCCCCAGCATTCCAACATCGCTGTACAGGTTCATGTAACTCTCGATGTTGTAAGCGATACCGTGCTTTTCACGGATGTTTAATCCAAGACGGCTATTCATGGCAGGTCCTCCCAATACATTATTGAGCAATAAAAGCGCTCGTCTATCGCTTGAGTGTATCCCGGGTATACGCCATCCGGTCATGAAATGGTCCTGAAATTGCGCTTCAGGGCTTACAATACGTTTAGGAGCAGTTGACTCACTGGTTTCTGCAGACCATTGGTTTTCTATAAGCGACCACCCTCCAAAGTATTCGCCAAGAACTGCCGTAATACGATCACCGCCGTATGGGCCGGTAACGGCAATCTTTATGCGCTTGGCCGTGTAGGTTCTGCTTTTAAACTCGAGGATGTCATTACGGCTCAGGCCATCTACACTTTCAGGGGTGCCCAAAATATTTCTTCCAAGGCCGTTTCCTTCGAAAACAAGATCTTCGAAGTCGTCAAATATGCGTTCTGAAGGAGAGTCTTTGTAGCTGAAGATTTCGTCTTTGATGACCTCTTTTTCCTTGGCCAATTCTCTTTCAGGAAATGTGCTATCAATCAACACATCACTCAAAAGTTCTACCGCTCGGCGTAGGTCACGCTTTAAAAAGCTCGCATGGATGATTGTCTCCTCTTTGGTAGTATAGGCATTTAGTTCGCCGCCAACATCGTCCAACCTACTCAAGATGTGGTAGGCCTTCCGATTCTTTGTGCCCTTAAAAAGGTTGTGTTCGATAAAGTGTGCCAGTCCCTGTTGATGTTTTAGTTCATCGCGGGAGCCGGCCTTAATGGCAACAGCAATGTGCGCAACCGTACTTTTCTTGTATTGAAAAGAACATTGAAGACCGTTAGTAAGAGTAAAGACGTCGCTGCGCTTCATTATTTTTCATCCAAAACTTCTAGCACCGTTCGGAAGGCGAGTGCATGTTCACCCCAGGCTTTAGCACTCTTTTCGCGCAGTGCACCCGCATACATTTGCATGTAGAGCTTAATGCTCTCTAGATCAGAAGCGCGGTACTGAACACTGTAACTCGGGTGGTCCTGTTCTTGTTCTGGGAACACTTGGGTAAATATGAAGGATGTGAACATTCCCGTCTCCATAACCTCTGGGATATGTTCTTCTTTCATCCATTGGATCCAGCGTGCTTCAACGACTGGATTTACAACGATCGTTACATTGTAGATGTGTTCACTCATGAGGCAAAGGTACGATACATTGTGCGGGCCTGTTCAGTATAAAAGCCATTTGGATAGCTAATCAGATACTCCATGAGTGCCTCTTTTGAAGAATCAGGGTCCAATTCAAATGCGGCCTTGGCGAAATAAAAATAACCTTCTTCTTTCCACATACCTTCCCCAGCTGCATTCTGAAGTACTAAAAAGCTTTGTTTCGCTTCTTGGAAGTACCCCATGCTCAAGAGCAACTTCCCTTTTTTATACAAGAGGTCGTCATACACTTCATTCGCGAGTAATATGTTCTCAATCTTATTGTATGCATCCAAGGCCTTTTGTTGTTGCCCCATAATTTCATAGAGCATGGGAACGCGCAGAAGCTGCAGCCCTTCATAAAGGGTATCTTCTACAGAGTTTGCAACAATCAATAGGGCGTTCTCTAGAGCGTCATTGGCAATCTCCTTCGAAGTTGATTTGAGCAGGACTTCAAGTTGTGTCTTTGCCCAGTCTATATCCCCGTCGTAGAAGGCACACATGGCCCGGGCCAGGCGGCTTTCGTCGCCTTCTTTGGAATCCCCTAGAAGGGTTTCTGCTCGGGCAAATTCTATTAGTGCCTCATCGAATCGGCCAGCTATTTGAAGAACGCTTGCATAACTCTTGTAGGTTAAGCCTTCAAATAGCGGTCTCGGATAACGGATACGCAGTGCTGACATGATTTCTTTATAATCGGCAGCTAGTGTACTGTCTATTGTTTGGTGCTTGATTTTATATTCTTCACGCGCTAGTTCCCAGCCGAAACAATTGCCGCATTGGCTGCCGTCAAATTCTGTGGTAAGCATGGCTGCTTGTTTTTCATCCAGGCGATCTAGAACCCCGAGTTGTTCTATGAGTGCCTGATTCAGCCATCCGCCCTGAACCATAGATGGTTTCGAATGAATCATAAAATCATAGACTCTCGAAGCAAGCTCATATTGTTCTATATCCCTCGCATCGCGCGCAATATTCATCAGCTCATTGGCTCTGAAGTCGTCACTTTTTGCCTTGGCTTTTAACCATCTGAAGGCCCGCTCATACTCGCCCAATTCACGATAAACGAACAATAGAAGACTTTCAAAAACGCCTACATCGCCACCGGCTTGAATGCGCGAAATAAGGGCTTCTTTTGCAGCATTAGCATGGGCACCGGACACATCATCTCCGATATTTTGAGTCATGCGTAATTTGATGTTGTTCAAATAACCGCGGTTTTCATCGATGGCCTTTAAATAGGCTTTATACTGGGCATCTATGTCCCCGAGTTGCGCATATAATTGGGCCCTTTCGAAAGAAACATTGAGTTTGGGTTGTCTTTGCTCGGCCAACTCATAGATTGCGATAGCCTCTTTCAAAAGACCATATTTTTCTAATACTCGTGCGACTGCCCGTGAAGAATATGGGTTCTTTACGACCTGTAATTCAATGTCTTCCCATTGTGGCCCTTTCTTTCCTAGTTTCCCGCTGAGTACCCAATAATCGACGGTGTATTGAGGGCGAGCATCCCCAAAGCGCTTGCTTTGCTTTCTGACAAGTTTAAGCGCAGCTGAGGTATCGCTACTTAATAGGTAAGCATCGAGTAACTTTTCATAGCTCGGTCCCTGAGGATTGGCTTTGTAATGGGGCTGCAGACAACGGGCGGCACGAGCATAATGTCCCTGCATGATCAGGGTGTCGCATGTACGTATATTCAGGGTGGGCTGTGACCTCTGGGCCAAGCCAAACAGCGGAATAAAAAGAAAAAGAAGTAATCTACTCAGGCGCATTGGTCGCTAAGATATAGTTCTTTAGCGAGTCTAAATCGGCCATTAGAGCGTCATGTTTACGGAGGCATTCGAAACAACCGCCATAGCTCTTGTTAATCCTACGGTCGGCATCTCTTAAGACGAAAGCTTCATCGTTGAAGTATTTCACAGCACTGGCACTATCAATGTCGCCATTTCTGACTGTCGATCGGAGGTTGGTTAATTGCGTGCTGTTGTATTTGGGGTCCAATTCTGTCGTGTAACTACCCACCACACGGCCGTAGTATTTTACGCAATTGTCCATTTGGAATAAGGGCCCTGTAAATACCTCTTTGGGAATTTGCAGTGCCATCATCTCATCGACTTGTGCAAGGAAGAAAACTTGATGTTCACCCATTTCTAAGTATGCAGCATTCACTCGAGCGCTATCCACGCTTTGCATTACCGCTTCATGGCTTTCACTTAAGACAACCATGGAATCTAGCCTATCAACCATTTCCGCTTGCCAAGATTCTTGCGGTGCGCAAGAGCCTACTCCAAGAAGCAGAATTGAGAGAAGTAGTAAACGATGCATTATTTGATAATGTCGAAACCGGTGTAAGAAACGAGCGCTTCAGGGATTTTAATCCCTTCTGGTGTTTGGTGGTTTTCAAGTAGTGCAGCCAACACACGAGGAAGTGCCATCGCAGATCCATTTAGGGTGTGGCAAAGCTGTGTTTTGCCATTCTCATCCTTGTAGCGAAGCTTCAAACGGTTCGCTTGGAAGGTTTCAAAATTGGACACAGAGCTCACTTCTAACCAACGTTCTTGTGCAGCACTGTATACTTCAAAGTCGTACGTCAATGCAGAGGTAAATCCAGCATCTCCACCACACAGACGAAGTATACGATACGGCAGTTCGAGCTTGTCCAGAAGACCAGCCACGTGCGCTACCATTTCATCTAAAAGTGCATAAGAGCTTTCCGGATCGGTAATGCTAACAATTTCAACTTTGTCGAACTGGTGCAATCGGTTCAAACCGCGCACATCTTTACCGTAAGAGCCCGCTTCGCGACGGAAACACGGCGTGTAGCCCGTACTCTTGATTGGGAATTCTGCAGCTTTTACAATTTCATCACGGAAGATGTTGGTAATAGGCACCTCTGCGGTTGGAATAGCATACAACCCATCCAGTGGCATCTCGTACATCTGACCCTCCTTATCCGGAAGTTGTCCCGTTCCATAACCTGAAGCAGCATTCACAAAGTGCGGCGGTTGGTATTCCGTATACCCTGCAGCTCTGTTCTCGTCCAGGAAGAAGTTGATCATCGCGCGTTGAAGGCGAGCCCCGTGATTTACATATACTGGGAAACCAGCACCGCTGATTTTCACCCCTAATTCAAAGTCAATAAGGTTGTATTCAGAAGCCAAATCCCAGTGCGGCTTAGCCCCCTCGTGCAAGGTTGGAATCTCACCTTTACGGCTAACTTCTTCGTTATCGTTCTCATCTTTTCCAGCGGGAACGCTCTCGTGAGGAACATTTGGAAGGGTAAGGATGAGGTCGTGTTCTTTTTCTTCGAGGCCTTGAAGTTCTTCGTTCAAAGCTTTGATGTCCTGCTTCAAGGCACCAGTTTCGGCTTTTAGTTCATTTGCCTCAGCACCTTTACCAGATTTGAATAATTGGCCAATTTCTTTAGCTAGTGCATTACTACGCGCCTGCTTTTCCTCCATTTGATGACGGATTCCACGGCGCTGTGCATCCAGGTCGATTAAGTCGTTCACCGTTTGAGTGGCGTCAATACCTCTCTTTTTCAATCCTTCAATGATTGCTTCCGGTTGTTGTCTGATGCGCTGGATCTGCAGCATAATAAATAGTGGTTTAAGCCTCGATGGCTATGACGCGCTCGATTTCTGGCGCATATTTTTTAATGGTGGTTTCTATACCGCCTTTTAACGTGAAGTCGCTTACTTTACAGCCAACACAAGCCCCGTGGAACTGAACCTCCACAGTTGTGCCATCAATATTTACTAGACTGACGTCTCCTCCGTCATTGGCAAGAAACGGACGAACCTCGTCTAGAGCTTTCTCGATTTTTTCTGTTAGCGTACTCACTTTTTCTATCATTTGGTCGAGCATCCGGCCATTGTTGTAATGCGGACAATCTCTGTTGGCGGTAGGTTTTCGTTGCGCTTGGCAACTTCGCTTACAATATTACGAGCGATTTCCTCAAAAGCCAACGGAATATTTGTTCCCTCTTGAAGTGCGGCAGGACGACCTACATCACCTGCTTCGCGAATGCTCTGTATTAATGGTAATTCTCCTAGGAAAGGCACATCCAATGACTTCGCCATGTTTCGTGCCCCTTCTTTACCGAATAAATAGTATTTGTTCTCTGGTAATTCAGGCGGAGTGAAATAGCTCATGTTTTCTAAAATCCCCAGTACTGGAACGTTGATTTGGTCCATCTGGAACATCGCTACCCCTTTTCGGCAATCTGCCAAGGCTACCTTTTGAGGTGTGCTCACGATGGCCGCGCCCGTAACTGGAACATTTTGAACCATACTTAGATGTATATCACCGGTACCTGGAGGCAAATCAATCAATAAAAAGTCGAGTTCACCCCAGTGTGTATCGTGAATCATCTGCGTCAACGCCTTCGTTGCCATAGCTCCACGCCAAACAACGGCCTGATCCATGTTGGCAAAGAACCCGATAGACATGATTTTCACGCCATAGCCGTCCACAGGTCCCATCTTGTTTTTGCCATCGACATTCACTGTCATAGGCTTGGCGTGTTGAATGTCAAACATCAACGGCGCCGAAGGACCATAAATATCAGCATCAATCAATCCTACTTTAAATCCCATCTTCTTCAACGCGATGGCCAAATTTGCAGTAACTGTGCTTTTACCAACGCCGCCTTTGCCGGAAGCAATAGCGATGATGTTCTGAACGCCTGGAATAGGGGCTCCCTTGATGACATTACTCGCTTCTTCTTTGGCTTTCTCGCTCACGGTAATATTCACGACCACCTTAGCCTTGACATTGACCTCGTCATGGATGGCTTTCATGATATCTACCTCCAATTTCTTTTTCGCTTGAAGGGTAGGGCTGATGCTCTCGGCATCTACAATTACCTCGTCACCAAAAACTTGAATATTGCGTACCAAATCAGCGGCGACTATGTTTTCCGCTTTTGTAGTACCCACTTTTTCGAGTGCCTTGAGGATATCTGATTTTTTCATGCGTAAAGAATTCTCTTGCAAAAGTAATAACCACTACTTTCACGACAGCGTACATTGCCAATGGATTCCACAGACACTTTGTTTATTACCGGCGCAACTGGTCAATTAGGAGCTTTCGTCCTTGCAGAGCTTCTTGGTCGATTGTCCACAGAAGGGTTTGAAGGTCCCATCTTGTGTGCGCGAAGAGCGTCTTCTTCTATGACTCAGGTTCATATGGTGGAGGATTTTTTAGCGTTGGAGCGTGGAACTATTGCGAAGGCTCAAAATGTGAAGTGGCTGCATTGTGATCTCTCTGATGCCCATCATACCAAAAACGCTATCGACGAGTATTGTACGAAAGAAAACCTTCCACAACCGAGTACTATAATTCATGCGGCAGCTACTATTAACGTAAGTCCTTCCGCCACAAAAGGAACTTCCAACGAGCAGCTCACCGATGAGATGCTCCTACTTGCTGAAATGCTAGGTGTCAAACACTTCACTCATATCAGTTCTATTGCTGTTATGGGCGGAACTGTTTCCTTAGGTGAAGAAGAAGTTATTGGCCCTGAACACTTTCATCCGAACCGGTCAGATGCGTTTCTTTCTAACTATGCTTTGGGTAAAATCGCAAGTGAGCTCAGGGTTTGGGCTGCTCAAGCGGCGGGTCTCTCGATTTCTATTGTCCGTCCAGGTGTGATTCTAGGTATGGGGCCTAAGGCCAATGCCCCGCAGGAATTGTGGGCGCGTATTCTTGATGGAAAACTCCCGTTAACTACAGATGGTTCAACCGGGGTAGTGGACGTTCGTGATGTTGCTTCTATGGTCGTTAAGGCGCACACTCAAAAAGTAGAAGGCCCTCTGGTAGCAGTGGCTGAAAATGTGCCGTTTTACGAGCTTGTCGAAGGCATGGGTGCTGCTATTGGCGCAAGAAAAAAGATCAAGCGACTTAATGCCAATCCTTGGCTTGAACGTATGCGCTTCTTAGGCTTCCTTAGTCACATGCCCGTGGTCGGAAGGTTTTTCACTCCGCAAATGCGTATTATGCTTTTCTCTAGGGTCAAATACGACGGTGCTAGCGGAGGTGCGATTCATCCTTACAGACCTTTAGATCAGACTTTGAACGATTTTGGAAGCTTTTTACAAAAGGCCTGGAAATAAAAAAGAGCCGTACCAATGGCACAGCTCTTTTATTGAGTCTAAACGAAGTTGCTATTAAGCGTTAGGGATAACGCTAACGTAGCTCTTGTTGTCTTTTTTCTTGCGGAATTCCACTTTACCGTCAACTAGTGCGAACAATGTGTGGTCTTTACCAACACCTACATTCTCACCAGCATTGTGTTTTGTACCACGCTGACGTACGATGATATTTCCTGCGATTGCTTCTTGGCCACCAAAGATTTTGATACCCAATCGTTTACTTGCTGATTCGCGTCCGTTTTTCGAACTACCGACACCTTTCTTGTGAGCCATATCTTAATTATTTTTCTGCTTTTTTAGCTGCTGTTTTCTTAGGAGCTGCCTTTTTAGTTGCTGGCTTCTTAGCTGCTGTTTTCTTAGCAGTAGTTGCCTTCTTAGCTGCTGGCTTCTTAGCTGCTGTTTTCTTAGCAGTAGTTGCCTTCTTAGCTGCTGGCTTTTTAGCCGCTGCCTTAGGAGCTGCTTCCTTTTCTTCAGTTGCTTTTGCTGCAGCTTTTTTAGCTGGAGCTTTCGCAGTGATTTTATTAATAGTGATTGAAGTGAAGATTTGACGGTGACCGTTCATCTTCTGGTAACCTTTGCGGCGCTTTTTCTTGAATACAAGAACTTTATCGCCTTTCACTTCGCCGTTTACGGTAGCATCTACTTTAGCTCCGTCTATAACTGGGGCGCCAACTTTTACATCACCTTTATCTTCAATGAGAAGTACACGGTCGAATTTAACTTTCTTCCCTGCCTCAACATTCAAGCGGTTTACGTACAAGCGTTGGTCTTTCTCAACTTTGTATTGAAGCCCTGCTATCTCTACAATTGCGTACATTATACTTGTTTTTAAGGGCTGCAAATATAAAACAACTCATTTAATAACAAAGCGTTAAAAGAGGGAAGATTGCAAAAACTTCAGGCCCCATTTTGAGGCTGCCGAGGGTAGTGTAGTCAAATGTCGTGTTACTGACGGGGAGCAAAACCACATTTTTTACCCATACACCCGTATATTTGGGCCACCATCCAAATATATCATTAATGAAAAACTTCATGATCTTGGGTGCACTGGCAGTTTCTACTGCATTAAGCGCCCAAAACAAAATTGACTTTGAAGAATACGATTTAGACAATGGTCTACACGTAATTCTTCATGAAGACCACAGCACTCCTATCGCTGCTGTTACCGTCCTTTACCACGTGGGTAGTAAAAACGAAGACCCAGAGCGTACGGGTTTTGCACACTTCTTTGAGCACTTGTTGTTCGAAGGGAGTGAAAACATAAAGCGTGGTGAATTTGACAGCTATGTAACTAACGCAGGTGGCGCATTAAATGCCAACACCTCTCAAGACCGTACGTTCTACTTTGAACTGTTGCCGTCTAATCAAATGGAATTGGGCTTGTGGCTTGAAAGCGAAAGAATGCTTCATGCCAACATCCAGAACATTGGGGTAGAAACACAGCGTGAGGTTGTAAAAGAAGAAAAGCGTCAGCGTGTAGATAACCAGCCTTACGGTTCTTGGTTGGAGAATATGATGAAGCGCTTGTACACAGAACATCCTTACAACTGGGTGCCTATTGGTTCCATGGATCACTTGAATGCGGCCCAATTGGACGAGTTCATGGCCTTCTACAAGAAATTCTACGTTCCAAACAATGCGACATTAAGTATTGCTGGGGATATTGACGTTGAAAAGACGAAAGAACTAATTGCAGCTTACTTTGGGGACATCCCTAGAGGCGCTGATGTGGTTCAGCCAACCGTTAAGGAGCCTGCCCTCGGTGGTGAAAAGACTGCCACGATTTACGACAACATCCAGTTGCCGGCAATCATGATGGGCTACCGAATGCCTCCGCAAACTTCCGATGATGCTTATGCGCTTCAGATGGCGAGCTCAGTACTAAGTGGAGGCCCTTCTTCACGTATGTACAAGCGTCTAGTAGACCAAGACCAAACAGCATTGCAGGTATTTGCCTTCCCCTTCTCTTTGGAGCAGGGCGGTGCATTCATCACCTTCTCTTTGGCAAACGCTGGAAAGACTATCGATGATATGGTTCCTGCATTGGAAGAGGAGATTTCAAAGCTTCAAAATGAATTGATCTCTGAGCGTGAATTTCAGAAGATTCAAAACCAAATGGAGAGCAACTTTATCCAAAGCAACTCGAAGATGGCAGGTATTGCGGAATCGTTGGCAGATTACCACACCTACTACGGTGATGCGAACTACATCAATACTGAGATTGAGCGTTACCGCAGTGTAACGCGTGAAGATATCCAGCGCGTTGCTCAAAAGTACCTTGTGAAGGACAACCGAGTGGTATTGCGCTATTTGCCAAAGAGTGAAGAACCAGCTGAATAAGACCTAAGATGAAAAAGTACATTTATTCCCTTATAGCAGTAGTAGCGGCCTTCACTTTGACGGCCCAGACTACCATTGATCGCTCGAGCGCACCTACTCCAGGTCCTGCTCGTGTTCCAACCATTGCTTCGTACGAAAGCTTTGAACTGAAGAATGGATTGAAAGTATTCGTGGTTGAAGACCACAAATTGCCACGTATTTCTATGTCCTTGATTCTCGACCGCGATCCTATCGTGGAAGGAGATAAAGCAGGTTATGTAAGTATTGCCGGTGACCTTTTAGGTGCAGGTACAGCAAACAGAACAAAGGCTGAGCTGGACGAAGAGGTGGATTTCATGGGTGCTAGATTCTCAACTTCAGCTTCGTCAATGAATGTTGGCGGTTTGAGTAAGTACACAGATAACCTCATTGAAATCATGGCTGATGTATTGTTGAACCCAAGCTTCCCGGCTGAAGAGTTTGACAAACTGAAATCACAAATGACTTCTGGGTTAAAGGCAAACGCTGACGATCCAGATGCAATCTCTGGCAACCTTCGCGGTGCCACTCTTTATGGTCTAGAGCACCCTTATGGTGAGGTGATGACAGAGGCCACTGTTGAAGCCGTGACGATTGAAGATTGTAAGAATTACTTCTCAACGTACTTCCGTCCAAACATCGCCTACATGGTGGTTATTGGTGATATCACTACAAAGGATGCTAAGAAGAAGTTGAGTAAAGCATTAAAGGGCTGGAAGGCTGCTGAGGTGCCGTCGCATGACTATGACAAAACTGCAGTACCTGCAGCAGGACGTATTGTTATGGTGGATAAGCCATCCGCGGTACAATCTGTAGTATGGTTGGGTAACGTCATCGACCTTCCTCAAGGACACCCTGATATCGAGCCATTGCGTGTTGCGAATCAGATTCTCGGTGGCGGTATGTCGGGCCGATTGTTCACTAACCTCCGCGAGGACAAAGCATTTACGTATGGTGCATACTCAAGCTTCGGTGTTGATCAATTGAATTCAACATTCGGTGCATCTGCCAAGGTGCGTAATGAAGTAACAGATTCAGCAATCGTTGAATTCTTGTACGAGATCGGAAGAATGCGTACTGAAGAAGTAAGTGATGAAGATCTCATCGCTGCTAAAGCTTCTTTGAGTGGTGCTTTTGGCCGTTCTCTTGAGAGCACATCAAGCGCTGCGAACTTCGCACTGAATATTGCACGCTACGGTCTGCCTTCAGATTACTACAACAACTATCTCGCTCGTCTAGAAGCTGTAACTGCTGAAGATGTGATGCGTGTATCTAAAGAGTACATGCGTACCGAGAACCTTACCATCTCTGTGGTTGGCAAGGCTCAAGATGTAGCTGCAGGATTGGCTGCCTTTGGTACTGTTGAGTACTTCAATGCTGAAGGCCAAACTACTGATGCGCCAACATTCTTGTTTATGCCGGAAGGTGTAACCCTAGAGACAGTTTTTGGCAACTATTATGAAGCTATGGGCGGTGTTGAGGCTCTAAAAGCATTGAGCGCCATCGACATGAAAGCTCACCTTGAGATTCCAGGTATGCCGGGAAAAATCAAGATGCGTACTGCGAAGATGACTCCTGGCAAGTTTATGATGGAGCAGAGCATGCAAGGCATGACCGTAATGAAAATGACTTACGTGGATGGCGTAGGTAAGCAAAGCGGAATGCAAGGCAAGAAAGATTTAGAAGGTGAGGAGCTCGAAGAATTGAAGGAACAAGCTGCTTATGTAGTTGATGAATTGGCCTGGATGGAAGATTTGGAATCGTTCACTTTCGACGGTCAGACGTTGATGGACGGTAAAGCAGTTTACCAAGTTTCTGAAGGTGATAAGACCATGTACTTCGACGTAGCTACCGGTTTGTTCTACAAGAGCACTGAAACTACGGAAACACCTCAAGGCGATATGGCGGTAACCACTACCATTGAAGAATGGGGTGAGTTCGGCGGCGTGAAAATGCCGAAGGTGACCAAACAAAGTGCCGGTCAACAGCAATTCACAATCATCGTTGATTCGATTGAATTCAATGAAGATGTAAAATCAAAACTGTTCAAATAGAACGGTCTTTACTCCGACAAAATAATCCCTCACGGCGTTGCTGTGGGGGATTTTATTTTTTGTTGATGAGGTAGATACCTGTGATGATCACGAGCAACCCCACAAGGTGGTTCCAGAGAATCTGCTCACCATCCCACACGCCCCATAGAACGGCAACCACAGGAATGGCATAGGTCACTGATGAACTAAACAATGCGCTGGTCATTTGAATGAGCTTGTTGAACATCATTACTGCAATACCGCTACCAAGGATACCAAGGATACAGATGTAGCCGAAATTTTGCAATGCATTTGGATCGGTGCTAAAAACTTCGAAAACGCCAGAACTTAAACTGTAGGAAATGGTGAAGGGGGCAGCGCTGGCCAAGCTCAAGGTGGTCACAGTTAGTGCTTTTAAGTGCGGCAATTGCATTTTCAAGGTATTCACTGAAGTCCCATACATCATCGTAGCAAGGACCCCGAACAAACCGTAAGCCAATTCGCCCTCCATTTCGAAAGCACCTTGGAGTATACTATTCATAGGAAGGATCAATAGCGCTGCACCGAGCAGTCCGACGGCAACACCTTGCCATCCGGTTTTACCGGCTTTTTGACCAAAGAACCAACCGCCAATTAAAACTGTAAAAAGTGGGACTAGAGAATTAATGATTCCTACTACGCCACTATCAAGATGGTTGACCGCTAGAGGAAACAAAACGTAGGGAATGGCATTACCTAGAAAACCTACTATGAGTAATGGGACGAGATCTTTTCTTTGAAAAAATCGAAAGTGTCTGAACCCGATGGCCGTCATAAAAAGTGCGGCAATACTTACTCGGAGTGTACCTACTTGGGTATAGGTAAAGCTCTCGAGACCTCGTTTCATGAGGATGAATGATGAGCCCCAGATTAAGGCAAGTCCAATGAAAATGAACCAAGGCAGTAAGGGGTTGTTTTCTTTTGTAGTGCTCATGCGGCAAATTTGTAACAAAAAGCACAGTCCTTTTCCTGACCGCCCTTAATTTTGTAAAAAAATAGAGTGATGAAATACACTGTACTACTTGCAGCAACATTGGTCCTAGCATCTTGTTCATCTCCTGAACCAGAGTCGCTTACTATTCCTGCAACGGCCATTGAGCCTATGGCAGAGGCAACAGCCAATGCTGAAGCGTCTTTGTTTATTTCGGGAATGACCTGTGAAATGGGCTGTAAGGGAATTATTGAAAGCAAGCTTGGAAAGAGTGCTGGTATTGTGAATTTCGAGATCACTTTTGCGGACAGTACCGCTATTGTTTCTTACGATTCAACTTTGGTGAGCCCATCCGAAATAACGGCGCGTGTAGCTGCTGTTGGTGGAGGAGATTTGTATTCGGCTACCTTGAAGAAATAAAAAGTTATGGTCAGTCCGCTTATCAAGAAGCTTGCGACGGTTTCTCTGGTTTTCATTTTCCTAGTCATCCTTGCTGGATCTGTGGTAAGAGCCACGGGTTCTGGGATGGGATGCCCGGATTGGCCGCAATGTTTTGGGTATAATATTCCACCTACCGACGTTGAGACATTGACCTGGCGAGAAGGTAAAACCTTTGAGGAGGGACAAATGATACTTCTCGAGGAACGCTTTTGGGTCGCCAAATCGGACCTTGTAACTGATGCGGTTTTTAATCAAGAGAATTGGACGCTCTTTGACCGTCACGAATACACCATATTTAACCCAGTACATACTTGGATTGAGTTTATCAATCGACTCATTGGTGCATTGTCAGGACTTCCAATACTTCTAATGACGCTTCTTGCCTTCGTTCAGGTGCGAAAGAACGTATGGAACGCGGTACTTTCTTTTGGTGTTTTGTTCCTCTTGGGATTTGAAGCGTGGTTGGGAAAGCTTGTGGTGGATGGAAATTTAGTTCCGAACCAGATAACGATTCACATGATGGGTTCGGTGGCAATTGTGCTTTTATTGCTGGCTATTCGCGCTAGAAATGACAATAGTACACAGGTTCTTCCAAAATCTATTCTCAGGGTATTAGTTGCCTTATTGGTAGCTGTAGTTGTTCAGATTTTTCTCGGCACTCAGACTAGAGAGTTGGTGGATGCAGCCGTGGATCACGGTGTTATAGAACGTCTTGAAATCATACCGAGTATTGAGCAGGCAATGCCAAGGATTCACCGCTCCTTTGCCTGGATTGTGATCTTACTAACCAGTGCGTTGTTCTATTTAAGAAGGTCGAAGGGAGTTGAGATTCCAGGTTTCAACGCGCTTTTGTTTGCTGTAGGTCTAGAATGGACCATTGGAGTGGTGCTCTATTTCCTAGGTCTTCCAAAAGCGATGCAACCGGTCCACCTTGTATTGAGCATAGGTATTCTAGCTTCTATCAGCTATCCCCTTTTTCTCGCGCTACGTAAGTCTTAAGTAGGTCGAGCGCTCGTTCCCATTGTGCTTCGAAGACAAAAATCTTAATACTCAGGTTGCCTCCAACGGGGAGTACTGAGGCCATGGTAAGGTGTTCGAGTTCTACGCGAATACTATTGCCTTCGAGGTAGCTAGCCATCAAGTTAGCCTCTGTTGGTGTAGATGCCACATATAGAAGTTTGCGACTACTCATTCCAACTAAGATTTGCGATCAATTCTAACATCTCTTCCCGCATGAAAGCCGTTACTGGTGCGAGGCTATCAGGGTTGGGCGCGCTATAATGGTACAACACACCTCTTAAGAAATGATTGGTACTATCTGTTGCATAAAACTGTGTGGTAGCGGCTGATGCTCCCGACATTTCATAATACATGCCATATACTTTGGTACTGTCGTATGCAAAGAATTGCTCACGCATCCCGGAAGCTTTGACGGTATGCTTGTATGCTAACTTTTGGGCATCGCGAAACAGTTCTTCTAGATTTCCTGCTACGGGCTTGTAGGTGAGCTGTATGGTGCTTCGAATGCTCGGGTAGACCAAATCTATCCAACAGTTCGCAGAATCCTTATAGAGAATCTTTGCCTCTTGGTTCATAGTGCTCTCAAATGAGCATCCTTCTAGACGAAGTGCGGAGTACTCATTATTAGGAAGGCCAATCCTCATATACCCATTAGGACGAGCTACCGGATCTGAACCGCAGGATGCAAGTCCAATCGCAAAAAAGAGGAAATAGAGGGTATTCTTCATGTTATGCTTCACTTTCAGGGGTAATGGTCACTTTGACCCTGATGATTTTTCGCTGGTCGACACTTTCTACTTTGAAGGTAAATTCATCATGGCTGATTTCTTCACCTTTTTCTAGAAACTTACCGGCCAACTCTAAGACCAATCCGGCGAGCGTATCGCTTTCACCATCGACAGCATCAAATCGGTCTTTAGGCAAATCTAATACGCGACAGAGATCAATGAGCGGAATCGAAGCTTCGAAGACGAAGGTATAGTCGTCCAATTTGCTGTAGCTGATGTCATCGTCGTCAAATTCATCGGAAATCTCCCCAACAATCTCTTCAAGAACATCTTCAAGAGTAATCACTCCAGAAGTCCCACCGAACTCATCAACAACAATGGCTAAGTGGACCCTCCTGCGCTGAAACTCTCCCAGTAGATCGTCTATTTTTTTGCTTTCGGGCACGAAGAAGGGCTGTCGCATGAGGTCTTGCCAACCAAAGTTTTCGCTGGCATCCATATATGGGAGTAGATCTTTTACATAGAGCAGGCCTTTAATTTGGTCCAGATTTTCCTCAAATACGGGTATGCGAGAATACCCACTTTCGGTCATCTTAGAAAGCGCCTCATGGTATCCTGTGCGCTGCTCAATAGCGACCACTGAAGTACGAGGGGTCATCACCTCTTTTACAGAAGTGGATCCAAAGCGAACGATTCCTTGAAGAATGCGCTGTTCGTCTTCGGAAGTGCTTTCGTCACTGGTTAATTCTAAAGCTTGTTCCAAATCGTCAACGCTCAAGCTAGGTCCTTTGCCTTCGATTGAAAGACGATTCACAGTCTGGCTTAATCTTCTGCTCAACGGAAGAAGGATGCTGTGAATGCGACTCAAAAATCCCACAACCATTCGCGCAAATCTTAGCCTCGAGCTGCGGGCGTAGACTTTTGGAAGTATTTCTCCAAAAAGCAATAGCACAGCTGTTATTGCAAGGATTTCTACAAGGAAGACCACCAAAGGCGACCAACTTTCTGGGGAGAAGTACTCATTCAGCAGGAAAGAGGAAAGTATGACAATACCGACGTTTACAAAGTTATTTGCAATGAGTATGGTACCGAGGAGCTCCTCGGGCTGCTGAAGCAGTCCGTTAATTTTGTCATTATCTGCGCTGTTCTCTTCCAGCACCTCTAAATCAGAAGCATTGAAAGAGAAAAAGGCGACCTCGCTGCCGGAGATCAAAGCAGAGCAGATGAGCAATAGAACGAGGACGGCAATAAGCACAACCAATCCGGCCATACCGTTGGCTGAATTAAGAAAAAATGTACTTACTAAACTGGAAGGATCCGGGTCCAAATTCTGCTGTTTCGTTTGACAATTAGAAAGGGAGGTCGTCCTCTTCCTGTGAATTATTCATCGCTGGAGCTGCAGGCATAGGTGCAGCAGGAGCAGGAGCTGCCTGAGGTTGCTGCGAATACCCACCGCTTTGATCAGAAGACATGCCCTCACTCTCAGCACGAGATGTGAGCATAGTCATTTGATTTACTTGGATTTCTGTTGTGTATCGATCCGCACCCGTTTGGTCTTGCCATTTGCGTGTCTTGATGCGTCCTTCAAGATAGACTTTATGTCCTTTTTTGAGGTATTTGTGTGCGACGTCAACCAAACCTTTGGCGTTGATTACCACGTTGTGCCATTCAGTGTTTGTCACCCTCTGCCCCTCACGATTCGTGTAGGTTTCAGAAGTTGCAATAGGAAATTTTACCAAAGAACCCCCGTTGTCAAAATGCATGATCTCTGGGTCTTTACCCAAGTTTCCGATCAGCATTACTTTGTTCAATGTACCAGCCATCTTAACTTATTATTTTGCGTTGTAAACAATCAAAGTTAGGCATTTTCGGCGCTATTAAATCTTTATGTTTTCAACAAGATTGGCAATAATTATTGGCATGCCTAAATCGGCAGTCTGGTCCTTTGTATAGTAGGTTATTGGCTCATCGAGCACCTCTTCATCTACTGCCCAGAAATGGCATTTTAAATCTTTATGACTCAGTTTATGCACAATGGCAGGGGCCAATTCTTCACCGTTTTTTGGAGCGGCCTGCAGACGTGGGGGCTCATAGAGTCCTGCCCAGATTCCACTAGTACCTCTTTTTCTAAGCGCAATGCTGCCACTAGAGCGAACAATGGCATAGTGAATCTCTTCTGACCCACGTTTTCCTTTTTTAATCTTGACGGGTAATTGATCGACTTTCCCTTCATTGAATGCGCTGCAGATATCGGCCAAATCACACATCATACACAAGGGTTTTTTGGGTGTGCAGTGCAATGCACCAAATTCCATGATGCCCTGGTTGTATGAAGCAGCATCTGAAGTGTTTTGAATGATGGCATTGGCTAGAGTTTGAAACTCTTTGATCCCAGCGGTTTGATTAATTGGTGTAGCAATACCAAAGAATCGGCTTAAAACGCGATAAACATTACCGTCTACTACACCGACCTTCTCCTTGAAACATATGCTTGCAATAGCCGCAGCAGTATATGGGCCAATTCCTGTTATGGTCAAAAGCTCCTCAAAGGTCGCTGGCATTTCTCCTCCAAACTCTGAGACTATTTGTTTGGCACCTTTTTGAAGGTTTCTAGCTCTATTGTAATAACCTAGACCCGTCCAAAGGGACATCAGTTTGTCCTCCTCAGCGTTTGCCAAGGCATCAACCGTTGGAAATGCTGCAAGTATTTTTTCCCAATATGGAGTGCCTTGAGCGACGCGCGTTTGTTGAAGGATGATTTCGCTCAGCCACACTTCATAAGGAACAGGCTCGTCCTTTCGCCAAGGCAGGGAGCGCTTATGAGCTCTATAATAGTCTTCAATGCTGATTCTAAACGTGTTAAGTAAATCGGTGGCCATTCTTACCTAGTGCGATTTTTTTATTTATTACAAGCTGTAAATAAGGAGAATAGCTTTATATTTGCGCCCCTCAATAACCGGTCTGAATGACCTAAAAATACAGAGCAAATGACTAAAGCGGATATCGTTACTAAAATTTCTGACAAAACAGGAATGGAGAGAGGTGAAGTTCAAGCAGTTGTAGAGAGCTTCATGAAAGAAATCAAACACAGCCTCGAAGACGGTAACAATGTTTACTTGCGTGGGTTCGGTTCTTTTATTGTGAAGAAGCGCGCTCAGAAGACAGGTAGAAACATCTCTAAGAACACTACCATCGTTATTCCAGCTCATTACATCCCAGCATTTAAGCCTGCGAAAGTATTCGTTGAAGGCGTAAAAGAAAACGTTTCAGTAGAAGGGTAATTTGTCACGCAATACATACATAGCATTGGCTGTAGCCGTTATCGCTGCAGTAGCCATCTTCAATCTTCCGAGGACTCCGTATCAGGAACCCGTAGCAGAAGAAAGTGAGGAGGTAAGTGCTTTGGATGTTAAAGTGGATGAAGCCGTAGCTATTATTCAAAGCGGAGAAGGTGCACCCATGGCAGCCATTGGTATGCTTTTGGACGTACTTCGTGAAGATCCGAATCACGAAAAGGCTTTGATGTGGCTTGGCAACTTTTCTATGATGAGTGGTCAGTGGGACAAGGCAGTGGATCGCTTCCACCAGCTTAGCCAGCTCCACCCAGAAAACGAGATGTATACGTTGAACAAAGCACAGGCTTTGCTTCAAACTGGAGATACTACGAAGGCCCTAGAGGTGGCAAACGAGTACATAAACACATACCCCGATGCGGATCGCGTTAAGGATCTGGCAGAGGGTTTATAGAATTAATAACTTTAAAACTTTGCATTATGCCAAGCGGTAAAAAACGTAAAAGACATAAGATTGCTACGCACAAGCGTAAGAAGCGTCTAAGAAAGAATCGTCACAAGAAGAAGTAAACTTCTAGTGTATGAAAACAGAATTAGTCATTAGTGCTAGTTCTGACCGTGCTGATATAGCACTACTTGAAGACGGGAGATTACAAGAGCTCATTAAGGAAAAAGGGGACGATAGCTTCTCCGTTGGCGATGTCTATTTAGGGACCGTCAAAAAATTGGCCACAGGCCTAAACGCTGCCTTTGTAGACGTTGGTTATGAGAAAGATGCATTTTTGCACTACCACGACCTCGGGCCGCAGATAAATTCCTGGCAGAGTTACTTGCGTAAGACTCTTAAAGGCAAACAGCAAGCAAACATCTCAAACTTCCAGACCTCTCCGAATATTGAGAAGGAAGGAAATATTGGGGATGTATTAAAGCAGGGTGATCAAATCCTTGTTCAGATTACGAAAGAGCCCATTTCTACGAAGGGACCTCGTATCACTGCAGAGCTTAGTATTGCCGGTCGATTTGTAGTTCTAGTTCCATTTTCTAATCGCGTTAGTGTGAGTCAGAAGATTCGCGAACGTGAAGAAAAGGATAGGCTGAAAAAATTGGTCAGAGGCATCAAGCCAAAAGGCTTTGGTGTAATTATACGTACTGTCGCAAAAGGACAGACCGCGGAAGACCTACAGGCAGATTTAGATTCATTGATACGCAAGTGGAAAACACTCCACAGAGGCGTAAAGAGAACAAATAAGCCAGTACGTATTTTCCGTGAGATGAATCGTGCGAGTGCATTCTTGCGCGATGTATTCAACGACAACTTTACAGGTATCACTATAGATCACAAAGAACTCTTCGACGAGGTTAAGGAGTACTTAGAGGCTATTAAGCCAGGTGCATCAAAGATGGTAAAGTATTACAACGGTCAGATGCCGTTGTTCCAGTTCGCCAATGTTGATCGTCAGATTAAAGGAGCCTTTGGCCGCTCTGTGAGCATGCCAAAAGGTGCGTATTTGATTATCGAGCACACGGAAGCTATGCACGTGGTGGATGTGAACTCGGGGAATCGCACGAATACGGCAGAGAATCAAGAGGCGAATGCTTTACAGGTGAACTTGCTCGCTGCTGAAGAGGTAGCTCGTCAGTTGAGATTGAGAGATATGGGAGGTATTGTAGTTGTCGATTTTATCGATATGAACAGTGCCGAGAATCGCCGTGCGGTCTATGAAAAGATGCGCGATGAAATGAAGCGCGATCGTGCTCGTCACAAGATTTTGCCAATCTCGAGATTTGGATTGATGGAATTGACCCGTCAGCGCGTGCGTCCTGAGACTAATATTACCACTCGTGAGGAGAATCCTGATAATTTGGTTGAAGCACCTATTCAGGTGATTGATACTATCGCTAGTAAGATTAGCGGTAAGAAGCAGAAAGAGATTTTTGTGCATGTTCATCCATTTATCGAGGCCTACCTAACCAAGGGTATTTTGAAGAGTGTTAAGAAGGATTGGCAGAAACGATTCAAGAAAAAGATCGTTGTTGTTCCTAGGGACGCTTTTACAATGCTTGAATGGAAGCTTTTAGATAAGGACAACAATCGTATCTAACGAGAGGATAACAGTGTAAAGAAAACCCCGAGAGTCGCATGCGAGCCTCGGGGTTTTTTCGTTAAAATTGGACCATGACAACCTCAGAAGCATTACAGAAACTGCAGCATTATTGCGCCTACCAAGAACGCAGCCCTTTTGAGGTTAAGCGCAAGCTCGGTTTGATAAAACTTCCCAAGGAACGTCACGAAGAAGTCATTGCCACCTTGATGGAAGAGAACTTCTTAGATGAGTACCGTTTTGCTGAGGCATTTACCAGAGGAAAGCTCAATCAAAAGCATTGGGCACCGAAGCGCATCAGAATGGGCTTGCAAGAACATCGCATTCCAAGGGTGACTATCGATAGAATCCTTGGTCAAATTGATCTAGAGATTATCGAAAAAAATGCCTTATACCTTGTGGATCGCTGGTTTGCTTCTAAGACCAAAGAGCAACTCACCGCCGCGATGCAACGCCGCGGGTATTCTTTTGAGATGATTAATAAGGCGTATCTAAGGGTAGAAGAGGAGCGCAAGAGTTCGCTTTAACCCTTCCAAGTCCCGCCGTAACGGTAGTGGGGGTTTCCAGCTTTGACCTCTAACACGCATTTTTCGCAGAGGAAATACCAAGTCTTGTCCGCGGGTTTGTATTGCACCCTAAACATGACCGAATGGTCCTCTTTGCAGTTGGGGCAGATTTTAGTTCGAGCCATTTGCGCTGTTAAAGAATTCAGTGATTTTCTCTTGGTCCAATTTTCCTTCGCTGCGAATTCCGCTGCAGAGATCAAATCCATAAGGGTCTACCAGAGATTTCGCTTCTGCAATGTTCCCTGGATGCAGTCCGCCGGCCAGGAATACAGGTTTAGGGCATTGCTCAACGATCCTTTTTGAAATGCTCCAATTGTGTGTTCGACCTGTACCGCCTAATTCTTTGGTTTGAAGATTGGGATTGCCGCTATCCAGTAGGATGTAATCAACGAATGCAGCTTTCTCCAAGGCCTCATTGATGCTGTTTTCATCTAATACATGGATGACTTGGACCAATTCTACTTCAGGCAGGCTGCTTCGAAGTTTAGCATATACTTCATTCTCTACCGCATCAACTAATTGAATGGTGGTTGTCTTACACTCTTGGTAATGGGCAATGATGGCTTCGGCTTCAGTCTCGCTGGTCAATAGAAACGTTCGAACATCCTCTTCGCGTACTGCGTGAGCGATTTCAGCGATAAGCTCGTTTGAGATGATGCCCGGTCCAGAGGGCATAGGCCCTACCAATCCTAGGGCATGGGCGCCCATGTTAATAGCCGTTCTTGCTTCTTCTAGCGAACTAATGCAGCAGACCTTGATTCGCGTCATAGTGCTGCCAATACAGATTTCACCTCTTTAATGTGTTCTGGGGTGATATCAAGGTGGAAGACCATGCGGCATTTTCCTGGGCCCATTTGACTGATGCCAATTCCTTTCTCAGCCAAAGTGCTGATGAATGCTTCTTGGTCCATATCCTCGTTCAATCCAAAGATCAAGATGTTGGTTTCTGGAGCTACCACATTTTTCACCCAAGATTGCTGGCCTAAAAATTCTGCCATATCCTTGGCAGTGGCGTGGTCTTCGGCCAATCGGTCCACGTTATTTTCTAGTGCATAGATAGCAGCACCGGCTAAAAGGCCTGCCTGTCGCCAGCCACCGCCTATGCGTTTACGTATTCTCCGGCTGTGGTGAATGAATTCCTCGCTACCTAAAAGCACAGAGCCTACTGGTGCACCAAGTCCTTTGGAGAGACAGATGGAAATGGAATCAAATGCAGTGCCGTAATCGCTTTCACTTTGATTTTTAGCGACAAGTGCGTTGTAAAGGCGTGCGCCATCGAGGTGGAAGGTCAGCCCATGTTTCGAGGCTACTGCTCTAAGCGCCTCGATTTCTTCCCATTCGTAGCATGTTCCACCGCCTTTATTGGAGGTGTTTTCTAATGCGAGTACACGAGATTTTGGGTAATGCACATCGTCGGCTTTAATACAACCGAGTACTCCTTCTGGGTGCATAATACCGCGATTGTCGCCAGTAAAAGTGACGGAAGCATGGGCGTTCGCGGCAATACCACCGCCCTCGTAGTTGTAGATGTGGGCATAAGGATGACAGATGACTTCGTCGCCGGGGCTTAAATGTGACATCAGTGCGATCTGATTTGCCTGTGTACCGCTCACACAAAAAAGTGCTTTTTCCGTGCTGAAGCGTTCAGCGACCATGGCCTCAAGCTTCAAGATAGTTGGGTCATCGCCCCAAACATCGTCGCCTACGGGGCTGCTAATCATCGCATTTAACATGGCCTGGCTAGGGCGGGTGACGGTGTCGCTACGGAGGTCGATTTTCAACATTGGAGCAGTACTTTATAATCTTCGTGAAGATAGCAAGTGATGCTTAACTTTGCTCGTCTATGGTTACAGCTGAACAAATTAAATCTTTGGGTGAGCGCCTCGAGCGATTGAAGAGTTATTTAAACCTCGAACAGAAGCGCATTCACATCATCAACGAAGAGGAGAAAACTGCCTCTCCTGAATTTTGGAACGATCCCAAGGAGGCTGAGAAAACCATGAAGGCCCTACGCGGTGTGAAGTACTGGGTAGAAGGTTACGAGAAGGCAGAAACCCTTTTTGGCGAGGCAGAGCTCAGTTTGGAGTTCTACAAGGAAGGCGAGCTTGAGGAGAGCGATGTTCAAACAGCTTACAGTGAATGTGAGGATTGGATAGAGGAGCTTGAATTCAAGAACATGCTGAGCGGCGAGGAAGATAAGCTGAGCGCGGTATTGCAGATTACAGCGGGTGCCGGTGGTACCGAGAGCTGTGATTGGGCAAGTATGTTGATGCGCATGTATTTGATGTATGCAGAAAAGCAGGGGTTCAAGACGAAAGAATTGGTCCTTCAAGAAGGTGATGTTGCCGGTATTAAAACAGTGACCATTGAGATTGATGGCGATTATGCCTTTGGTTTCTTGAAAGGCGAAAATGGGGTACATCGACTAGTGCGTATTTCCCCGTTCGATTCGAATGCCAAGCGCCATACGTCCTTTGTTTCTGTGTATGTGTTCCCATTGGTAGACGATACCATTGATATTCAAATCAACATGAGTGATATCGAATGGGATACCTTCCGTAGTTCAGGTGCCGGTGGTCAGAACGTAAACAAGGTAGAAACTGGGGTGCGTCTGCGCCATAAGCCTACTGGAATTATCATCGAGAATACGGAAACCCGTTCTCAGTTGGGCAACAAGGAGAAGGCCATACAGCTTTTAAAATCCCAATTGTACGAGATGGAGATTGAGGCGCGCAATGCCAAGCGTGCGGAGATTGAAGCGGGTAAGAAGAAGATCGAATGGGGCTCGCAGATTCGCAATTATGTGATGCACCCCTATAAGCTCGTCAAGGATGTTCGTACTGCGGAGGAGACCTCTGATGTGGACGGGGTGATGAATGGTAATATTGATAGATTCCTTAAAGCATTCCTTATGCAGCAGGGCGAAAGTGCCAATGCTGATGAATATTAATTAGCAAACGCGCATACTCAGTGCACAAAATGAGCCCGAAGGGGTTAAATTGTCAGTATATTGAGTTATGCGCAAAATTCTTCTTTTCGCGGCAGTTTTATGGAGCCTCGGGCTAAGTGCCCAGCAGGGTTTCGTGCGTAATGACGGCCAGTGGGAGGACCCTTCAAAATTTGTGTATCGCTTTGGTGCGAATGCCATTTTCCTAACTGGCGATTCGATCGTTTTTAGTATCCTCGATCCAAAGGATCAGCACAACCATAGTGCTCCTGAAAAGCACCATTATTCAGATACGCTTCATTACGCGAATTTCTCTTTGAAGTTCGCTGGGGCGAACAAGTTGAATTGGAAAGGTGGTGAGGCCTTCGATCATAAGAATCATTTCTACCTCGGTCATCGCTCGCGGTGGAGAACTGGTGTGCCGTCTTTTCACGGCATAATTGCACAAGATGTTTATCCCGGTATTGACTTAAAAGTGTATGCTGCTACAGGCGGTATGAAGTACGATTGGATCGTTCATCCTGGCGCAGATCCTTCAGTGATTGTTCAAGAATATGGCGGTATTGAAGGGCTAGATGTCTTGCCTAAGAAAGTGAAGATTCGAACGGCTATTGGCACCTTAGAGGAGGAGATGCCTTATGCTTATCAAGGAAGTAAGGAAGTTCGTGCGCGCTACCAAAGAGGAAAGGACGAGGTTCGAATTAACCTCGGAGCTTACGACCAGAGTCAAACGCTTACTATCGACCCTA
>QQUU01000062.1 GCA_003385605.1 Bacteroidota bacterium
CTGAGATTGGAAAAGATTCATTCATCGCTGAAAACGCAACCATAATCGGGAACTTCTCCTGCGGTGAAGGCTGTAGCTTTTGGTACGGCAGTGTCATCCGCGCAGATGTGAATGCCATAACTATGGGGAACAAGGTCAATGTGCAGGACAATGCAACTGTACACTGCACCTATAAGAAGTTTCCGACGGTCATAGGTGATAATGTAAGCATAGGTCACAACGCTATTGTTCACGGCTGTACGATCGAAAACAATGTCCTGATTGGAATGGGTGCCATCGTAATGGACGACTGTGTGGTAGGCGAGGGCTGCATCGTGGCAGCAGGTTCTGTCGTAACCCAAGGAAAGAAATTAGCACCCGGAACGCTTTGGGCGGGGGTACCTGCAAAGGAAATTGGTCCAGTACCAGAACGCTTACGCACCGGGGAGATTGAACGCATCGCGAACAACTACCTCAAATACAGCTCTTGGTATTCGGAAGAATAGTCCCTACGAGAGTTGAAGCTTGGTCTTAAGATTCGAAAGCATGGCTTCAGTCATGGCCTCTAGATCATATTTCGGGGTCCAATTCCAATCTGCCTGAGCGGCAGAATCGTCAATACTCTCAGGCCAAGAGGCAGCAATCTCTTCACGGTAATCTGGCGCGAAATCCAAATCAAATCCAGGCATTACCTTCTTAATGCTTGCCCCAACGGTTGCAGGATCAAAACTGATACCTGCCAAGTTGTACGAGGAACGAATTTTCACCTTATCCGCTGGAGCTTCTGTGAGTTCAATGGTCGCGCGAATGGCATCATCCATGTACATCATGGGCAAAGCTCTGTGTTCGCTCAAGAAGGAAGTGTACTTGCCCTCTTCAAGTGCCTTGTAATAAATCTCTACCGCATAATCTGTAGTGCCACCGCCGGGTTGAGATTTCCATGAAATAAGTCCCGGGTAGCGAATAGAACGAACGTCTACGCCGTACTTGTTGTGGTAATATTCACACCAGCGCTCTCCAGCTAGTTTGGAGATGCCATATACTGTAGAAGGCTCCATAATGGTCTGCTGCGGCGTATTTTTTTTCGGAGTCGTAGGGCCAAAAACAGCAATGGATGAAGGCCAGAAGATTTTATCAATGACTTTTTCTTTGGCCAATTCCAATGCGTGCAACAAGCTCTGCATGTTCAAGTCCCAAGCTTTCATTGGGAATTTCTCCCCCGTTGCGCTGAGCATGGCTACAAGGTGGTATACCGTACCTACATTGTACTTCTCACAAACAGCACGCAATCCGGCAGCGTCGCTCGCATCGAGAATTTCAAAAGGACCATTTTTGAGCTCAGTGAGTGCGGGCTCTTTGATATCAGTGGCAACAACGGCCTCATCGCCGTATTTCTCACGAAGCGTAAGGGTAAGCTCTGTGCCGATCTGGCCACAGGCGCCTAGGATTAGTGTGGTTTTCTTCATGCTCTGATTGTGATAAAAGTCAGATTTGGGTAGGTCAAAGATAACTTATCTTTGCAGTAATAAATTGCCTTCGGATGGATCCAAATGCTGGAAAAAGAGATTTAGTCAACAAGCTTGATAAAGAGAGCCTAAAAGCGAAATTGGAAGCGGAAACGTTTAAGCGCATCACGCTGTCTTTTTATAAGTATGTCATCATTGACGACCCTCAAAAGCTCCGCGATGCCCTTTTTGAGAAGTGGATGTCGCTCGATTGTTTAGGCCGCATTTACGTGAGTCAGGAAGGAATTAATGCTCAGATGAACGTTCCCGAGCACCATTGGGAGGAATTTGAGCAGCACCTCCACGGTATGGACTACTTCAAAGACGTACCCTTCAAAATTGCTGTTACCGATAAGACCGATGGGAAGTCCTTCTTGAAACTCAAGGTTAAGGTCCGTGGCCAGATTGTAGCCGATGGATTACAGCCGGAGGATTACGACGTGACCAACGTGGGTGCGCATTTGAGTGCCAAGGATTGGAACGATGCCATAGAGAATGACGATCCGATCGTCGTGGACATGCGCAATCACTACGAGAGTGAAATCGGCCACTTTGAGGGTGCCGTTTTGCCGGAGGCGGAGACCTTCAAGGAAGAACTGCCAATGGTATTAGAAAAGCTCAAGGGTCAGGAGGATCGTAAGATTTTACTCTACTGTACGGGTGGTATTCGTTGTGAGAAGACCTCGGCCTATTTGAAGCACCACGGTTTTAACGATGTAAACCAACTGCACGGCGGGATCATTGATTATGCTCGTCAGATTGAAGAGGAAGAACTTGATAACAAGTTCCACGGGATCAATTTTGTCTTCGACGAACGATTAGGCGAAGAGATTTCGTGCGAGGTGATTTCAGAATGCCACCAGTGTGGTGAAAAATCGGCCCGACATACCAACTGTGCGAATAAAGCGTGTAACCTACTATTCATCCAGTGCGAAAGTTGTGCTGAGAAGAACGAAGGTTGTTGTACTCCACAATGTGTTGAGGTCATTCACCTTCCAGAGGAGGAGCAATATGAAATTCGCAGAAAAGCCAAGGAAACAAAGCGATTCCACAGACATTCTAAAGTAAATTTACGAGACGCCTTTAAAGAGGAATAGCGTAAGTACGAACCCTCAGAACAAAATAGAACCACCATGCAAGACAAGCGAAAGCATCTTTCCGACCTTAAAAAACAGAGTCAAGAGGGCGGCGGACAAAAGCGCATCGATGCGCAGCACGCTAAAGGTAAACTAACTGCACGCGAACGTATTCACTTCCTATTAGATGAAGGAAGTTTTCAAGAGATGGGTGCATTGGTTCAGCACCGCAGCGATTTATTTGGCCTCGATAAACAGAAAATTTTAGGCGACGGTGTAGTGACCGGCTATGGAACAGTCAATGGTCGCTTGGTCTACGTGTTTGCACAAGATTTTACGGTATTGGGCGGCTCTTTAGCAGAGGCCCATGCGGAGAAGATTACCAAAGTGATGGACCTCGCTATGAAAACGGGAGCACCATTAATTGGATTAAACGATAGTGGTGGTGCCCGTATCCAAGAGGGGGTTGTTTCTTTGGGTGGATACTCTGATATCTTCTACCGCAACGTACAGGCCTCAGGGGTCATTCCCCAGTTTTCAGCGATGATGGGACCTTGTGCAGGTGGCGCGGTTTACTCCCCGGCATTAACGGATTTCATCATGATGGTAGAGGATACCTCCTACATGTTCGTGACTGGACCTAATGTGGTAAAAACAGTGACGCACGAAGAGGTTACGGCTGAAGAGTTGGGTGGCGCCAGTGCCCATTCGACCAAAAGTGGGGTAACACATTTCACCTATCCGAACGAGATCTCTCTTATAGAAGGTTTGAAGAAACTGTTGAGCTATGTTCCTCAGAATTGCGACGAGGAGCCGCCATCACTTCCGTACGAGCCGGGCGATGAAATGCGCCAAGTACTTAAGGACATCGTACCCGAGAATCCAAACCAACCTTATGATATGAAGGAGGTTATTGCGGGTATCGTTGATGAAGATACTTTCCACGAAGTGCACAAGGACTTTGCGGAAAACATGATTGTTGGGTTTGCACGTCTTGCTGGGAAGTCGGTGGGCGTTGTGGCCAACCAGCCGGCGTATTTGGCTGGGGTATTGGATATTCATGCATCCACCAAAGGTGCCCGTTTTGTGCGTTTCTGTGATTCTTTCAATATTCCATTGTTGGTGCTTGAAGATGTCCCAGGATTCTTGCCAGGTACCGACCAAGAGTGGAACGGAATTATCACCAACGGTGCGAAGTTGTTGTATGCATTTAGCGAGGCAACGGTACCGCGTATCACGGTAATTACTCGCAAAGCTTATGGTGGTGCCTATTGTGTGATGAATTCGAAGCAGATCGGTGCTGATATGAACTTTGCTTGGCCAACGGCGGAGATCGCCGTAATGGGCGCGAAGGGTGCAGCGGAAATTATTTTTAGAAAAGAGATTAAAGAAGCTGAGGATCACGAAGCGAAATTGGCCGAGAAGGAAGCAGAGTATTCAGAGGCTTTTGCCAATCCGTATCGTGCTGCCTACCGAGGGTATGTGGATGATGTGATTCTGCCTGAGGAAACTCGTGAAAAGTTGATTAAAGCCTTTTCCATGTTAGAAAATAAGGCAGTAAAATTGCCGAAGAAAAAACACGGTAACCTTCCTCTTTAAATGTTTGTAGATACGCACTGCCACTTGTACGACGAGTACTTCGCTGATAAGAAGGCTGAGATTCAAAGCAGAGCTCTGGCAGCAGGCGTTACGACTGTATTGCTTCCAAATATCAATACCGAGAGTATTGGTGCGTTGGATGCTGTTGAGGCCGATTATCCTCAGCTTAAAATTGGGCGGATGATTGGATTGCATCCTTGTTATGTGAAGGAGGATTGGAGGGATCAATTGAACCAATTAGAAGCGCATTATCGCGCCAATCCCCAGCAATATTTAGCTGTAGGTGAGATTGGTATGGATCTGTATTGGGATACCACCACCGAGGATATGCAGGTGGAAGCCTTGAACAGACAATTGGATTGGGCGGTCGAATGGGATTTGCCCATCGCGCTTCATGTAAGAAGTAGCTTTAAGCAATTATTTCCGGTGCTCGAGGAGGCTCAAGTACGCCACGGCGGAAAATTGCGTGGGGTATTTCACTGTTTTAGCGGCGGCAAGAAACAGGTAAAACGTGCCTTGAAATTGGGAGAGTTTTACTTCGGAATAGGTGGGTCCTATACCATGAACCGTTCGGCGACAGATATTGTGATTAAGGGTATTCCAAAAGACCGATTGATTTTAGAAACCGATGCGCCGTATCTTACACCAAAGGCTTTGCGTGGGCAGAAGAACGAACCTTCATTCATGATTGAACCTGCAAAGGTGATGGCTGAGGTCTTGGAAATGGATTTGGCTGAGGTCGCCACAATGACCTCTGAAAACGCTAAGCGACTGTTTGGATTAGATGCGTAAAATTGCACTCATATACACCGGTGGTACCATCGGAATGCGACAGAACCCGCAGGGAAAATTGGCACCTATGGATTTCGAATCTGTCGCCGAGAAGATTCCCGCGCTGAAGTTGCTGCCTATTGAGATTGTGCCAGTTACATTGGATCATCCCATTGATAGTTCAGAGATGGTACCTGCCGTTTGGCAAGAGTTGGCTGAAGTCATTGACGGACTTATGGATCAGGTGGACGGTATGGTGGTACTGCATGGCACGGACACCATGGCGTATACGGCTTGTGCCTTGAGCTTTATGTTTGAAGGCCTTCAAAAACCCATTATCATCACTGGATCACAGTTGCCTGTAGGAGTATTGAGAACCGATGCCGTGGAAAACATCGTGAGCGCTTTTGAATTTGCTGCCCTTGCTGAGGAAGATGGGTCGGCTGTTATTAGGGAAGTAGCCATTTATTTTGAATACGAATTGTTGCGCGGTAATCGTGCTTACAAAAGGTCTTCGAATGAATTCAATGCCTTTAGTTCGCCTAATTATCCGCCACTTGCCAGTAGCGGCGTACGCCTGAGCGTAAACAAAGAATTGCTCTGGCGTTCTAAAAAAACATATGCCTTTAAGTCGGGCATCGATACCAGCGTCGGTGTTGTTACTCTTTACCCTGGTCTTGACTTTGATCAGTTGCCTCATTTATCGCATTGGAAAGTGCTGGTTTTACGGACTTTTGGAGCTGGAAACGCTCCAAAATCACCTTCCTTCTTGGAATTTTTGAAGCGGGTAGAAAAAAATGGAACCATTATTGTCAACACCTCACAGTGTGTGAGCGGTTCTGTCTTACCAGGGCTATACGACAGCTCTAGTGCGCTTGAGGAAGTTAAAATGCTGAATGCCAGGGATATGACTTTTGAAAGTGCGCTGGTAAAGTCGATGGTCTTATTGGGTCAGGGCAACTCTTTGGCAGATTTTCACAGTAAGTTTCCGTTGTCTCTCGCAGGAGAGGTCTCAGAATAGGAATTGGACACCAATTTTTTGTATTTTCGGCCCGCAGTGTATCTATCTGTATGAGATAGGACAGCAATTAACACTTTTAACAAGAAATTAATTTCTAAGAAAAATGAAAAAAGCACTCTCTTTGCTTGCAATCGTTGCCCTTTCAATGGGTACGGTAAACGCCTACGCACAGGACGAAATGGCGGCTACTGAAGAAGTAGTAACAGATTCTGCTGCTACTGAAACTATGGACTCTGCTGATGCAGTTGTAGATTCTGCTGCGGCAGCTACAGATTCTGCAGCTACTGAAGAAGCTACTGAAGAAGTAGTTGAAGAAGCAGTTGAAACTGAAAAAGGATTCACTCAAATCTTGAAGGAGAAATTCATCGAGGGTGGTGCATTCTTTATGTCGTTCGTATTGTTGGCCTTGGTTTTGGGTCTAGCACTTGTAATCGAGCGTATCATCTACTTGACTTTCGCACAAACAAACACTGAGAAGTTGTTGAGCGAGGTTGAAGGTGCATTGAACAACGGTGGTATCGACGCTGCTAAAGAAGTATGTCGTAACACTCGTGGTCCAGTTGCTACAATCTTCTTCGAAGGTTTAGACCACTACGATGAAGGTCTTGACATGGTAGACAAATCAATCATGAGCGTTGGTTCTGTAGAGAACGGTAAGCTTGAGAAAGGTGTATCATGGATTTCATTGTTTATCGCTTTGGCACCAATGCTTGGTTTCATGGGTACGGTAATCGGTATGATTGGTGCATTCGACGCGATTGAGGCAGCAGGTGATATCAACCCTTCTCTTGTAGCGGGTGGTATTAAAGTGGCACTTTTGACAACAGTATTTGGTTTGATCACTGCGATCATCCTACAGATTTTCTACAACCTTATCGTTGCGATGATCGACGGTATCGTAATCAAGATGGAAGATGCATCTATCTCTTTCTTGGATATGTTGGTAGAATTCAAAAAGAAAAATAGCTAAGAACTATGGCTGATAAACTCCCATTAATCGGACGTGTCCTAGGCATTGTTCTTGGTCTAATCGGCGTTGTACTATTTGTAATGGTAGCAGCGAACGAAGATCAAGCGCCAGGGTTCGTATCGTACGGGATGGTCATTACTATCGTTAGTATGATTATCGCCGTATTGAGCTTCGTCCTTGCTCTTGTGATAAACCCACAAGGCATCAAAGGCGTAGGTATTGGTTTAGCGGCAATTCTTGTTATCGGCTTGATCTCATGGTTCACGGCTGATGGCTCAGATTTCGCACAATACAAAGATGTTACTGAGGCTACTTCTAAAGCATCGAGCGCAATGTTGACTTCGTTCTACATTTTGTTCTCAGGTGCTGTTTTAGCTGTTGTTTATTCTCTAGTTGCTAGAGTAATTAAATAAGGAGCGCTATGGCAAGAAATAAAAGAGCCATACCAGAAATTAATGCAGGTTCGATGGCGGATATCGCCTTCCTACTCTTGATTTTCTATCTCGTAACCACGACTATGGATACAGATAAGGGGATCAACAGGAAGCTTCCACCTATCGAAGATGAGTTAACTCAAGAACCTCCACCTATTAAGGAACGTAACATTTTTACAGTTCTAGTAAACTCGAACGATCAGTTGCTAGTAGAAGATGAATATCTAGAGATTAACGAGCTTCGTGCTAAGGCTATGGAATTCATTGACAACAACGGCGACGGTTCGTGTGAATACTGTAAAGGTTACGGTGTTTCTTCAAGTTCTGATAACCCTGTTAAGGCGGTTATCTCGCTTCAAAATGACCGCGGTACTTCGTACGGCATGTATGTAAAGGTTCAGAACGAACTAGTTGCAGCCTACGAAGATCTACGCGAGCGTTATGCTGAAGAGGAATACGGTCGTTCATACCGCGGTATGGATCCGGAAGAGGACGAAGAAATCATCAAGGAGATCAAGAACGCTTACCAGCAGAAAATTTCTGAGGCAGAACCATTAAATATTGGTGGATAATGGCAGTAATTAAGAAAAAGAAGGATAAAGCGTTGCCAGCGGTAAACACGTCGGCACTTCCTGATATTGTATTCATGTTGTTGTTCTTCTTCATGGTTGCTACGGTAATGCGTGAAGTAGATTTGAAGGTGAGTGTGAACAAGCCTCAAGCAACTGAGATCCAGAAATTGGAACGTAAGTCTTTGGTTACTTACATCTACGCAGGTTCGCCTCGTGCTAAGTACCAAGACAAGTTCGGTAAGACGCCTAGAATTCAGCTCAACGATGCGTTTGCATCTATCGATGACCTACAACCGTTCGTTGTCCAAGAGCGTGAAGCTAAGGCAGAAGAAGACCGCCCAATGATGACAATGTCTATCAAAGCTGATAAGACTGTTAAAATGGGTTTGATTTCTGATATCAAATTAGAGCTGCGCAAGGCGCAAGCTTATAAGATTAACTATAGTTCTCTGCAGCCTAAAGATGCAGAAGCATTGTACAGCTCAGACAACTAAGCAAAGAGAACGCTATATAGCGAAAGCCGGTCCCCTTGGGGCCGGCTTTTTTGTTGGCGCTAAGCTTTGAATTATTGGTGTAGCCAAGCGGTATGTTTGCCGCGAATGTTTCTCAGCCACAGGATTCCAATGATTAATGGGACAAGACCCACTATGCTCCATCCCAACGCCATGGTGCTTTCAGTCTGAAGCTCGCCACCTGCGGCATAAGACGATAGCAACGCAAAACCATTATTGATGGAGTGGAGTAAAATAGGCGCCCAGAGACTGCCTGTCCAGTATTTGGTGTAGCCCAGGAGAATACCCATAAATAGCAGCGGAATGAAACTTAAAGGCTGTTGGTGTGCAAGCGCAAAACAAGCTGCACTTGCAAGGACCGCACCGCGAACACCGATGCTTCTTTGAAACAACTTTTGAAGTACACCACGGAAAAAGAACTCTTCACCGAAGGCAGGTACCAAGACCATCACCACCATATTGGCCAAAAGAGCGATCAACGAAGTGTCTTGCAGCAATGTTTTTAGTGAGTCGGTCACGAGGGTTTCTTGGTCTTTAAGGCCTTGAAAATATGCGGTATCAGGAACAATGTATTGATTGAATTGTGCCAGAAGGTCTATGGCGAAAAAAGCACCTACACATGCCAAAGTCAAAGCCGCATAGGTATGGCTGGAAGGCGGGAGCTTCTCGGCATTTTTTCTGGAATGCGTGGCGGAACCATAGCTTGGCAAAAAGACCAGATTTAGGAAGCGTGAAGGGTTGCTGGCAACAATCTGGGCGAATATGAGCGGAGGCATTAAAAACAGCCCGAGCGAGACAGAGAATTGGAACCACCGCATGCCTTCTGGAGATGCGATGCCATAGGTGGCGTTAACGAAGGTTAGACCAATACCTCCGAAGAAGATAAGGCTCGCTACAGTGATGAAAAATAGCGTCATTGCAGATCTCGCATTCCCCCATTCTAAAGTCTTGTCAGTGTAGCTCATCCCGTCGTATTTTTGCAGCATGGTAAAGATAGGTGATATCGAATTAGGGGACTTCCCTTTATTGCTCGCTCCGATGGAGGACGTGAGTGATCCGCCCTTCAGGAAACTTTGTAAGGATCACGGGGCAGATGTGATGTACACCGAATTTATCTCTTCAGAAGGGTTGATCCGCGATGCTGCGAAGAGCGTCAAGAAATTGGACTTCTATGAATATGAACGCCCTCTAGGTATTCAGATTTTCGGGAATGAGATTGAGAGCATGCGCCAGGCTGCAGAAGTTTGTGCGGCGTCCAATCCAGATATTATCGATATCAATTACGGCTGTCCCGTAAAGAATGTTGCTTGTAAAGGTGCCGGTGCAGGTATCCTACAGGACATTCCAAAGATGGTGAAGATGACCGCGGAGATTGTTAAAGCCGTAGATAAGCCGGTGACGGTTAAGACTCGTTTGGGTTGGGACGACAATACCAAGTACATCGTTGAAGTCGCAGAACGCTTGCAGGATGTTGGTATTCAGGCCATCTCCATTCACGGTCGTACGCGCAAGCAGATGTATAAAGGTGAGGCCGATTGGTCGTTGATTGCCGAAACGAAGAACAACCCTCGCTTACACATTCCTGTTTTTGGAAACGGCGATGTGGATAGCGGTCCCAAGGCTATGGAGTACCGCAACAAATACGGTGTAGACGGCATCATGATAGGTCGTGCATCTATTGGGTATCCTTGGATCTTTAATGAAATCAAGCATTACTTCGAGCACGGCAAAGAAGCGAAGAAGCCTTCTGTGAAGGAGCGAGTAGCGGCAGCGCGCGAGCACTTTGAATTGAGCTTGAAGTGGAAGGAAGAGCGTTATGCCATTATGGAAACCCGTAAGCATTACACCAACTACTTCCGCGGTCTCAGTCATTTTAAGCCGTACCGTACGCGATTAGTGACCATCGAAGATCCGTCAGAAGTTTTGGCTACTTTGGACGAAATCGAACAAGAATACATTGCGAAATACGGCAATGAACAAGATTTAGGAGACCTGAATAACCTGCAGTACGGTCGTACTACGGAGAAACAAACTATTTAATCACGCGGCGCGTTGCCCACGCGCTGAGACTGCTGCCGATGCCTAAAACGATGGCACTGGTCAATGCAATGTGTTCCCATTTTAAGCTGACGGGATAATATTCTTGGACATATCCAGTTCCCAAGGGCACTATGCCTACATAATGCTGTAGGGCAATAACTCCCAGACCCACAACCATTCCACTCAGCCATCCGGTGGCAACAATCAACAGCCCATTTTTAAAGAAGATGCTGCGCAAGTCAGCTTCCGAGGCGCCCATGGCCCATAAGGTATGTACATCGTCCTTCTTCTCGAGCGCTATAATGATCAATGCACTGACGACACCGAAGCTGGCAAGAAGTACAATGAAGGCTAAGATGAATACTACTACCATTCTTTCAGAGCGCATGACTTTGAAGAGGGTGGCTTCTTGTTCCAATCGGTTTGCAACTGTCATTCTGTTTCCAAAATGCGCTTCAATGGCCTTTCGTACCCTACGCTCCTCTGCAGTGTGGATCTCTATAAAAGATGGGGCTTTGGCACCGGTGAAGTCTTTGAACCAACCTTGCGGGGCCAAGGCGTACTTCTGATCGTAATCCGGTTGAACGCTATGGATGGCCGTTGCAAAGGCATTCTGACCTTCGATGGCATCACTAAGATTTAAGACACTTGTTTTTGAAGTAATCTTTGGAAGATACACGGATACAATGGGCGGTGGGTTGGTAGAGCTTAATCCTAAGTGATAGGCAACGCCAGCCCCCAAGGTCAATGTGTAAGTTCCATAGTCCATTCCTGGGTCTGCCATGGTGAGCAGGTGCTCGGACAAATGGTGCCTCTCTGCGTACTCTTTTGGCACGCCTAATAGGTAGGCGATGTGTTGATTTTCCCCGTAGGTGAGCAGCACGCGTTTCTCATAGATTGCCATAGTCGAGGTCTCCCCATAATTGGCCTCAAGACCGCTTAAAAACAAGGAATCCTCGGAATTAAGTTCAATATATGGACCCGTGGCCGATTCAATTTTCAGTGTCGCGTTGGCATCCTCGAATTGGGTTAAAATAAGATCCTCCAGCCCGGCAAAGGCGCTCAAAACAACAGTCATTGCTGCCGTCCCCAATGCCAGACCTACCAAAGCCGCAAGAGACATTAGTCGAATGGCTCCCAGTTTACCTAAGGAGAAGAAGTATTTCTTAGCTATGAATGACGAGAACGACGGCAAGGGGTCTTATTTAATAGGACTTTCTCCCTCCCCGCGAAGTAGACGTTCGATATTCTCTTCGTATTCCAGACTGTCGTCGGTATAAATCATGAGTTCCGGCGTTACGCGAAGTTGGTTTCCTACACTGTGGCCCAACGCGCCACGAAGTTTGCTTTGGTTCAATGCAATAAATTCTTCCACTTCTTTAGTCTTCGCCACTGGAAAAATACTGACATAGATTTTCGCTACCCCTAAATCAGGACTCACGCGAACCTTACTTACACTCAGCAGTGTGCCAGGGAAATTTTCGCGGGCCATTTGTTGTAGAATAGTTGCCATTTCCTTCTGAAGAAGCTTGGCAATCTTAAGTTGTCTTGTACTTTCCATGCCACAAAGATACCATTTGCGCCAATTCAATTAAATTCGCTTCGAAGTGCTTTTATGAAATCATTCGCTCGCATCTTATCGCTTTTGAAGCCCTACATGCCACTAGTCGTGTTGGCTGCTGTGTTCAATATGCTCACAGTCATCTTTAGCATTGGGTCAGTGGGTGCTTTGATTCCCATTTTAAATTTGATTTTCGATACCCCAGGCACCGAGCTTTCGAATGCCGCGGGATGGAAGCTGGCCCTCGCCGAACTAGTTGAATCTTACAAGGCACAGCACGGCGCTACCAAGACCCTCCAAGCAACGGTCGTCATCACCTTCTGCATCTTTATCCTCAAGAACATCAGCCGATACGCGGCTCTATTTACCCTTGCTCCCGTTAGAAATGGCGTGGTGGCCTACCTCAAGCAGCAATTGCACGACAAGTGGATCGCCCTAAGTCTGCGCAAGCATAGCGATCTCAAAAAAGGCGATATGTTGACCCGAGCAACAGCCGATTTGAACGAAATAGAATGGTCGATGCTCAAGGGTATGGAAGGTTTCGTACGGGATCCCTTGATGATTATCGGGACCTTGGTGCTGCTCTTTACCATGAGCCCAAAATTGACCCTATTGGCCATTGCTATTATCCCTATTTCTGGTGGACTCATTGCTACCGTGGGGCGCAGTTTGAAGAAAAGTGCGAAGAAGGCGCAGGAAGAATTGGGCCAGAATACATCAGCGCTCGAGGAAGTGTTGACCAACTTACCCATCATCAAAGCCTTTGTGGCAGAAGAGGCCATGTCTAAACGCTACGAGCAAAGTTTGTCGGCATGGACCGCTCACATGGTCAGCGTATTTCGCAAGCGCGATTTAAGCTCACCCATTGCCGAAGTTTTAGGCGTGAGTGTCTTGCTCGTTGTTCTGTATCTCGGAGGGATGGAAGTCATCGCGGGGCGTAGCCTTACCGGTGGCGAACTCATCGCATTCGTGGTGTTGTTTTACCAACTAATCCCTGCATTTAAGAACGTGACCAATGCGTTGTACGACATTCAAAAAGGCAACGCTTCCGCCGCCCGTGTTTTTGAAGTGCTGGACATGGAGGAGGCGAAGAATGGAAGCATAGCTCCAAAAGACAGTCAGTGGCAAGAGGACATCAAGTTCTCTGGGGTCCAATTCTCTTACGACGAGCACCCTATCATTAACCAACTAGAACTCATTATTCCAGCCGGGAAGACCACCGCGCTTGTCGGGCCTTCGGGATCTGGAAAAACTACGTTACTTCACCTTTTGGCCGGGTTTGCACACCCGCAGGAAGGTGCCATTTCCTTGGGCAACCTCAATCTGCAGGACGCCGAGCTCAAGGCCTACCGAAGAAATTTAGGTTGGGTGCCGCAGCAACCATTGTTGTTCAATACCTCCTTTGCTGGTAACGTGTCATTGGGCAGTACGCCGGACCTAACGAAGGTGGGTGAAGCCTTGGAGGCTGCCTATTGCAGCGAATTTGCCGGGGATTGGGCCGAAGGTAAACCTATCGGAGAAGGGGGATCTACCTTAAGCGGTGGCCAGCGCCAGCGATTGAGCATTGCACGCGCCTTTTATGCTGATCCGAAGTTGTTGCTATTGGATGAGGCTACGGCAGCACTCGATAATGAAAGCGAAGCAAGGGTGCAACAGGCGCTCGAGGGATTGATGAGGGACCGCACGACTGTGGTTGTGGCCCACCGATTGAGTACCATTAAGAACGCCGACCAGATCGCCTACATCGAGGAGGGTCGCGTGGTGGAATTGGGCACACATGCCGAACTGATTGAAAAGGGCGGAAAGTATGCTGCTTTGGTTAACTTAGGAGACCTGAACGCAGAATAATGGACCATCACCTTACCAAAATAGAACACCTCGGCATCGCCGTGAAGAGCCTCGAAGAAGGCAATGCCTTGTACACCAAAATCCTAGGTGTGCCTCCCTACAAAGAGGAAGCTGTGGAGAGCGAAGGGGTACGTACGAGTTTCTTTATGGCGGGTCCGAATAAGATTGAACTTTTGGAGGCGACCAATCCGGAAAGTCCGATCGCGAAATTCATTGAAAAGCGCGGCGAGGGCATTCACCATGTTGCCTATGCAGTGGAGGATATCAAAGTAGAAATGGCGCGTCTCGAAAGCGAAGGGTTCACTTTGCTCAATAAAGAGCCCAAGGCCGGCGCAGATAACAAATGGGTGTGTTTCTTGCACCCCAAAGGCACCGGCGGCACGTTAATCGAACTTTGCCAGGACCGCGGGTAATTCCTTGGCCAAATCTTGCTCTTGAAGGTTGAACAGGAAGGTGTTGATGCCCAATGCTTCAGCAGCCTCGATATTGACGGGAGAATCGTCCACAAAGAGAACTTCTTCCGGTTGGGCATTCATGTGTTCCAAAACATAGTTGAAGTAGCTCGTATCTGGTTTTCTGTGGCCAATTTCATACGATAAAAACAATGCTTCAAACTTCTCCACGAAGCTGTTCCACAAGAACGGACCGGCTTGATTGCGGATGTGTTTGATGTGTGCCTCATTGGTGTTGCTTACCAGGCATAGATCATAGGACTTGCCCAGCTTTTTCAAGAAAAGCGTTGGGTCGGTCATTTCGCCCAGCAGTTTATTCCATCCATGCGCTATGGCTGAGGAGCTTTGAAGATACTTGCAGCTCGAGGCGATTTCCTGAAAGAATTGTGCTGATGAAACATCGCCTACTTCGAATTCCTGATTGAGGCGCTGAATGCCTTCTTCGGTGAATTGGACCCCACGTTCCTCAAACGCTTCTCTTGTGCGTTCAGGGAAAATGGGTATAAAGACGTTTCCGAAGTCGAACCAAATTTGCTTTATCATGGTCTGGGGCTTAAATCTTACTGCAAGTTACAGTTCAGTTAACCTGAATGCCGTGACCAATGTTTGCTCAATTAGTGAACCGCAAATTTTACAATCGCTGATTTTTGACCGTCAGTCAGCTTCAATACATATTGTCCCGGGCGCAATGCGGTAATACTGACTTTATGATCAATCACCGGTCCTGCAAGTAATGTTCTTCCTACGTAATCAGTGATTTCATAGTCCAGAGGAACTCCGCCTTGAACGTGCAAAATATCTGTTGCAGGGTTAGGATAAACGGCTACACTTAATTCATTTTCATCAATACCAATTCCATAAACGGTCACACTAATACTCGCAGTATCGGACATGCCGTAGGTCCAAGCAATGGCGCTGAGTTCACCAGGTCCGTTACCACTTACTCCCCAAGCGATTTGAACGCTGTCGATGCCGTAAGCCATTTCTATAGATCCGTTGGATACCATCCATTGCACACTGTCTACATAACCGCTGTGCTGAAGGGTGTAGGTAATAGTGTCGTTGCCATAAATGGAATCTGCAGGTGCAGCAATTTGTATGATAGGAGCATCTACGGTGAATGTCGTGCTGTCTACCAAGGCACGGTTACAAGCGCCCATGAAAGAAACAGAATCTACGTTGTAGTCGAAGACCAAGCTCCAAGTACCCGGGGTTAGTAAGGCTGAACTAAGCAGCCTGAAATTCTTGAAAGAGTTGTCCGTTGGCTGTGCTGAAAGTACATATGCGGAAGCACCTGTTGGATCGGTCAATCTTACCTGAACGGAATCAAAATTCGCACTGTTTGGGTAGATCGGATGCGATGTGCTTACATGTATGGTGTCACTCAGGAAGTTGGCTGAGGCAGAATCTACTGTAGCATTTGCCAAGTTTGATGAAGCATTGTTGTGGAAGTTGAAGATGAACTCCTTTTCCGTAATGCCCATAAACTTGAAAGTCCCGGTAGTATCCTTGTCCCATTCCGTTACTTTGATACTAACTACTGCCGTCTGCTGTACGGAACTCTGCGCCACCATAGTGCCGCTTACAGGGTCTATAATTAATGATCCGTTCGTCCCTAAGGGTGCAGCATTGCTATACCCAGGGGCATATGCAATATTGGAGGGAGTCAAGAAGTTAGCGCTACCCCCTTTTACATTTGTGATTTGGTACGAAAGGCTGTCACCGTCAGTATCAGGGTAGTTGAGTACAAAGGAGGAGGGCGTATTTAGAGGCGCCGCCATGATTCTATTATCGAACTCTACACTGTTGTTGTATTGACGTCCTGCAGGTCGAGAAGTGACGATTCGAGTGGTTAAATAAATGCTTTGAGAAGAAGGGTTGCTTAGGTTGGTGGCCGTCATTGGACGACAACACGTTGAATAGGCAAAATCGTACACGCTCGCTGCATTCAATGTAACATTTGCGCTGTACTTGTGCACCGCGTAATTGATGGTTGAATTACATGTGTTGGTTGGAGTGGTAACACTGGCCTGGGTTAATGAAAGCGTAGATATTGTGCTTTGGTTGGTCTTCTTGTAATAAATAGTGGCGGTGCTAGGAAGGTTCACCCCAGTAACGTCCCTAAACAAGTAGAGGTTGATTTTATAGGTACGTTGGTTCCCACTCTGACTTACAAATTCATAAGTGAAATTTCCGCTAATAAGGTGTGTGGCTGAGGCATGGAAGCCAAAAAAGAGCACTAGAGCGATTAGGATTTTGCGCATGGTTCGTCAATTTGTTTCGAAGATACGGAATCCGATTTTCCCCAATCTGCTCAATGAGTAAACGCCGCTTAAAATATTAGTCAGTATCTACACATCTGCACTATATTTGCCCTCCCGGGCTCATAGCTCAGTTGGTTAGAGCACCTGACTCATAATCAGGTGGTCGCAGGTTCGAGCCCTGCTGGGCCCACTTTAAAGCACTTCCATTTGGAGGTGCTTTTTTATTTCAATGGAGTTTTCCAAATATCATTCGCTGGTGGTGGAGCTTCAAAAGTCAAGGGGCTGCCGTTTATAGATTGTGGAAGTTCCACCATTCTAGCGTGAAGTGCAATTTGAAGCTTTTGGTAAGGTACAGTGGAACCGTATTTCTCGTCGCCGATGATGGGACAACCGATGTGGCTGAGTTGCGCGCGGATTTGGTGGAATCGGCCGGTTTTGGGTTTTATTTCCAGAAGGTAATGGTCGTTAATAGATGATAATACCTTGTAGCTCAGCTCAGCTTTTTTGGCGCCTTTAACTTTGGGGTCGACGATGAGCGCTTTTTTGCTTTTTGAATCGGTAAGAAGGTAGTGGGTCAGCGTGTCGTTGGTCTTTTCTGGTGCTGTGGAGGTGATGGCCCAGTAGGTTTTTTGAATTTGGCGCTCTTCGAACCATTTGTTCAGGGTTTTTAAAGTTCCTCGCTTCTTGGCGAAGATCACTACGCCGCTGGTTACTCGGTCTAGTCGGTGCACAACTCCAAGGTAAGGATCGTTGATTTTCTGTTTGAGATAGGCGCGGTAGTTTGCCTCAAGATTATTGGCTTCGAAGGGGTTGGCTTCGGTAATTATTCCTGCAGGTTTTTGAACGACCAACAATTGGTTCGATTCAAACAAAACGCCTTCTTTTTCTACCATGCGGGCAAGCTACTGATTTCGATTGAATTTTATAGCGATGCGCTTCCTTTTGACAAGATTATGTTGCATCTTCAAGGCAATGAAACGTTGGGGTCTACTACTACTTTTTTGCATTGGTTACCAGCTAGTTACCGCACAAGTAACTACGGTTCGAGTGATGACTTACAACATCTTGAACTACAGAAATTCCACCAACGAGTGCAACGGCAATACAAACTCTGCGAGTAGCAAGGAAGTGGCCCTCGATACCATCGTTCGCAACATGCAGCCGCACATCATCTGTTTTCAAGAGGTTGGTGCATCCGCAAACAACGCTACGTATTTGCTGAATAATGCATTAAACACAACAAGCGCGAGCAACTGGACGACGACGAATTACACCAACAATAGCTTTTCCTCTTTAACCAATGTCATTGCCTACCGCAGTGACATTTTTGGTTTGATTTCACAAGACGTGATCACGAAAGATGTAGGTAACAATAATTTGGTCCGCGTGGTAGACGTGGCTCGATTCTATTACAAAGATCCACTGCTTAATGCGCAGAGCGATACAGTAACCTTCACAGTGATCGGCGCGCATTTTAAAGCGGGTAGTGGAACCTCAAATTCTTCGCAGCGCAATGCTATGGCTGGGGCAATCATTGATTACATCGAGAACGATGCAGTCGATGCGAACATCATGCTTATGGGCGACTTCAACATGTATGCATCTTCCGAGAGCGGCTACCAGACGTTGATTGCTGGAAATGGATTCCGTTTTGAAGACCCAATAAACAGTTCAGGAAGCTGGAACAACAACAGTTCATTCGCGGCTATTCATACACAGAGTACAAGAAACGGTGGATCGAACAGTTGTTTTTCTGGAGGTGGATTGGACGATCGATTCGATCAAATTCTCTGCTCCGAAGACATCATCGAAGGTGAAGATGGAATGGTATATGTGCCTAATACCTACTTCGCCGTAGGAAATGACGGCAACCATTTTAACGACCCTGTGAATGCAGGCACCAACTACAGTGTGAGTAGTACAGTTTTATCCGCCCTGTACTCCTTAAGTGATCACCTCCCTGTAATTGCAGATTTTGATATCGACCTCCAAGGATTGAATACTGCAGAGCTAGAAGTCCCGGTTTTAGAAAATCCAATGCGTCAGCCGGCTCAATTGGCCGATTATTACCTGCGTTATGGTCTTGCCATCTACACGTTGGATGGACGAAAAGTATTTGAAAAGCCGGAAGGAGAGACTGCTACAGTGCAAGGGCTCCCAACGGGATTATACATTGCTCATTGGTCGAAAGACGGGCGCAGCACAACCACTAAACTGATGCTATGGTAAGAAGAGTACTCGCTGTTTTGTTGTTGCTGCCTCTGCTGAGTGTTGGTCAAGGGTTTGAAGAATTCCAAACGACTCGTGCTAATGTGCGTTTGAGCGCGACCAACGTTGGGACTTTTGGTAATGCCTTCCGCGGGTACCGCGACGGCTCGGGGACCCCTAGCATGGAATATCCTGCCGGTTCAGGTATTGAGCACCTTTTCGAAGGCGGCCTATGGTTTGGGGGCCTCGATAACGGAATCGTTCGTGTGAGCACATCGGCGTATGATGCGCCCCAAGGCTATGCGCCAGGACGCGGCGGCTTTGAATTCAATGCCACCCAAGGTGCAAATGTCGTCGAGAAAAGCTCGCTTCGCTCTTCGCCGAATTACCGCGCAGATGCTGTGAGTCACCAAGATTTCATCGCGAGCTTCAACGATAGTGAAATATTAGTTCCCGGTACCAGTATTCCGATTAACAACCACCTCAACCCTATGGACCTGCAGGTGGATATGGCAGTGTACAATTGGGAATATTCGTTTACAGATTTCATGGTCATTGTCGACCTCACCATCACCAACGGTTCTAGCAATACCTATGAAGATTTTTATGTGGGTCTGTGGAACAACACCGTAGTGCGTAACATCAACATCACACCGGCAGGCGCTGGGGGTGCCACCTTCTATTCACAGGGTGGGAACGGATTTATCGACAGTTTGAATTTGGCCTATTGCTACGACCGAAATGGAGATGTTGGTTTTACAGACAGCTATGTAGGCCAGATGTTCTTGGGTGCGGAGGATAAGAACGGGTTCCAACATCCTCAAGTAAGTGCCGACACTAAGGTGAACTATAACGCTTGGGTATTCAACAACAGCGGTGCCAATACTTTCTTCTTTCCAACCTCAGACCAGCAGCGCTATTTGAAGATGTCGGACGGTTTTAACCAACATCCTTGTTGGAACGATCCCACAGGTGCAGCCTGTGTGACGACAATGGACGTTGATTTGCAGTCAGAGCTGAATGCTTTGGGCAATCGTTCAGATTTAGTTTCAGTGGGTCCTTTTGACGACTTTCAATCTGGCGATGAAATCAAGGTGAGTTTCGCCTACGTCGTGGCAAAGAAATTTGAGGACGGTTTGCCGAACGGTTCTAACAACGCCACACAGCAGACGTATCTATTGGATGCCGCCAACTGGGCACAACGTACTTACAATGGAGAAGATGCCAACTTTAACGGCGTGCTCGATGAAGGTGAGGATAAGGACGGTAACGGTGTGATTACACGATTCATTTTACCCTCGCCGCCGGAGACTCCGATCATTCGCGTAGAGCCAGGCGATGGTGAGTGTACTATTTACTGGGCAGATAATTCACGCCAAAGTGAAGACCCAATCTCCAAGAAGAAAGATTTCGAGGGGTATAATATTTATGCAACCCAGACCGGGTTTGATGTCTTTGGGACGCCGGATTTACAGAACGACTTAGAGTTGGTGGCAAGCTTTGATTCATTGGCCAATAACTACGGCTTCAACAATGGATTTTTGCCTGTGAAATTGGCCACGCCTGTGACTTTCGACGGGGATACTAATGAGTATGCTTTCGCCTATACCTTAAGTCCTCTTCCCAACGGATGGCAGACGGCAGTAGCGGTAACGGCATTTGATAAAGGTGATCTGAACAGCGGCCTAGAGTCCTTGGAGAGTGCAGTTCTGTCGAATGCGGTAAGGGCCTTCCCGGGTGCTGGTCCAAGCAATCTAGACAGTGTAGAGCCCTATGTGTACCCGAATCCATATTATCTCGGCGCAAGCTGGGAAGGGTCGAGTAACTTCCAAGAGGAGAGTCGGAAATTGGTCTTTTCTAACCTTCCAAGAAATTCAAGAATAACCATCACTACCGCTGGCGGTGATTATATAGACAGTTTTGAGCATCACGAAGAGTACGATGGAACGGATATTCGCTGGTTCCGCAGCTTCGGGTCAGAAGATCCATCGCGCAACGTATTCTCAGGTGGTGAACATGCGTGGGATTTGCTTTCTAGAGAGAGCCAGATTATTGCGCGCGGTATGTACCTCTTTACCGTGGAGGATTTAGAAACAGGAAAATCATTTACAGGAACTTTTTTAATCGTGAAATAATGAAAAGAGTCGTTTTATTTTTTGCAGTGCTTTTTGGCTTGTCGGCCAATGCACAGAGCTATGTGTCCATTTCGGACATTAACTATGTAAGCCCAACAGATTTGGCTGCATGTAATGATACTTCGTCCTACTTAGGACAGACCGTGATTACTCGCGGTGTTGTAGTGACACCAGGGAATGTGACTGAGGTTGCTTCAGGTTCGGTAACTGGAGGATTGCGTCCATTTATCTTCATTCAGGATACAACGGTAGGCGGTCAGAGCTCACCATTCGCAGGTATCGAGGTGATGGGAGTATACACTAGCAGCACAGGTTCTTTGCAAGTGCCTGCAACCTTTACCCAAGCGCTACCAGGAGATATCGTGGAGGTAAAAGGGGTGGTTGGCGAGTACAACGGTTCAAACCAATTGTCATTGGCGGATGCCAACTCGTTTAGTATTGTGAGCACGACGACAGATCCTGTGGTCAGCGATACTATTACTGTGGGTGATCTTAACGACGCACAGTTCGTAAATAATGTAACGACGGGTGAGCAGTACGAGGGGTCTTTTGTGACTTTGACGGATGTAACTGTTACGCAGGTCATTCCTTTCAGCGGAAACCGTGTGAGCTTCAACATTGTCGATGGAAACGGGAATGCAATGAACGTGAGTGATCGATTCCTTGCTCAAAAGTTGAGCTCATGGACAACGGTAAACCCAAACTCTCCGCAAACTCAAGGCTCTTTTGTACCGCCAGTACCTGGAACATTCTACAACTCTATTTCGGGTGTAGTTCGTCACGATGCGAACGGATGTACAGGGGATAACGGTCGTGGTTACGAGATCAATCCGTTTGCCGCTTCACACTACGACATCGGCTATGCGCCGCCGTACATCGCGAACTTTGAACGCGATCCTTCCATTCCTACCTCAAACCAGGATGTGGAGATTGTATGTACCATTACAGATTTTGACGGCAGCGTAGATTCTGTAGCCTTTGTATGGAGTGCTATTGATACGCAATCGGTGGCTAATTTCACGGTAGCCCCAATGACGTTAGTAACAGGTACTACGGATGAATTCGAATTTGAGATTCCACAGCAGGCCAACGGTACGTTGGTGCGTTACTACATCTATGCAAAAGACGACGACGGTAACGAAAGCTACTTGCCTTCGAAGCCAATCAATCAGGCAACACCAAACTTTGACTTCTATACGGTTCGTGATAACGGTTTGATTATCCCGGATATTCAGTTCACCTACAACTCAAACGGCGCTTCTCCTTTGAACGGTGCTGAGGTAACGGTGAAAGGTATTGTAACGGCTTCGACTAAAATTGGTGACCTAGGCTTCTTGTACATCCAAGATGAAAACGCCACTTCTTGGGCGGGTATCTGGTGTGTCGGAATTGGCCTTAATACTTACTACCGCAATGAGGAAGTTGAGGTTACAGGCTTCGTTGAGGAGTTCTATGGAATGACTCGATTAAATGTGACTTCTTCGAGCAAAACAGGCAACTTGGGTTCAATTACACCTTTGGTCATTGATCCATCAGATTCAGCGAGCTATGCAAACTTCGGTTGGGAGCCTTACGAGAGTATGTTGGTACGTTACGAGGATCCGAACAACAGTTCTTTGTATGTGAGTCAAACCAACCTTGGATTTGGGGATTATGCAGTAAGTAATAGCGCCTCTGCACCGGTATGGAGCAGTGGACGTGTATTGGCTGGACGTCAGTCCACAACTGCCTATTCTTCGTTGAACGTTCAGCTGGTAACAGATACTTCGTATGCTTCGATTGACGGTGAGATGGACGTTACCCCTATCGTCGTGGACAACACAATGACCTTTGATGCTATCGAAGGAATCTTGTTCTACGGTTTCAGCAACTACCGCTTGTTGCCAAGAAATAACAACGACTTTATCAACCCGTCTGTCACTCTAGATAGCATTACGGTAGCAACATCGCCTATTGGTTTAGATGAATGGGCTACTTCAAATCTTAAAGCTTATCCAAATCCGTCAAACGATTGGATGCAGCTAGAAAGCTCAGGAGCTGGTATGTGGACCATAGCAAATGTTTTGGGTCAGCAGGTAGCTTCTTACGAAACGCAAGGTTCATTGAGAATTTCTACAACTTCACTAGCAGAAGGAACCTATGTGGCTCGATTCAGCGGTGCACAAGGTGCAGGAACCATCATCTTCATTGTACAGCGATAGATCTTGAAAAGAGTAGCGGTCATATGTAGCATTTTATTTGCAGCCTTGGGGTGTCAGAAGCCCCAAGGATCTGTGGATAACCTGGCACCGGAGACTACCATTAGTGTGGACAGTATCCAGCGCTCTGGGGACCTTCGATTGAATGCGAATGTGCATTTGAATTGGTACGGGTCAGATGCCGACGGCTACATCGATTACTTCAACGTACAGGTCAACGACGAACCAGTGGGAAAAACCCGCTCCAATGACAGCATCTTTACGTTCGTGATTGATGCGGGCTTAGATTCAGCGGATGTTCTTATTCAGGTCAGCGCTGTGGATCACGAAGGGCTGGAAGATCCTACGCCTGCAAAGTTGTGGGTGCCGCTTAAAAATGCTGCGCCTTCATGCCGCATTGATGCCGATGAGATTGCCCCGGATAGTGCAAAGATTGTTCTTACGCTTCGCTGGGACGCAGAGGATATCGACGGTAACGAAACTATCGTTGAGGCTGAGGTACGTTTAAACAATGGACCTTGGGCACCCATTGACCTAGGTCAAGGATTGCTGAGTTTTACCCTAAATGCGAGCGGTACTTCGGCAGCCGTCTATCAAAATGGATTCTTAGTGGATACTGCGCTTGCCGGCGCCGCTGCTAACGATACTAATAGAGTTTTTCTTCGTGTGAAAGATTGGGCAGGTTCCTATTCAGAGGTAGATACATCAAGTACGTTCTACTGGTCGGCGAAGGCTGCAGATATGTTGGTGTTGAACAGTCAGCCCGCATACATCGGGGCACAGTATAAAGAGTGGTTGGACAGCATTGGTGATGCCTACGATTACGTGCAGATGGATGCGATTACTGGAATTGGTATTCCTACATATTGGAACCCATCTATGAAGCTGCTTTTTGAACAATACGAGCGCGTACTTTTATTTACGGATGCTACTCAGTTTCCGAACAACGGAGGAACAGATTACTTGCTCAATATTCTCAGCCCTTCAGTACAGTCTTACGTTCAAGAGGGCGGAAAAGTGTTAACGAGTGCACAGATCACTAGTTCCATGGATATGGGTGCGATAAATGACGTTTATCCAGTTAGCGGTTCGATCACTTCTACCGGTCAAGCGCGTCTGACTAATGACAGCTCTATAGTGCCCGTAGACACAACGAGTAGCGCACCTTCGGTACGACCGAAAAATATCGTTTTAGGGGTGACTCCGGTGAACCCAGCGGCAGATGCAAACGCCTATTACACCGCGCAGTTGACCAAAATCGCAGGTTGGACAGGAACCAATACAGTAGGCACCATTCGTTCGAGAAACGGTGAAGTGTATGAGGTATTCTTCTCAGTTCCTTTACATCAATTTTCAAGGTCCAACACTACCAATGGCGGTGACCTCATTAAACATGTATTAGAAAATGAATTTTAGAAAGTTCTACATATTCATTTTCATTGCCTTGAGCCAGATGGTCTTTGCTCAGAATAAAGGGGTGCTCAAAGGGGTGGTGGTTGAAAAAGCTACTGGAGAAACTTTGCCCAATGCTTCGGTAACCATCGTCGGCACCTACTACCAGACGTTGACCGATTTCTCTGGTGAATTTGAGATCAAAGACATTAAACCGGGGACCTATACCATAAAGGTCCAATTCATTGGCTTTAGTCCTACCCAAATCAATGGGGTCAGGATCAAAAAGGGTCAAAACAAGCCGCTGCGCGTAGCCTTGGTTGAGCAAAATGAAATGCTCAATACAGTAACAGTTGTGGGTCGAAAAAATCAGGTAGATCTTGAGCAAGCCTCTTCGGCGATTACCTTCTCTTCAGAGGAGATCAGTTCTCTAGTAGCCAAAGGGGTGGAGGATATCGTAGCCCAGCAGGCAGGTGTCCAAAAAACTACGGACGGTATCCAGATTCGTGGGGCACGTGTTTATGAAACAGAGTATTTAGTGGACGGCATCTCGGCGCAAGATCCTTTGGCCGGTACCGGTGGTGGTGTGAGTGTAAGTTCATCTTCACTACAATCCATCAATTTGATGACCGGTGGTGCTAGCGCGGAATACGGCGGTGGCTCTTCTGGGGTCGTAAATACGACCATCAAAGAAGGTGGTCAAAAACTTCGTTGGAGCGCTCAGTACAGTTCGGATAATTTCACGCCGGCGAGCTTCAATACCGACCGTGCCGAGGTCACGCTTAGTACGCCTATTCCATTCACCAAGAAGAAATTGACGCTGTTCACCAGCGCGAATGC
>QQUU01000028.1 GCA_003385605.1 Bacteroidota bacterium
TGCGCTGTATATCGGCGGCTGATTTGCCAGCTAGGCCCGTTGCCACATAACGGGCATCGTCCCGTGATAGATGTTTCCTCAATTCACGATAGAGTTTTTGTGCTTTAGTCATGGGTGACATAATCCCTTTCATGTCGGTTGTATTGGTTAGACGTACGCCGCGACCATATTATTGACCGCGACATAACTTTTTTTATTCGACCACAAAATCAGGGTCGTTTTGTTTCAGTATCCATCGCCGGTCAAAATCCCCTTTATCGGATTTATGCATAGATGAAACAAGCCACGCCGGATTACCCTTAAACGTGCCGTCGGCTTGCACCAGCCAATGAATACCATGCGACGCGATACGGTTTTTGCCGTGTCGGGTTTTGCCTGACAGTTTTAGCCATTGCCAGTCACTGTCACGCAAGAAATTGCGTTTATGCGTGATCATCGGTTTATCCCCTTTCAATGGTGATCATGTCGGCGGAACGATCAAACGTCGCCACGTAATGGGTCGCGCCGTCCAGAAATTGCGACACGTAGCGGCCGTTCAAATCGACAATGGGACGCGCTACCGTTCCGGCAATCTTGCCTTTGCCTTTGTCGCTGTCGCGCACGTCGGCGAATTGCAATGTTAGCTTTGGCGCATTGCTGCCAATGGTCGCCACCATGACGCGCTTAAACCGTCGGCCATGATGAAAGCCGTTCAATGCCAGCGTGTCGCCTTCTATCCAAATACGCGCATTGCCGCGATTGAATGCCGTTTTATATGTCTTTTGCATGGGTCAAAATTCCCTTCTTTTGGTTACGTGCCGTTATTGGCTAATGAATAGGACATGGCGACAATCGCCGCCATGCCGTGGCGTTTTGTGGCTATGCCGTGAAATGGGTCGCACCTGCACCATGCGCCGGAATGGCAATCGATTTAGCGGCAATGCTACTGCCAGCGCATAGCTTGCAATCATGGCATTGAACGCGCTGTCCTGCCTCTTTACTGGCAGGGCATAGGATTTCACGTCCGGCGATAATGTCCGACACATTGGCGACAACCCGAAACGTGCGTTCGCCATTCTGCCATGCGTCACGCGCCTCTTGTTCTGTATCGGCGGAACGCATCACCATGTCGGGCCGATAGTCGGCACCGGCAACGTCGGCTTGGTGGCTGTATCCGGTCCAACCGTCGGCTTGTGATAACAGGCTTTCCCATATCCAAGCCGGAACGGCTGAAGGGTCGCCATACGTGCCAAGCCGTACCATGCGACCCGCGCCAATGGCGGCGATATTGTCATGGCCGGTGATGGCATCATATGCGCCACGCTGAAACGCCTTCCAAACAATCAGGACGCCTTGCCCGATGTTTACATAGCATGACCGATTTTTTGCCAGTTTGCGCGTCGGGTCATCGGTCGCCGTGCCGCGATGTTTGCAATTCCCACAGATGGAATAATCATCGCCGCGCTTGTTCGCATCGCGTGGGTCTATGTCGCGGCATAGGATGTATGTCTGTACCATGTCGCCGGTTTTAGCATTGCCGGATTTCTTGGTGGCGATTACGACAATCGGCTTGCCGTCTAACAGTGATGGGCCGTTATAGATAATCATCATTCAATCCCTTTCGTTTTGTGAATGTCTGCACGGTATGCCGGATGAATGTGGCAAGAATAAGGCGCAATCGATGGTAGGGGGTATATAGTGTGATTTCATGCATCGCCGTTACGTTTTCACGTGCTAAAACATAAACACGCCATCCGGTGCGCCATGATATAGCGTCAATTCATAGCATATCCATTGACCATGCTATAAAAAAGCTAATGATAACAAGGGATTGGCAGTGAATGCTCATCGCGATATTAAGGAACGCGACAATCGTACCCGCTTTGTACCCCCTTTGTTCACGTTTTGTTCCAGGCCGAAGGCCTGTGGGCAGGCTCCATGGCGGGGTAGTACGTACGTATATACAGTGAAGCACACAGATTGGGAAATTTGAGTGTTAACCACATAGGCAACTCACAACTAATGATGCACAACCGATGTGCAACCTGCCTAATTTTTGTGCAACTAATATCGGACAGGGGATGTTTTTGAAGTTTGTGCTTGACAGGATTTTGCAGGTATGGTATAACTTCTCATATAATGAGACATTAGATGATCTACTCTAAATAAAAGAACACAAGATAGAGAAACAAAGATGTTAAAGACATCTAATGTAAACATCTAATGTACCCCATATGGACCAGATTCGTATTTCTTCAAAAAAGTAGTTGACAATGCCAAAAAAATCTGTAAAACTATATACAGACGATGTACTTGATGCATTTTATGATGCAATCAGGAATAACACATTAGATAAATTACACATACCTCATAGCGATGTATTTTATGTACGTAAGGCAGTAGAAGCACATTATGGCCGCCCTTTCACATTAGAACACGTAGAGTGGGCTATGCGTATGGAAGGATGGACAGACGATGTTGACAGCAATAGTGATGGTATGCAGCCTCGTAGCTAAAGACGACTGTATGCAGTTTACTGACCGTAGAGGTCCGTACGAAAATCAGGAACAATGTTTTGCACGTGTTGAGGAGATGGTGAGAGACATCACTCCGACACTTCCCCCTGTTCCTTCTCAATTCTATTTCAAATGTAAAGAAGATGAAAAGGGTGTACGCACATGAGTGTAGAATATCGTGGCATCAAGTTCCCAGGATATAACAAACCTATCAAGTCAAACCGTGAGGGCAAGAAGATGATGGTTCTTGCCAAGGATGGCGACAAGATTCGTTTGATCCACTTTGGTGCCACAGGTTATGGTCACAACTACAGTGATGCAGCACGTAAGTCATTCCGTGCCAGACACAAGTGTGACACAGCCAATGACAAACTGACTGCACGATATTGGGCGTGTCGTCATCTGTGGAAGGGTAAGGGCGGTAGTACGAAGTCAAGCCCTAAGTCACGTAAAGGAAAATACTAATGGCAAAGAATAAGAAAGATGACGTAATGGTTGTGTCAATCGGTGTCGGTACTATGCCAGCAAAGAAGCTGAAAGAAATGAAGAAGAAGGCTGAGATGGCATATGGTGGTATGGCTAATGGCAAGAAGCATATGTATTCTGCTGGTGGTGACGTTACTGACAAGCTGCCAAACAAAGGTTTGAAGCAACTAGCCAAAACAGAAAAGGGCAAAGCTGCAGTACGCAGTATGGGCTTTGACGTATAGCAGTGCATCGTGTAGAACGCGACATACGTAATTGGTCGCACAATTTTCTTGAAGTACCCAATGTAAAACTAAATGGCTTACCCCCATGTCCCTACGCGAAACAGGCGTGGCTTGACAACAAGGTAACATTCAGCATCAACACAGGCATAGATGGACTCATCCGTGCGGTCAAGGTTTTTGACAATCACGATTACGATATTGTGGTATGGGCTGAAGAGAATGTAATTGACATGCCGTACCTAGATGGTTTTGTCGATGGCATGAACGAATTGCTATCAGTCGCTGGCATTGACCTGCACCTGATGCAGTTTCATCCAGAGTACAGTGCGGAAGATGCTGGCTTGGATTTCTTACTAGAAGAAGGGGTCAGTGACCCTGATTTGGAATACTGCATGGTGTTCGTGCAGAAGCTGTCGCTACTTGATGATGCGGCATTGAGTCTGGAGAAGTCTGACTATTACATGAACTTCCCAGAAGATACCTATGAAGCCTTGGTGCTTGACAGACGGAGATTACGAAATGGTAATGAAGAAAAAGATGCGGGGCGGCGGCATGATGAAGACAGCGGCTAAAAAGAAAATGATGCGTGGCGGTGTAGCCAAGAAGAAGATGATGCGCGGTGGCATGGCTGCTAAGAAGCGTGGTAAGAAATGACAATAGATTTCAGCAAAGAGAAGAAAGCTGTAATCAAATACATTGGTTGGGGTTTGCTCTACATGGGCAAGCCCTTTACCGCTGTGGGCAACTGGTTCTGGAAAAAACATCGCGCAGTACTGGACTGGGATAAAGATTAATGCCCGTACTTAATACTGGCTCAAAGTTTGTTACACATGCAACGGCATTGGCTAATACCAATGACACTGATGTATACATTGTGCCAAAGAACTTTTCGTCACATGTAGAACATCTGCTAATTACAAACAGTGACTCCAGTAATCGTAACTACACGATTAAGTATTACGAGAAAGCTGCCAACACGACGTATACACTTTTTACGTCTCATGCAGTTACAGGTAAGGGTTCAGAGTCTGTATTCACTGTGGACAAACCTTTATACCTTCATGCAGAAGATAAGATCATTGTAGCCGCTGGAACTGCAGATACTCTTACTGTTGTCGTGGCAGCAGAAGAGTTCTTTGACCCAGCACATACATAGGACAAGTTATGGCACCACGTAAGAAGTCAACTCCAAAGAGAAAGAGTCGAGTAAACGAGGCAGGTAACTATACAAAACCTGCACTAAGAAAACGCCTATTCAATAAAATCAAGGCTGGCAGCAAGGGTGGTAAACCCGGTCAGTGGTCTGCACGTAAAGCGCAAATGCTTGCACGTGAATACAAAGCAGCAGGGGGCGGATACCGCAGTTAACTATGAAGCATGTCTTTCTCCTGCTTGTATTTCTTGGTGTAGGAGAAGACAAGCGTCAAGTCAGTAGTGATATGTATTTTTACGACTTGAACGAGTGCAAGTGGTATGCACAAAAACTACACGAGCAGGGTAGGAATCTCACATCCTACTGTTTACCAAAATTAGTAGATGATGATAAAGTGCGAGTGTATTGATGTTAGCCGAACTTGCAGCGGCAAATGCGGCCTTCCAAGTTATCAAGCAAGCCGTATCTAACGGTAAGGACATTGCTGCTGCAGGTAGTGCAATCGCTAAGTTTGTTGGGGCGAAGCAAGACCTAGAACGCAAGTCACTGAAAAAAGGTGGCGGCTCTGACCTAGAAGAGTTCATGGCTCTTGAGCAGATACGTGAACAGGAAGAGCAGCTAAAGCAGATTATGATATACACAGGTCGCCCCGGTCTGTGGCATGATTGGCAGAGGTTTCAAGCAAAAGCACGTGTAGCTAGAAAAGAAGCTGAAGAAGCAGCTAGACGTAAGCGCAAGCAGATGTTTGAGATAGCCATCATTACCTTTTTACTTATTGTAGGTTTGACTATTCTAGCTTGCATTGTATTGCTGATACTACACGCACAAGGACGACTATAATGGCACTAGCTAAATCACAGAAGAGTCTCAAGCGGTGGACAAAGCAGAAGTGGCGGACTAAATCTGGCAAACCATCTGGCAAGACTGGTGAAAGGTATTTACCGGAAAAAGCAATAAAATCCTTGACACCGGCTGAATATGCTGCTACAACTAGAGCAAAGAGAGCCGGAACCAGAAAAGGAAAACAGTTTGTACGCCAGCCTAAACGCATTGCTAAAAAGACTGCAAGATTTCGCAAAGGCGGGTAATGACCCACGAGACGTACGTCTGGCAGATATCGAACCGGACATAGAGTATCGGACATATCTGATCAAGAAGAAATTATGGGAACTGAAAAATGTTGACCGCACTGATAGGACCGATTGCTAATCTAGCTGGTACATGGCTAAGTGGCAAGGTAGAAGAGAAGAAGGCTCAGTCAGCCACTAAGGTAGCCAAGGCACAAGCTGAAGCTATCGTAATGCAGAAAAAAGCAACAGGTGAGATTGATTGGGATTTGGAGATGGCTAAAGGTAGCCAATCTTCGTGGAAGGATGAATGGCTGACTATCCTGTTCAGCATCCCACTCATCCTAGCGTTTATTCCAGGAATGGAAGAGGTCGTTGCAAATGGTTTCGCACAACTCCAAGCTATGCCAGAATGGTATCAATATTCTCTGGGGGTTATCGTTGCTGCCTCATTTGGCGTTCGTTCAGCTACTAAGTTCTTTGGAAAGAAGTAGCCTTGGCCGCAGAAAAAATTTTGGAATGGAAAATACTTCCCCGCCTGATGACGATAATGTTCAGCATAATGGCGTGGAGGTGTGCAGAATGGTTTATGCATTTGGAAGACCCCAATGCTGTGCAAGCAGGATTTGTAAGTGTGGTGATGGGTGCAATGACAGGTGCGTTTGCAATATGGATGGGACATGAGTCAAAGAAATGAAATACGATAAGCAGATTCTAATTAATAAACTCATTGCCCACGAAGGGCTGCGTCTTGACGTGTACAAGGATAGCCTTGGCATTGATACAATTGGTATTGGTAGAAATCTTGAGGACCGTGGCATCACAAAGGATGAACTGGACTGGATGGACTATCCCAGCATCGAGTATGTTTATTCTGACGGTATTAGTGAAGCTGATGCTATGTACCTCGCACAGAATGACGTACAGATTGTCGAGGAGGAACTGTTACGTGCGCACCCTTGCGTTGACAGATTAGACTCTGTACGTCAGCTTGTACTTGTGGACATGGCTTTTAATATGGGTGTTCCGCGTCTTTGTAAGTTCAAAAAAATGTGGGCGGCTGTTCACGAAGAAGATTTTGCCACTGCAGCAAAAGAAATGCTTGACAGCAGGTGGGCAACTCAGGTAAAATCACGTGCAACAAAGCTGGCAAATGCCATGCACAATGGTGCGTTCTGATGTGGCCGTATAACGAGGAAGAATGGAAATGGCTAGACAGCTAACAGAAAAGCAGCAGAAGTTTCTTGCTGTACTCTTTGACGAGGCTGGTGGCGATATGGTTGCTGCCAAGAAGATGGCAGGTTATGCTGACAATAGCAACACAGCTGAAATTGTCAAGGGACTGAAAGAAGAGATTCTTGAGGCCACGCAGATGTACATGGCGCGTAATGCACCAAAGGCTGCTATGGCCATGACAGGTGCGCTGTATGACCCAACTGAACTTGGCATTCGCGATAAGATGTCTGCAGCCAAAGAACTGCTTGACCGTGTAGGTCTTGTCAAGACAGAGAAGATGCAGGTAGAGGCAAGCGGTGGCGTAATGCTTATGCCGCCCAAGGCACCTGTAGAAGACGATGAGTAGAAGCGTAGGCAGGTGGAAACTTCCACAGCCAACAGACATTAAAGAAGAAAACGAATGGGTGCAGATACCTCGCATTGCAAGGACTGTACCCTTTGGCTATAAGCTGAATGAAGAAGACCCTGACCTTCTTGACCCTATACCGACTGAATTAGACCTGCTTGAGAAAGCACGTAAACACGTAAATCAATATTCCTATCGTGAGGTAGCCAACTGGCTCAGTTCAAATACTGGTAGGTATATCTCACATGTAGGATTGAGAAAACGGTTAGGTAATGAAAAACAACGTAAGAACAAAGCTGCAAGCCTCCGCAAGTGGGCAGAATATGCGGAAAAGGCAATCGCCAAAGCGAAAGCCCTTGAAGAAGAAAGAACCGGCGCAAAAGCCAGCGGTTGAGATTCAAGATGTTTCATATGAAACAGAGTCCGTTGAGGAACATGCAAATGTATTGTTCAAGCCAAACCCTGGTCCACAGACGGAGTTTCTAGCCGCTAGTGAACGAGAAGTTCTTTATGGTGGTTCTGCTGGTGGTGGTAAGTCTTATGCTATGTTGGCAGACCCACTACGCTACATGGGTCATCCTCAGTTTAGTGGACTACTTCTTCGTCACACTACTGAAGAACTAAGGGAACTTATATTCAAGTCTCAGGAGTTGTACCCAAAAATCTGGCCCGGCATCAAGTGGTCAGAAAGAAAGATGCAGTGGACTGCGCCATCTGGCGCGAGGTTGTGGATGTCATATCTGGATAGGGATGATGATGTCTTGCGTTATCAGGGTCTGGCGTTTAGCTGGATAGGCTTTGACGAGTTGACACAATGGGCCACACCATATGCATGGAACTACATGCGATCTCGTCTACGGTCCACTGCACCTGATTTGCCCATCTTTATGAGGGCTACAACTAACCCCGGTGGTCGGGGCCATCAGTGGGTCAAGAAGATGTTCATCGACCCTGCACCGTATAACAAGGCATTCGATGCGACAGACAGTGAAACAGGAGAAGTTCTTCGATACCCCTATGGCCATAGCAAGGCAGGAAAACCTCTATTTAAGAGACGCTTTATCCCGGCAAGACTTTCTGATAACCCATACCTTGCGCAAGCAGGAGACTATGAGGCCATGCTCCTCTCGCTTCCTGAACAGCAGCGTAGGCAGCTTCTTGAAGGCGATTGGGACATCAAAGAGGGTGCAGCGTTTACTGAGTTTGATAGGCGTCTGCATGTTGTGGAGCCTTATCGTATCCCTAGTAACTGGGTCAAGTTTCGTGCATGTGACTATGGTTACGGCAGTTATACTGGTGTTCTTTGGTTTGCTGTTGCGCCTAGTGAGCAGCTTATCGTATATAGAGAACTATACGTCAGTAAGGTCTTGGCCGCAGACTTGGCTGATATGATATTGGAGTTAGAGGCTGAAGATGGGAACATTAAGTATGGTGTTTTGGATAGCAGTCTTTGGCATCGGCGTGGCGACACTGGTCCTTCTCTTGCGGAGCAAATGATTGCAAAAGGATGCCGTTGGCGTCCATCAGACCGCAGTAAGGGTAGCCGTGTAGCGGGTAAGAACGAAATTCACAGGCGTCTACAGATTGACGAATATACAGAGGAACCACGACTTGTATTCTTTGATAGCTGCACAAATACAATATCACAGTTACCGTCCATCCCCTTGGATAAAAAGAATCCAGAAGACGTGGACACGAAATCTGAAGACCACCTTTATGACGCGCTACGGTATGGGATTATGTCCCGACCCAGGTTCTCTATTTTCGACTACGACCCGATGGGCAGACCATCAACGGGTATGAGAGTAGCAGACTCTACATTTGGATATTAAGGAACGTACTATGGAAGAAGATGACATTCTAATCGAAGACGACGCAATCGCACTGGATGACACAGAGTCTAGTGACATAGAAGATGTTGCGGTCTCTTCCATTATTGACTTTATCGAAGATCGATATCAAAAAGCAGAAGACTATCGGTACAACGATGAAGAACGCTGGCTTAGAGCATACCGTAACTACCGTGGTCTTTATGGACCTGATGTTCAGTTTACTGAGACGGAGAAATCTCGTGTCTTTATTAAAATCACCAAAACAAAAACACTGGCAGCATACGGACAGATTACCGATGTACTCTTTGCAAACAATCGCTTTCCGCTTTCTATCGAACCTACGGAACTTCCTGAAGGTGTAGTTGATAACATACACTTTGATCCTCAAGCCCCAGAACAACCCATGGGCATTGAAGACCTACAGAACCCTTATGGCTTTGCTGGCGACGGTATGGAACTTCCCGCTGGTGCCACAGAGAAAACCCTCCTAGATAAACTTGGTCCGCTGCAAAGCAAACTTGAGCCTGTACAGGACAAGCTGCAAGATGGGCCGGGACTTACCCCTACCGCTGTAACATTTAGTCCGGCAATGGTCGCTGCAAAGAGAATGCAGAAGAAAATCCATGATCAGCTGGAAGAGTCGAGTGCTAACAAGTATCTGCGCAGTACTGCGTTTGAGATGGCTTTGTTTGGCACAGGCGTAATGAAAGGTCCGTTTGCTGTAGACAAAGAGTATCCTAATTGGGATGACGACGGCGAATATGATCCAATCTTCAAGACAGTCCCACAGGTATCGCATGTGTCGGTATGGAACTTCTACCCCGACCCCGATGCCAACAATATGGACGAAGCACAGTTTGTAATCGAACGGCACAAGATGTCTCGCACTCAGCTGCGGTCTCTCAAGAAGCGTCCGTACTTCCGTGCTGCTGTAATCGATGAAGTCATTTCCCGTGGTGAAAACTACACCAAGAAGTATTGGGAAGATGACCTGTCAGACTATGCGCCAGAGCATGGCATTGATCGTTTTGAAGTCCTTGAGTATTGGGGCATGATCGATGTCGATATGCTTATTGAACAGGAAGTAGATATCCCTGCAGAGTTTGAAGACTTTGAAGAACTGCAAGCCAATGCATGGGTATGTAACGGCAAATTGATTCGCCTTGTTCTAAATCCGTTTAAGCCGTCGAAGATTCCATACATGGCGTCTCCATACGAACTCAACCCATACAGCTTCTTTGGCGTGGGTATTGCAGAGAACATGGATGATACCCAGACACTTATGAACGGGTTCATGCGTATGGCTGTGGACAACGCAGTTCTGTCTGGCAACCTGCTTGTAGAGGTGGATGAAACAAACCTTGTGCCGGGGCAGGACTTGTCACTGTATCCTGGTAAAGTATTCCGCCGTCAGGGTGGTGCGCCGGGTCAGGCTATCTTTGGCACAAAGTATCCGAATGTCTCTCAAGAGAATATGATGATGTTTGATAAGGCTCGTGTGCTGGCAGATGAAAGCACAGGCTTCCCATCTTTTGCTCACGGTCAGACAGGAGTGTCTGGTGTGGGTCGTACCGCGTCCGGCATCTCCATGCTGATGGGTGCAGCACAAGGATCAATTAAGAGTGTAATCAAAAACGTAGACGACTATTTGCTTCGTCCTCTTGGCGAAGGTCTGTTCCGTTTCAATATGCAATTTGACTTTGACCCTGATATCAAGGGCGACCTAGAAGTCAAAGCGCGTGGCACTGAAAGTCTTATGGCTAACGAAGTTCGCAGTCAAAGGCTTATGCAGTTCCTGCAAATCGCAAGTAATCCTGCGCTTGCACCCTTTGCAAAGTTTCAGTATGTCATTACAGAGATTGCAAAGTCTATGGACCTTGACCCCGATAAGGTTGTAAATAATATGAATGAAGCTGCCCTGCAAGCTGAGATTATGAAAGGGTTCCAAGCACCGCTACCAGAAGAGACACCTGCTCCTGCTGGCGCGGATGTAATGGACCCGACAGGTGTAGGCGGTGGAACAATCGGTGTCGGACAGGCACCAGTACCGGGCGAACAAGGATTTAGTGGAAATGGTGGACAAGGAATTGTACAGCAAGCTGAAGCCGCTGGTGGGCAACAACCGCCAGTGGACTCACTTCAGTAATTATATTGATGCGTTGATTGAAGCACATCAAAAGACATTGGAGCAATCAAAGGACAATGTGGACATCTTGCGTTCTCAAGGTTCTATCGCAGCATTGCGTAAGGTCAAACGTCTACGAGACGAAGTGAGTGAACTAGATGGCTGAAGCTACAGTACCTGCTTTTGAGGCTATGCCGGATGAAGTACGGAATAGAAAGTTTAATAATCTTTTTACTAAGGTTACGAGCCAAGAGGTTGGTGGTCTTAGCTTCTCAGAGATGTACAACGCGCTACAAGAAGCGGAAGTAGGTGCATACAAAGAGAGGAAAGGTTATCCGTATATCTTCACTGCAGGTTCTAAGAAGTCATCTGCTTTTGGTCCTATGCAGATTACATACAGTACTGCGCTGGATTATTTTTATGACGGGGCTAACGAAACAGAACAACGCGAGAATATGAAGGCTGGTAACTTTAAAGAAGGTTATACACAGCTTCCCCCAGAAGTAAAGACATATATCAAAAGTTTTATTGAGCAGGGCATAAACAAAAGAAATAATAAAGGCGGTGTCTTTGGTAGTCTTGGCGTAGGTAATATCTCAAAAGAAGATCACGAAAAATACTATCCGTTTTTGGCTGGTGTGCATTTTACTGAAAAGAAAAAGCTGGCAGCAGATGATTCCAGAGAAAGTTTTGTAAAGGCGCACTTTGGTGATATTAGAGAAGACGACCCCAAAAAAGACGATAAAGAACGGCAGCTTGCTAACCTGCAAACTAAAGTATACGATGCAATCGATGTTGAAGCAAAGCCTGTTACAACAGGACTACCTGAAGGGTTTGAACCTGTACCTACCAAACGCGCTAGTCCGGGCGGCGTAAATAAAGGGGCAGACCCACAGAGAGAATACTTTATTGATGACGAGGGTCCGCTTCCTGATATCGGTGAAGAGATTCCGATGCCAGAGATTGCAGACACAGATGTTGCACCAGAAACTACTGATGCCATTCCTGTCATTGATGTAGAACCAGAACAGCCCAACTTGTTTGAACGTATCGGTGAATCTATCTCTGGCTTTTTCTCTTCCGATGAATCTGACGCAGAAGGTGAACAGATGCGACAGGACATGCTTAGTGATTTGGAATCATCTTATGGTACACCGCAAATGAACAAGGGGGGAATGCCCGTGGAGAAACAAATGGACATGTTTGATGACGGCGGTCTTATGGACGAAGGCGGCACAGTTGATGAGCAATCAGGTAACGATGTACCACCTGGTTCGTTGAAAGAAGAAGTACGAGACGACATCCCTGCTCAACTGAGTGAGGGTGAGTTTGTATTTCCTGCAGACGTTGTACGTTACATCGGCCTTGAAAAGCTGATGCAAATGCGACAGGAAGCAAAGGCTGGACTTGCTCGTATGGAGGACATGGGCCAGATGGGCAACAGCGAAGAAGCTGTTTTGCCTGACGACATTCCGTTTACGCTTGATGATATTGAGATGGATGATGATACTATGGAGTTCCAGACAGGTGGTCTGGTTCCTAATCAATTTGGTGTTTATCAACAGGCATCACAGTTTGGACCACAGTTTGGTATTAATCCTCCCCCAACGTATCAACCGCCTACTGCGCCTGTTACTCAACCAGTACAGCAACCTTTGCAAACTGGTTTTACACCAGTTACAACACCGGCTGCTCCAACTACTGACGCAACAGTACCTAGCTTTGAGCAGCTTATGCCGACAACTACTGGTCGGTACGACGAACTCAAAGAATATATCAACAAGGAGACGGGTCAGACTATGACTATTCCGTTTGTTGATGGCAAACCTATCTATCCGATTCCAGAAGGTTTTACAGAAGTTGAAACAGATGTTGTTGAAGAGGTTGCGCCGACTACTCCACAACAACGAGTGGAGACGGCACGTGTTGTAGAGGATAGCGATGACGATGATCGTGGTGGACCACAGTATTCTACAACTGACGTGACAGGCATTGGATATGACAAAAATAAACTTACAAAAGAATTACGAGATGTCGTTAGTGAGTTTGGGGCTGGTTTTGGAACACTAGGTGAAACTTTTAATGTGGGTTCTGCTATTGCTAGAGAATTTAGTAAAGACCCACGGGTAAAAGACAGTTCTTTGACAAGTGCAGCATTGGGCGGTGTGTTTGATTCCTTTAGAGGAAATGCTGATCCTAATAATCCTGTTACATTTTCTGACCCAAGTAGAATGGGGAGTAAAAAGGGTCAATATGATAACACTATTCCTTTGCACGAAATGTCAAGAACTCAACAGCTTGATATTGCCTATGTTTCACGTAGCGTAGTTGAAAGTTTACGTAGTGTATTTGTTGATGAAGAGGGTAGACCTAAAAAAGCATCAGAGGTAGACAAAGGACTGTTAACTTTAGCGGACAGTCTTGGTATAACTGTAGGAGTACCGGGTACGGATTTAACAAAAAGTCGAACAACACTTGTACGGGAAATTACTAGGGCGCAAACTGATAGAGAACGTGCAAAGTTAGAAAAAGAACGTCGTGAAAAGGAAATTGCACAGATAATTGCTGATACAGGTGATACAGGTGAGACTACAGGAACGGGTGGCGCACCGGCTAACACATTTACTACAGCAGGTGAACAGTCTATTCAAGACCTTTTAGCGGCCGCATCGGATGATGGCTCACTTCCTGATTTGTCAGGTGTTAGTGTGCCGTCAAGTGGCAGTTCTGCCGATCTTCGGGCAAGCGGAGTAGGCTCTATGGATGCGGCACGATCATACGGCATGAGTCGTTCCTCTGACGCATTTAGTGACAGAGGCAGGTTTGGCAACAAAGGTATGCTTGTAACTCGCAAAAAGCAGACGACCAAAAAGATGAAGCGTGGCGGATTAGCTTCTAAAAAATAATTCGTAATTAGTTGGCCTACCCATCCCCCACCCGACAGGTGGCTACGTTGGCCCCAACAAGGAGTAAACAAAATGGCAGAAGCCGCAGAAATCATGGCTGAAGAAATGAAGTCAGAAAAGAAGGTTGCGTTTGCAAATCGTAAATACACTAACGAAGAAAAGCGCAAGATGGAAGAAGAAGAACTTGAGCAGCTACTCAAGCAACAACGAGGTGAAGTAGAAGAGGAACAGGCAGAAGACAATGAGCCTGAACCAGAAACCGCAGAAGAGAAGACGTTCAAAAAGCGGTATTCAGACCTTCGCCGCCATCAGCAGAAACAGGCTGAAGAACTAAAAGCTGAGATTGACAATCTTAAATCTCAACTTAATGCAGCAACTAAAAAGGAAATGAAGCTGCCTAAGTCTGATGACGACCTTGAGACTTGGGCAAAGCAGTATCCTGATGTTGCAGCTATTGTAGAAACCATTGCTATCAAGAAGGCGCAAGAACAGGCTGATGGTCTGGAAGAACGCATGAAAGCAATTGATGATCTGCAATACAATGCAAAGAAAGAAAAAGCTGAAGCAGAGTTGATGCAACTGCATCCAGACTTTGATACAATTCGTGACAGTGATGATTTCAATGATTGGGCAGAAGAACAGCCTAAGTGGGTACAAGACGCACTTTACGAAAACGATACAGACGCCAAGTCTGCAGCACGTGCAATTGATTTGTACAAAGCAGATAAGGGGTTGACAGAAAAAAAGTCAAAGTCAGATAAGTCTGCTGCGAAATCTGTTGATACTCGCAAGTCACGTAGTAAACCTCAAGAAGATGAGGCTACTACTTACCTGAAAGAATCGGAAGTACAACGCATGTCGCCCAAAGAATACGAGAAGCGTTCCGACGAAATCATGGAAGCTATCCGTTCAGGAAAGTTTATCTATGACGTATCTGGTTCTGCGCGATGAGTGTAATTTTTAAACCTGAACAAGAGGAGCATTTGTTTGCTCCTTTTGGACCGACGATGGGATACTATCGTATGCACGAAGAGTTGGTTGACCAACTGAACAGTAAAATGTCAGACAGACTAGGAGACTACTCTGACCACCTAGTTGGAAAAGTTTCACAAGAACTAGCCTTTGATGATGAGATAATTGAGATTGCCCAAAAGGGATTAGGGCAATTTGTGGGCCGATATCAAGCCTACAGTGAATATCGCAACAATCTAGGCGGCAAACAGCTAGACACAAAAAACAATAACTACGCATTGCAAGTTGTGTCAGGTTGGTTTGTCCGACAGTTTGAAAACGAATACAATCCTCTGCATATACATACTGGCTCTAGGCTTTCATGCGTAGGCTATCTAAAGTTGCCAGAGGGCATAGAAGATGAATGGGAAGAAGACTACAAAGACCATCATCCTGCTAACGGACACATACAGTTTGCAAGCGGAACCGCAGCAGGTTACACCTGCACAAACTTTATTGTCAAGCCGCAGGTAGGAGACTTTTACGTGTTCCCTTCTCAACTATTCCATTGCGTATATCCATTCTACACGAAGGGAGAACGTAGGTCTTTCAGCATGAACATGAATTTTCTTGAAGTGCCGAAAGAAAAAAGTGTTGACAAATAGATATTTTTTAGTATAACTATAGTCATCAAAGGTGTAAGTAGGTTCGCTACCTGCTTGCACCAATCCGCAAACACCTCAGTCTTATGGATTACCTGACGAGTGTGGCCCGTCAAATGTTCGGTCGGCCAACTGAATACACGACGCACCCATACGATTCAGCCTCTGATTAGTCTGGTGAGTTTGCATCTGAAATGCTAACTTAGGAGAAATAACATGGCATTCGCATCCGCTGCGGGTTATGGTAATCTTCCTAACGGTAATTTTTCGCCCGTCATTTACAGCAAACAGGTGCAGCTTGCTTTCCGCAAGGCCGCTGTTTGTGAAGCAATCACCAATAACGATTACTTTGGTGAGATTGCTCAGATGGGTGATTCCGTTCGGATCATTAAAGAACCCGAAATCACTGTGAAGGCTTACGAACGTGGTACGACTATCACGCCGCAAGACCTTGACGACGAAGACTTCAACCTGACCATTGACAAAGCTAACTACTTTGCGTTCAAGGTTGATGACATTGAAGAGGCACATTCGCACGTTAACTTCCAGAGCCTCGCCTCTGACCGTGCGGCTTACCGCCTCGCTGACCAGTTTGACCAAGACGTTCTTGGTTATCTGTCAGGCTTCAAGCAGTCTGCTCTGCACTCCAATGCAGACACCGCTAACGACGTTGTAAACGGCTCCAAGGCTGTTTCGACTGCCGGTTCGGACGAACTGCTTGCAAGCATGAAACTTGATGGTAGCGACTTTAATGGTGGCACCGGCGGTCAGTCGATTGCTCTCACCCCTCGTGTGGGTGGCGCAACTGCTGCTCCGTCAACTGCTGGTGAAGCTAACCCGCTTTCGCTTATTGCTCGTATGGGCCGTAAGCTGGACCAGCAAAATGTTGACACCACTGGACGTTGGCTCGTCATCGACCCAGTTTTTGCTGAACTGCTGAAAGACGAAGACTCTCGTCTGTTCAACGCCGACTTCGGCGGCGCAGGTCTGCAGAATGGTCAGATGGCTGGCACCATTCATGGTTTCACCATTCACGTCTCCAACAACCTGCCGTCTGTTGGTTCTGGCCCTGCTACTGAAGCAGCGTCAAACGCAACCAACTACGGTGTGATTGTTGCCGGTCACTCTTCTGCTGTTGCTACTGCAGAGCAGATTAACAAGACCGAAACCTACCGCGACCCGGACAGCTTCGCAGATATTGTCCGTGGTATGCATCTGTATGGCCGCAAGATTCTTCGTCCTGAAGCACTTGTTAACGCCATTTACAACGTACGCTAAAGGGAGATTGAATTATGGCACTTGGTGATAATACTACCTCCGCAGAACGTGGCGTTGGTGCGCGTGGCCGTCAGCCTTACCTGATTCAAGGCGACTTGAACTTTGCGACTGCTGCAAGTGATAAGGGTACTGCCCTTGCTGCTGCAGACGTAATTCCTGGCCTGACAATTCCGGCTAACACCCTCATCCTCGCTGCTGGATTTGAAGTAACTACGGCTCATGCCGGTACTTCGACCAACACCGATTTTGACTTTGGTGTTACTGGTGGTGACGTTGACAACTTCGTTGATGGTTTCGACTTCGACGGTGCATCTGTAGGCGACTACGGATTTAAAGCTGCACAAACTCCTGTAGTTGTGGGCGGCACCTCTGATACCATCGACCTGAAAATCACTGCTATGACAGGCACGACAACCGGCGGTGTACTCCGCATGTTTGCTGTCTGCATGGACATTGATGACATGGGCGACATGACTGCCGCTGAAGTGGCACGTGACCAAGCCTAACTAATATGAGGGGGCTGGGCAACTGGCCCTCTCTTTTACCTTTAAGGATTTCAGATGGCATACACCTACCTTGATATCACGAATGAAGTGCTTGCACGTTTTAACGAAGTTTCGCTTACGTCAGCTAACTTTGCTAACTCTCGTGGATTTCAGACACAGTGTAAGAATGCTGTGAACGATGCTATCAATTATATTTTCCAGCGTGAGTTTGGTTGGTCATTTAGCCACTCAGAACAAAGCGAAACGCTTGTAGCTGGTACAACACGATACTCAATCGGTGCTACGGTCTACAATGTGGACTATGAGACCTTCCGTATTTCAAAAGACAATACTCTTGGTGTAGCTGGTGTAACGCTACGTGTCATGGACTACAACCAGTATGTCGATAAGTTTATCGACCAAGAGACTACCTCAGATGTTGGCGGTGTGCCTATCTACGTATTCCGTACACCTGACAACAACTATGGTCTCTATCCATATCCAGATAAAGCATACACACTCAAGTATGACGCATATGTAAAGCCGACTGCTCTCAGTGCTGCAACAGATGTACCCACCATTCCTGAACAGTTCCGTCAGGTAATCGTGGATGGTGCAACTGCCTATGGTTATCAATACCGTGGTGAGGCACAGCAGTACGGCATTAACTTTGCCCGATTTGAAGAAGGCATCAAGCATATGCAGAGTTTGTTTATTAACAGGAACTATAGTTACGTACGATCTACGTACATTCCGCGTTCACAACGATACGGTGCTTCGGTATTTCCAACAGGGGGCTAACACATGGCTGACGAATCTGGACTTAGCCCTTTTGTGTTTGCGTGTCAAGGTGGGCTTGTACTCGACCAGTCTACGTTTGCCATGCAACCTGGAATGGCACTTGAACTGCAGAATTTTGAGCCAGATATTCGTGGTGGCTACAGGCGTATTTCGGGCTATACTAAATGGAACGACAACATTGTTCCGCAGGACAGCGTATCTACCGAAAAGGTGCTGATGTCTGCGTACTTTAAAGGCAAGGTGATTGCCGCACGAGGTACAAAGATACACGAAGCTGGCAAGACAGGTAGCTGGACACAGATTGACAGCGGCCGTACCAGTGCAGGAAAGTACACACACTTTCGCTACACATTAGCTGGCACAGAATATATCGTATGGGCTGATGGCGCAAACAATGCTACCAAGTATGACGGAACTACAGTTACTGATATTAGTAGTAGCGCACCTGCAGACCCGCAGTTCGTAACAGGATTTAAAGACGCACTGTTCTTTGCTGGCATGTCCAGCACACCGCAAGAGTTGGTGTTTACTGCACCGTTTACAGATGATGACTTTAGCACAGCTAACGGTGCTGGTACAATCAGGGTAGACAGTGACATCACTGGACTGTTCCCGTTTCGTGACCAACTGTATATCTTCTGTGAAGAACGCATCTTCCGGCTGACAGGCAACACGATTGCAGACTTTGTAGTACAGCCGGTGACACGAGAGATTGGATGTATCAATGGATTCACCATCCAAGAATTTGCTGGAGATATCGTGTTCTTGGGGCCAGATGGACTCAGAACAGTTGCAGGTACTGAAAGAATTGGCGACGTTGAGTTGGGTACAATTAGCCGACCTGTACAGCGGCGTTTCCAAGGTCTTACTGACGTTGATGAATTTGACAGCGTAGTTGTACCGGACAAGACGCAGTACCGTATCTTCTTCAGCAATGCAAACACGGTACGTTCAGCCACAACAGGTGTTATTGCAGCAAGGCGAGATAACGCATACGAGTTTGGTGACATTCGTGGCATTCGCCCTAGCAGCACAGACTTTATCGTAGATGCTGGTGAGAGCATCGTACTGCACGGTGAGTATGATGGCTACGTATATCGTCAGGAAAGCGGCAACGACTTTGACGGTAATAACATTGTTGGCAAGTATCGTTCACCTGACTTGTCGATGGGTGACGCAGGTATTCGCAAAAACTTCCAGCGTGTAATTATTAACTACGCACCGGAAGCTGCAGTGAACGCAGACCTGTTTGTACGATACGACTATGAGTCACCGGACGCAGCACGACCAGCAGCATATCCGTTTGATACAGCCACAGTGGTTGCGGTGTATGGTACATCGACTTACGGCACGGCAACATATGGTGGACAGACAAACCCGTTGGTACGACAGCCGATTGAAGGTTCAGGATTTGCGATAGCACTACGTGTTAACGATAGAGGAACATCGGCACCCTACTCACTGAAAGGTTTTCAGTTAGAATTTGACGCAGGAGCAAGACGCTAATGGCAGGTTATACTAGACAATCTTCGTATACTGATGGCGACATTATCAATGCAGCCGACAGTAACGATGAATTTGACCAAATTCTTGCTGCCTTTAATAATAGCAGCGGACATAAACACGACGGTACAGCAGCCGAAGGCCCGGTCATTGGACTGATTGGTGACGCTGGTTCTGCCACACCGAAAAACAAAGTTGTTGTAGATGATGGCAATGACCAGATTGAAGTAAGTATTGATGTATCTGGCACCTCAACTGAACAGTTCGTTATCAAGGATGGCGTCATTGAGCCGACCACAGATAACGACATTGACCTTGGCTCTAGCAGCAAAGAGTTCAAAGACCTGTATATTGACGGCACTGCATATGTAGACGCTATCAACTATGACGGCACAGCAATCACATCCACTGCCGCTGAACTAAACCTAATGGACGGTGGTACTACTGCCGGTACAACTGCTGTGGCTGGTGGTGACGGTATTGTCACTAATGATGGTGGCACGATGCGTCAGACCACTGTCGATACGTTTGATACCTATCTGGCCGCAACAACCAAAACCCTCACAAACAAAACTATTGATGCAGACAAAAATACACTGTCTAACATTGAGGTAGATAACCTAAAGTCTGGCGTACTGGACACTGACCTGTCTAGTGTTGCTGCAACAGACACAACCCTTGCATCAGCGAAAGCAATTAAATCATATGTGGACTCGCAAGTTACCGCCCAAGACCTTGACTTCCAAGGCGACTCCGGTGGCGCATTATCTATCGACCTTGATAGCGAGACTCTGGATATTGCAGGTGGCACAGGTATTGATACTAGTGGCTCTGGTAACACTCTTACTGTTGCTATTGACAGCACCGTAGCCACGCTGACAGGTTCGCAGACACTTACCAACAAAACCTTGACAAGTGCTGTACTGAATGGTACAATAAGTGGAACTTCTATTAAAGATGAAGACACTATGTCATCTGACAGTGCGTCTCATCTTGCAACTCAGCAGTCAATCAAAGCCTACGTAGATTCACAGGTAGCTACAAAAGACGCACTGTCTGAACTGTCAGGTGATACTGATGACGTTAGTGAGGGTACAACTAATCTGTACTTTACTAATGAACGTGTAGATGACCGTGTAAATGGTTTGCTTACTGCTGGCACAAATATCACACTTACATATGATGACACAGCCAACACACTTACCGTTGCCTCGACAGACACTGGTATCACGGATGTTGTAGAAGACACGACACCGCAGCTTGGCGGCGACCTTGACGTAAACACAAACAACATCAGCTTTGGTGACTCAGCATCTGCGGGTACAGACGATACCCTGATGTTTGGTGCTGGCAATGATATGATGCTGTACCATGACGGTACACATAACTATATCAAAGTTTCTTCTGGAAACATGCGTGTACAGGCTGGTGTATTCAATGTACGTAGTGCTAACAACAACCTGAACCAGATTACCACACTTGATAGTGCTGGTGTTACTCTGTATCACAATGGTGCGCAGAAGTTTGACACTGTAGCAACTGGTGTGGACATCACGGGTTCACTTGATGTAACGGACGGTTCTACCACACGTACTAACTTGGGAGTAGCCATTGGTTCTGATGTACAGGCTTATGACGCAGGTCTCGCTTCTATTGCTGGTCTCACTACCGCTGCCAATAAAGTCATTTATACTACGGCAAGCGATACGTATGCAGTCGCCGACTTTACGGCGTTTGGTCGGAGTCTGGTTGATGACGCTGATGCTGCAGCGGGACGTACCACGCTAGGCTTGGGTACAGCAGCCACATCTGCCTCGACTGACTTTGACGCCGCTGGTCAGTCTGTGGTCATGGCGATTGCACTTGGTTAATTAGTGCTTGACAAACAAACATAAGTATGGTATAATTATACATATTTGGAGTAAAACATGGCAAACGCATTTCTAAGTGAAACGGACAAAGAGATTGGTACATCTGCTGCCTCTGTCTTTACCTGCCCTGCATCTACAGAAAGCACCATCATCGGACTGTCCGTAGCCAATCGTGTCACGTCACAGATTACTGTTGACGTAGAACTCGACGCTTCAGGCCGTACGTCTGGTGCCGAAGATAAAGTCTTCTTGGTCAAGGATGCACCTATTCCGGTAGGTGGCACCCTTGTTGTTGTAGGTGGAGACCAGAAGGTAGTGATGGAGCCGGGTGATATCATCAAGGTTACGTCCGACACTGCCTCGTCTGCGGACGTGGTACTTAGCCATCTTGACATTACGTAAGGGAGTAGGCGATGCCGTCATATCAGGGTAACGCACCTGCAATCGCTTATATTTCGACACCGGCTGTACAGCAGTTCAGCGGCAATGGGTCTACGACTACGTTTACCCTGAACCGTACCGTTGCTGACAAACAGTCGGTGTTAGTGTCTGTAGACGGCGTTGTCCAAGATGCGGCGTCTGCGTACACTGTGCCGGATGGTACGACACTCACCTTCACTGCCGCACCCTCGACTGGCACCAACAACATCTTCGTAAACTTCCTTGACCTGACTGCTGGTTCCGTAACACCGCCAGCAGCTAACAAGGGCAACTTCAAGGGTGGTGGCCTGTTCCGTACCAACGCACAGTCGTTGACGGCAGACACAACCATCCTTGCAACTGAGAACGCAAACGTGACAGGCCCGTTCACTGTAGCCAGTGGCGTGACCCTGACCGTTGAAAGCGGTGGAACATTGGTGACGCTATGAGTACGTTGAAGGCAGATACTATCCAAAGCACCAGCGGCGGTGCGGCTACGCTGACGAAGCAACACGCTGCGAAGGCATGGGCGCATTGTGACATGGATGGTGATGACGCATTCCAGCAGAGTTTTAATTTTGCCAGCATTACAGATAATGGCACCGGAGACTACGAGTTTAACTTTACAAACAACATGAACTACGCAGATTACGCTATCGGTGGCAATAACGGTAACGATGCAAAAAGCACAGCATCCACAACTCAAAATAGACCGGCTGTGTCCACATCTTCGGCATACAAGTTTACCTCTCTATTTAATGACGCAAGCAGTGCCGGTGCCTATGATGCTGACGCCATCAGTGCTACGATTCACGGAGACCTCGCATGAGTGAAGTAAAGACAGACAAAATCAGCAGCGTCTCCACCAACGGTGACATTACCCTCGACCCGGATGGCACGGGCATTGTAAGCACTGCGAGTCATGTTCGTGTTACAGGCGGCAGCGATTGCGACATCGAGTTTCAGTCTGGTTCTTCACGGCGCAAGTTCATCGGCGGCGATGGCAACGAACTTGAGTTGGGTACATACAGCAGCAGCAACACAAGCCGTGATACACACATCCGTATCGACAGCGCCGGGAATTTAGCAGTTGGGCAAACGTCAGTCGGTCTTAGCACTGTCGGGTGCAACATTCGCCCGATTGGGCTTGTTCAAGCTATTCGGGATGACGCAGCCGCTGTAGAAATCAGACGCAACAACAGCAATGGCTCTATCCAAACTTTCCGGCGTGACGGCACAACTGTCGGCGGCATCAACGTCACTACCTCAAGCACTAGCTACGCTACATCATCAGACCACCGCCTCAAAGAAAATGTAGCTGACATGACCGGTGCGATTGCTCGTGTGAAGCAGCTTGCACCGAAGCGGTTCAACTTCATTGCAGATGCAGACACAACCGTTGACGGCTTCCTTGCCCACGAAGCGCAGACTGTAGTGCCAGAGGCTGTACATGGTACACACAACGAGGTTGACGACGACGGCAACGCTGTGATGCAGGGCATTGACCAGAGCAAACTGGTGCCGCTGCTGACCGGCGCATTGCAAGAAGCCATCACCAAGATTGAAGCCCTAGAGGCTCGTGTCACAGCACTGGAGGACGCATAACATGCCTAGCTTCGGTACACTCAAAGCAGATACCCTGACGCACTCGACTGCGGGTTCGCTGGCTACGAATTTTGTTGTCAACGGTAGTGCAAAACATTGGGTGCATTTTAATGGCCAAGGCACCATTGCAATATATAGCGGCGGCAGTTTGAATACTTCTTCTCTTTCAGATACCGGCACCGGAGATTATTCTGTAAATTTAACTTCCGCAATGTCTGGTGGAGATAGCTGTTATATTGATGCTGGTGGTAGTGCTAATCAGACAAGGACATTCCAAAACACTGCATCCAGCTACAACATTGACTGTCAAAACAGCAGCGGAACCGCAGAAGACAGGGCGGACGTAGGCGGAATAGCACACGGAGACCTCGCATGACAGTGACCCCTGACTTCACCGGCACACATCTATGGGATAGGCTCTGCTG
>QQUU01000052.1:0-19653 GCA_003385605.1 Bacteroidota bacterium
AGAATCCTGTCGCTCAGCCTGCACCAGTGGCTGATCCAGTGATGAAGATGGTGGAGGACTATCGAGATATCCAGAACAAGATCAAGGCTCTCAACGAGGAGCTGGGACCAATTAAAGAGGCTCTGACTCGACACCTCGTCGCAGGTGATGAGGACAAGATCGAGCTGACTGATGGGAGCTATGTCATCAGCAAGGTGATGGTGGCTACGTGGACTTACTCCGAGAAGCTCGAGGCCAAGCGCATCAAGCTCGAGGAGCAGAAGCTCGACCTCAAGACTGCAGAGAAGAAAGAACAACTGAACGGCAGCGCATCCGCAACCTTCAGTGCACACGTTCGCGGGAGGGCTAAGTGAAACTCACGCCCAGTGAAAGCATTTACCTCGCCACGTTGCTCCGAAAGGATCAGAAGAAGAAGCGAAAAGCTCTTGAAAAGAATCCTCAATACGAAAGCTTTCTTCCAAGCTTGATCAAACGTTGCGACCGACTCGTCCAAAGTCTTGAACAGCAAGTAAACCAACAAAAGGAGGAAGGTTGATGTCCACACAAAAGCCAAAGATCACGCTCAAGCAGATGAACCAACTACAGGAGAAGTTGGAAGAGGCGTGGTGGAACAAGACACCCTTTATCTGCGCTGATGGCACATGCTCTGACCGCATACATACAACCCAGGCCAATGTGATCTGGGACTTCTTCAACGTCATCAAGGACCCTGACCAATGACCAGATCAAACATCGATGAATTCCAAGCACGTGTTGAAGAGGCGGCCAACCTTCTCTCTGAGGGCTGGCCGGGCCGGCGCATCGTCAAGGAGCTGGCGGAGAAGCACGAGGTCTCACCACAAGCGGCCCGTGGTTATGTCCGCAAGGGCCGTGAGCTATTGGTTGAAGCAGTTGCTCCTCAGGATCGTGCATTTATGTTTGCCCAAGTCCTGGCAGGGCTCCAGCAAGATCGTCTCGATGCGAAGGAAGCTGGCAACATCTCTGCTCAGGTCGGCGCCTCCAAGGCGATGGTGAATCACCTCAAGCAGATCGCACACATCGATCCGATGCGTGACTTCGAGCAGGCTTTCTTCGAGGCTGCTGCGACAACAGCAACAGCCGTCGATCCGAAGGTGTATGTAAAGAAGCACGCTCAAGAACTTGCAATGCAGCAAGCCATCGACAACCTAGGTAAGAAAACTGATCCCATTACTGGAGTGGTTATCGGAGAAGAATTTATGGGAGGTTTCCATGATTAACAAAGACATTCTTGATGCCTTAAAAACAATTGCAAAAGCAGATAAACAATATTCTCAACGTGATTACCTTGCAGTTATGAGCAAATTGTCAACTGTGAAGGAGGATCCTTACTGGCCGTCTAAACAAGAGTTGATTTCACATTTCAACAAAGCAATCTCACCATATGGCTACCCTAATTACCAAAAAATTTGCCACAAGGCTGCGGTCATTGTAGGTACAGCTCATTTCTGTTTTGAAACACTAAACAAAGTTACGCCCGACGAAAGCACGGGCAAGCTCTTGGTGAAGGGTATTCGTTTCGACCAAAAAATTTTGACGGCTCCGGTTCTCTACATAACGGATTCACTAGGAGAGGCATTGTTCCAGACGAAAGCACCTGATTCAGTCGAGGTTTCCAAAAAGTTTTATAATGAATTCCTTGTTGTGTTCTCAAATCAGTTCAAGAAAATAAATTGGGTATGGATTCGTTTCAATGAAGAGTCATCGAGGCTTGAATATAATTTTTCTTATAACTACAAAGGAATCGAAATTCTATGGGAAGATAACCACGAATTTGCGGGAAAGGAAATGGATGCAGATTCTGCAGCTCTTCAATGGAAATATAACTATCAAAGAATCAATTGGTTGTGCTGTGGCTTGATCAACGAATCGAACAAGTCTGACCCACAGATATGGGACGAGATAAAGGATGAGGCGAATAAATGCAAAGATATCGGAGTCGAACTTACAAAAGATGTAGATAGTTTTGTATGCAATTTGATTCTTTTATCACAACAACAGCCAGAAATACTGACAGTTCAAGATAGTAGCAGCAAATATGCCGACGCTGATAGCAAAGGTTTTAAATCAACAAAAATGAACAAACAGCCCCGGGTTCATTGGCTTGGAGAAAACTTCACAACTAGGACCGTGCGTTCGACTAAAGGAGAAGCCGAGAGACAGGTAGGCAGCCCTAAAAGATCTCACTGGCGTAAAGGCCATTGGCACACAGTCTTGCAAGGTCCAGGTAGAAAGCAGAAACAAATGAGATGGTTTCAACCCACCTTTATAAGGGGGAATGCGTAATGAGCTAATCAACTTCATGCACGGGGCGGAGCCGGTGTTCTCCCGACTATCACGCTGCCTTAGACACGCAAGCCACTACTCGGACCATGTGGTGGGATTTGCACTGCCTCTGTCTTAGAGATCCCCAGGTTCCCATCGAGGAATGCAGGTGGCACCGGGGTACATGATGCCCAACACAGGCCTGCATCAAGCGTGTGCTCGTAAGTCCCCCCAACATTCAACCTCTACTCCCAAGCCAATGTCTCCAGCACCTAGATCAACAAACCAACTGCTCAAACCCAACCGTAAGTTTGATGTAGGTGACCGTGTCTGCCAGCGCCCGAGGAACAACACTGTGAATGCTCCAGGGTCACCAGCTCCACTGTCAGCAAGGCATGGTGTGATCACCGAGCGCATCCAACGCAAGGTCAAGAGTCGCACCGCCAAGGAGGGCTACGCCAAGCGCTGGGCAAGCAAGGTGATCTGGGATGGCAGCACCCAGCCTGAGATCGTCGAGGAGAACCGACTGGTCCACGAGAGCGAATTCGATCTTTACTTGCAGCAGCACAATGTCTAAGAAGAAGGTCGACTACAAATTCGATGTTGGTGATCGCGTCGCTGAACGCCCCACCAGAACATTCCGACTGACAAGTAACGCTGTACTCAACGGGGCCAAGACCAAAAGCGGAACGATAGTTGACAAGGAGATGCGCAAACAACGCTACAGAAACTCACCCAAAGGGTATTCAATGCGTCCTTACGTAAAGGTTATGTGGGACATCAGATCGGTTGCCGAATGGGTGATCGAATCTAGAGTGATACCCGAGTCTGAACTGCAGGAGCAGATCGACATGTTGTACCACGAGGTTGGTTGATGAAACTGCGCGACAACTGCAGCCTGGTCTGGGCCACACCAGACGCAGAGAAGCTCATCATCAAGATGGCCAGAGTCAGCGCACCAGAAAATGAAGACAACCTCGAAACAGGGCCGCGCCTCCTTAAGTACCTGATCCGACACAAGCATTGGTCTCCGTTTGAAATGGGGAACATGTGCGTCGAGATTCACACCCAGAGAGACATCAGCGCTCAGCTCTGCCGCCATAGATCCTTTACCTTCCAGGAGTGGTCACAACGTTATGCAGAAACACCTCAAGGTGTTCTTCCCAAGTTCCGTCGACAGGACAGCCGTAACCGTCAGAACTCAATCGACGATTTGACTGACGAGCAACAGGATCTGCTCGAAGAGCTGACCTACAAACACATCAAGGAAGGACACGAGCTGTATAAGACCATGCTCGAAATGGGTGTGGCCAAGGAAACAGCAAGGCGTCACCTGCCGATGTGCAGCCCAACTCGTCTGTACATGAACGGAACGATCCGCTCTTGGATTCATTACCTCGATCTTCGAACTGACCCCAGCACTCAGTACGAGCACCGCACGATTGCCAACCAGGCAAAGATCATCTTCCAACATCAATTCCCGATCATCTCTGAGGCTCTTTGGTATGAAACCTGAACAGCTGCGTGACCTTGCACCATGTGAGAAGTGTGGGCGCAGCTCGAAGGTCATCGAGAGCAGAAGAGTAGACATGTCTAATTCCAGGCGGCGACGCTTCGAATGCATGAGCTGTGGACATCGGACAACTCGTTATGAAGTATCAGCTGCTTTCTACAATCAATCGATTGAAAACGAGCGTGTGCTCCAGCAGTTAAAACTATATATAGATAAGAAGTCTGGGGTTGTTAACAAACACGTGAGAGACTGCAACACCTGTGAATACAATGATGGAAAGAAGTGCAACTTAGAAGTGGCTGAGTTCGATACAGAAGAGGCCACGAATTGCACATACTATGCGATTAAGAAATGGCGAACATCCCCTGGGAAACGAAGTTCATCGGCTACAGCATAGTTTTACTGCTGGTTGTAATCTGTTGGTTCATCTATTACATCATCAAGAACGACGGAATTTAACCAAACCCTGACATTTGTGCTAACTTAAAGTATCTTTCGGTCTGATCCATCGATTGATACCATGTAAACCTTATGGATTCATGGTTCGTTGCCCTGTCAATGGAAGCAGGTTAGGGAGTGTCAGCGCGTGAGCGGCTCCCATTCCAAAAATACTTTCGCTTAAGGCGATTTACTTTCGTTTTTGGCCCCCCTATGGATAAGGAGAAGCTAAGAGTAGAAATTCTTGAAAGTATCTATGAAGACTACGCCGATCGCGAGGTGCTCCCACACTACGGACTGATCCCCGATTGGTATCTGAGGTACAAAGACCTCAGTAAACTGGTCATCGAATACCTGAACATGCCGTGATCAACTCAATCTTCTCCATCTTCTTCGCTGCGCTCATGTGGACCCAGGTCCCACAGTGGAACGACGACTGGTCAAGGTGTGCTGTGGATGTGCCTGATGTCGATTGTCACTGGTATATCGTCGACCCTGACAACACTTTCGGTGTGGGGTATGACAAAGAGTCTGCGCCACTGTTTAGTGTCGAGGGTCTTTATGACATTAGTAAGTTGAAGGACACGCTGACAAAACTCCAATCTGCTTGAAATTGATATACGCAATCTAAAATATTTACATTGACTTTTGGATATATGAGTGATCTAAAGCGTGGTGTTACAGCAGGTTTTCTAAATACTTTTTCCAAAAACCTGCCTCAAGGTAGGTTAGACGCCACTGGACGTGCTTATCAGAAATTACGTGATTTTGTTGTAGATCGTTTTCTTCCAAGACCTGAGGCTTTATTCACCAAGGCCATGACAGGCGGAGCACCTACGCAAACAGAAATGACTCCGACGGAATTAGCAAAGGTTAAGGGAATGTACCAATTGAAAAGAGACGTACCTTTACTGAAAGAAGAGGAAGTGTTTCAAAACCTCAACGACGCCTATGAACTTAATCAACAATTTCCTCATTACGATGCGGAAGGAAATCCAAAAGAACTAACTCCACCTACAATTGAAAACGCAAAAAATATTGTTGCCAAACAGAAAAAATTTCTTGAAAGTCCTGTTGTAAACACTTACCCACAGGGTAGAGACATGCGAATGGCTTACGGTAACCTGTCAGTTTTCCCACAACCAGACGGTGGCGTACGTATCTACGATCGATGGAAAGTGGATAAAAATCTTATGGGTACAGACCAAGCAGACAGGGTCGGAGATTTAGGAGAAGGCGGTCCCATCCCATCTTTAATTTATAATGTCGCAAAAAATTTAGGAACATACAAGCCTTTTGACATTGATGTGACAGTGTCAGGTGATGAATGGAGAAATATTGAACCTATTTATCCAAAAAGAAAACAAGGTTTTGATTTAGATGAGATTGAAAGAGAAAACCAAGGCAATATTTTAAATACTTTGAATAAGTTATATAAAAAGTTTAGGCCAGGACAAGAAAGTCCGGCCGCTCTTTTCAAGCAGCTGGATAAAGAAGCTGGCAAATTTACCAATTAATTTTCAGGCCAGCCAGTACCACGGTAGTAAAAGAACTTAGCCGCCTCGCTTTCCTTCTCTGCGATCTCTGCCCCAGCAAGTTTCGAGAGGTGCTCCATAACCTTAAGAGTATCCTCGACTGAGGCCCAATCAGGAAGGCGGCTGTGAACCTCATCGAAAATAGGGAACCACTTGTCTGCGAGTTCCTTGACCTCTTCAAGAGTGAGGGGCTTGCCGCGTTTCATTCAGCTGCAGTCAATAAGCTTGCAAGCCATACTACGTCCCTCTTTGACGTCCTGCAGCACGGCGAGATTGTACTTACTCTTCTCGCGGAGCTGGCGCTTCTTCTTTGCTGTTGTGTATTGGATGAAAGCAGGTTTCATTTTATTCGGTAGCTATTGATACAGCAATCCTAACGCTGGGATGTCCGTACGAGAATAGATATATCTATTAGATTCCCTTATGAAGTACAACATCTGGAATGCTGTTGCTTACGAGGTGACGGTGATGTTGATCAACTTCGATGCACGTTGGATGAACAACCGCATCGTCAACATGATCCGTTCATACAGTTTTCAAGACTGGTGCGAATGGAAGACAGAGCAATCCATGGAGGATGTGGATGCCCAGATCGAAGCCCTGCACAAGCTGTGGGACCGGGAGGACGATGACTGGCATGAACTAATCATTGAGACTGATCCAGAAACAAAGACAACCTTTGGCTACACGCTCGAAATTGATCCAGACTTTGATGAATTCAAGGATTACTAAATTAAACTATTCCTGATGAATCTCCACACGTTCGCAATTGCCAAGATGAAAGAAGATTGCACCGTTGAAAAACGCTTTCAGTCAATCATCCAGACTCTCGACACTGCGTACAGGTGTCTTGAGGATCTGATGGATGATCCGATCTTCCTGGACACCATCCATGGAGACCAGGAACTAGCACTTGATCAGGCGCTAGAGCTGATCGATAACATTAAATACAGCTTCGAGCCGGAGTACACATTACCGCTAGTAACGGAGAGCGACCGCTTCGGCAACGCTGATGTAAGCTAAGAGTGTTCTTCGAACAAGTGGGATGGCACTCTTCACTCCCGAAAACCAACTGCGTAACATGCAGCAGCACTACGCCGCACAGCAGCTCCTGGGTGGCCGTCAACGTGCTGACCAAAGCAGCGCTCTCATGAAGGTCATTGCTGCGAACGCACTGTTGAGCTCAACCGCTGATATCGACGACGACCTCTTCGACATCAACGACAATCTGGGACTCTAAGCCTTAAAGATTTTTTCGGTTTAGACACTGCAACCATTGTTACCGTGAGGAGTGCAAACTCCAGTGGTAGCAATGGTTTTTTCAATGCAAACAGGGTTGCAGTGTATAGGAGTATGCCCCTCATAATGAGATACGCGAGCGAGATATCTGCGATGAAAGCAGCGACCGAAACGGTGCAAGGCACCACCCTGGCATGGGCCGTCCTAAGCCAGAACCAGACCACCGGCAGAGCCGAAGTAGTGAAAGTGACAGGGCACGAAGAAGCTGATGCTTTCGTGCAGAACAACCCAGATGTGTACTACAAGTCCGGCCCGTTTGTAGTCTGAGACTTAAGACTGTCTACTTGATTGGGTCAACTTAGATTGCTAACTTACAGGTGCTGAAAAAACCTGATGCATTCTTCTGCCGTTTCCTCTTGGGTGGTTCTCATCTACCACGTTGACCAAGACGCACACGCAGCTCACTTCCCCAACTTCGATAAGGCGGAAGACTTTGCGAACGACTTGAGGATCGCCAGCACCTTATGTGTAAGTGAGCCGATGCCGATCACTGCAACAAACGACTTAAGATTGGCGGCCTAAGCAACACTTTCATAACGAGAAGAGCATGCTATCTTATGGGTAGCATGTTTTTTTATGCCGTGGCAGTAGTTCTTAGTGTTTCTGTGCCTGAAGCTTTACATACAAAGTGGAAGGAGTCTGAGGTAAGCATCAGCCCGTCGGCACTATTTCAAACTGCCCTGGAAACTGAACTCGATAAGACGAATCGCCATCTCGTCTACTGGAGCACTCGTGCACTCAACGCCGAGAAGAAACTCAAGATGATCGAGAACTTGATCGCTGCTAAAGATAAGGATGTGAAAAAATTCTTACTCTTTGAAAGTGATTCCTGACATAGAAGTTTGAGTCTAGAATAAATACAATCTGGGATAAGTCAATGCCTGAGACTGAAAGCATTCAGAAGTACTTTCCATTGATCAAGAGCAACGCTGAGAAACTGATGGTTGCATCGACACTCGATGCTCTTGTGGAAAGAGGTTATCTTCCTCGGGGCACAAACCAAGCTGCTTTCATCAAGCTCTGTTTCTCCAGAGGATTAAACGAATACCTTAAGGAGCTGGTGGTAGATGAGTGAAATGTTGACGCACTTTACGACCCAAGAACTAGAGATGATCTATGCCGTCGCCGAAGCGAAGCAGATGAATCTCGGATTGAATAACTGCTACGGCAAAGACTACGATCGCTTAGGATCAATTATGAAGAAGATCCGCGTTCACACTAAGTCACATGATGGATGATAAACCCAAGCTAACTGTTGTTTTAGGTAAAACTGTTAGCGCTGTTGGTGAAGCCTGCCCCACGGCTACAACTGACATCAAAGAGAACATCAAGAACAGGGACTGGACCATCAAAAACTTTGGCTACGGTCCACTCAATCCTGATGCACCGGACCCTGGGTTCTGGGAGAAGAAAGCGGAGCTCTGGAACAGTGACGTCGACACAGTGAAGACTGCTCGCTGCGGAAACTGTGCAGCATTTGATCAGACATCAAAGATCCTCGACTGCATGATCGAAGGTATCAACGAAACCAAGGCAGCAGATCCCTACGACGTGCAGGACCTGGCTAACCTTGGCTACTGCCAGCTCTTCAAGTTCAAGTGTGCAGCAGCACGGACCTGCGATGCATGGTTGCACGGCGGCCCGATCACTGACTGCGATTAATCTCGTTGTCTCCAATCAGCAGGCTTGTCATCGCGGAACCACTCCACGATCTGATCGGCGCTGTCAAATCCAGTCTTGTGTTGCTGCGGATCAGGGTCACCTAGATCCATCTGATTAAGAAAGTCATCCAGAGAGCCTTGCTGCATGTCTGGATTGTTAGCAACACGACGAGCCTTGCGAAGCATCTCTCCTGCAGAACGATTTGCCTTGGCTAACTTGTCGGCCCAGATCATATCTTCAAGCTGAACTTCGTGACGATCTGCTATTCGCTTGCAGATATATTCCAACCGCAAGCGATACTTTGAAGACAGCATACTGATATCTACACCTTCCTTACTTTAGCCCTGTTTGACTAACTTTTCTTTTTTATAAACCCCTCTTGTTCCAACCATTCTCCGGTGAGCGGGGTGGGGCTGTAGTACTCCCACATCTTCTTAGGACCTGCACAAACTTCTAATGCTTCTTTAGTTTTATCCTCGATGTACATTGCCCACATCGCCTCAGCCTCGAACGGCAATACATTCTTGGCATAAGTCCTCTCTGCGCCACGGCGAATCCAATCAGGTACATCCTCCTCCGGGAAGATCAAAGCAGTAAAAGTATTCTCTAGAGTCCCCGCCATGCAATCCTGCGCCGTGTGCCATCCTTCGTGACGGATGACCTGAATCATCTTGGTGGGCTGGTCCAGATAGAACTTGTTCAAAAAGATGTTGTTGAAGCGCACGTCATAAACACCACGCATCCGGAACGCAAAGTATCTCTCGTCGGCCAGGTAGATGGTGGCACCCACCTTCTTCAGTGCTGCGATGATGGCGTCCAGTTCTTCAGCAGCGATACCGTATTCAGGACCAAGCTCTGACCAAGTAGTTAGCTCAACAACATCTTCTTTGCACTCTCGGAGCATCATGCAACCAAGAGAATCAAAGCTACGCCAGGTCTTGACCTTATCTTCAGCAAGGACAGGTGATGCAAATGCAGCAGCTGCAAACAGAGAAGCAAGAAACTTTTTCATCCATCTCTTTGAAAAAGATGTCTTACTTTAATCGTGTCAACCTTGACCCATCTTTCTTTTTTCTGCTTTGCTCACTGCCTTACGTGCTTTCTTTGCACGCTCAGTGTTCTCAACAAACTGCTTACCCTTACGACTCTCACGCTTCTTCTTGTCGTCTGTCTTCTTACGCTCAGACTTAGACATTGCAGCCCACGCCTTCTCAGGAAGGTAACGCTCAGTCGACTTCTTACCGGGTTCGATTGCTTTATCAGCCATAAAAATATTCTAAGCTAAACATACTGTTCGTAACAGTACTCTGGTGTCCTGGCCCTGTACAAGCGCAAGACATACCAACGTACCCGAGCGTTCTCCTTCTTTTGATAGAAGGGATCTTCATTCAGGCGCTCTACAGCTGCCCAGTAATGATCACAGGTCATCTCCCAAGTAGAAACAGGCCCTGACTGAAGCGCAAGATAAATTGCGACCAGTAGGCTCATTTATTTTCTTTTGCTTTCTTGAGGGTGCCGAGGATCACGCCGAGCTTCTTGGCTTGATTAGCATGCGTTCTCGAAGCCTTCTCAAGCTCACCGATGATCGCGTCAATCTTTGAGTGGACTTCAGTCATCCTTCTTTTTCTCATACTCTTTTCGAGTCATCCACTTTTCTTTCCCCCAGCGTTTGAGATCCTTCTGCTTGTCGCTCTTGCCACCTTTGTATCCACCGCCTTTCTCCTTGTAGGCTTTGGCTAACATTTGTGCTTTGCGAGCAGACCACTGGCCGGGTTTGCCACCTTTAGAACCTGCCATGATGCGCTTCTTGATACGCTCACGGAGATCAGGTTTAGTGTATTTGGAATCATCTTGTGCCATCTGTATATCATAAATTAGGCACACACAAAAAAGCCTGGGCTGTTAACCCAGGCTCGTAAGTTTCTGTGTGAGTCAGAAGGAATATTTGATTCCCCCTTTAGCACCGTAGCCATTCTCTTTGGCGGTGACCAGGGATAATTCACCGTAAACGCTGACAGATTCAGAGACGGCGACGGCACCACCGGCTTTACCGGAGAACTCGAGATCGCTGGAGCTGGCTGCATCCACAGCAGAATAAGCAGGGCCGCCCTGGATGTAGTAGGTAGCAGCACCGTTCTCACCTTCCCAACCAATGTGGAGCTCATGAAGAGCAGAGGTGTAATCAGAACCGGTGTAGGAAAGGTTGGTCTCCCAGTTCAGATAGGGACCAGCGAAAGCAGCAGGAGCAGATGCGGCGAGAGCTGCGGCGGCTGCGAATAATTTCTTAAGCACAGTCTTTAAAAAATAGTAAGACATTCAAAAATGTAGCCAGACCTAATCAAAATCCAGCTGTAGACACTCAAAAAACTGACATTTTCATGAGTAAATCTACCCAGTTTTCAGTGGGCTTAGAGTTTTAAGAAGGAGCAACAACAAAATGAACCGATTTATTCCACCTTTTATTGCATCTTTCCTTACACTTGGAGTTGTCACACAAGCAAAACCTGTGTCAGAACGTTTTATCTGCGACGCTAAGGACGACTTGATCGCGACTGTCTACAACGATCCTTTCTACTCAGAGCCGCGCAATCACAAAAAAAGAGACCGGCTAATCATGAGGATCCTTCGCTCAGACGACGTCTGCCCGAAAAAAGATTAGCTGGCCTTATATTTAATTAACAGCTGAAGATCAAAATGGCGAAGGAATCTGACCACCAGTCTGGTACGGACGATAAGAAAGAGTCCTGTACTTTAAAGTCAGCTGAGGGCGGTGCCGGTTGTTCCAATCAAGACGAGCAATCTCAGCCTGGTCCTCTTTGTAATACTGGTTGCCCCTGTAAGTTAACTGAGTCATGAGAGCTCCTTTGAACTGACTCAATCATACGAATTTTGTAGCAATTACTACGGTTTATGTAGTAACACTTAATCTTAAAACAAGCTGAAGAAAACAGGGCGCAACCTCACCGATAGCGTGCCGGCAAGGTTGGTCACTTTCCAGGTGTGAGAAACAGCAAAAATCACACCTCCCTAGGGCCTGCCGCTGTTCTTCTTCGGCCCCAGATGTATAATAGATCTATTAACCATGTTATGCATGAACCGTGTTATCCAAAACACAGCCAAAACTTATAGGTTCTGTGTGCAGTGATTCCGGTACGCTCTCTATTGTTGATCCGTGTCTTGTCAAGACTCACAGGACCGGTAAGGTCAAGTTTCCAAAGTGTAATCTCTACACCTCTTTCGAAACTGAAGTCGGTGACGGAGACTATCCAGTCTACGAAGTAAGAGATAGTAAAGGTAAACTCAAATGCATAGTGATAAGCATCGAGTGAAGTACGTAGACCCGGTCAAAAACCCAAACCTTTGGCTTGAGCTGACCATCCTGAAGATGATCGAGGATAAAGATCCTGCTAACGAATCAGCCCTGCGCCATGCTCTCCATGCAATCATTCATTGGATTGAACCGGGTTTAATAGATCAGCTATTCGGTGACTGGATCCAACAGTACCTAGACGCTCATAGCGCACTAGAAAGCAATCAAAATAATTTTGATCCGCCGTGTTCGCTAGAGGCTGGTCAGGAGTAATCCCGATTATTTTGAACTGATTTCTGATCGGGTCGTCCGCATAAGGAGGTCTGTGCCAGAAGAACTCCTTCCGGTCTTCGTTAACCGTCCACTCCGGATGGTATCTTCTCCACCAGCTGAATGCAGAAAACTGCTTAGCTGGAGCCCCTGAAGTGCTATCAATAACAAGAACGTCGCCAGGGGCGAGTGCCCAACGAAGGCGAAGGACTTCCATAAAGCCTCGTCGTATTGCTTTGATTCCGACTCTGCCATTGAATGCGCCGTCTAAAGATCTCCTTCTTTTATTTTCACGCCTCCAGTACCAATCGTTAAGTTGCCGTTGTGACTTTCCGATGGCAAAGCCTGTATTCCAAAGCCAAAAACCAGGGCGATACTCGTGCACCGGCTGAAGAAAGATCTTACAAAGATGATCTCCTACTTGAAATGTAGAGCTTGTAAACTTGCGGCGTACTCGATATGACATCGTGGAAGAATTACTAGCGATGATTCAAAGGGATCCGGAACTCTGGAACCTTATGGAGCAGCTAAAGCACCAAGACGAGGAGCCTACTGATTTCATCTTAAACGTCGCACAGATGCTGGCAATCGAATTCGAAGATCTTCACCGCACTGATCTGAACGACAAGCTCGATGCTCTATTCGGCGGCCTACCTCCCAAGGCTTTCGAGATGGTTCCTTTGTTTCTTCACATTGCCCTGGACATTTTCATGATGCGGGCCATCCCCAACGGTAACCAGGGTGACTGAAGATGAAATCAGGATTTGTTTTTTGCGACTTCGATAATCGAAACGTACTTTGCTACACCAGTGACAGAACCACCGTCGAACTGATACCGATTGACTCAGCGTCAAGCTTGGGAAAAGCTATTTGCTTAAGCGACAGAACGGAGATGAGGAATATTCAAGAAAGACTACGAAAGAGTGACATCGTTGATGACGTGTATATCGTGAACATTGGATCCCTGTACAAGCGCTTCCTCTAATAGTCCAATGTTGAGATACGCATGCGACATCGAGACCAACGGTCTCCTGCATCAACTCGATCGCGTGCACAGTCTTGTCCTACGGAATCTTGATACAAACGAGGTCATAAGTTGCTCTAATGAAGGTAACTATGTGCCTGTACAATCTGGCCTCGATTTGTTACAAAAAGCCGACTTAATCGTTGGCCATAATTTTATTAATTTTGATATGCGAGGGCTAGCTAAGGTCTACCCTACATTTAAAATTAAAGAAAATTGTGATGTTCACGATACGCTAATTATTAGTCGTGTGCTGTCACCAGAACTTGAACAGGTTGACTCGCAGAAGTATCCTCACATCGACAGTAAGTACAAAGGACGCCACTCATTAGCTGCTTGGGGCGAACGGCTGGGCGTTGCGAAAATAAAATTCACGGAGAACCAAGCGAAAAAATCTGTAGCAAAGGACAACGTCTGGGAACGTTGGTCGGAAGAAATGCAGGTGTACTGCGAGCAGGACACGCTCGTGACGAAAGTCCTGTATGAATACTTCCTGACGCAAGAACTCGATCCACGTTGCTTCCAACTGGAGCACGAGTTCGCCGCTATCATGACGATGCAAGAAGACTTTGGATTCCCCTTCGATGAAAGGTCTGCTTTCGCACTTGTCAATACACTCAAGACGCGGCGGTCGGAGATCGACGAGCAGCTTCAAGAAGTGTTTCCGCCAATTGTTGAAGAGCGGTTTTCAGAGAGAACGGGGAAGCGACTCAAAGACAAAGTCGTTCTATTTAATCCCGGTTCGCGTCAACAAACGGCACAGCGTCTACAGGAGCGTTACGGTGAAATTAGTTTCGACAAAACGGAGAAAGGGAATGTCAAGGTGGATGATGAAGTCCTTGAGAAGCTTGGTGAAAAATACCCGGAAGCTAAGCTCCTTGCTGAATACCAAACGCTCAACAAAAGGCTTGGCCAGATTGCTGAGGGTAAAGAGGCGTGGTTGACACATAGTCGAGTTTTTGACGACAGTCGTATCCACGGTACAGTTATTACTAATGCCTGTATCAGCGGACGTTGTAGCCACCGACGTCCCAACATGGCCCAAATTCCGAGTGTTGGACATCAGTATGGGGCGGAATGTAGATCTCTATTCGTTGCTCCTGTGGGTTGGCTTCTTGTCGGTGCTGACGCAAGTGGCTTGGAGCTTAGGGCACTTGGTGCTTGGTTAGCACACTTTGATGGCGGTGAATATGCAAAGCTTGTTAGCACTGAGGGCTTTGATATTCATACATACAATGCTCAACTATTTGGTATCTTCAATGGACAAGGTGAGATCACAAAAAAGACAAGAGATCTTTCAAAAAGATTAATTTATGCCCTACTTTATGGGGCTGGCTCGAAAAAAGTTGGCAGTGTGATTGATCCATCCTTAGGTGAATGGAAGCAAGCTGATCTTGGTAAGGAGACGATCAATACTTTTTACAAGAACCTCCCGGCTATCAAGCAACTTAAGGACAAGATTGATGAAAGGATCTCCCAGCGTGGATACTTGACAGGTATTGACGGACGTCATCTTCAGATTCGTTCTCGGCATTCAGCTCTTAACCAGCTTCTGCAGTCAACAGGGGCAATCACCGTCAAGAAAGCAACAACAATTCTGTACGATGATCTGAAAAGGCTTGGGCTCCAATGGGGTCAAGACTATGCATTTGTTGCACACGTCCACGACGAGATTCAATCGCTCGTAAGGCCCGAGTATGTCGAGCCCTACAAAACACTGGCGATTGCCTCGTTTAAAAAGTCAGGTGAGTTTTATGAGCTCAAGTGCCCAATGACCGGAGAGGCTCGTGTAGGGCACAATTGGATGGAGACTCACTAATTAATCAGCAAGCCATCAGCACACAAGGTACGCAATAACTGCCGTCTGAGTAAGTAGTAGAAACCGTGGTGCTAGTCACTTTGGCAATGGTCTTGGAACGCACGATGTCGTCGTCTTGAGGTTTTGCCGTTCCATCACCAGCAGACATAAGCAGATCACCACGTGCAACAGTTGTGCCTTGTGCAATGCGGATGATGAAGTCACCCGTCATCGCGCAGTAGAAGTCGTTGGTATAAGTGTCATCGTCATCGTCCCAGGCTTGAAAGACGCCAGCCACGTTGACATCACCTTCGACGCTGCTTACCTGCATTCGGTTGAGCTGTTCGTTATCCTCTTCGCCCCACTCGCACATCTCATCAAGGTTGCTCAGTACAGAGCCGCGCAAGATTTCTGTGCGTTCAGCACCGCCTGCAAGTTGAGACCAACGTGCAAGGTGACCGCCGTTGTAAGAAACGGTAGAACCCGAAACCGAAATGGTTCCTTCTTCACTACCAGCCTGGCGAATACTAATAATTGTCCCATCATTACCTTGCCTTCCAACGTACAATACTGTTCCGCTGTTTCTGTAATGCGAAACAGTTCCCTCTGGTTCTATTCGGTGTCCTGTTGCACTTGAAGAGCTAGAGCTAAATTCTGAAGTTGTGCCAATCAAAAGCTCCCCGCCATCCGTAACCCGCATCCGCTCAGTATATGAAGAGCCAGTAGTAAAGATTGTGGCTTGATTAGTTTCAATGGCAGTAAGAGCATCACTCCGAACCCCAATAAACGCAGTGGTGTCGTCGTTACCTACTTGAAGATATACGTTTTCGTTGGCAGTTGATGCAAGTGTCAGTTTGTTGCCAGGCGACGCCGTTCCAATGCCAACATTGCCCGAGCTATCGATCCTGAGTCTCTCAGTCGGGGTGCCTGAACCGTCCGCTGTGGTGAAAAACACAAGGCGACCTGGCATGTCATTTGTGCCAGGGGTGCCGTCCACGGCAGATAAAATCATCCCAGCTCTTTGGTTTGTGTCGGTTCCATCAGCACCATAAAATTCAATCTTGCCAATTTCGTCATTATTACTTAGAACTGCATGAGCACTACTTCTAGATTTACCAAAAACTAAGACGCCAGCAGAAGAATCATTTGCAGTCCTTCTAATAGACATGCGTGTTGTCGCATTTGTACTTCCTTGAATTTGAACAGCTGAGGGAACACCGTTAAAAGCGACAGAAGATGACGTCCCCACCAACAACCGCCCCGAGCTGTCGATGCGGGCTTTTTCTCCATCATTGACCCTAAAAGACAATGAATTGTTGGAATGACTGTATTTAATTTCTCCTACATTTGTGTTGCCTGTTTTGCCAAGCTGAAGCTTTGATTCTCCGGTTGAAGTATTTGTAGCTTCAATTAAAACGGCAGGACTTGTGGCGGATACATGCAAAAGCTCGGCAGGACTCGTAGCGCCAATACCAACATTGCCAGAGTTGTCGATAGTTAGACGATCGGTATCGGCAGTTTTAAGTACAAAATTGTGGGACGTTGATGTCCCTAAAGTCATTTTGATTGGCGAGGAGTCGTGGTACTGAAGATTGGCTGCAACCGCTCCGCCAGCCCGCCGCCAGTTAGAAAGGACTACGCTGCCAGATCCTGAATAGCTACCTTCAATTCTCTGAACTTCGTTTCCAGCTGTACCACTATTTACTTCAAGTAGGGCGTTTGGAGAGCTTTGTCCAATACCAACATTGCCGTTGTTGTTAACGCGAAGCAGTTGGTTGTTGCTACTATCTCGTACCAGTAAGGCGTGATTAGTATTGGCTGTGCCGCCGCTATCGAAAACAGGACCATCAACACCAGAAGCAGCATCGACGTGTAAACCACCAGCAGGCGACGTTGTTCCGATGCCAACCTTGCCAGAGCTGTTGATACGCATGTACTCCGAACTATCCGCTTGGTTGTTAAATACATGCGAATCCGCGTTGTAATTTAATTCGTCAGCATCTGCCTCAAGCTCTGCGTAACCATCGTTGTTTTGAATACGAATGCCAACATCGTCACCAGTCGCTTGATAGACGTGGAGTCTTGCTGAAGGCGACGTCGTTCCGATTCCAACATCTCCATCGCTGGCGATGACAAAACGGTCAGCAGCATTTGTCCTAATGGTGAGACTGTCGTCTACATGGCTGTACTTAATTTGACCGACGTTATCGTCAGCTGCATCGCCAAAGAAAATATCACCGCGTCCATTGTTAGGGCTGAGAATCCCTAATCCGCCAGAAGTTGAAGTGGTCGTAAGCGTGAGTTGCTTGTCGCTATCTAATGGTGACGTTCCACCAATGACCACCTGCCCAGAGCTGTCAATAACCAACGCATCAGCAGGAGCGCTGGTATTAATATTTAAACCTTCAATCAGTTGAGCTTTAGTTTGACTCATTACAACGAATACCGCGCCCTAGATATATCTATTTTAGAGGAGTACACCGTCAAACTCGATTGATACAAAAGTCAACGTGCCAAACTTGAAAACACCTACTACTGTTAATTCGCTCCTCAGAAGCACCATGGAATCACCCAAGCCCGCAATCAGCCAAGGGGCTCTCGACAAATTCAGCTATCTCGATCTTGTCGAGATGCATGAAGACCTCGAGGAATGGATGGAGGTCTGGCAAAACAGGCTGACCCAAATCCAAGAAGAAATTAAAAAGCGTATCGAAGATAACCTCTTGAAGAAATGAACATCATCACGCAAGGGAAGTGGGACGTTCGTTTCCTGAAGCTGGCCCACGAAGTTGCCAGCTGGAGTAAGGATCCCAGCACAAAAGTCGGCTGCGTACTTGTCAAAGGCAAGAAGGTCGTCAGTCTGGGATACAACGGTCTTCCCATGGGCGTCGAGGATTCCATCGAACGCCTTGTGGACCGTAACCTGAAGTACGAAATGACGGTTCATGCAGAGGTCAACGCTGTTACAACTGCTGCACTCCACGGGGTCAGTACTAACGGCGCTACTGCGTACGTCACTTTCCATCCATGCAGTCGCTGTGCTGCTGTACTTATTAACGCTGGTATTTCAACCGTCGTTATTTCAGCCCACGACATCAACTGCGATCGGTGGCTCGATAGCTTCCGGCTCGCCGCACAACTACTTAACGAGGCCGGAATCGGTCACGAGATTGTAGACCCTGAAATCTAATGAACCTCATCACTGCCACTGCAAAGTTCATCGGCTCCGCTCAAACCGAAAGCGGTGTCCGATGCATGCACGTCGAAATCCAGAACCAAGGGGCCAAGGCACTGCCGGTCCCTGTTTACCTCATCCCAACAAGGGCTGCTGGTGACACATTCGTCATCGATGCCTACGAAGCAGGGTCCAACCTCATCTTCACTGGACGGATGTATCCCAGCAAGAGCGATTACAAGATGTATATCGCTCCGACCACACCTCTTCAAACCGTCCCAGCAAACCTTCTGGTCAACCAAGTTCAGGCCGCTGGTGGCGTCGGCTTCATCGCTGATCAACGTCGCGAAGATCTCTTCGGCTGCGGAATGCTGTGCCAGGCTCCCCCGCAAAAACTAATGAACTTCACCTGGGATGACAGCGTCCCGCTTCGGCTGGATGCATGGGGTGATGATGCAACTCGCTTTCGGAAGTACATCTACAAGGGCCGGCAGATTGCAATCGGTGGCCGCCTCAAGTATGAGTCTTGGCCCGGCAAGGATGGCCAAACCCGGACTGCATATAAGGTTCAAGTCCGTGGTGGTCAATACACTTTCTTCGGTAAGAACTCACCTGACAAAGCTCCTGCGAAGGTTGATCCGCCTGTCAAATCTGCACAGGACACCGTGATCCCCCAACCGGTCCCTAAGGGTGACGAAATTCCGTTTTGATTTCATGGCGCCAAATCCAAAGCGTCGCTAATTTCAGATCACGAGGGGAGCTCTGGGAAACCAGGGCTTTTTCTCTGTCCCAACCGTTGAACCTTATGTCAGTCCTTGACCGCTACCTGAACACTGAGAAGTATCAGGGTGTGATGCGTGAGCTCGCCATCGCACAAATCCTGAACGAAAAGACCAAGCCCGGTCTCTTCATCAAACAGAACGCCCTCGACCGTTGTGGTTTCACCGGCGATGCCGATGACTTCCCGAACGCGGAGGCCGACTACGAGCACGTCTTTAACACCGGAGACACCGAAAATGGAATGTTCTTCAAGACGCCCCGGATGCTGATCATCCACGGTGGTAATCCGAAGGACACAACCTTCATTGAAAACTCGAAAAACAAAGGTGAGATCGTAGGGATTTACCCGCAGGACAACTATCTGTATGACGACTGGGAAGAGAAGAATCCCGGCCAGCCCTGCCCTTACAAGCGTCGCCGCTTGATTTTGATGTACCTCGTGAATGAGGATGGTGTAGCTGCACACAAGAAGCCGCTCATCCTTTCACTCCACGGCGGCGCATCCCGTGAGTTCGTCACTGCTTACGGACGCTTCCTCGAACAGCTCGAAGGTGCTTTCAGTGACA
>QQUU01000052.1:19687-23164 GCA_003385605.1 Bacteroidota bacterium
CGGGCTTCGATCCTAAGCAGGCTGCGGCTGCCATCTTCACTCCCACCTTCGGGACTGTGATGTACGGCGAGAAGCAGAAGTCTGCAATTGCGGTTCCCAAAACCTGGAAGGAACCGACCGCCAAGAACCTCGAGGAGTTCTTCCCCAAGAAAGGGGACGACATCGATTACATCGAAGAAGTGCACGAGAGCGTGACCATGGAGGTCTACTGCGCCAAGTTCTTCAAGCAATGCGAGAAGGAGATTGGCATCAACGCCATCGCACCCGGTGTTGACCTGAGCAACCTCACCCTCCCTGTGCCTGAAGGTTCCGGTGGCATCCGTGCCATGCTCGCATCGAAAGACGAGACCGGAGCTATCGAAGGTGGGCTGAAGTAAAGTTTGTTCGGAATCTGTTAACAGATTCTCTTACATACCGTGCGGGGGCTGGGTAGGCCCCCGTCTACAAATGTGGTCCAAAACTAAGACGTTCAGGCCGTCTTAAGTTCAGTCGTAAGCGGGGGTGAAAACCCTCGTTTTTTTCTGCAATTTCTCAGCCTTGTTCAAGATCTCAAGCGCCTCCTCACGGGTGGTGCAGAGCTCCGCCTTGGACTGAATCTTGGCGTACTTCTTTGAGTACTTAGCTGGTTTCATCATTAAGGAATCCCTGTAAAGCCATGGTTTCGTATTGAACGAGACGCTTACACAACCCACGGATTGCAGCCTGTCTTGCAGTAGCAACCTTTACGAGTCTTTTGGCAGCTTCACGTAACTCTTCTACGTTTGTTGCTGCGTCAATTTCGTTGTTTATCCGCGCCTCTAAAAACTCATCTTCCATAGTCTTCGACAAATCTAAATCCTCAAATGGGATTTCGATGATCTCAAACTCTTCAGACATTGAGTTTTTTACATAATGAATATTCTAACAATGGGTGCAATATGTTATGTACAAGTGGCTACATTATCTTTATAAAATCTTTCCTATTGACAGACTCCTGATGGTGACTATCATCTGAATATCTTTTTTGACTCCATGGCAGCCCGGAAGTCCCTCACCAACACCAAGACAATCGAGGCAACCCCGAAGAAAACCTCTATCGGTCATGGTCGTCGCAAGCGTGGGTCATTCAAAGTACGGGGGCAGAAGCCTTATAGAGGTCAGGGGAAGTGAATCCGGAAGACTGCTTCACACCTCTGAAAGAGAAGGCGGTCGAAGTTCCTAATTACATCGAATGGCTCATCAACGAAGATCCTGAGTGGCAGGAACACTTTTCGTTTGATGCTTTCCCGATCCCCCTGGAGTTCATTGACATTGAACCCGCTCTCAAAAAATTAGATCAGATCTGGCCAATCAACCGGCTAGGCCTGCTCCGAATAAGCAGCATGACTGTCTACGACTGGCATGTGGATCAAGAGCGCGAAGCCTGTGTCAACCTCCTCTACAGCATCGGTAGCAACAGCCACACACTATTTGGTTCGCAACGAGACCCCTATGAAAAGGATGTAATCGAGTTGCAGTACGAGCCAGACACCTTTTATTTGTTCAACAATCAGGTTGAGCACACCGTCATCAACCTTGACGGCCCTCGCTATCTCTTCTCTCTTTACTTTGAAAAGGAGAAGGACTATCACTCCCTCAAGCAATTGATCCATGGCTGATCCAAAAAGTTACCAAGAGATCCTGCAAGAGCAGCTGATGATCAAGGAATTGATCGACCTTCCCAACACGGATGACGAGGAGAAGGAAGAGCTGGCAATGCTTTGGCGTGACCTGAAGAGCCGCGAGGCATATAAGTTTGACGCGATCATCGGTGTGATTAAAGAGTGCGACAACTGCATCCATCAGTTCACCAAAGAGATGGATGAGCTGAGGGGAAGTGTCGATTACTGGAAAACAAAGCGTCAAAATGTTATTAACATCATAAAAGCGGCCTATCAAAGTCAATTGATAAGCTCAAAACCTACGGGGCTTAAGTATCAAGCAACTATCAAAAATGTCCTACCAAAAGTCAGAGACAATTTTGACAAGTGGAATGAAGACGAGCGGCAAAGGTTTGGCATTAAAAAGACAATCGTCGTAGAAACAATTCGCGACGGTCATGTAGTCAAAGAGCGGGAGGACGTCTATGCAGATAAAGAGGAGCTGCGTCAAACCCTGATGGATAACCCAGCTGCAGCGCCAGGGGCAGCCGAGCTTGTCAGGAGAGTCTCACTTTCCTACGGCTATCGTAAACGTTTGCAAAAGGGCGTCTGACGCCTCTTGACCTCAGAGAAGCAGCCGATAACCTACGACTGTCGAGCACCAAATCAGTTGCCGTACCTGCACTGCACAAAATTATCACCGGACACCTACGAGGCGACGCTCAAGGATGAGTATGACTTCGACAAAGACTTCAGAAAAAAATGGAAGTTCTCCCTCGACGTCCAAGGAAAGTTCGACATTCCTGAAGACCTTCTTGGACGACTTGGTTGGAAGGATAATGATCTATTGGAGTGGTTCGAAACTGGGCATCAGGAATTTCTTCTAGTTAAGATTGTTAAGTAATGAACAAAAACCAACGTCAGTCTTACCTCGACATGATCGAGGCAGCAGCGAAAGCGCAACGAGAAGAACTCTCTTGGGTCAGTAACCTTTACCAGAAAAGGCTGATTGAACTTGAGCAGCAAGTAACTAACTATGACAACTGGGTACAATCTCGAGATGAGCACTCTTGATGATGGCTGCGTGCAGGTCTGTCTAACAGAGGACGGATTCACTGCATGCGCCATCGTCAGCTCAATGCATCTTGCAGCAGACAAAGAAAACCAACTGCGTGCTGACATTCACAAGCAATCACTGAATGCAATGTTTGAGTGATTCAGGATTAGGGTAATTAAGCTTGTCCCGTTGTTGCACCCTCAACGATGAGGCAAGCTAAAAAATTTAAGTATCGCGGCGAAAAGTCTGAGATCCTGGACTCGATCATCCACGAAGGATATGAGATCAAGAGTCTGAAGCACGGGAATACCGGACACATTCTCTATAAGTTCCCCAGTAAAGCCCACGATTGGGAGATGTGCTGGACGATGGATCTTCAAACAGCAAAATCCGGGGTCACAAAGTACCTCTCTAAGCACAAAGAGGCCAGCAGCGAAGAGAGTAAGAGTCCCGTAGAATCAAAGCTAGATAAAAACTAGGCAGTAAAAGTGGTGCGTCCGGTAATGACTGACCTCATGGATGACTTAGCAATGGGCATCCATGAGTATCTCTTGGAGATCGCAACTAATTACGGCGGGTCGTACTTCGTATTGATCCCTGTTACTGAAGTGGTCAAAAAGTTTGGTCGCAATCACCGCACCATTCAACGCCGCATTCAAGCTCTCAAAGATGAGGGGATTCTTGTCCCTGTCATTAAGAGGCAAACCATCACCCTTTACGAGGTCAAAGACCTGGAGGATCAGGCATGAGCGAACAGCCGAATAATGAAAGAAATCTGGAGATCATCAATTTTCTGCTGTC
>QQUU01000059.1 GCA_003385605.1 Bacteroidota bacterium
CGGTGGATACTACTTCATGAATGACGCACTCGCGGGCGCTATTATGAGACCGTCAAGCACCTTGAATACTGCAATTGACAACTTCTAAGCAAAGAAGTACTAGAAAAGAAAAACCCGGCGCTGCGCGCCGGGTTTTTTATGCTTAAAATTTTCGTTGCTACTATTTGCCGAAAGCAAATATCAAGGGAATGTGTAACCGCTCGGCCCAACTCTTCTCGTCGTGAGCAGCACCCGGAAACTTTTCTGTGGTCCAATTCTCCCCCAACACAAATCCATTTTCCTCTAAAACAAGATTGACATTGTTCTGAAAGGGCTCATACATCGCATCGAGTGTTTCAGTACCGTAATCGAAGTAGATCTTTCCAACGCGCTCAGGAACAATATTCTCCTTCACATAGGCATTAAAAACAGCAGGAATTTCTTCATTTGGCGCGAATCCACCTGGCCAGTGTGTACTCATGCAAAGGGCAGTACCGTAGACACTTGGGTATTCTCCGACCCCATACATGCTCATTAAACCGCCCATGGAGCTGCCCATGACGGCGGTTGACTCGGCAGTGGTATGCACTGCGAATTGGCCATCAACAAAAGGTTTTACCTCTTCTACCATATAGCGGAGGTAATTATCACTATTCACGCTAAACGTAGAATCTGATCCGTAGCGTTTTGAAATTTCAGACAGTACAGAATCTGAAAACGCAGCCTGTAACTGTGCGGCTGGTTTCTCCGGAAAATATTCAAAGTTTCTTCGCTGACCGCCATTGTACAAGGCAACAACGATTGTTGGTGCTATAATATCACCGGTAATCAAGCTGTCTAGAATTTCATCTACACGCCATTCCTGACCGTTCCAAGTCGTGGTTGCATCAAAAAGCATTTGCGCATCGTACATATACACTACGTTGTGCTTTTGGGTACCATCGTAAGAAGACGGGAGCCAAATATCTAAAGGACGTGCAGGGATAAAATCACTCGCCAATTCCGCGCGTAACAAGGTCCCTGCAGCCACCCCTTCAATAGTGTCCAACACTACAGAAGGTGCCTCCACGACAGGTGAATTATCAGGTTGCTGAACGCAACTAAATAGAAGAATACCTAGAGTAAATGAGAGAACTGCCTTCATCTTACTTGACCCAAAGAATTAACGTCTCCATCGGCCCCACTTCAATAGTGCCGCTACTCAAGTCAACCTTTTCTTCGGTGATCAAATTTTCACCACTATTAGCTCCGTTCAATCCTTGCGAGAATCTGGCGAGGTCAAGGGTCTTGCCTTCTTTGTTGCGGTTGGCAACCACCATAATATTCTCAGATTCAAAAGTTCTGAAATACACGTAGATTTCTCCTTGAGGAATGTAATGCAACAATTCTCCTGAATTCAGCGCACAGCTGTTCTTGCGAAGATTGGCCAAGGTTTTGAACCAATTCTGTGCCTCCAATTGCTGCGGCGTTAGGCCTTCTCCGGTGAAAGCATTCACAGGGTCTCCTTCCCAACCACCAGGGAAATCAGTGCGGATAATACCGTGATCATTGGTTCCCGGATTCGTCATTAAAATTTCAGTTCCATAGAAGACTTGAAGGGTACCTCTCATGGTAAAATAGATGCTCATCGCCATCTTCCACAGATCAAAATCTTCATCCAACTGCGTGTAAATACGGCTCATATCGTGGTTGTCCGGGAATATCATGATGTTATTCACGTCCCCGTACATGTAATCATTGGCAAGGCTTTCGTACACCTTGGTCATACTGCTTCTCCAGCCCGTCTCTCCTTTCAAGCCTTCAGTTACAGCAGTCTGAAGCGGGAAGTCCATCACACTTGGTAAATAGCTCTGGTAACCGTCGCCACGTGTAGCATCGCTTTGCCAATAGCTAATCAAAGACGGATCGCTCACCCACTCTTCCCCGACGATGTTGAAGTTCGGGTACTCGTCCAAGATTCCTTTGGTCCAATCGGCCAGGAATTGCTTATCTGGGTACGGCCAAGTATCCATACGAATCCCGTATAAATCGGCATATTCAATCCACCAAATAGAATTCTGAATAAGGTAACGGGCCAATTGCGGCTGACGTTGATTCAAATCTGGCATGGTCTGTACAAACCAACCGTCGTGAAACACTTTTTGATCGATCTCTGCAGCATGTGGGTCAAACCTGCTGACTTTCATATGGTTCGTTTCAGTAAACTCTTCCCATTGATTTACCCAATCATTGCTCGGCAAATCATTCATCCAACGGTGGTAGCTACCGATATGGTTAGCCACCTGATCCATAATTAGTCCAATGCCCAACTCTTTGGCTTTCGCACTAAGTCGCTTGTAGTCCTCATTCGTACCGTAGCGAGCATCCACGTTGTACAAATCCGTCATAGCATAACCGTGGTAGCTGTAATCCGGCATGTCATTTTCCAGTGCAGGGTTCAACCAAAGTGCCGTGATGCCTAGCTCTTTGAAATAATCAAGATGATTTTCAATACCAGCAAGGTCTCCGCCGTGACGTCCACCCTTGAATTCACGATTCGGTTCTTCAAGCATTCCTTTCACCTTATCATTGGCTGGATTTCCATTGCTAAAGCGGTCTGGCATTAACAAATAAATATTATCGGCTGAAGTGAAGCTCTTGCGCTCGGCACTCTTTGCTCGACGCTCTTCGATACCAACAAGCAGTGTCCCCACCTTTTTACCTTTTGTATTTCTAAAGGTCAATTTGTGCTGACCTACTACCGCATCTGAAGGGATATGCGCTGTAACAAAGAGGTAATTAGGGCTTTCTAAGGCCATAGAACGGATGACATTCAACGTTTTTGAGGAGGCTTCCAATTCATGGATGTCTGAACCGTAAACCATAAACTCGACGGTATCCATGTTCATGCCCTTCCACCACGTAGGCGGTTCAATTTTCTCAAGTTTTTGCGCCGATAACCCCACGGAAATCAACACTGATAGGAGTGTTAGTTTTAGCTTCATGCTCATCATTTGTGTTACCCACTAAAAGTACAACTTGATTGGTTTTTTACCTCACATTTGATAAAGACCCCGTAGTTTTGCACAAAAGATGAGCAAATGCCCAGATTGAAACTGCAACAAGAAGTCTTAGAAGCACTAGAAGCAAACGAATTTTTGCCGTTTACTACGGCGCAGATTAAAACTACGAGTGCTTTCAAAAGCGGACAAAATCACTGGCTACAATACGAGGATGCCAGCGAAGCCCGCGTTGCAGTGGTTGCTTCAACCTTACATATGCTTAAATCGAGTTATGAAGATGTGGCCCGAACGCTCATTTTAGTTGAAAGTAAGGAGGTGGCAGATGAATATTTTGAAATGTTCGAAGCGCTCGGTAAGCATACAGATCTACGTGTCTGGACTGCGTACAAGGGTCCCAATATTTTGAACCAGAAAGAGAACATCTACTTCGGCGCTGACGTGGTTATTGCTACACCACAACGATTAAACGAACTCTTAAATATTGAAGGGTTTAATAGCGCTGGACTGCTCACCTTAGTATTAGACAATGCCGATAAACTCCTCAAAGTAGGTGTCAATAGCTTTACTCAAAGAATTAGCGACAGTGTTCCTAACAAACAACGCATCAGTCTTTCGACTGAAAATGGAAAAGGAGTCCACACCTATATGGACAGATTTGCCTACCCCTTTACTGCAGGAGTTCTTTCGTAGATCGCCGAAGTAAACACTCTATCATCCGGCCAGAAGCCAGTGTTTCGCATCGGGTACTTTTCATTGAGTCTAGTCAAACTTTCGTTCCACCAAGAAATAGCATCATTACAAAGCTCGGTACCATCGGTACCAGAAATAGGAAGCTGGCGAACTTCGGTATATGCATTCACATTTCGGCGTTTACACAATTCCCATAAATGCTTTCCAAATGGAATCTTCGGTGGGAATCCAGTGGTAGCGTCGTCAAAGTGCAACGACCATTGGTAAAGTTTAAAACCTTGGTCTGCGGCTTCATAGAACATACCCGGACGAACGGGCAACAACAACGGCCCCTCCCAGGAAGAACCTTCAGGAAACAATACCACAGTTTCGCCGTCTTTCACCGCATTTGAAATTGCTTCTTTAGTTTGTGAACGGCTGTTCTTACTCTCTCGCTTCACCCAAATGGTACCTAGTGCGCGACCCGCCCAACCAATAAGTGGCCAAGAACGAACCTCTACTTTCCCAACAATGGTGAAGAATTCCTCGGTAGGAATGAATAGAACGTCTAAGTAAGATCTATGATTGGCAATAATGAGACCGGGGCCAATTTTATCGAATTTCTGTCCGTGTACTTTAATACCCACCACCCACAATAAGATGCCTTTAAAACTCATATATATCTTGTGGGAGGTACGTCTGCTTGCCATAGGGCTAGTAAGCACTAAGGCACCAATACCGCCAATGAGTACTGCAAACACTCCTAAAACTCGAAAAAAGGCTATAATACTTCTCATAACTACAAGGTCACGCGAATATAATAATTATGGAAAGGCGATTTTCTCGGCAAATGAGATAAGTAGCATCGGGACTAACCCTACTTACTTAATTACCGCTAATAGGATTTCAATTATGAGACTACCAATTCCAACGGTCCTTAAAGGTATCTCTGACATCGATGCTTATTTTCCATCGAAAACCAGCAGCTGCATCCACGGGTTGTAGCAGGTAATACACCCCAAACCGGGTCGGAGTATCCCACAATTTGATCTTTTTCTCTAAGCCAAGAAACGACTCAAAATGGTTGATTTGTTCATCTGGCACAGATAAGAAAGTAGCACCTAAAGAAGTACCCAAACCAAGCTTCTTTAAACCAGGAATTTTACCCAAGAAGAAACCGTCAAAATGATGAATATAGGAACCCGTTAAATAAACACTTGGAGATGCAAATGTCTGCTCAAGGCTCTGATAAGTGTACAATGGGTGGGTAAACAGGAAGTAATCCCCTCCTCTAAACCACTTATATTCAATGAATCTAACAGTGGAAGGGTCGTTCAAAAAACCACCAGAGCTAAATCTGTAGAAAGACTCTCCCAGAGGTCCAAAACGGAGCATATCGTCCACGACGAACTCGTATTTTGAAAATTGAACATCACTGCCAAACAAATCTGGTATACCCTGCTTAAAAGTGAATCTGAAGTCAGGCCACTTGCTCGAAAGCACGATCTTCCTTCTTCCTTTGAGGTAATAGCGCTGAAACGGACGAATCAAAACTTCTATACCTAACTGTGCTACAGTATACGTTTCAAAAGGTGCCGGTTGATTTCTAGCACCAAACAAATCATTCGTCCATTGCGCAAATTGTAACCCTTCAATGCTAGAACGGGTGCTATACTCCAACCCTAACCGTGTGTAAAATCCATTGAACCACTCGTAACGCTGATAAGCTTCAACAGTTTGCTTTCGAATGAAATTTGATCTCGCAAATATCCCGGCTAAATCTACACTTTGAGTTATGGGTTCGTAATCGTCTGCGACAACTAAGGAAATGGATCCGTTGTGCATTGGAGCGTAGGTATACTCGACATCCAAGGAGCCTTTCAAATCATTATTTAAGAAGCCGTAGTTCGGCACAAATTGCCCCTCAACACTCTGGTAATTTGAAAATCGCTTAGAGCCAATGAAGGCTGGAGTCCATCTCGTACCTCCAATACCCACAAAATTCCACTGACCTATAAGTGGACTGTAGTAAAAGAAGGTTCCCTTGCTGCGTTTCCTATAGCCCACACCGCTTACCAACGGCTCGTACCAATGGAACTCATTATATACAGCATCTGCACTATCCAGGTATTCATCTGAATTCAAATAACGAATCAAGCTGTCTTGTTTTCTGGTCCATGCATCTACCTCAGGATCGATACTACGGTACTGTTGCCAGTAGTCCGGGTCGGTATTGGCAGCTTCAGGAATGTAAGCCACCATCATGGGGCTATTTTTCTTCGGCTTGCTAATAGTGTTCACACTGATAACCTCCTGCCGATACTCGGTTTGAGAAAAACGCCAAATAAAGTTCTTTGTATAAAACGACCCTCTGCTACTGTATTCCTGCTCTATATAAATATCGCCGTAGCTGGCTTTAATAGACCGCACTCTGAAATCGTCCCCGCCAATAATCATGGTGCCCTTCCACCCTTTCGAAGATTTTGGGGCAAACGAAATGGTGTAGGAATAATCACTCTCGTCCTCGAACTCACCCGTGAGTGTAAATGAGGTCCTAAAGAAAGTACCTTGGCTTAAAAGACCAGGAATTGCGACGGCATCAATTAAAGCATTTTCCACACGGCGTAAAGGTGTCCAATCTGTATTGCTGTAATTCGTCAGCGGGTATTCTTTGAACGTACCCCCGTCTAAACCATCCGTAGGGTCAAAGTCGGTTTTAAAATCAAATTGTGCCGATGCCTGAATACTGTTGCCAAAATCTGCCCGAACAGCCTTGTAGTCTTTGAACGCCTCAACCTCCTGATACGGCTTGGTATTTTTAAAATAAATGGAAGAAACTTGTTCAAATCGTAACTCCTTCCCGTTTTCTTTCCGCGAAGCATATACCTTGATATTGTCCGGTCGCGTGAATTCGTATGCCTTAAGTGCTTTCATGGCATCTTTGATGATCGCTATGGCCGGATCTTCATTATACACCACAGTCACTGGCGCCAACAAGGTCGAGGTATCCGTTTGCGCTTTGAGCGGTGCAATGGCTAGCACTAAGGCAAAAAGGGTAAAAAAGCGGTGTGCTAATTTCATGGTATAAATGTAGAACGAAAAAACCCGCGCTGGCAGCACCAACACGGGTTTAACACATAATTAGCTAGAAAGTTAATCTAACAGTCGCTTCTTACCCGAAGCATTCCACCCCATTGAAATTCCGAAGCGGAAGGAACTTCCGTCCTTCGGCGGAATGAAGTAGGCGTTCACAGGGAAGTTCATTTCCCCACTCTTAATTGTTTTTCCCACAGAGAATACGAGAGCTGTTGAGATGGCGATATCCCCTCTACTGTCGAGTTGACCGTCCATGGTACGTGTAAAATCGATTGTCGGACCAAAGGCAAATTCCCACCCCGTATTGTTGTTTCTAAGACCGTTTAATAAAGTCAAGTTTGGCACAAACCGGTTTGATTCTAGGCCACTGATAAGTGGAATCAACTCGGCAAGAGCTTGCCAATTCCCAGTGGTGATGTATGCTTTTTCAAATTGGTAGCCGAACTGCGACATAAGCGGAATTTGCATATCGAAACCACCTTGGTCGTAAGGCTTGGCCAGAATTTGAGCGTTTTTACCTGTAACAAAGCCAAATCCCATACGAGGCCCTTCAGCTACAATAGTTCTGTCGAACGGGTTGTTCAAGATATTCTCGTAATCGTTTGCGATTGTGACTCTTCTTACAAGCTCTGGGTCGTTTTCAATACCCATCATATCGTTCAATGTGAGTTCCGCCATTAGAAGGTCGTTCTTAGGCACATCAACGTAGTTTCTATTCGCACTGTTTACAAACGAGCCTTTCTTAACATCAAAGAGACGAACGGTAGTACTTACTTTTTCACCTAGCAGATTCATGGAGCCTGTCAAAATGAAGTCTACCTCCAACTTCTCTCCAAGTTCCTTTAAACAAATTCTAGAAAAACAACCTGTGAAATCAATTTGATCGCGCTCAGAAATATATTCAACATCATAGTTGTCTATAACCTCGTATCCGCTCATGTTAATCATCTCAAGCGTTAGCTTTTGAATGATCTGGTGGCGTTCTACTTCATCGTAACCGCGTGTATCAAAGTCCAAGACTGCTACGGAGGGTACATTCTGTGCAAAAAGCGAAGTCGCAAGCGCAACTAGTAAGATTGATAATTTAGTTTTCATGACTAATTGTGTTTAAAATTGATACTGCTAAGATGCAGCCTCCACCAACGGTCACGAATTCTAAAATTCTCTTTAACGATTCATTTATCTAGACAATAGAGGCAATAAAATCTAGATTTAATACTTTTTGTCTCAAAATTGAAACTTATTAGACTTTTCAAAAGCTCTATAGAGGCCTGCCCGCGATACTCCAATGTATTGCGCAAGGGTAACACGATCCATGTGCTTATATAAATCTGGACGATTCGTTTTCACCCACTCTACCCTATCAATCGTTCTACGCATCCGAAGCATAATCAACCGGGCACGTCGGTTTTTTTGAATTTCAGCAGTACCGCTTAGATATAGTAATTGCAGAAGTGGATGTTTCGCATTGATTCGTTCAAAATCTTCGTGTTTAAAACGAATAAACTCAACGTCGCTGTACGTAGTATAATAATGTTGAGGATGCTGGTCATTAAATAATGTGTCCTCATTCACAAAAATACTCAGAGGCGGAATCAAGCTGAACAAAGAATCCTCTTTCTCAATAGGGTTCTTATACATCTCCTTCAGGAATCCCGACTTTAAAAACCAGAAATCTTTATTGTGTAAGGTCAATTCTTCTACGACCTGCCCCTTTTTCTTTTTAACACTATCGCCCAAGGCTGCAACCACACTATCTACAGTTGATTTAAAAGCGGGCGTGTAGACCGGAAGTGCCTCAAAATAGGCGCGCATAGCTTCTTGATTACTCTTCATGATCAAAAGACTTTAATGCTCTGAACAATGAGGCTCTGGATAAACCAAGATAGTCGGCCAATTCTTTGCGTGGTATAATATTCAACAAGTTCGGGCTTTGAGAGATGGCCGCTTGTAACCGAGATTTTCCGCTGGCTTGAAGCATTTCATAAGTTGTATTCCGGTATTCCGTCATGCTGAAGTTGATCAGTATACTCAGCAACTTTGCCCCAACTACCTTATCTAAAGTATCGTCCAAGAGTACTTGCTTGGGACAGGATGCAATAACTGCGTCTGTTAATGCCACACAACGAGTTTCAGAAGGGACCTCATAAATAAGAATATCCTCAGAAAATGCGAATTTTCCTTCGTGGTAAAAGCGAATTAATGATTCTTGACCATCGTGCTGCAGGTATTCAGCACACGATCCATTCACGATAAAGTACAAGTGATCTTTATCAAGACCTTCGGCCCACAACAAATCCCCGCGTTGGATGTTGCGCCATTGAAATTCATTTGACAGAGTGAGCAACTCTTGCCGTTCAAAATCGTGGCTGATGGAGTAGATCGATAAAAGACCCTTGAGTATCAGCTCTGATTTATTGGTAGAGACCATAGGACTCAGATTTTTGGTTGGTTGGTTGACACAAGTTAACTAAATTTTTGGGCAGTTATTCGGCCTAAATTCGAGTAATTACCAAAAGAGATTCGACATGTTTCAAAATTGACCTAATAATAATTCTTGTAAACGAAAAAGAACGAGTACCTTACTGCTGTGTTAATTCTAAAATGGTCCATTATGAACCCTATTTGTAGTATTAACCAGGCCATTAAACAGTTTAAGGGTGACTTGAAACGAATTTCAGCGTATTGTAAAGAGCGTGGAATTAAGATCAGTCAAAAAGCATTGGAGGCACGAATTAAGTCTCTGTAAAAAACAGCCCAACTGGGCTGTTTTTTTATAGCTTTGAATGAACGCTAACCTAGACTATGAAAAAGATACTATCACTAGCATTACTGGGTCTTCTTGTTTCTTGCGCGAGTCCTAATCGCTCGTTGTACGACACTGCGAATGCGCTATATGGAACATCTTGGACCTACATGGGCACCATCACTGTCTACCCTGATGTCATTTACAGCGATAAAATCACGGCTGCTGAACAGACCCGTGAGGTAGTCCTACACGACGGATTGATTTCCTATGAAAAGATGCTGTACGAGGCTAGAAAAGCCTACGGGGATTCTGTAACTATCGCAAACATTCGTATTTACTCTGAAGAATTTAAAACGAAATGGTTCGGAAGAAATAGTGATGTTCAGGCGCTTGTAGATGTTATCTACGTCACCAAGTAACTAGTTCATTAGATATTTAAGCTCATCCGTATACACTGCCTCAATCTCTTTGAGCTTGTTCCAAGATTGCACCACAAAATCGACAAAGCCAATCAAGGCTGAATACTGATTTTCAAAGTGCTCATCGTCCAGCAGACGCAATTCATACCTTAATTTCTCTATGATTGCCAATACCTGGGAAGAAGTGTGGCCTATGTTTCTGAGGTAACCTATACTAGAACTGGCCATCGCTTGCTCGTCAAAAGCTTCTTTTCCATAGGCCAACAATAATCCAATATCTGTGTTAACTTTTCTGTGGCTTTCCAACTTCTCTAAGAGCATCTCGAGCACATCCTCGTAAGCACTTTTAGCCGCAAGCCTTTGTGCTAGTAGGTAGTTGATTTCCTCGAAGAAACTAGGATCGCTATGGTTGATGAGTTGCTCCACAGATTTAAGATACGAATACTGTTGTATGTACAAAGATTTCGATAGTAATTATTCTTCAAGAAACCTTTTAGAACTCATTCGTGAGGGCGAACACGAGAACCAAGATTTCAAGTACAAGATTTCTGATAGCCGTAAAATCGCACGAACGATCAGTGCATTCTCTAATACCAGTGGTGGTCGGCTTTTAGTAGGAGTTAGAGATAATGGTGTTGTTGCAGGCGTGAAAGATGAGGACGACATCTACATGATTGAAAATGCTACTCAGATTTTCCTATCCCCCAGTGTAAATCCTGAAATTCTTGCGCACAATGTTGATGGAAAAGTCGTTTGGGAAATCAATATTCCCGAAGGAAGTAATAAGCCCTACAAGGTCGAAGAATTGGACTCCATGACCGCCTACTACAGGGACCAAGATGAAAATTTTGCCGCTAATGCCGTCCTTATTGAAGTCTGGAAACAAGAACAGGCAAACCGCAGTAAACGTCCAGTAGAATTTAGCGATAGTGAACGTAAACTCATCGATTACCTGAAAGTTTACCCTGCTATCAGTACAAGTAAAGCCGCCAAAGTAATGGCTATCGACCGTCGAAGAACGGTTGAAACTCTGGCCAGACTAATCCGTTGGGAGGTTATTGACTGGGCACAGGATCAAGGAAAGTTTGAATACTTTCTTGACTAAAGAAAGCGTTGTGGATTGGGGATTGTCCTTAAAGCCCAATCAATTTTAGTTGTGATTTCGTCTTCTTGACTCAAACCTCGGGCAATTCCTGCTTCTTCCATTTTATGGGTGAGATGGTGCAAGACTATCCCACAGCTGACGCTCACATTAAAACTTTCTACAAAACCCTTCATCGGAATGTAAATGACTTCATCTGCATGCTTTAGGAGCTCTTTGGAGGCACCCTCTTGTTCGTTGCCAAAGCAAATAGTCGCAGGAATTGTAGGATCTATGTCGTGCAATGGTTTAGCACTAGCGTTTAAGGCGGTAACGTAGAGCTTTCTCCCTGAAGACTTTAGCAATTCTGCCCACTGTGCCACGCCGCCTTCATTGTAGGTATTAAAGAATGAAGTGTCCAACCACTTCTCCACCCCTTTACTTATCCCAGAGCTCACATTAAATCGCTCGTTCTTATCGTATATATCTACCCGTTGAACGCCAAACGCATCCGCAGTACGCATGAGCGCCGATGCATTCTGAGTCTTCATCATATCCTCTAAAGCCAGGGAAAAGTGGCGCGTGCGGTGCTGTATTTTACGCTCGAATAATTGGCGTTTGTGATCGCTCAACTCCAAAGAAATCTTCGCATAAAATGCTTGTTTTTCCTCTAGCGACATCAATTTCCAATTAACTCTGTCCATTTCTTTGTTTCTTTGCGTGGTTCAAAAGTAAGCACATGTTTAGTAAAATTATCAGAATAGTAGTATCCGCGGCAATTTTCGGTTGGTCGCTTTACAGTTTTATTGACGGCGAAATTGGCAATGGTGTTGCATTGTTATTCCCTGCCGCCATTGTACTCTTCACTTACTTTAGAAACGAACGCATCCTTATCTCCCTTTACCACATGCGTAAGCAAGATTTGGAAAAAGCAGAAAAGGCTCTAGGAGGAATTAAAAATCCTGAGCAAAGCTTAATCAAAACCCAGTTGGCTTATTATTACTTGCTCATGGGGATGATTGAATCTCAAAGAAAGGTAGGTAAGGCAGAAACACTGTTGAAGAAAGCCCTAAATACAGGTCTTCGTATGGATCAAGACAAAGCACTTGCTAAACTTAATTTGGCGGGCATTGCCTTGACGAAACGTCGTAAAAAAGAGGCTCAGATTCTCTTGACTGATGTTAAACGTCTCGATTCTAAAGGTGTATTAGCTGAGCAAACCAAGTACATCAAACAACAAATGAAAAGAATCTAATAGATTCGACCTCATTTACTGAACCTCTACTCTATTGTTGCGTTAAGCAGGAATAACGCCTGATTATGTATACCATAGAGCGTATCCAACGCATCCCCATTTCACTCGAAGAGGCCTGGAGTTTTTTCCAAAATCCAGGTAACCTATCGAAGATTACCCCAAGCGAAATGGGCTTCGATATTTTAAGCGAAGTACCCGAGAAAATGTACCCTGGCTTATTTATCAATTATAAAGTGAGTCCGTTGTTCGGTATTAAAATGAATTGGACCACTGAGATTACTTATGTTGATGCACCCAATTATTTCGTAGACGAACAGCGGGTAGGACCCTACTCCATTTGGCATCATGAGCATCACTTTAAAGAAATTGAAGGTGGCGTTGAAATGTTAGATCGGGTCAATTACAAGGTGCCTCTAGGTATATTGGGCAAGCTGGCACATCCCCTTATCGTCAAACCAAAACTTGAAGAGATATTTGACTTTCGCATCCAAAGGGTTGAAGAAATATTCGGAAAATGGGAAAAGTGATCGTCGGGATTGACTACGGAAGTAAAACGTCCGGGTTTACTTGTGCTGCTATAATTCATGATGGCTCTATTTCAGTGCATCAAGCGACCAAAAACAAAGACGCTGATAAGTGGCTTAAAGAGCTACTGGAGCCTTTAAAACCGAATGTCATTGGCATTGACGCTCCCTTATCTATTCCGGGTGCTCTTCGTGAAATTAACGGTTTTACCAATTACCATTACAGAAAAGCTGATCTCGAAGCCAAAGCTATGAGTCCAATGTTCTTGGGTGGCTTAACTGCACGAGCTATAGAATTGGCCCAATGGTTTCGTCAAACCACAGCGAGCCAGGTCATTGAAGTTTATCCAAAATTGACTGCTCAAGAACTACAGCTTGATTCAAAGCGTTACAAAAAAGACAACGCTTTCCTACTGGAGGCTAAACATACTCTTGCGAGTGCGACTGGTTGGAATCTTGACGGTATAGGGGTTGATAATTGGCACCAATTCGATGCTCTCATGGCCTTAAGAACCACTGAGCGTTACATAAATGAAAAAGCGAATACCTTGGGCGACAAAGCTGAAGGATTGATTTATTTTTGACACATGGCAGAAGATAAGCGAACACACAACCCTATCGATCCCGATAAAATTGCTGAGAATGCAAGTTTATTGCCCTATGGTTCGTCGGTAAGTGCACCTGCATTCAAAGCAGTAGATGTGCTTAAAAACAAATCTCTCGACGTCAATGCCATGGAGATGCAAACGGATATGCAACTTGATCAGATCAAGGAGCAAATAGAATTGCTTGCGGCACAAGCCAAAAAAATCCAAGACAGAAAAGAACTCAGTGCGCACATCTACAGCGCTGAGATGGGTTTTAAACCTGAGATAAACCACACCTATTTCCTATACCGCCGCGATAATGGTTCCACCGTCTTAAGTATGATAGGTCCCTCTGAATGGCGAAAGTGCCCGTTTGAATTCATGCACAAAGTGCTACTTTTGGCCGACCACACTTGGGACATCGTCGAATAATGCTAGAACACATATACCACATAGAGCACGCACAATCCCCTACGCTCGTTCTACTGCATGGCTACGGCTCTAACATGCACGACCTCTTCGGTCTTAAGCCGTATCTCCCTCCAATGAATATTCTTTGCTTTCAAGCCCCAAAAGACATTGGCATGGGCGGATTTGCATGGTACGATATCAATTGGGACAACGGCAATAAAATAATTGACGCTGAAGAAGTTCATAGTGCAGCACGGCGTGTTGAAGAAAGTATCGCACTTTGGAAAGAAGCACATAACGTTAATGGTCCGGTTGTATGCGGCGGGTTCTCCCAAGGTGCAATACTAAGTATGGCCATGCTTAAAGGAGAGTACGAAGCTTCGGGTTTTGTTTTAATGAGCGGGTACATGCTGCCAGAATGGAGGAATACTGATTGGAACATTAGCGCTCCTGTGCTTCAAACACACGGCACGATGGATCATGTTATCCCCTATGAATGGGCGGAAAGCGGTGCTAAACTTCTCGAAAACAAGGATTTTGAATTCAAATCCTACCCGATGGCACACAACCTTAATGCAGAATGTATTGAGGATGTAAATCGGTTCTTACAACAATTCTAATTAGGCCGTGAGGATTGTACGGGCAATCTTATCTGCAGCATTACCAGTACCGTATCCCTTCCAAGAATAATCGAGTTGTGCTGATCGAAAATCTTCGATTGCATGCTTTAAAGAATCGGTTCCAATGACATGCAGACGATTCACTCCAAGGGTTACTAACTCAACCCACTCTGTTTGCTCCCGTAAAGTGATACAAGGCTTTTCGCTGAAATACGCCTCTTTTTGAAGACCTCCACTGTCTGTGAGAACTACCGAACATTCCTGCAGTAACCACAACATTTGGAGGTATCCTACAGGTGGCGACTGATGGATATTTAGCTGTAAACCGAACTCTTTTAATCTGTTCCGAGTAGATGGGTGTAATGGCATGTATAAAGGCAGCTGAGTAGCATGAACTTCATTGAGTTCATTCACCAATTGACTTAACTTCTCACGATTACTTACGTTCTCAAATCTATGAACAGTGACCAGTCCGAATTCTTTTTCAAAGAAAGAGCGGTCCCCCATTTCCGCTACCCATTGTGCTTTTGATTTGAACTGAAGCAATGCATCGTACATTACATCACCAATAGTTTCAATCTGAATCCCTTTGTTTTGAAATCCTTCATTGTGAAGGTTTTGAACCGCCTCCTCTGTTGGCGTAAAGAGAATTTTAGAACGACGGTCTGTCTCAACCCTATTGTGTTCCTCAGGCATCTCCAAGTTGAATGAACGCAGGCCAGCCTCAACATGTATCAAGGGAATATTAAGCTCGTTGGCGGTCCTCGCTCCTGCTAAAGTGGAATTAGTATCGCCATACACCAAAACAAAATCCGGTTGTTCTTTTTTGAAGATTGGGGCCAATTCGACCTGCATCTTTACCAACATTTCTTGACGTTCTAAACCACCACATTCAAGCCGATACAGGGGTTTTGGCAATGCCATTTCGTCAAAAAACACAGCACTCATATTGGCGTCGTAGTGCTGCCCTGTGTGAATTGTAATCTCTTGAATTCCAGCGTTTTTTAACGCTTTACTTACAGGAGCACTTTTAATGAATTGAGGCCGGGCGCCAATGATAGTCACTACTTTCATAGCGGGCGAACAACATCTTGTTCCAATACATATTCTTCTCCAGTCTGAGGACAGATGGCCTTGCCGTCTTTGTCAAAATTCAAATCTTGACCCGTACGACTGATCCAACCCTTATGTTGGGCAGGTACCCCGTAATATTTGGCATAATCTGGAACCGTAGCTGTAACAACAGCACCAGCACCGATAAAGGAATATTCACCAATATCGTTGCCACAGACTATGGTAGCATTCGCTCCTATTGCCGCCCCCTTACCGATTCGAGTCCTTGCGAAGTCTTTCTGTTCGATAAAACTTCTAGGTGCATTCACATTGGTAAACACAACTGAAGGACCTAAAAACACATCGTCTTCAACGGTAACCCCGCTGTAAACACTAACATTATTTTGAATTTTTACGCCGTTGCCTATGTGTACATCGGCTCCAACAAACACATTTTGCCCAAGAATACAACGAGCGCCAACATGCGCAGAAGACATGATGTGCGTAAAGTGCCAAACCTTGGTTTCATCACCAATTATTGCACCTTGGTCTACTACTGCTGTTTCATGTTTGAAGTATCTCATGCTGTAAAATACTGCTTTATTGTGCTACAAATCATCAGTACGTCTGTATCATCCATGGATGGATCCATCGGCAAACTAAGTACTTCATCGCACAGTAATCTACAATTAGTAATCGGTACCCGTTCAATCATCGCAGCGTAAGCCTGCTGATCCGACAAGGCGATTGGATAATATACCATGGACGAAATACCATGATCGGCCAAATACTCCTTAAGCGAATTCCTATGCTTAGAGTCTATTCTTAAGGTATACTGATGCCACACGTGCGTGGAATGTAACTCGCGTTCTGGAAGTTTTAGCTGCTCCATGTCTTGCAGTTCTTTGCGATAGAGTTCCGCAAGACTTTCCTTCCGTTCGAGAGTATTTGAGAAGTGCTTGAACTTCACGCCGAGGATTGCCGCCTGAATAGGGTCTAATCTCGAATTCACACCAATAATTTCATGGACATACTTTTTGCTTTGCCCGTGACGCGCAATACGCAATGCTCGATCGTGCAACGCTGAATTTGAAGAAATAATGGCACCTCCATCCCCCATAGCACCGAGTGGTTTTGTTGGGAAAAAGCTGAGCGTACCAAAAGCACCAACAGTACCCGCATACCTACCCTTATACTTTCCATGGGTGAATTTTGCCCCGAAAGCTTGTGCGGTATCCTCTACAATTGGAACAGCTCCTATTGTCTTCTCTAAAGCCTCAAGATCCGCGAGTTGACCATAGAGGTGCACCGCAATGATTGCTTTAGTTTTTGCCGATAATGCCAACTTTGCGCTTGCCGGATCGATATTAAAGGAACCGGGCTGAACATCACACCATACAGCTGTTGCACCTAATAAGCCGACAACCTCAGCACTAGAAGCATAGGTGAAAGCCGGTACAATAACCTCATCGCCCGGACCAATACCTAAAGCCATGAGCGCGATCTGCAATGCATCGGTGCCGTTGCCCACGCCAAAAGTAGGTGCCCCGATAAAATTCGTAAGTGTGGATTGGAATTCTTCGACAACAGATCCGCCGATGTATGAACCACTATTGACCACAGTGCTAATCGCCTCGTCCAATTCTTCCTTATACGCGCTATGCACCCTCGGAAGGTCTATCATCGGAATGTTCTTATGTGTGCTCATAACTTGTCGCAAAGTACAGATTTTGGCCAAACCAATCCTCCTAAGTAGGCTGGAAGGCGGGAGTTTTATTACAGTAATACAACTCTAGCAGTCTCTGTTTCATTTGGCGTTAGTAACCTAACGATATAAGTACCTCTTGTATTGGGTAATTGAAGAGATTTCGTTGTCTGACCTTTGTCGAGTTCAACGGCAGCAATTAAAACACCCTGCGAGTTATAAATCTCAATCTGCCCCCACAGCTGTATTGCATCAAATTCAGCCATAACATGCGCAGTCATTGCGGGATTCGGATAAACGACCAGTGCATACCCCTTGCTTCGCCCTGATGAAGCGGCGACCTTTCTTGGGCCTTTAGATGGACACAGAAAGCTTGAAAGTTGATTGCTTGCCCCAACCATGGGATATACCTTTTCCCGGCCATATTTAAGATCTGTTGATGAATTGGACGTGAACAAGGTGTTGTCCGCAGAGAGGTAGTAATACGAACCATTATGCGACAGATTATTCCCGCTAGAAAAGGTTCCTTGCATATCTAGAGACGAACTGCCCAACCATTGATTATGCCCTTGGTGAAGCTTAAGTAGGGACAACTGTGTGAATTTTATACCAATGCTGTTAGACTGATACGTATTTCCGGCATTGTTACCCATATGCACGGCACCTCCGTGTTGACGGTGCCCTATTGTATTGTAACTCCATTCGTTGCACTCTAATCGCAAGGTTGCATCATGCACCTCCGATCCCAATGTATTTGAAGAAAAGACGTTGTACTTCATTTGTAGCGAAGTACTCTTTACGGAAGAGCGAAATTCAAGCCCGGTAGTACATCCATGAAAGAGATTCCTCTCAATGAGAGTTGTATCGCAGGATAGGTAAGCACCGAGTTCACATGAGGTAAAACTATTCCCGTAAAATTCGTCAGGGGCTTCAGTCGCATAAATTCCTGTTTGAGCATTGCTAAAATGAGAACCGTTCAAAGAGAATGAGGCGTTCGATGCAATAGTCACTGATGGAGCGCCTCCTATGAATTGCGAATTTTTAATGAGGGCTGTAGTTCCAGATACCGAAAGCCCACTCCATTGTTTTGGCCCGCTATAGGTTACGGCTGAGTTTAATAGTTCAAAGGGTGAGCGTATCTTCAATTCCCCCTTGTTCCTAAACTCAATATCACAGTCACTCAGACGAACAGAGTTAAGGTTAACGGTGAGATGTTGAAGGTTCGCTATAATCCATGTAGAATTCTCAAGAGCAATGTTCCCAGAACTCTGAGGAGCAAATCTGCCCGTTCCTTCTGAAATTAAAGTGCCCGAGCCTAAGGGTGCGAAATCAGCTCCATGGACAAGCTTTAACATTCCTTGAAGCTCTATGACCCCTCCGTCCCATTCTATAGTCGCATTAGGATGAATAATAACCTCAGCACCAGGCTCTATGATAAGACGACTCTCATTACCGATGGATAGCACGCTGTTCTTCGAAAGAACTAGACGGCTCCCTGAATTAATCCTCAATACTGAACGACTTCCTTGCGACGCACCTATTCTTAATGCGCCTTTAATCATTAACTCACTACCATTACTGCCGTTACCGACAAACACCTCTATATCTTGGCGGCTATCGGCTGGAACGGTGCTCTGCCCTACGAAGCCACCAGGATTGCCTATCGACAAAGACACTCCTTTGGCAACCTCTAAGTGTTCAATGTGAGAATCATAGGAACTGAAGGCATTAAACTCCTTAGCAATATTATAATCCGTCTTGAGAACACCTGAGTGCCCTGTTCGACGATGAACGCCTTCAAAGGTTGTTAGCGCGTAATTAATGATGTGCTCATCGGTGTAAATATGTTCCTGATTCGCTCCAGCCTTATCTAAAGTTAAGCCAGGACTGATGTAGGTATGAAAAGGGATACGCTCCATATCCCCTCGAAATGGTGTGTTCACGAATGCCTCACCAACATTCAGGGCACTAAAAGATGGAATGAAAGTATGGTTTGGACTGCGTACCTGAGAAAAGAACATCTGCTCAAACGATTTCGCTGAAGTGGTTGATGATCCAGGGGCTTCTATGTAGTTATGATAGCTGCTTTGCTTAGCAAGTTTCGAAGCATTTCCCTCTATCGTCTTATGAATCTTTTGGAGCTCGTTATTAGTGTTTCGTTGAATCTCCCTGATGATCTTATCTGCAAGAAGATTATTGATGATTGCGTGTGCCCCTAATTTTTTCACTAGCAGGGATTTATAGGCACCGGCTTTGCTTCTAAACCAAAGGCGTTTGAAATGGAGGGTGTTCCTGAGATAGCGCTGACCAAAATACAAGTAGTCTGAGGGACTGTCCATTCCCTCAATACTAGCGCCATAGGCAATCAAAGGCTTTTTAAATCCTCCTATTAGATTTGATTTAATACTGTCGAGATGTGGATCAACATGGTGCCTATAGGTCACAAACTTCTCTTTGCCCCATTGTGCAATAACATCTACTGAATCTACTAATGGTGAAGATACATTCATATCTGATCCGTTGGAAACAGCAAATCTTCGAACGGTTCGAGGTTGCTCGTTTCTATATATGGCGTTTAGCTGAGCTCGGTCTTGCACCGCAGTCGGATCAAGATGATCAATGAGTATTTGTCGTGCTGTTGGAGAATTCAATGCCTTTGACCATGTCTGCACTAACGACCAATGCCAAAAAACCGTGGTTAATTCTTCTATGCGCTTTGCCCCCATTTGTATACCTAAAGGCACAAAGGCACCGTCGTGCGGAGTGTCGAAAGTTCCATAGGCGCTTATATTTTGAAAACAAGCACTGCGTTCAAGTTCCAAGAGGGCTGCTCGAGCAACCAAGCCCCCCATTGATGCTCCAACTATTATCGCCGGATAATCAGCATGCTGCTGATTTACCCAATACAGAACTCTGATAAGGCTTTGCATATTGTCCTCTATCCGCTGTTTGCTCTCCTCAAAGTCCACATGAACGATGTCATAGCCCGAGGAATGAAGAGAATCGTACATCCAGGAAAGCTTCTCCATTCCTAAAAAAACTCGCTCATCATTTCCATTGAGGATAATGCCGGATGCCAAGCCTTCATAGCTGATCACCCCATAAGGCTTCAGAGCACTCTCGAACCCCTCTACAACAACAATGGGCTTTTGAAGACCTAAGCCTTTGTTGGCGTACTTTATCGTAATGCTGGCCTCCTCTTTTGGGGTGTACGTTGAATAGCACGGCGGTGAAGCCATATGTTCTGTATACAGGACAGTATCGGGCTCACTCACGTTGAAAATCAACGGTACCTGAAAGCGTGTTTCGAGCCATTTCCCCGCATCTCTGATGCGTATGGCTAAATCTTTATGGACCAATTCTGCATGGGACGAAGTCGTGGCGTAAGTTGCGTGAAGCACCTGGTTAAGCGTAGTTTGCCTAAAACCTTGTCCATCGTCTAAATCAACATAAAATACCGACGGCAATTGCTGATTGCTCTGAACCAAAGAGTCCACTAGTGAAAAGCTCAAGGTGGTCTGCTGTCCGGTTATGTAATGTGCTGGACTGTTGGTCCCACCGAAAAACACAGTAAAGTCATTCACGGCTTGGAGTGCACTGTCTAAAGGAGCCGGGGTGCTCCAAGAAATGGTCTGTGCGCTATCAAGCCACATTTTTCGTGGAACTGTAGTAATTCTGTGGCCGTCATAGAACAGCCAACCTTTATCAAAAGCAGTGGAATCTAATTCATGAACCTTGAACCAATTCAGGTAAAGACGGACATCTATTGACTGGGAATCTATCGTACTCTCTTGCTCAAAAGAACTCCACGGTTTCAAGTGGGGTTGCTTTTTACCAAAAAGTAAACCACCGGAGAGTCGCTGACTTAGAAATAAATCGTTGTAGGCCAATTCGCACAGCCTCTTGGTCACCATTTTACCGGGAATGGAACCGTCGAGTTGGTGCAAATCATACTGTGTACCGTGGAATAAATCTCTCAACGCACTCTGATCGTGTAAAAAGCCATGAGGAAAGAGTGTATCAGGAAGCTCTGAATACAACAGTTGAACAGAGTCTTGGAGTTGGGCGAACGTACGCAGTTGAATTGTTAGAGCAGCAATAAGCGCCCAATAGAGGGTAAATTTCTTCATGGCAATAGGGTTTTAATTAAGGTGGAATGCCTTCCCTATTAAATTGAAATTGCCCGGGTTAGGAATCAAAGATTGTGAAGAACTAAATCCTATTCACAAGGGAGTGTCGGACAAAAAAACACCCCCGCGGGCCTTGCCCGCGGGGGTGTTGTGAGAATTTTATCTCGCTACTTCTTACATAGCGCCGTCTAGCTTCGCTGCTAGAACTTGCTTGCTTGTAGCACCTACTTGCTTGTCAACGATTTCACCGTTCTTAAATACAAGTAGTGTTGGGATGTTACGTACACCAAACTGTTGTGCTACGGCACCGTCAGTATCTACGTTAAGTTTACCTACAACTGCTTTGCCTTCGTAATCGCCAGCCAATTCGTCAACTACTGGTCCAACCATGCGACATGGTCCACACCATTCCGCCCAGAAATCTACCAATACAGGCTTGTCTGACTTCATTACTACTTCTTCAAAGTTTGCTTCTGTTATTTCGAGTGCCATAATAAAATGTATTTCTTTTTCTTCTGTCAAATGTAAGACCAATTTACCGCCTGATGCGATAGGCTTCGCCTATGAGCTCATTTATGTTTTCCACACGAAGTTCACGACCGCTATCTAAGAACAAATCGCCTTGCAACGCCTTCACTACGCAAGATATAAACGCCTTTTGGCAAATGCCGTAGGTCAAGTCTGTTCTCGCCTTGCTCTAACCATTTATGATGTACAATTTGCCCCGTTAAATTGGCCACCGAGATGGCTCCAGCTGTTCTCATTTCCACATGGAGGGATCCGTTGGAGGGATTTGGGTACAACCTTTTTACTGGACCAGCCGCTTCCTCCATCCCTACTATATAAGCCAGACCAAAGGCGAACTCTCCTTTAAACCCATTCTCCTTTACAGTATCCAATCGAATCCATCTTTCAGGCATATTTATCGCGCCGTCGAACGGTATCAGTGAATCTCCTTCGAAGTAGAGTTGTGTAATGATGGTGTCCGTAAAATGTGCATCCGTGAGATAGCCTTTAATGTGAATGTGCGAAGGGCGGTTGGGATAAATGCCCGGCAATGTGGTGTGCAAAGTAGTTGAATAACCCGTAAGCTCTAGCTCGCCGCGGTAATGGTAATTGTTCGGATTGCCGTCGACATTGCTGTACGCACCACTGTCGTTGGCGTGCCAGATCTGCAAGGTATAGGTCGAAGGCAACGTATCGAGATCGACGGTATCACAATCATAACTCACGTAAAATGTCAGCTCCAGAGAACGCGTGGTATCCAAAATACCTGGCGCCAAGGTGTCGTTTGAGATGTACGGAGCGCCCCACTTAAAATAAGGCCCCAACTGATCTCCAGTTGTGATGCAATTCACCTGAGCATGCGCGAACTGCACCGCAATAACGAGGATAAAGGCCTTGACGAATTTCATCAACTATTGATTTTAGGGTGCAGCAGCGGATCTAATTCTAAAGCAACCAATAAGTCTTTGCTGATGTTCACTTTGCGATCCTTGACCGGAAGCTTTATGTCTAGCTGCTCCTCGATATCTACAATGTGTAATTTCACACGCTTTTTCCCTGGGTGCATTTCGAGAAGATCGTGGACTTTATCCACTAGGCCAGTGTCAAGGGCAGCAAGATCCAATTTGATTTCCAAGGATTTACTCTGCACTTCAAGCACATCTTGCAGCAGTTTTACATCGGCGACATCAACGCTGAGGCGTTCAATGAAGCCCTCACCCTGGAGCTGGTTGAATTTGCG
>QQUU01000111.1 GCA_003385605.1 Bacteroidota bacterium
CAGCCGCTCTTGAACCGTCCCACTGCGTTCCCCCTCTAAAGATTGATATCGTGATCAAACGTTTTTGAGGGCTTATGGTTGTAATAGTCCTCATATACTTGAGCAAAGTTAATCGCTCGGTCAAGACAAGCGTTATAAGTACACAAACCGCCTCCGGGAGAGCATGTTCTATATTCTTTGCGATTGAAGCCACGGTGGAGTAACACAACAGTCGAACCTTTCGGGAAAGTTTTAATGTGTTCCATCGATCTGCTAGTGAGTGTTACTATTGTAGAAAGGATTATTTTCCATAAGTGAGCACTTACGAAGAAAATCGACGCCGCCTAAACAGGTCTCGGCGAAACAGAATGCCTGGTCAAAATTTAGATGCTCAGGGTGCCAATTATCTTTTGGGCGAGTTCGTTAAGATGTTTACAGAGGGTAAAACACCTTTCGTTAACCCTCAAGACGTTGAAAAAGAGAAGGACAGACGAGCACAGTTAGGTTTAGATCCTGATTTTAGAGACGATGCTGTAGCTGATTTACTTGCCCCTCAAAATACAATTGGTAGGCAAGAACGCATCGATAATAGGTTAGAGCAGATCCAACAGAGTAATCTGCCCCCCGTTCAAAATCCTGTTCAAAATCCTGTCCAAAATCCTGTTGCTTCAGAGCAAATGAGTCCCGAGTCTCAGGCGAGATTCGATGAAACACTTCGTATGATGGACGTAATTGCCAACGTCCCTCTCAAACAAGAACCTGAGCTTTCAGCCGAAGATAAGGCACGAGAGGCGTTTTTTGCTAGTAAGAACAACCCAGCACGTCGAGCTGGTTTAGATGACGAGTTTCTTTTTGCTAGACATAAAGCAAATCTTGCCTCTCAACTTGCAAAGGAAGGAGTTACAGTAGAGGAAGCAAAAGCTAACCCAGAGCAAGCTTTCTTGGCCAATCAGTTAGAGAAATACCTGGGAAACAAAAGAGAATCCAACATTGGCCGTCGTCGTGGCCTTTAAATATTAATCATGATGTACAACCCCGCAGGATTTGACCCACAGGGTCTTGATATGAACGCCGATCTCGGTGATCCTCGTCGCCAAGAGAAGCTCCCTGGTAGTTATGCCACCCAAGGTCAGGCTGTTAGTGCCCCCTACGCTGAGGCCAACATGAAAGCAGCTGAGAAGACTAACCCTATGAACGCCGTTTCACAGGAGCCTGAAAGGGATTTTCTTGCTGGTTATATTCGACGCGCCTGAGGAGATTAATTATGGGTGACAACGATTTTCCAGCCGTGATGGCCAATGGAGGAGAGTTTCTTCAGGGCTTCACAAGGAGAAAAGGTTTAATCGCACAAAAAGAAAGCGGGGAATCGCCTCGCGGCGCGACGTTTGAATCAGAGCAAGTGCTTGGTGGTCCTGAATTTACACAAGTCTCTGCGACTGATGAAGAAATGTTGGCTGCCATGCCACGTTACATTCGAGGGCATCAGCACGCCCCAAAGGGTGTAATTATGACAGTGCCTGATATTGACTCGCGCTTTATGAATGAGCGTATCAAACGTGGTTTTGTCCCTATGACGCCACCTCCATCCAGTGGTGGCGCAGGGCCACAATTACCAGGATTTGTTTGATTGATCATTCACGCCATTTCAAGGGCTTCTCATTCATCGGGCAGCCTTTGAAGTCTTGTATCTCGTCGACCGCTAAGACGAACATGCAAGTGAAGCCCAGCACAAAAGCGAATAGGACCTGAGGAAAGTTGTAATTACAGTCGTTAGCTGTAGGGTCTTCTTCGTCGTTGTGAGGATGCCAGCTCATTTGTCATCTTTCTCCATGGTGAAGACGCAGTCCATGTAGGCACGGAAGAAGCCGTTCTTGAGGATGCGAAGATCTTCTTGTTCCATAGGGTGGCCACCGGACCAATCTTTGTGGGCATCAATCAACAGATCAAGCAGTAGCTTCACTGCTCGACCGTTGAATTTCATAGTGACCTCGTGCTTTTCGAAGCCCATTACTCCGGCGGCTTAAGCTCAGTAAGAGGTTCTAGCAATTGGATTGGGTCTTTTTTACCCTCAGTGATCGCTTTGGCTCTGATGTAGTAGTCGTTGTCTGTAGCGCCTACTTTCTCAAGATGCCTTGCGATCTTCTCCCAGTTCTCTTTCTGAAACTTGTCCATTTGCCTCCTGATGGCGGTTTTCGGGAAGAATGGTCGGGACGCTCTTGAACTTTTGGTCAGAGTTCCGCAAAGCAATACCTTTTAGGTAAGGCTTTCCAAGTCTTGTGAAACCGGTTACAGAGTCAGTACCAAGCTGATTCTTCGTGCAGTCAAGGAGAAGTGCGATGAAGCGCTTTTGACCGACAGGTTTCGACCCCGTATCTTCACAATAGGATGCGTAACTCGCGTATAGGTGAAAGTTACTGTTGCAGTAGCGCTCCTGTGCATCTTTTGCAGCTGGGATTTTCTTGCCAACCGGAGTTACGGCTTTCTCATCGAACACGACTTCCGATTGGAGCCACTCAACAAGGTTATTGCTATTGAGCATGATCTCGTTCCGGACCCGCTTCAGAGAGGGCACCATTTCATAAGTGTCGAGCAGATACTGACGCATTTCAGCGTCGGTCATCTGCAGCACCCAGTTCACTAACCCAGGTAAACAATGCTTCCATAGTCCCTTTATGACTCCGTTGTCGACCTTGATCATCTCTTTCGCCTCTGAGTTTTTGTTATACAGAGGGCGGTTGAATTCGATGGTCAGACGACGACGAGTCAAACCTGAAGTGTTGTCAGTGGTCTGGATCGGTTCGTTGGCACAGACCATGACCATGCCGGTGTAGACAAAGGGCTCACCAACGTTCTTGTTTTTCTCCTCGAAGCGAAGGTTGTCGCCACCAGTCAGTGCCTTGAAGATCTGAGCTGATCCGCCGTAACGCTCGGAGTCATTAATCAGTGTTAGACGCTTGCCTTTGATTGAGGCGACCTCGAAGCGGGATTGCTCCAGCTGGTTGAGCGTGGTGCTGGCGTAGTTTCGAGCACCAACCAAGGCACAGCAAAGGTTTGCGAAGGTGGACTTGCCTCGACCACCGGGGCCGATGACCTCCATAAAACGCTGGATTTCGTGACCTTGGCCAACCAGACAGGCTTTCAGCCAAGCCCGCAAGACTTGCACGCGGTCAGTATCTCCGTATTGAGTCCTGAGAAGCCACTCAATGATCGGGCCGGGATCGGCGTGTGGATCGTAGTCAAAATCAAGTCCCCAAGTGATGTAGTGCTCGGGGCTGTGCTCAAGAAACTCACCAGTTGAGACCTCAAGTACACCGTTGGTAAAGGCCAGTCGATCGTCGTCGTCATCCCAGTAGGTGTGAGTGATGTATGCCTGGGTCAGGCTCACCACATCATTAATCAGGGTGTTGTTGAAGCCTGCAGGAAGCGGGATTCGCTCGCGCAGGAAAAGATCTTGAATAAAGTGCTTGTACTCATGCTTGTATTCTTCACGACGCCAGACCCCTTTGGAGCGCTGGTAAAACATGAAAACTTCGAAGCGCGGATCGTAACGCCACCCGCACTGGATGACCATTTCGGTAGCGAACTCCGCAAGTTCGTTGTTAGGGGGGTTTTTGGGTCTCCTCTCCCGCTTTTTGCGTTCGTTAATTTCATCACGCATTCCTTGGTCTGGGAGCCCCAGGATGCTTTCAAACACTGATTCGACTGTCTGCTCCTCACTCATAGGGTCTTGTTTATCGGCAAAGTATTCTTGAGCTTTCTTGGCGAGAGTCTCAGGGGACTCAACGACATAGTTGCCAAGTTCGATATATCCATCTTCCTTCGCCTTATACCTAAGTTGATGTAACCCGCAGGCACCTTCAGGAGATGGGCCACCCTCAAGTCGTTTGAAGGATCGCCACTTTGCTTCGCAGGCTCCCTCTTCGAAGTTGTCAGCTTTCTGGGACCATTCAATCCAATCAGGCAGAAGAGTGTCGTCAATTTGGTGAAGACACATACCGACCTTGAGCCACTCTTCGTAATCAGAGCAGCGGTCGAGACTTAAGTGCTCGAGGTAGATTCTCGCTTCGGCAATCGTCTCTTCTTGCTGATATACCGATCCCTCTTCGTAGGAAATGTTGATGTGTTGAGTGACCAGACCGCTTGTGACAGGCTTCCGATACTTGTTAGTAGGGAATGCCTTTTGGATCTCTTCAAAAAGCCATTCAGGCAGCTCTGGGGGGTTTTTAGCGTGCTCAAATCCACCATGGGGGGTGGTGAAATAACCCTCAGTATCAGGGTGGGGACCCATGAGTGCGCCATACCGTGACCTCCAAAGGATTTCAAATGAAGGAACGCCGATCTTGATTGTTGCCTTGTCAGGCAGCAGTGGAATCTTTGAACTCGGGACGCTGAAAAGCATCCTCTGTCGACCTTCTTTGCCGGACGAGATTGTGAGTGTGGGGGGAAAAATCGAGTCAAGCGGCCCCCCGGCACGCTCCTCAAGCTCAGGTATTGCTTTTGGGCCGTCAATATCTACCCAAATCAATCCACCCTCATTAGACCACTGGCCTGTCATTAGGCCTACACCTGTAGCCCTTCCCTCTTCAAATTCTCTCTTAACTTCCTCTAACGAAGACGGTGATGAGGGCCAGCCAGGTGTATATGCACGCTTACCTCGCAAAGGGGTGAGTGCCCAATCTTGAGGAATTAGGTCGAGTTTGACCTCTGCAGGGGCGATGTGGAGGTGAGGTCGATTCGGTTCAGGAGCTGGTGTCGTCACTAGGTATATTCAGCGGTTTGCTCCGGACAAAGATTAGTCAGCTGGTGACTTGACGGAAACTGGTTATCCGGATGTCTTCCAATTTCTGTGTAGGTTTACATTAATTTACGTGGAATGCATTTGCACTTGACGTGCCGGATTTCCGCGTTAGTTGTCTTCAGAAACTGCTTCCATTTCCAGCTCTGCTGCCTTCTGTGCAGGAAGAATCTCTGAGTAGTACTTCTCGACGGTGCTAAGCCACTTCTGTTTGTACTTCTCGATTGTTCCTGCTTGGATTGCAAACACCTGTACTGTTTCGCGGGTGGCCACAAATGTCATGCAGATTTCAGGGACAATGTTGACCGTGTGCTCGAGGCCCAAAGCGTAAGCTGCCAGTTGTAGCTGACACTTTTGGTACTTCATAAATCCAGCACGACGCATTCCATACTGATTTTTCGGCGTCTCAGGACCGGGCCACTTTGAATAATAGGGTCCATTACTTGTCTTCAAGTCCCCCAAAACAATCTTGCCTTTGTATTCGGCAACGATGTCAGGTGCTCCAGCCCAGCCCCAGTTCTCCTCTTCGTTGACGCCTGGATGCCAGACACGAGAGATACCGTCGCCACCCATCGTCCAGCCGAAATCGCCCTCCTTCGCAGGATTTTCAGCCCAAATTACATTCTCCAGCTTCTCAAGATTTTGGGGTAGGCCTTCCCAAAACGATGCGATTTCAGGATCATCGATTACAGGATCACGCTCAATCCCAAGGAGAAACTCCTCCATAAGAGAGTGGACTTTCGTGCCGCGTGCAGCTGCAGCTTCACGTCCACCGGGATTCTTTTTGGCCCAGCGCTCAAGTGCAGCCTTATTTCCACCAGTCGCAGACAGGATTGTTGTTACTGATGGCAACGCACCATACGGAGTCTTGTAATGACGAGACCCATTAATTACGAGTCGGGTATCACCCTCAGACCGATAATCGAACAACCGACTGTTGCAGTTGTGAGGAGAGTATCTCCCCTAAATCTACGATTAGGTTTTAGTAGTGCTCAGTTTCCGGTGGTTTTTCTTGGAAACAATCTTCGATGTTAGCTTGAAACTGCATCGATTGAAACTGATGGACGTGTCTTTGAATGCGTGAATGGATGTCAAAAGCCGATTTCACTGCATCTTCAGGACCAATCATCAGTTTGTTATTCGCCAACAACCCAGCTGTCAGAATGGTTATCGCCAGTTCTTGTGGGTTTGTTGTAAAAGCCCGAAGAGATTTGCCGTTATCGGTGAACGATGACAGCAGAAAGTTGATGATCTCCAGATTTCTTTCATTATTCGGCTGTTCGCTCATGCCTGATCCTCCAGGTCTTTGACCTCGTAAAGGGTGATGGTTTGTCTTTTGATGACAGGGACAAGAATCCCCTCATCTTTTAGAGCTTGAATCCGGCGTTGGATGGTGCGGTGATTACGACCGAACTTTTTCACGACTTCGGTAACTGGGATCAATACGAAAAAAGACCCTGCGTACGGAGTCGCGATCTCCAACAGGTACTCGTGAATACCCATTGCGAGATCATCCATGAGGTCAGTCATTACGGGACGCACCACCTTTACCGATTACCTCTAACTAACTTTTGATTCTACGGGACTCTTACCCTCATTTTTTGGGGGATTTTCTTGCTTAGCAAGATACTTTGTTACGCCGTTTTTGGCTGTCTGCAGATCCATTGTCCAGCAAGGTTCCCAGTCATGGGCCTTACTAGGGAATTTGTAGAGAATGTGACCCGTGTTCCCATGTTTGAGGCTTTTGATCTCATAGCCCTCGAACATGATTGAATCGAGAATCTCAGACTTTTCGCCGCGATACTTGAATTTCTTAGCTTGCCTCATCATTGAGGATGCAACAACGGGACAAGCTTAATTACCCTAATCCTGAATCATTCAAACATTGCGTTGAGTGATTGCTTACGGATGTCTGCACGCAGCTGATTTTCTTTAGCAGCGGCGAGATGCATGGAGCTGACGATAGCGCATGCAGTGAATCCGTCCTCTGTCAGGCAGACATGCACACAGCCATCATCAAGCGTGCTCATTTCGAGATTGTAACCATTGCTCATAATTTGCAGTTTGTTGTTCGAGTTCCGTCAGTCTCTTTTGGTACAGATTGCTTACCCACGAGAGTTCTTCACGCTGGAGCTTGGCAGCGTTCTCGATCATGTCGAGATAGGACTGGCGCTTGTCTTGTTTCATTGCTTGTCAATTTTAACTAGAAGAAATTCGTCAGCCCCAAAATCGAACCACTCCAGAACATCATTATGTCGCCAACCAAGGCGTCCCAAAAGTTCTTTAGGGAGTTCGATGAGTCCGTCGCTGTTGATACTGACTCGCCATCTTTTTTTGAAGACTTTGTCGTAGTCGTACTCGCATTTGAGTTCGGCTTCATACTTGTCCTGAGAAAGGAATGTGCAGCGCAGGTAGGGCAAAACGAGTTAAGCGGCGAACCAAGGGTATCGAGCCACAGTTCGGGGTCAACCCTTGCTATACACCCCGTTTTAAACGTTTACGAAAGCCATACGAAAGTGAGACTCTCCTGACAAGACGGGCTGCCTCGGGGGCCTGACCCGGGTTCTCCATCAGGGTTTGGCGTAGCTCTTCCTTGTCCGCGTAGACATCCTCGCGCTTTTTGATGACTTCACCGTCACGGATTGTTTCAACAGTAAGAGTCTTTTTGATCCCGAACTTTTGCTTTTCGTTATCACTCCAGTCAGAAAAGTTTTCCTGTACTTTAGGAAGAACATTTCTGATCGTGGCTTGATACTTTATACCCGTAGGTTTTGAGCTTATCAATTGGTTTTGATAGGCCGCTTTAATGATGTTAATAACATTTTGCCGCTTGTTTTTCCAGTAAAAAACGCTCTCCTTCAGCTCATCCAATTCGCTAGTGAATTGTTCAATACAGTTATCACATTCACGGATGACCGAGATGATGGCATCAAATTTGTAGGCTTCTCTGCTTTTAAGATCCTGCCAAAGATTTGCAAGCTCCTCCCGTTCCTCTTCATCCGTGTTGGGAAGATCAATTAGCTCTTGAATCATCTTCTGGTCTTCGAGGATCTCCCTGTAACTTTTGGGGTCAGCCATTGTAGAGGTCACGCAAGGAACAGTAATCCTTCTCCTCTTCGAAGTAGAGAGAGAAAAGGTATCGAGGGCCACCGAGATTGATGACCGTGTGAGGCATTTGATTGTTGAACAGGTAGAACGTGTCGCTCTGATATTTCAGCTCGACCACATCTTTGTTCAGAGCATCGCGCTGCTCACCAAAAAGGGCGTGGCTGCTCTCATTTGTGCTGTACAGCATGTTGACGCAGGATAGGCGGTATTCGTCTACATGCCAGTCGTAGACAGACATCGGCTCCACGCGAAGCAGGCCCAGTCTTTTGATCTGCCAAATCTTGTCCAGCTCCTGCAGGGCTGGTTCTATCTGGATGAAATCAGCAGGAATCGGAACGGCTTGGAAACCGAAATGCTCTGCCCATTCAATGTCCTGATCAAGGAGCCACTGGATGTAATCAGGTAGCTCTACTGCTTTGTGCCGGAGCGGGGTGAAGCAGTCCTCCTGATTCACTTACCCTGTCCTCTGTAGGGCTTCTGACCTTTGACTTTGAAGGATCCCCGCTTGCGGCGACCGTCACCAATGGAAGTCTTTTTTGGCGTGGCAACAATGGTTTTGGTGTTCGTGAACGTCTTGCGTGCAGCCATGGTGCCAAATTGGATAGTCAGATGATAGGGAGCAACAAAGGGATGTCAATACAGAAAAATGTATAAAGATTGTGTATGTTTCCTAACATATAATTTTACTTCCGTTGTTAGAATAATCATTATGCAATAACTCGATGTCAGAAGAGTTTGAGATTATTGAGATCCCGTTTTAGGATTTAGAAATTTCCAAATCTTTAGAAGACGAGTTTTTAGAGACACGGATTGCATCTGAGATTGATGCAGCAACAAGTGTCGAAGAATTGAGAGAGGCGTCAAAAAACCTACTTAAGGTGTGCATTGCACGCCAGGCTGCGATTCGTGGGCTTTGTAAGCGTCTTGTTCAATACGAAACAATGGCTCTACAAGGATTCCTGAATGATGAAACCAGCTAAGTACTCAAAGAAGTACGCCAAGATCCAGTCAAAGGCGGAGCTCTGCACCACCCGTGAGGAGGCGCTTGAGCTTTTGGACAAGGCTGAAAAACTGCAGAAAAAAACGAGGGTGTTTACCCCCGTTTACGACTGAACTTAAGACGGCCTGAACGTCTTAGTTTTGGACCACATTTGTAGACGGGGACCTACCCAGTCCCCGCACGGTATGTAAGAGAATCTGTTAAAGATTCCGAACAAACTTTACTTGAGCCCACCCTCAATGGCTCCGGTCTCATCCTTGGCAGCCAGCATGGCGCGGATGCCGCCAGATCCTTCGGGCACAGGGAGGGTGAGGTTGGTCAGGTCAACACCAGGTGCGATGGCGTTGATGCCGATCTCCTTCTCGCACTGCTTAAAGAATTTGGCGCAGTACACCTCCATGGTCACGCTCTCGTGGACTTCCTCGATGTAATCGATGTCGTCCCCTTTCTTCGGAAAGAAGTCTTCGAGGTTCTTGGCGGTCGGTTCCTTCCAGGTTTTGGGCACCGCGATTGCAGACTTCTGCTTCTCGCCGTACATCACAGTCCCGAAGGTAGGAGTGAAGATCGCAGCAGCAGCCTGCTTCGGGTCAAAGCCGGTGGCGCTCTTCAGGTTGTACTTGTCGCTGAAAGCACCCTCAAGTTGTTCGAGGAACCGCCCATAAGCAGTGACGAATTCACGAGACGCACCGCCGTGCAGTGAGAGGATCAGTGGTTTCTTGTGTGCGGCGACACCATCCTCGTTCACGAGGTACATCAGGATCAGACGACGACGCTTGTACGGAGAAGGCTGACCAGGGTTCTTCTCTTCCCAGTCGTCGTACAGGTAGTTGTCCTGCGGGTAGATACCAACGATCTCGCCCTTGTTTTTGGAGTTCTCGATGAAGGTGGTGTCCTTTGGGTTGCCACCGTGGATGATCAACATCCGAGGGGTCTTGAAGAACATCCCCTTCTCGGTGTCTCCGGTGTTAAAGACATGCTCGTAATCGGCTTCCGCATTCGGGAAGTCGTCAGCATCGCCAGTGAACCCACAACGGTCAAGGGCGTTTTGCTTGATGAAGAGACCGGGCTTGGTCTTCTCATTCAGGATTTGTGCGATGGCGAGCTCACGCATCACACCCTGATACTTCTCAGTGTTCAGGTAACGGTCAAGGACTGACATAAGGTTCAACGGTAGGGACAGAGAAAAAGCCCTGGTTTCCCAGAGCTCCCCTCGTGTTATGAAGTTAGCGACGGCGTCAATTCGGCGCCATAAAATCAAAACGGAATTTCGTCACCCTTAGGGACGGGTTGGGGAATCACAGTCTCCTGAGCAGATCGAATGGGAGCCTCAACCTTTGGTTCCGCTTTGTCCGGTGAGTTCTTACCGAAGAAAGTGTATTGTCCGCCACGGACCTGAACCTTGTATGCGGTGCGGGTTTCTCCGTTCTTACCTGGCCAGGACTCATACTTGAGGCGACCACCGATTGCGATCTGCCTTCCTTTATAGATGAACTTGCGGAAGCGAGTTGCATCATCACCCCAGGCATCCAGTCGGAGGGGGACACTGTCGTCCCAGGTGAAGTTGAGCAGTTTCTGCGCTGGTGCCTGACAAAGCATTCCGCAACCGAACAGATCTTCGCGACGTTGCTCAGCAATGAAGCCGACGCCACCCGCAGCCGTCACTTGATTGACGATCGTGTTGGCCGGGACAGTTTGGAACGGTGTTGTGGGAGCGATGTACATCTTGTAGTCGCTCTTGCTCGGGTACATCCGGCCAGTGAACAGCAGGTGGGTGCCTGGTTCATAGGCATCGATCACGAACGTGTCACCAGCAGCCCTTGTCGGGATGAGGTACACCGGGACGGGCAGTGCCTTGGACCCTTGGTTTTGGATTTCGACGTGCATACAACGGACACCACTCTCGGTTTGAGCGGATCCGATGAATTTTGCAGAAGCGAGGAGAAGGTTCATTTGACGTTGGGATCTACAATTTCGTGACCGATTCCGGCCTCATTGAGAAGTGATGCGGCAAGTCGGAAGCTGTCGAGCCACCTATCGCAGTTGATGTCATGGGCTGAAACAACCACGGTAGAGACACCAGCATTAATAAGTACAGCAGCGCAGCGACTGCATGGATGGAAAGTGACGTACGCAGTGCAGCCAGAAGTGCTGACCCCATGCAATGCAGCAGTTGTAACAGCATTGACCTCTGCATGGACCGTCATTTCGTACTTGAGCTCACGGTCCGTCAGGCGTTCAAGGGAGTCCTCGATACCCATGGGCAGACCGTTGTAGCCCACGCTGATGACTTTCTTGCCTTTGACAAGTACGCAGCCGACTTTTGTGCTGGGATCCTTACTCCAGCTGGCAACTTCGTGGGCCAGTTTGAGGAAGCGGACGTCCCACTTCCCTTGCTTAAGAATGTTCATTTCTTCAAAAGGTTATCTTCAATACGCTTTTTGATTTCTTCTTGGATTTGGGTCAACCTGTTTTGCCAGACCTCCATCCATTCTTCAAGATCTTCGTGCATCTCGACAAGATCGAGATAGCTGAATTTGTCGAGAGCCCCTTGGCTGATTGCGGGCTTGGGTGATTCCATGGTGCTTCTGAGGAGCGATCAAACTTTAGTTGGGTCCACTAGAATTACACTATACAGAAACGTTAAGAATCACATCAGTTCTTGTGACTCTTAAGTGTTAGACGAGATTATGTCACAAACAAAAACGCAATTAGTAGCATCGCCCTTGAACCTCAACGGTGCGGATCTTACGTTTCCATCGGCGCAAGGCAGTGCCGGTCAGTATCTGCGGAATAGCGGCACTGCTGGAACGCTTGAGTTCGCGAATGGCGGCAAAATTTTGCAGGTTGTTCAAGGAAGCACATCAACACAAGTCGCAGTTGCAACAACTACTTTTACTGACACTAGCTTGACAGCATCGATCACTCCGTCAAGCTCTTCAAATAAAATTTTGGTAATAGTAGACCAAATGTTTCAAACTACTAAAACCACTGCGGGCCAAGGCATGGGTATCAGAGTTCTCAGAGACTCTACAACCATTCATGACCCAGTTAGAGATTCTACTGGAGCTTTTGATAATTACGTTAATAGTTCCACTGGGTTTTATGGTAGGTTTACGATAACAAAACTCGACTCTCCTTCTTCTACTTCTTCTCTTACATATAAAACGCAAGGCAGACCATATACAACTGCTAATACTGGTAAGGTGTTTTTTAATATCGCTGGGACTCAAGCAAATGCCACCTCTTACATCACACTGATTGAGGTGGCAGCATGACTTTTAAAATTCACGACGCTCTTGATTCATTGCGCCCCGGCGCAGAATATGTCATCCGTGGTGACGTGATTGAGCTGTATCAACACGCTGATCCACAACCAACCGCAGATGAACTTCAGGCCGAGATTAATCGGCTTGAGGCTGCACAGCCGTTAGTTGAATTGCGTGAAGAGCGCAATCGTCGTCTTGCAGAGACTGATTATTTTGCAAATACGGACGTCACGATGTCTGATGCGATGAGAGATTATCGACAGGCCTTGCGTGATTTACCAGCCAATACTGCAGATCCCTCAGCTCCAACCTGGCCCACAAAACCAACTGCTTAGTGAGTTTCCATCCAATTGTGTCCCACACGGGCCTCACCGGTCATGGGACACTTTAGGTTGAAGTATTCACCAGACTTTCTAAACGAAGCAATAGCTAGGGTCTTGTAAGCCTCTACGAATTGTGGTCTCACGAGTGATTGGATCTCATCGTGCACATGTGCAACAAATGCATAATCCTGCCCCCAACGCAATCCTAATTCCTTAAGGTCATCATAAAGAATTGTAGTTGCTTTTTTGACAGTAATTGCACCCGTCGATTGCAGGAGTTGGTTGAGAGCAGAGTGTCTCGATCGGATCTGAAGATGGCGTCCATCGATGCCGGTCAGATAACCACGCTCTGAGATTCTCTCATCGATTTTATCTTTCAATTGTTTGATAGCCGGTAGATTTTTGTAGAAAGTGTTGATAGTTTCCTTCCCTAGATCAGCCTGTTTCCATTCATTCAAAGTTGGGTCAATCACGCTGCCAACTTTCTTTGAACCTGCCCCATAAAGTAAGGCGTAGATTAGACGCTTGCTTAGGTCTCTTGTAGCTTTAGAGATATCACCTTGCCCATCGAATATGCCGAACAACTTTGCATTGTGCGTGTGAATATCAAACCCATCAGTGCTCACGAGCTTGGCGTACTCACCACCATCGAAGTGTGCTAACCAAGCACCAAGAGCACGCAGCTCCAGACCGCTGGCATCAGAACCGCACAAAAGCCACCCCATAGGAGCAACGAATAAAGCTCTACATTCTGCCCCATACTGATGACCAACACTCGGAATCTGCGCCATATTGGGACGTCGGTGTGAGCAACGCCCGCTGATACATGCATTAGTTATAACTGTACCGTGGATACGACTATCGTCAAAAACGCGACTATGTGTCAGCCACGCCTCTTTCCCTTCAGCAATCTGGCCAAGCCTTTTGTTGAGCGTTTGATATTCAGCGAGGAGCTTAGCTTCCGGGTATTTCGCACCAAGCTTTTCAAGGACTTCATCGTCCACCTTGACATTACCCTTCTCCGTTTGGGAGAAACTAATTTCAGGGTAACGCTCTCGTAAACGTTGTGCCGTTTGTTGACGCGAACCGGGATTAAATAAAACGACGCGGTCCTTGAGTTTCTTGCCCGTCTTTTCTGAGACACGCTCTTCGACAATTGGCGGAAAAACTTCTTGAAGTTGATCATGAATTTCGGACCGCCTCGCCTTGAGCGTATTGACCAACGCGAACGCAGCTCTTTCATTGAAAGGGAATCCGAAATCCTCCTGCATTGTCATGATAGCGGCGAATTCGTGCTCCAGTTGAAAACACCTTGGGTCCAGCTCTTGCGTCTGGAAGTACTCATATAGAACTTTGGTAACCAATGTGTCTTGTTCGCAGTAAACCTGCATCTCTTCGGACCATCTCTCCCACACGCTTTCCTTTGGCCCGGTCTTTTTCGTTTGCGTCTCAGTGAATTTTATTTTTTCAACGCCGAGACGTTCACCCCACGCGGCTAATGAATGCCTTCCTTTGTATTTACTATCGATGTGAGTGTACTTCTGTGCGTCGACAGTCTCCATTTCTGGTGACAACACACGACTGATAATTAGCGTATCGTGAATGTCACAATTTTCTTTAATTTTAAATGTAGGGTAGACCTTAGCTATCCCTCGCATATCAAAATTAAGGAAATTATGACCAACAATTAGGTCGGCTTGTTCTAACAAACTCAAGCCAAATTGCACTGGCAAATAGTTACCTTCATTAGAACAACTTATGACTTCGTTTGTATCAAGATCTCTTAGGACCAGGCTATGCACACGATCGAGTTCGTGCAAGAGACCGTTAGTCTCAATGTCGCATGCATATCTCAGCATTGGATTCAGAAGTAGCGCTTGTAAAGGGTCCCGATGTTCACGATATAGAGGCCGTCGATAATGTCACTAGCCTTTAAACGTTCTTGAATGTTTTTCATCTCCGTCCGATCACCGAGGCAGATGGCTTTGTTAAGATTCTTCGCCGACTCGATGGGCAGCAGTTGCACCGTGGACCGATCCTCGGTATAGCAAAGTACGTTTTGATTATCAAAGTCGCAGAATACAAATCCTGATTTCACGGGTCATCCCCCCTTGTGGTCTGCAGGGATCGCTCGCATCATGAAGATGTCAAGAGCAATGTGCAGGAAAAGAGGCACCATCTCGAAAGCTTTAGCAGGCAGCCCTCCGAAGAGCGCATCCAGTTTGTCGTTCAGATCCGTCCGGTGTAGATCTTCAAATTCGATTGCGAGCATCTGAGCGACGTTTAAAATAAAATCAGAGGGCTCTTCGTCTTGGTGCTTGAGCTGCTCCATGAGCTCCCAAAGTTCTGGGTCTCTTTGGATCATCGCCAGTAATTCTTCCACGATGTCATATAGAACACGCCGCAAGTTTACAAGCACTACATTTGTCGTCGGTGACCATCTTTGTAAGATATTTATTCAACCTGTTTGCGAATACCGACCAGGCTATTGGTTGTGGAACACTGGCTTTGCTATTGGAAAGTCGCGACGGCAACTAAATGATTGGTACTGGAAACGCAATAATAAAAGAAGAAGATCTTTAGACGGAGCGTTTAATGGAAAGGTCGGAATCAAAGCGATCCGACGAGGTTTTATGGAAGTACTTCGTCTCCGTTGGGTCCTTGCCCCTGGCGATGTTCTTGTTATTGATAGCACTTCTGGTAATCCAGCTAAACAATTCAGTGCGTTCAGTTGGTGGAGAAGATACCATCCCGAATGGACGGTTAACGAAGATGCGAAGGAGTTTTTCTGGCACAGACCTCCTTATCCGGACGACAAGATCCGAGATCACTTCGAAATAATGCCGATCACTCCTCAGAAGGTTCTAGAGAACACGGCGGATCAGCGATATTTCGACTGCTTTCTAGTTCGTGAAGCTGGTTTAGGTAGACCTGGATCCAGTCACCGAATAACTGATCTATTAGACCAGGCTCAAGCCAGTGAACAATCGCCTTGATTGCTGCTGTCAGCGCTTCATTGTTTTCAGGCTCTCGTTCCTCAATCATTTTGAGGATTGTCATCTCCAGCCATAAGTTCGGGTTTTTGACTGGATCAACGTATTTCATTCAATGCCTATGACTATGCACCTAAGTTTACCGTCGCTATCCCTTATTTCGTAGACTGGAAACTCTCCGTCTCCAACTTCAGTGTCGAACGAAGAGTAGAGATTGCACTTTGGAAACTTGACCTTACCGGGCCTGTTACTTTTGACAAGACACGGATCAACAATAGAGAGCGTACCGGAATCACTGCAGACCGTGCCTATAATTTTTGGCTGTGTTTTTGATAACACGGTCCATGCATAACAAAGTTAATACATCTATTATACATCTGGGGCCGAAGAAGAACAGCGTCAGGCCCTGGGGAGGTGTGATTTTTGCTGTTTCTCACACCTGGAAACTGACCAACCTTGCCGGCACCGCTATCGGTGAGGTTGCACCCCAAATCTTTATTATGTATTAACATTAAGTGTTACTACATAAACCGTATTAATTGCTACAAAATTCGTATGATTGAGTCAGTTCAAAGGAGCACTCATGACTCAGTTAACTTACAGGGGCAACCAGTATTGCAAAGAGGATCAGGCTGAGATTGCTCGTCTTGATTGGAACAACCGGCACCGCCCTCAGCTGACTTTAAAGTACAGGACTCTTGCTTATCGTCCGTATCAAACTGGTGGTCAGATTCCTTCGCCATTTTGATTCTTCATCGCTTCATTTAATATAAGGCCAGCTAATCTTTTTTTGAGCAGACGCCTTCTGCGCGAAGGATCCTCATAATTAGCTGGTCTCTACTTTTGTGATTGCGCGGCTGCGAGAAGTACGGATCGTTGTACACAGTCGCCATCAGTTCATCCTTGGCATCGCAGACGAAGCGTGCTGACACAGGTTTTGCGTGTGAAACCATTCCGAGAGTAAGGAAAGAAGCAATAAAAGGTGGAATAAATCGGTTCATTTTTGTGTTCCTCCTTCTAAAAACTCTAGCGCCACTGAAAACTGAGTAGATTTGCTCATAAAAATGTCAGTTTTTTGATTGTCTACATGTGAATTTTGATTAGGTGTGGCTACATTTTTGAATGTCTTACTATTTTTTTAGACTGTGTTTAAGAAATTACTTGCAGCAGCTGCAGCCCTTGCCGCATCTACCCCCGCTGCTTTTGCAGGCCCTTACTTGAACTGGGAAACCAACCTGTCGTACACAGGTTCTGATTACAATTCATCTCTGCACGAGCTGCATGTCGGCTGGGAAGGTGAAAACGGTCCTACCTCTTATTTCATTCAGGGTGGCCCTGCCTATTCTGCTGTGGATGCAGCTGACAACAGTGGCCTTGAGTTCTCTGGTAAAGCTGGCGGTGCTGTTGCCGTCTCAGAATCTGTCAGCATCTACGGAGAATTGTCCCTGGTCACTGCAGTAGAGAATGGCTATGGTGCAAAAGGGGGAGTCAAGTATTCCTTCTAACTCACACAGAAACTAATGAGCCTGGGTTAATAGCCCGGGCTTTTTTATGTGTGTTTAATTTATGATAGTGAGATGGCACAAGATGATTCTCGCTACACAAAGCCTGAGATGCGTGAACGCATCAAGGACCGGATTATGGCCGGCTCAAAAGGCGGTAAACCCGGTCAGTGGTCTGCTCGTAAAGCCCAGATGTTAGCCAAAGCCTACAAGGAGAAAGGTGGAGGCTACAAAGGTGGCAAGAGTAAAAAACAAAAAGATCTCAAACGCTGGGGTAAGGAGAAGTGGATGACTCGAAAGGAGTACGAGAAGAAGAAGGATGACTAACGTACACTCAAAAATTGATGCGATCATTGGTGAGCTTGAGAAAGCTTCGCGGACGCATGCTAACCAGGCAAAGAAGCTCGGTGTGATCCTTGAGACTTTGAAGAAGGCTAAAGATAGCGACAGCTAGGTAATTTAGAATAGTTTTAACCGAGGATCACGATGGCAAGTTACCAATTTAGGGACTCCGTTTTCAGTACAGATACTGAACTAGCCCAGCCTCAATTAGGCACTCTTACTCAGGTGGCTGAGAATAATTTACTCAGCACAAAAGATTACACTTTGATTGTTACTGTCAGTAACATCAACACCAATGTTGTTGTTCAGTTGGACGGGAGCATTGACGGCACCAACTTCGCTCAGATTATCGCTCCACAAACCATCACGGCCAATGGTCAGTCCGTCTTCAGTGTCTCAGGACGTCCCGTTAAGTTCGTGCGTCCTCGCTTCGTGTCTGAGTCTGGCGGCACCGCTGCGTTAGTTACCCTCTCTGTCGCGGCTGCATGAAGTTTCTCCTAGTTGTTTTCTTGGCTTTACAACTAGGTACAGTGTCGACTTGGAGTATGGATTGTGATCATTACTGGGCAGCTGTAGAGCGTCTGAATCAAGATCCTTTTTATCAAAAGAAAGAGAACGCTTCAGTGCGTTGGTATGTATTACGCCTGTATAGGGCCAGGACGCCAGAGCACTGTTACGAACAATATGTTTAGCTTAGAATTTATAAATGGAAAAGTTTGATCCACAGAAATTTGCGGAGGAGTACGCAGAGCGGCTGCGTTCTTCTGACGAATATAGGCCGAAGCTTTTATATCTGCCTAGTTCGGATCCATCAACGATGGATATGGTTAGGAGGTTTGAGGATCTGAAATCAAAAGCAACTCCCAAAGCAAGACTTTACTCAGGAATTGATTTCACAGGTGAGGAAAAAGATTTTTTACGTCAATATAGTGAAGAATATTTTCCAAAGGTTCAACGCTTAGCTAGAGACGCAAAGCTACCAACAATAGGTGAAGAAATGGATGAGTTTGTTGCAAAAACGGGTCTCGAAGATCCTCGACTTGATCCAGATATTACCTTTACCATGAATGCAGCTCAACACGATATACACTCTCACTTACGTCCTTATAATGCAGGCTTTGCTCCTGACTATAGAAATTTACCTGCAGCACTACCGGGTACGCCGGAGTTTTCATCTAATCCTGTTTCGCCTTTAAATGAAAAATTTGCCAATATTTTAGACGAGTATGTTTCAGATTATGTAATACGAAAACTTGACGACGACCTTTTTACAAGTGACAAGGATTTTGGTAAAGTTCGCGCAGCTGACGTTAAAGGGTTGTTTAGGTATGGTCCCGATGAATGGACACTTGACAGGCATTTGAAGAAGCAGGGCAGTGCTGCAGGACTTAGTTCTTCAGAGGTTGAAGAGGGTGTACGTGATTTCATGACACAGAATTATCCTGACGAGGAACTTCGTCATGAACCCATCAGAACTGCGATAAGTGATTCTGTCGCAAGTGAAATCGCTGATCAACTAAATAAAAAGTATATACCACAGGCACAAGCCGATTATAAAAATAAAGTTGATTTGTTTTATCCGCAAAAGCAAGGTGATATTGGTGGTAGCCGACCGTCCAATTTCGAAAATCTTTTAAAGTATTCTGATGATCCAGGTGTTGCAAAAACAATTCGCGGGTTTACAAATCCCGGCACGAATTACATGATGTCTATCGCGCCTGGGATCTCACCAGACGTTGTAGATGCGAAAGCAATCGGTAATGCAGCAAAACTAAGTGCTGTTGACCTGATTCCCTCTCGTGAGACAGTCCGTGACTTCGCCAGAGGTGATGTGAGCAAGGGTGCGACCCGTATGGCACAAGAATATGTACAAGGAATACCTGTTGCTTTAGGTGCAGGCACCGCGCTTTCTTCACTTCCTGTGCAAGCAGCAGCGGTCGCTAACCCATTAGCAGCAGGTGTTGCTGGTGGTGTTGCTCTGACAAGAGCAGGCGAGGCACTAGATGAGGCAACGATACAACAAACTGGAGAAGGGTCATTAGATAAATTCCAACAGACAGTTGGTAAACTTGCAGGCCCAGGTTTCGGTCGCCCATCAACAGGTGCAGCCTATAGAGGATCGGAACGTGCTGATGAAAGATTAGAGCGTCTACGCCGTGAAGCTTTTAACCCTGCAACTCCTCCAGTAGCTCAGTTGGGACAAGGAACTCGTGAGACCTCACCGGTCCCCCAGAACGAATTACAGCGTCGGTTCCGTTTGGCGCAGCAGCGTTTTAATCCATCACGAGGTGAATTTGGATTCACTGAATTATTAGGAGGTAAGTAAATGGCCGACAAAGCAATCGAACCCGGCAAGAAATCTACAGAGCGCTACCTACCTGAAAAGGCATGGGCTGCCATGTCAAAGGCAGAGCGTAAGAAGACTGATGACAAGAAGAAACGTGAGAGCCGTAAAGGCAAGCAGTTTGTAGAGAACACTGAGCGTGCAAAGAAGGCACGCAAGGCTGTAAGTAAGGCTGAGAAAAGAAAGATGGGCCAAAGTTAACACGATTAAAGTAAGACATCTTTTTCAAATCGTCTGCATGAAAAAGTTTCTTGCTTCTCTGCTAGCAGCTGCTTCTTTTACATCTCCCGTCCTTGCTGAAGATAAAGTCAAGAGCTGGCGCAGCTTTGATTCTGTCGGTTGCATGATGCTTCGTGAATGTACCGAGGATGTCACAGCAATACAAACTTGGGAGGACCTAGGACCAGAATATGTTGTCGCGGCCTCCGAGCTGACGGGGATCATTGCCGCACTGAACAAGATGGAAGCGGGTCTTTTTCTTGCTGACGAGAAGTACTTTGCCTTCCGGATGCGTGGTCTGTACGACGTGAGGAAGAACAATATCTTTCTAAACAAGTTTTACATCGACCAACCGACCAAGATGATCCAGGTCATCCGTCATGAGGCTTGGCATACAGCTCAAGATTGCATGGCAGGAACTTTGGACAATACTTTTACAGCTCTTATCCAACCAGAAGAAGATGTCCCCGACTGGGTTCGTCGCGGTGCGGAGAGAACATATCCAGAGAATGTGCTGCCCTTTGAAGCCGAGGCAATGTGGGCAATGTATGTGGAAAATAAAACTCTAGATGCGCTTGAAGTTTGTGCAGGACCTGGGAAGATGTGGGAGCACTACTCACCCACCCCTCTTACCCGAGAATGGTTGCAAGAAGAGGGCTTTATAAAAAATGAAAGTTAGTTAAACAGGGCTAAAGTAAATAAGGTGTAGATATCAGTATGCTGTCTTCAAAATATCGCTTGCGTTTGGAATACATTTGCAAGCGAATATCGGACCGTCAAGAAGTTCAGCTTGAAGATATGATTTGGGCGGACAAATTAGCCAAAGCAAATCGATCAGCAGGAGAGATGCTTCGTAGAGCTCGTCGTGTCGCTAACAACCCTGAGATGAAAGAAGGATCTCTCGATGACTTCTTGAATCAAATGGATCTTGGTGACCCTGACCCACAGCAACACAAGTCTGGATTCGACAGCGTCGACCAGATCGTGGAATGGTTTCATGACGACAAGCCAGCTGACTGGCGCCAACGAGATTAATCGCAGTCGACGATTGGACCACCGTGCAGCCATGCATCGCATGTACGTGCTGCTGCACATTTGAATTTGAACAATTGGCAGTAGCCGAGGTTGGCCAAGTCTTGGACGTCGTAAGGATCAGCAGCTTTTGTTTCGTTGATCCCTTCGATCATGCAGTCGATGATCTTCTTGGTTTGATCGAAGGCGGCACAGTTGCCACAGCGTGCGGTCTTTACTGTGTCAATATCACTCTTCCAGAGCTCAGCCTTTTCCTCCCAGAATCCAGGGTCTGGTGCATCAGGATTGAGCGGACCGTAGCCAAAGTTTTTAATAGTCCAGTCTCGATTCTTGATGTTCTCTTTGATGTCAGTGGTAGCAGTCGGACAGGACTCGCCGACAGCACCTACTGTTTTACCCAGCAGGATTGTTACCTTGGGATTTTCATGCATCATTGTTTCTAATTGAGACCTCTATCTTCTTCATAATAGAACCAAGCATGTCATAGTCTTTTCCATAGCAGTTGTTAAATGCGAGAGAAAGCTTTCGCATCTCAACTATTTCATAGATTGCTTCAAGTTCGTCTTTGGTAAAGACTGTCCGCAGTTCAGTCATCAAATGCAAGCTCCTTCAAATAATCATTGAATCCCCTGGAGAAGCACAGCTTGATAAACGCAGCCTGCGTCATGTCAGTAGGTACATATCCTTTATCGCGCAGAGCATCAAGCGTGGAAGCGATAAATAACTTCTCGGCGTTGCTTTGGATCAGCGGAAAATAACGCTGAATGCTGTCTACATCAGGCATTGACTCATCCCAGATTGTATTTATTCTACGTCGTGAATATGATTATGTTAAACACGTGACCAGAGCATAGGCTCTCCGTCAAGTGGTATTTTCCAGATACTCATATCCTCTTCTTGTCTTTTCATCTCAGCCTCTGCTGCCTTCAAAGCTGAATCCCAGTTCACACACGGAATGTAAGTTTCCTCTTTTAATTTTTTGAGATAGGCAGCCTGTACTCCAAAGGTTGGTTTACGCATCTATCAAGACTCGTTTTCGAATAGTAGGAATTTTTTTACATCTTTATCTTTTGCTTTGATGAGGTTCTCGATCATCTTCAGTTTCTTCTCGGCATTTAATGCACGAGTTCTCCAGTAAACCAAGTGCCGATTGGTCTTATCGAGCTCAGTCTCAAGAGCAGTTTGGAACAGTGCAGAAGGACTGATACTTACTTCAGACTCTTTCCACTTTGTATGTAGAGCCTCTGGAACAGATACGCTAAGAACTACTGCCACGGCATAAAAAAACATGCTACACATAAGATAGCATGCTCTTATTAATATCAAATTTGCTTTTAGATTGCTAGCCTTAGATCGTTTGTAGCAGTGATAGGCAGCGGTTCACTGACGCAGAGATTACTGGCGACCCTCACGTCATTAGCGAAGTCTTCAGCCTTATCGAAGGTGGGAAAATGAGCTGCGTGTGCGTCCTGATCTACGTGGTAGACAAGCACCACCCAGGACGAGATTGCAGAAGAATTCATCAGGTTTTTTCAGCACCTGTAAATTAGCAATCTAAGTTGACCCAACCAGAAAGACAGTCTTAAGCCTCAGACTACAAACGGGCCAGACTTGTAGTACAGATCGGGGTTGTTTTGAACGTATGCATCGGCCTCTTCATGGCCTGTGATCTTCACGACTTCGGACTTGCCGGTGGTCTGGTTCTGGCTTAGGACGGCCCATGCCAAGGTGACGCCTTGCGTCGTTTCGCTCGCTGCTTTCATTGCAGATATCTCGTTCGCGTATCTCATTATGCGGTGAATACTCTTACACACTGCAACCAAGTTTCCATTGAAAAAACCATTGCTACCACTGGAGTTTGCACTCCTAACGGTAACAATGGCTGCGGACTCGTAACCGGAAAAATGGTTAAGAGTCAGAACGTAAGATCGTCGATGAGAAGATCA
>QQUU01000047.1 GCA_003385605.1 Bacteroidota bacterium
TATCAACCCTTTAGTTTGAAACGAGAGTAACAACTTATCAAAATCAGAAGGGGTTAGCATAGCCATTGCAGCCAAACGTTTTCGATCGAATCTAACGGGTCCATCAACAGCGAGTGGATACATTCTATAGAGGGCCACGAGAACTTCTTTTGATTCTTGAGTAAGGCCATTCCAGTTTTCAGGAGTAGAGGTAAATTTGATTTTAGGAACAGTAAAAGCAGATTCAATGAATTGCCAATAACCTCGTTGCTGTATCAGCTTAATGAAGTTTAGCAACTTCGGAATGGGTAAATCAAATCTTTTGGCTAGATCAACAATATTGAATTCAATCTTTTCTTCTAGTCCACTACCTATTGCTATTTGATGCTTGCTGCAAAACGATTTATAAAAAGTCTCTACGGCTTGAATATCAGGTAATTCTTCGATGCTTTTGTTTAACCGCTCGAAATCATATTGATTGTAAAGCAAATGTGTATGGCTTCTATCACCATTTCTTCCTGCACGTCCGATTTCTTGATAGTACCCCTCCAAGGTATCGGGAACATCCCAGTGTACAACCCAGCTCACGTCACCTTTATCTATTCCCATACCAAAAGCAGTCGTAGCCACCATTACTTTGACCTCATTGGCAATCCACGCAGCTTGGTTCTTGATTTTAATGTTGTCATCTACTCCCGCGTGGTAAAAACAACTAGCAAAACCTTCATTGGAGAGTAGGTTACTAAGCCCTTCACAGCTTCGTCGAGTTTTTGCATAAATAATTCCCGTGCCTTCAAGTTTCGCTATGAGCCGTAACAATTGCTTCTCTTTATTAGGCGTGAAGTGTCGGTGAAGAATTAAGTTGTCTCTACGAACCGATCCTTCAAAAACCTTAGCATCGGGAATGCGCAACTCTTGAAGTAAATCCACCTTTACGCGAGGTGTGGCAGAGGCCGTTAAGGCTATAGTAGGGGTATCAGGAAGTATTTCCTTGACTTTGTGAATATTTAAGTAGGACGGTCGAAAATCAAACCCCCATTGCGAAATACAGTGTGCTTCGTCAATAGCAATCAGTGAAATATCAGCATTGCCCAGGTATTCGAGAAACAGTGGGTTCGACAATCTTTCTGGAGCGAGGAAGGCGAATTTGTATTTTCCATACCTGAGGTTTCTGAATGCTTCATCAAGCTTTCGGACCGAATAAGAGCCTTTGAAGTGGTAACTTTTGATTCCCCGCTGGACCAATCCGTTATGTTGGTCCTCCATCAATGCAACAAGAGGAGATATGACTAGTGTGGTTCCTGGGTAGATGATTCCCGGTACTTGGTAGCAGATAGATTTACCACCTCCCGTAGGCAAGAGTCCAATGGTATCCTTTCCAGACAGTGTCGAGGTAATGATTTCTCCTTGTAGTCCTCGGAAATCATCGTAGCCCCAATACTTTTTTAATACCGCCCTTGCTTTGTCTATCATAGCCTATCTAAAATGAAGGCAACGCGCTCTTTTACAGGGATTTTGGGTACTACTACGAGTTCATAGCCTAATTCTTCGTAAGCATCTACAATGAACTTCTCTACCTCCATACAGTCTTCGAGCGTTTCCATACGTTCACTATCCAATGCGTGTATTTCGGGCCATACTGGAAGCAAAAAGACCTTATCAAAGCGACGTTCATTCATGTCCTTTACCCAACGATCCAATGGTGCAACATTGCCTTTTAAAAGGTAGGCATACGAATCGAGAACGGTGCGGTCGTAAAAACTTTTAGTTCCTAACATGGCGTTATCGTATTGCTCATTCCGCAAGTTCCACACCACATCGGTGAAGCCCATTAGGTCTTTCCAAGGAAGTATATCACTGCCTTTTTCCAGGCTGTCGCTGATAATTTCACGTGCCTGCTCGTGAAAAACTTGGTGTCCCAGCTCTTCTAATGCTTGACTTACAGTGGTTTTTCCTGTTGCTGGTGCACCAGTTAATACAATTCTCGTCGTTTTCAATGGGTATGAGATATCTTCGTAGAAGAACAAAAATACTTTTAATGGGCCGATTCCTGTACCTATTTCTCCTAGTTATTATGATGAGCTTTTCCACAAGTGGACAAAGCAAATCGGCCATCGCTAATTTTCAAAAGGCTAAAGAAGCTTTTAAGCAAAATGATACAGATAAGGGTTGGGTACATTTAGAAAAAGCCATTAAGAAAGGCGGTAATACCTATTACCAACCTTTGATTTTTGCTGGTGATCGCCGGTTTAAAGAAGGTGATATTCTCCAGGCAATAGAGTACTATGATAGAGCGCTCCAGATTCAAGAGCTTTCTAGCATCCATTTGAAGAAGAGTATTGTTTACAAGTATGCGGGCGAATTTGATCTAGCCATTGATTCTTATCAACTATACATGAAGAATGCTCGGATGTCGAAGGAACGGTTTCGGGCTTCAGAATTGGCATTAGAAAACCTGAAATTCACCAAAAGGAAGTATGAAGAATACATGGCATTAGGTGCCCCTTTAGAAGTGGTAAAGCTTGTTTTTAGCGATGAGAAAATGGAGTATTTTCCTTCACCTACAGGAGACGATAGGAAGTTGTTGTTTACTGCACGTATGGTGCAAGACGGTGCTCCGACGGACGAAAACCTATTCGTTGCCGAGCGCTCAGGTGCAGGCTGGGAGAGTAGGTCGAAACCTGTATTAGGGCGCGTAAACACTCGATTGAACGAAGGTGCTTCAAGCATAAGCGCGGATGGAGAGTACATGGTATTCACCGCTTGTAACAGACCAGACGGTGTAGGGAGTTGTGATTTGTACTACAGCTATTTCGATCCAGTGAAAGGTTGGGGGTTCCCGGAATTGCTCCCAGGGAATATAAATACCAAGCGCTGGGAGAGCCAGCCAACCTTGGGACCGGATGGCACAACCCTCTATTTTGTCCGAGGCTCTCACAGTCAAGCAGATGATTTAGACATCATGGTAGCCTACAAGGACGATGAAGGCATTTGGTCGAGAGTAGAGAAATTGCCTTCTGAGGTAAACTCATCGGGCCGTGAGCGCAGTCCATTCATACACTTTGACGGAACAACATTATACTTTGTCTCAGAACGAAGTCCATCTATTGGAGGGTCCGATTTCTTCATGGCCAGAAGGCTTTCTGACTCTACTTGGTCGGAACCTGAAAACTTGGGTTTTCCGTTGAATAGTTTCGGAGATGAATTCTCTTTAGTGGTTAATGCAGCTGGAACGCATGGATATTTAAGCTCTAATAGGGGCAAAGACATCGTTCCGGAGCAAGATGCTATGGCTGAGATGGACTTATATGAATTCGCGCTTCCGGAAAAAATGAAGCCTGAGCAGCGACTCTTCAAGGATTTTGTTGTCGTTCATTCCGCCACTCGAATTCCCCTAGGTTTGGCCAACGTGAAACTTAAAGGTTTAGATGAAAAAGAGGTATATACGGGAACCAGCTCGAAGAATACAGGTCTCGTTAGAGCGATGCATGACGGCAGCACTGCCCTACGCGTGAGTGCCTATAAGAAGGGCTATTTGCCGTATTCCGCTATCGTTTCAAAAGTAGAGTTAGCAGATAATTCTACGCTTTATGAATTACCACTCACTCCACTGAAATCAGCAGATTCATTTGTTTTAAGAAACCTTTTGTTTGATACTGATAAAAGCGAATTGCTTGCGGCCAGTGAGCAAGAATTGAGACTGTTGAAGAAACTTTTATTAGATAATCCTAGTCTCAATGCGACCATTATTGGTCACACAGATAATCAGGGTGGAAGGAGCTATAATCAAAAACTCAGTGAAGACCGTGCGACGGCTGTACTACAATGGTTGATTGATAGCGGAATTGAATCAGGTAGATTAAAAGCCCAAGGCGAAGGGATGGATAAACCGGTAGCCACTAACGATACAGAGGAGGGGAGAGCACTCAACAGACGTACTGAGGTTCGACTGCGCTAGCCTTCGTATTTATCTTTCCACATGGCCTTTTGCTTTGCGCTGATCTGCTGTTCCTTAGCGTTGGCAGCCGGCGACCACAATACACTTCCTTGAATGTCTTTTGGCAAGTATTCTTGCGCAACGAAGCCTCCTGAGTGATCGTGAGGGTATAGATACCCTTTGCCGTGACCTAAATCCTTTGCAAGTGCACTCGAAGCATTTTTAAGATGATCTGGGACTTCGAGGTTCCCCGTTTGTTGAACCAATTTTTGTGCCTTGCCAATGGCAGTGTAAGCACTGTTTGATTTTGGCGAAGTTGCCAAATAGATGGTACACTGGCTCAAGATAATTCTGCTCTCAGGCCAGCCGACACGCTCTACTGCACTAAAGGTTTCGTTCGCGAGCATTAATGCATTTGGATTGGCAAGACCAATATCTTCCGCTGCCGAAATGATCAATCTACGCGCAATAAACTTCACATCTTCACCACCTTCTATCATCCGAGCGAGGTAGTATACCGCAGCTTGTGGATCGGAGCCTCTGATGGATTTGATAAAGGCTGAAATGACATTGTAATGCTCATCTCCACCTTTGTCATAACGAATTTGAGCGTTAGTTAGAACATTCTGCGCGAACTCCTCATCAATAGGAACACCCGCCTGACCTTGCTGAAAACACAACTCTACAAGGTTATAAAGCTTCCTGGCATCGCCCATACTTTGGCGAATCAAGAAGTCGTGCGCTGTAATCTTAAGGTCATTCTGTGTGGCAAAATCAGTTGCATTCGCCAGGTCAATCATCTTAGTCAGATCCTCTTTTGAATGTGAATTCAACACATACACCTGCATCCTAGAAAGCAATGCTGCATTGATTTCAAAAGACGGATTCTCTGTAGTGGCACCGATAAGCGTGATCCAACCCCGTTCAACAGCGTGGAGCAGACTATCTTGTTGGCCTTTGTTAAAACGATGAATCTCATCGATAAATAGGATGGGGCGCTTGCTGTCAAAAAGGCTCTTTTTTTCCGCTGTTGCGAGCACTTCACGTACATCTTTGACACCAGCACTCACAGCGCTTAGTTGATACAAAGGCGCTTCTAGTTCTTTGGCTAAGAGCAACGCAAGTGTTGTTTTCCCAACTCCTGGGGGTCCCCAGAGGACGATGGAGGGTAATCTTCCGATGTCTAAGCTTCGGCGCAATGCGCCATTTTGACCTACGAGGTGTTCTTGGCCTAAATATTGGTCCAATGTCTGTGGTCGAAGCTGTTCTGCAAGCGGTTTCATAACTCGAAAGTAACTATCTTTTCGCTATGTCGGAATGGAGTAAATATGGAATTCACAAGGGTCTGTTCTTATGGCCTGGTTTATGGGTACTTACGGCATGGCTCATCTTTGCTTTCGAGCATGCTTCTGGCAACTCACTCAGCGCTTATGGATTAATTCCAGGAAACTTAGGAAGTTGGTACGGACCTCTTACTTTTCCCTGGTTGCATGGAGATTTGAATCACATTACGAGCAATACTATTAGTTTGTTTTTTGTTGGCGCCTTGATTCGTTACAGTTTCCCGAAGGTATTCGATAAGGTGTGGGTCATAAGTTTACTAGCACCTGGCATTATTTTATGGTTCATAGGTCGTCCAAATGTTCATATCGGCGCCAGTGCTTGGCTGTATGCTTTAGTAGCATTTGTATTCTTTAGTGGTGTACTACGGTTACATATACGCCTGCTGGCACAGAGTATGCTCATGGTGTTCTTATACGGCAGCTTTGTTTGGGGAGTGTTGCCTCACGATCCGTCCATTAGTTATGAAGGGCATTTGAGTGGGGCAGTAGTAGGGTTCTTGATCGCAATCTGGTTTCGAAAGATTGAACCTATTGAGTCACTTAAAGACCAGAAGCCAATTTTAGAGGAGGAGGTTCCTTGGGACGATTGGAAGCATCCCTACGAGCGAGCGTTGGACTTCGAAGAAGTTAACCCAACTCTTGATACACCGTCGACACGGCAACAAGGCCAGCAGTTTCGGTACGAAGACGGCTCGAGCCCAGATGAATTGGCCTAGCGCCAGCATCTAATGCCAATTGTATCTCAGCCGGAGAAAAGTCACCTTCAGGACCAATCATGATAGTTGTTGCTACATTGGCATCAAGAACTTCTTTCAACGACGATTTATGACCATTTTCACAATGGGCTATTAACAGGTTGGAATGTTCTTGAGCGATGAATTCCTTAAATGATAAAGCCGACTGTACTTGAGGTAGCTTTCCTTTTAAACTCTGCTTGGTTGCGCTGAGAACTATTTTACGCAGTCGATCCTCCTTAATAATCTTACGCTCACTATGGTGACAAATTATAGGTACAATTGTGTCTATTCCCATTTCAACAGCCTTTTCTACAAACAGCTCGATACGGTCCATATTTTTCGTGGGAGCGATCGCTATGGTCAAGGAATAAGGGACTGTTCCAAAATTGGATTTCACTTTATTAAACGAACCATAAACCTTTGATTTAGAGGTGAATGATATTTCACCTTGATAAAGATTTCCATCGCCTGTGATAAAGTCAATACGATCACCTATAGATTTCCTGAGAACTTTAACACAATGCTGAACTTCTGCTGCATCGAGCTGAAATTCATTACCATTAATATGTCCTAGAAAGAGCTGCATTAGAACTTAACTTTTGCGGATGCAGAGATGCTTAAATCGGACGATTCCCCTGCGAGATATTTGTAGTAGCCGGCAATGCCGATCATAGCTGCATTGTCTGTAGTATACTGAAAGGGAGGTATATAGGTGTTTAAACCATCGCGTTCACCCAATGATGTGAGCCTTTTCCTCAATTCGGAGTTCGCGCTAACACCACCAGCAATAGCCACATGTTGGCAACCGGTGGCTTTAATGGCCATCTCAAGTTTTTTAAATAGTACATCCAACAAAGCATTCTGATAGCTCGCACAAATGTCTGCCCTGTGCTGTTCAACAAAATCAGGATCCTGTTGTACTCTTTTTTGAAGCGCATACAAGAAACTAGTCTTCATGCCTGAGAAACTGAAGTTGTAACCTTCCACTTGCGGACGACCGAATTCCATGAATTTAGGATTCCCTTCTTTCGCCAAGCGGTCTATGTGTGGACCTCCGGGGTAGGGTAAACCTATGATTTTAGCGGCTTTATCGAAGGCTTCTCCCACTGCATCATCTATGGTTTCACCAAGAATACGCATGTCTTTAGGACTATGAACTTCGACAAGTTGGGTATGACCTCCACTTACCGTAAGGCACAGAAATGGGAAACCGATAGGCGTCCGGTGGGCATCTTCGATCAAATGTGCTAGAATGTGTGCATGCATATGATGCACAGGAATCAAAGGAACATTCAAAGTCATGGCTAGACTCTTTGCAAATGACGTTCCTACGAGTAACGAACCCATTAAGCCTGGACCGTTAGTAAAAGCGATGGCATTTAGCTGTGAAGGTTCGATATTTGCTACCTTTAAAGCACGGTCAATCACAGGTACTATGTTCTGTTGATGCGCCCGTGAAGCCAATTCAGGAACGACACCACCATACGCCGTATGCACTGCTTGAGAAGCTACTTCGTTGGACAACACACTATTTCCATGCAGCACTGCAGCGGAGGTATCGTCGCAACTACTTTCAATTGCCAATATGTAAGGAGTGTTGTTCATGAATGAGTCAAAAGTACAGCAAAATCGCCTGAAAACTTGGCGGTACTATACCTTGATGTCGGCTTTTTCCGTCCTTTTGATATTGGCCTTAACAGCCACTGTTACTTTGAATTCAAGACCTTTCCAAAAGTGGCTATTCGACGGTTACGTGGCACCTTCATTGGCAGATAGAGAACTATCTATTGATTTTTCAGGCTTTGATTATCAGTTCCCTAGCTCATTTTATTTCGGGCCAACTACGGTGAATTTTAAGGACAGTGCCTTGTTTACGGTCAAGAGTATTGAGTTCAACGATGTATTCTGGTCCTCTCATATCGGCGTTCGAACCATTCTTGTGAATCAATGCGAACTGCATTCACCCATAGATGGCGAACGGGTCAAGGGCTTCATTAGTACCTTCAATTCAGACTCAGATAATGCTGGACAATTATTTCAAGCAACCATAGGTGCGATTTATATTGATTCAATCTATGGTAGCACCAGCAATGATATCTCCTGGACTATCAATGGTGAAAGTGGGAATGTGGTCCTTGATGACGAATTGAGCGTAGAGGAGGTATCTCTTCTTGCGGTGATTAATGGTATTCAGTTCGAAGGGGGAGCCAAAAACATCAGCAAATCTTCAAATGGTCGAATTCAATTAGATTATGTATTCAATTCTGACGGAATAGCTAAAACCTACGGCGGTGTGAGCGGTTTTGTGGATTCCTTGTTTTTGGAGGGATCAATTCAAACAGATACCTCAATTGAATTGGCTTCAATGGGTATGGAAGAGTACGAGCCTGTTTTGCAGGCATGTGAATTTTCGTTTAACGGTTTATTCTACGATTCCGAAGTCTCGGGTCAAATACTAGGAGGAAATTCTAGTTACTCAATGCGCTCAACATTGACTCATGAGGAGTCAGTTTCCTACAGGATAAGTACGGATTTAGACCTGAGTCGTGAATTCTATAATTGGCCAATTTTTAAAGGTTTTGAGCCTGTTTTTGACGTTTTCAGTCCAAAAAATGCCAAAATTGATGTAAAAACGGATTTTTCTGAATTTTCTTGGTCAACAGTTTTAACGGATAAAAACAACCGTTGGGAACTCTCCAGCGAAAGTCAAAACGATCCAGTTCGAGGAATACTATCAAGTAACGAGATAGCGCTTGGACCTGTTGAATCTGCCAAAGCTCAGATGAGCATTTTACCCAATTTAGGCGCTGTAATCGATGGGGACGACTTTGAAATTTTAGCGGCTCTTCCAGAAATTCGTTCCAACGGCATGAAGATTAAGGGGTTGAATGCACGCTTTGAACACCGGAAAGATAAAGACTCACTTTGGCTCAGCTCGCTTGATCCAAATTGCGATATCGAATTGATGTACAGTCGGGTAGGAACGCTCAATAGTATCTCAGGGCAAGTGAACGCACTCGATTTAGGATTAGTTGATCCACTTGATACAGGACAGCGATTAACAGCTACAGCAAACATCAATTTTACGGATGAAGGATTAGGTTCTGTTTTACTTCAAGATGTTGTATTAATGCGTCCTGAAGACGTTATTTTCCTTAGAGAATTATCCTTAACTCATGTTCTAGGTGCTAAGAGTCGAAGCCTTGTGTTATCAAGTGATGTACTTGATTTTTCAGTTAATGGGAATTGGGATTTCACTGATTTCCAGAAGGTTGCCTCCCATGTATTCCAAGATATCATTGTTCAAAAGGAGGAACAATGGCCGCAAGCGGCATTTAAATTTGATATTCAAGCGGGTAATGTGGGTTGGCTTTCCGATCTCATACACCTTGACATCTTCATCAGTGAGGATACACACATATTTGGAAAGTATAACGGTGCGCGTAAGATGTGGTCTACTACCATGTTCATTCCCGAAGCGACCTATGAAAACAATAGTGGAAAGGATATCGTCTTGGCCGCTTCCCAAACACAAGATGTACATAACACTACGCTGAAGGCTGACAAACTGAAATTTGACACTTGGAAATTTGCGAAGGTGAACCTCAGTTCGAACGGAATTGTTGGGCCAAAGAGAATCCAGTTCTCAGGTGTTGTAGAAGATTCTATCCCGAGTAATATGAATGTTGAAGGATCTCTACTCAGCGGAAAGGCAAGTATTACTGCTGCAGCTTTCAACATTGGGGAATCGCAGTTCGCACTATTAGATACTGCCCACCTGCAATGGCAAAATGCGCAATTAAATGTGGATTCTTTAATTCTCGCTGGCGAAGACGGTAGCTTCGTGCTTGATGGTCAACTATTTGATACCGACGCTCCTGAGATTGAGCTCGGTCTAGAAGGTTTTAATTCAAAAGTGGTCAATTACCTATTCCGTACGCCAGAGGCCTTGTTTTCTGGGACATGGAATGCACAATTAAAGTTGAAAGATTCATTCTTCCGACCGTTTATAAAAGGACAGATTGAGGTTGACGATTTTGGATTGAATAGTTATCAATACGGTCGGTTCACGGCGAATGCCGAAGTTGAAGACTTAACACGTTTAAGTGCATTCGGCCAATTACGCCAAGGTACATCCAGTTCCTTTTCCTTTAGTGGGGACTACGATTTTACAACCCGTGATGTTGATGTAAGAGCGAGCATAGATGAATTTGCTGTCGATCCTTTTAACCCCCTTTTTAATGGGGTTTTAGATGAATTCAGTGGTACACTTCAAGGTGGTTTAGAATGGTATGGCCCTTTGGAAGCATATACGTTGAATGGTGCGTTTACTATGACCGACGGTCATTTCATAGTGCCTATTGTTGGAGCTGAGTTAAGTGCCGCTGAGCCTATAGAATTGGTCATTTCAGAGGATGAAATCACCCTAGACACTGCTAAATTCTATGCGCCGAAAGACAGCACAGCGGCAATAGTCTTTGGTGGTATTCATCACAATCAGTTCGACAGTCTAGTATTTGATCTAAAACTTCACAGTGATAGTATACGTGCGGTTGATTTAAGCAGGAATATCGACGGCTACTTTTACGGTACGGCAGTAGTGGAGGGGGATCTCGTCTTAGAAGGACCCTTGGAACAATTGCATTTAGACCTTGCCGTAGCCACAAAAGACGGTACCAACTTTAAGATCCCTCTGGATAACCCAACCGCGGTTGAAATGCCGAGCTACATTCGTTTTAGTGATGCTGGACTGCCTACTGCGGATAGTGTTTTTGTTCAAGAGCTGGAATACTTTACGACAGATATCGCCATTGAGGCAACGCCAGATGCTGATGTGGAGCTCGTACTTGATGAAGTATTAGGAGATGTAATCAAGGCTCGCGGAAGTGGTAATATGCGTCTTAAAATATTAGAAGACGAAAGTCTCGAGTTATACGGCTTATATACACTGGTTTCGGGCGATTATTTGTTTACTCTACAGAACATCATTAACAAGCCATTTGAGATCATTCCTGGCGGCACCATTTTATGGAGTGGAGACCTCTATGAGGCACAAGTAAATATTGACGCGAAATACTCTCTTTCCACCGACCTGCAAGGCTTGGTTTCAAATGCGAATTACAACAACGAGAATGTCAATGTTGATTTGATCATTAACCTTAGCGGCGCCTTGATGAATCCTGACATTGCGTTCACAGTGGATTTGCCAAATGCGCCAGCAAGTTATTTGGAGGAACTTCAAAGGCACTTTTTAAGCGAGGATGCCATGAATTATCAAGCATTTTCATTGCTGCTCTTGGGTGAATTCTACCAGCAAGATTTAGCGGTACAGGAGGGCTTTGACTTTAGTGGTTCTGTAAGTAGAAACACATCGGAATTACTCGTTAGTGAATTTGGAAGTTGGTTGGCCGCAGGAATTGGTTCATATGTCGACTTAGAATTGGACTATACAAGTGGTACTAACCCCTATGAGGTATTAGGGACGACCCAGAATAATTTGAATCTCGGTCTAGGAAAAGACTTCCTTGACGGTAGATTGAGCATAAATTCTTCTTTAGATATTCCAATTGGTCAAACCGGCGCGTCGACACTTTTACTTGGTGATACGGAGGTGATATACTCATTGACTAAGGACGGAAGAATCAAACTCAGAGCGTTCAACAGAAGCAATCGTAACGATCCTCTCATGCAAAATTCGGGTCCGTATACACAAGGTGTAGGGATCCTATTTCAAAAGGAATTTGAATCAGTCCTAAAAGATTAGCCTTGTGCTTCGATGAGAGCAACGGCCTCTATAAGTGAATCTACGTAGTGATCAGGTACAGCAGTATGCGGCTTTAATCCATGCCCTGTCTTAACTCGAATGGTGGTTACTCCAGCATTCTGACCGGCTTCGATGTCTCTTGGTGAATCACCGACGAGAAAGCTTTGCGCTAAATCGATATTGAACCTTTCCTTTGCTGCTAATAGCATACCTGGCGAAGGTTTACGGCATTCACAAGGTATTTTGTATTCTGGAACTTCACCTTCAAAACCGCCGTGCGGGTGGTGTGGGCAGAAGTAAATGGCCTCAACAAAGGCGCCTTGCTCACCCAATTGAGTCTCCATCTTTTTATGAATGTTGCCCAATTCTTCGATAGAACACAACCCGCGTGCGATAACGCTTTGATTTGTGACCACAACTACGAGATAACCAAGCTTGTTCAACTTCTTGATACAATCAGCTGCGTAAGGGTACAATTCAAAATCCTCAGGTCTGTGAATGAGATCAGTATCTATATTGATTACACCATCACGATCGAGGTATACACATTTTTGTGGCCTGTTTAAGTTTCGCGCAGCAACCTTTCCAGAGGAAATGGCATGCTCTACTTTTTCCAATCGGTCTGGAGTTCCCATGTCTTTGAGATACTCAGGTGTATTATAGGCAAAGACATTTAATCTTTCGTGAAGGGTAGGGAAGATGTCTTTGCCAAAATCGGCTTTAACGCCTTCTTCAAGATGCTCTAAAACCACGGGATTGAAAACATAGGCCGCTGCATTAACTAGATTCCTGTAAACTAACCCTTCAGGGTGCGGCTTCGCATAAAAGGCACATACCTTGTCGTTTTCATCAACATCGAGCAAATCACTATCGTAAGGATGATCATTCGGGTGAACGACTAACGTAGCATCCGCACCCTTCGCTTGGTGGAAGGCAAAAAGTCGATGTAAATCCATGTTCATCATTACATCACCGTAGAGGACAATGAACGGCTCCGTCAAATGCTCTTGTAGGGCTTTTACACCACCTACAGTTCCTAACGGAGTTGGTTCGACGTAATAGTGTATACGTATTCCAAAGGCTTCTCCCTTTCCGAAATGGTCTTCAATGTGATGATATAAATGGTTAACAATGAGCCAGACATCAGTAAAGCCGTGGTCTTTTAGAAGGTTGATTTGATACTCAAGGATAGGCTTGCCGAGAACGGGCATCATAGGCTTGGGAATATCGTCTCTGACTTGTGCAAGACGAGTTCCTTTACCACCGGCAAGAATGAGTGCTACCTTCATAGTTAGATGTTTGCTCAAACCTAAGAAGCTTTAAGGAGCTAAGAAAGTCTTCAGACGAAAGATTCTTAACATCCTTTCAGAGCATCGACACCGTCCAATGTTAGATAGGAAAAGAGATACAATACTCTAATATGTTGAAAAGTAACTAGTTCAATAAAGAGCGTCACTGACCCTAGTTTGAGCACCAAGTTTTTTTCAAATTTTTGAGTCCTAACTATTGCAAAAATGAAAATAGCCGTTACATTTGCAACCGCAATTGAAGCACGGTCCGGTAGTTCAGTTGGTTAGAATACAAGCCTGTCACGCTTGGGGTCGCGAGTTCGAGTCTCGTCCGGATCGCCAACAATTAGAAAAGCCCTCGGAGAAATCCGGGGGCTTTTTCTTTAAATACGTCAGCGCTTTTTCTTTTTGGATCTTGTTTTATGCAATTCGCAATACCGGCTATCAGCTAAAGCTTCTCTTTCACACTTGGCGCCACTAGCGGTTTTAAATCCACACTTTCTAAAAACTTCTTTCTTTTTAACGACTTTCTTCTCTCTCAAGTAGGGCAGGTCCGATGTACGCTCAGGAAGGCAGACACTACAAGGCAATAGTCCCCTCTGTAGAGCTATGCGTTCGTCAATGTGAATCTGACCGTTTTTCAGGTAGCGACAACCGTCGATATGATAGCGAGCGCCAGAAGCGTTAATCCCTCGTGTGGTAAAAACTACGATTTCAGAAACCTCTGTAGAGTCAGAAAGCGATTGTGCGTTAACTTGCGTACTAACCAACCAGCAAAAGCCTACCAATACAATGCGTAATAGATTTCTCATCTCGGCAAAATTATCCATTCTTTGCCTAATAATGGGCTCGATTCAGGGATTTGCGCAATTGACGTCTATAAACTTTGACTACCTCACTGTAGATGAAGCACCCAAAGGGCCCATTGGCTTTGTGGGCACTGGTGTGAGCATTCACCATCCCTCTTTACCTGTATATGGTGGCATTCGACTAAATAACGCCGCCGTTGGCATTCGCGCTGGATACTACACCTTCGGATACCATGCCGGCGCTAGGTTGCCGCTTATAGATAAGTGGTCTTTTCATCCTCGGTTGATGTATACCACAGGTGGAGGTGCTGAAAGTAATGACGGTTCCGGTTGGTTTATCACACCAGCTGCTTCATTAGACAGACAGTTTGGTGATTACACATTGGGCGTGGGTGCACAATACAGTTACGTGAGTACGGGAGTAATCACTGGGTCAAGCGCCTATTTTAGCCTCAATAAACAGATAGATTTTAATCGAAAAGGGCTTAATCCATTTCACACCCAACTTTTTACAAATACAGTATTCAGTTCGCATAATGAAAGAAACAGCAACATTGGCTTCATTGGGGTAGGTGGACGTTCCTTCCAGAACAGGACCTATCAAAGTGTGTACTTAACTGCTGCGGTGACTGATTTAGGCGGATATATGGACGTTTATGGCGGCTATGGCCTTTGGGAGCAGTTTGGAGCATGGCGGTTGTTAACCGAGGTGAATTTTGGTACCGGCGGCGGTGGTCGAGCACCTGCTGGCGGTGGATTGCTCTATGGTGCCGGAGGTGAGGTACAATACCACCACAACCAATACTTTATTGGCGGAAGCGCTGGAATTTTAAAAAGCTTGGACGGACCGTTCTACTTTTCATTTATCGGCCTTCATTTGGGTACCGATTTTAATTTCACAAGTACTCAAAACGAAATGGGCTATTTACCCATGGATCTAAGCATTGAGAATGGGGTCAGAACGTATCTCGGCGAAGACGGCTTCTCAAACCTGGGCATAGCTTTCCGACTGTACAGAAAAGGTATGGTCCAGCTGCGGGGGGAGAGTTACTGGGCCTTTACAGACGGCAGAGGTGCCTATGCAGAAGGTTTATTCGGCTTGCGCCTTCAGCCAAATATTTGGTTTATCGAGACGCAGGTGGGCGCCGGAGCAGGGGGTGGAATTAACCTATGGGGCGCTGCCGCGCTAGCTTTTGTCAATGCGGGTTTTGAAATACCTGTAAACGATTATTGGGATGTTACAGCTCGAGGTATCTACAACGTATATTCCTCTCAGGCATTCCCTGCTTACGGGTGGCAATTGGGCATGACCTTTAATATTCCTTTTAATACCCAATTCTGATGCGCAGGTTGTTGCTCCTATTTTTCGTTGTAGCTCATCAATACGTTATGGGTCAGGGGACTTCCATGACTCTTATGTTTGAGCCGTTGGAACCATCTAATGATATGATGTGGGTAACCCAGCGCTTTGAGTTAGTTAAGGATTATACCAAGACAAAAACCGCGATATCTGGGGGGTTAGAGACCCAAAGTGCCATTTTGGGTAATTATGGTGGTTTCTATGCCTTCGGATTTACAGGAGGTGTTTATCAATATTTACGTCCATGGGTATTCGCTCATGTAGGCGGATCTATAGCCTCAGGAGGAGGTGCAGGTGCCCCGGACGGCGATGGATTAATGTACCGTGGGTATGCGGGTATGTCTATTAAGAGCAAACACGGGACTGTGGATGTAGCCTACAATCACATTAATTTTCCTTCAGGAGCTATTACTTCGAATCATATATCCATCGGTTACACATATGTATTGCCTTATCGAATAGAATATAGCGACCATAACAGGTATTATCCCACCTATTTTGAATTGGTCACGGGGCTTTGGTTTTTGGGTCCGGAAGATGCTTCCCGCAACAGTGAACCGGTGCAAAGTGCCTATGCAGGTGTGCGTGTTGGGCAGTATTTAAACACCAATCATACCGTTGGGGGTGAACTTCAATTAGGGGCAGGCGCCTTGGGCAATATTGACGGTTATATGAATTACTCTATGGGGTTACGATTTAATACCCCTTCACAACGCCTATTTTTCCGTGCACATCTAGGATCCGGCGGCGGTGGCGGTGTGTACACAGGTGGTGGAATATCCACTATGGTAAGTGCTGGGACTCAGCTAGGTGGTCATCAGTTCAGCGTAGGCCAATGGACAGCATTAAGTGATGAAGCTTCTATTCCGTTTGTTTCGTACAGCCGACATATAGATTTTAAGAGCTCTTTAGGTTTTCATAGAAAAGGAGTAGACTATACTTATAATGATTCACGTGAGGTAGCCTTAAAAGTGTTGGCAGGAGTGGGACAACAGCGTTCTCCCGGTATAGATCGAAACGGTAATCCATACAATCCTATGTCAGGTATAGCCATGGGACTAGGCATTGAGGCCTGGAGCAATGAGAACTATTCGTTGGACGCCTATGGTCATACGTTCTGGGCGGCCAGTGGCGGCTATGGCGCCTATGCAGAGGGGTTGTTCAGTGCAGCATTTGTTAAGAACGGTGAGACGTTTAGATACGGTTTGGACCTGACTTCTGGTATTGCTGGTGGTGGTGGAATAGAGGTGGGTTCTGGCCTGATGATTGCACCTGGAGCACAGGTGGAATGTAAAATTGGCCCCTTATCAAATCTCAAAATGAACCTCAGACAAAAATACTTCCCAGGAGGCACCTACAGTCCTGTATATTTTGGTGTGGAACTAATTCAATCCTTGCCTGTTCACTTGTGGTAAGTGCCTAAATTTGCAATATGAAAAAGATCCTTACAATGCTTTTTGCTCTTGTTAGCCTGTCTATGTGTGCGCAGGGGAACTTTACGGATGCCTCCGGCAAGAAACAAGGCAAATGGGTGAAGAAATATGAAAGCGGTAAAACCAGATATACGGGTACGTTCAAAAACGATATACCTGTGGGCACATTTACCTACTATTTTGAAAGAGAAGGCGGTAAGATGTCTGAAATCTCCTACAGGGGTACAACAGGCGTGGGCTATGCGAAGCTTTACCACAGATCTGGTGTCCTTCAAGCTGAGGGGATTTACAATGCGCAATTGAAAGACAGTACTTGGACGTATTACTCCAGAAGCGGTGTATTGACGCAGCGCGAGGATTATAAAATGGGGGTACTTGAAGGCAAACAGTTGACCTATTGGGAAAACGGCAGGGTTAGTCAGCGTATCGACTTTGTTGGTGATGAGGAAAACGGGAATTGGATCCGCAAATGGGACAATGGCACAATGCGGACAAAAGGTGCCTATGAAGAAGGCCAATTAGAGGGTGAGTGTAAGTTCTTTGATGAAGAAGGCAAACTCATAGCGAAAGGTCCCTATCACAACGGGAAAAAGCACGGTACTTGGTATTATTTCGAAGAGAACAAGGTGGTCTTGAAAGAGTTATACAGGTACGGCACACTTGAAAGTGAAACCAAATACGATGAGTAAATCAATTGCTGAAACTACGGTAGTCGTAGGTCTTAGTGGAGGGGTAGATTCCTCTGTTACGGCTTACTTGCTCAAGGAGCAGGGTTACAAAGTCATCGGTTTATTTATGCGTAATTGGGTAGACGAAAGTGTTACCATACACGATGAATGCCCGTGGGTTGAGGATAGCAATGATGCGATGCTTGTTGCGGACAAACTCGGTATTCCATTTCAAGTCATTGATATGAGCGGCCCTTACCAAAAGCGTATTGTCGATTATATGTTTGGCGAATACGAGAAGGGCAGGACTCCGAATCCAGATGTGCTGTGTAACCGTGAAATCAAATTTGATTTGTTCTTAAAGACCGCAATATCCATCGGTGCGGATTACGTCGCTACGGGTCATTATGTGCGCAAGGAAACTATCGAGAAAGACGGGCAAAAAGTTCATCGATTATTAGGTGGATTAGATCCGAACAAAGACCAGAGCTACTTCCTCTGTCAGCTGAATCAGCAGCAGTTGAGCAAGGCAATGTTCCCAATAGGACATTTGCAAAAAGCTAAGGTTCGTGAGATTGCCGCTGAAGCAGGCTTGGCAACGGCTGAGAAGAAAGACAGCCAAGGATTGTGCTTTATTGGAAAGGTACGTTTGCCCGATTTCCTACAGCAAAAATTAGAACCTAAATCCGGCAATGTGTGGGAGATTCCTGCTGATGCAGAATTATTTGATGCCGAGAGAAATACATTAGAATTGGCCGCAGCTCCGTATGATTTCCATCCAAAGCACGGTAAGAAGCGGGGGCGCCACAATGGTGCACACTATTACACTGTAGGCCAACGCAAGGGACTGAACATTGGAGGTAGTCCAAAGCCACTCTTTGTCCTTGGAGTCAATACCGAGTATAATGCCATTTATGTGGGACAAGGCGATGATCACCCTGGTTTGTATAGAACAGCACTTAAGATAAGTAACCACGAAGTGCACTGGGTGCGCGAAGATTTAAGGCTCGAAATAGGTCAAACTGCTCGTTATAGAGGACGTATACGTTACCGTCAACCTTTGGTGGATATTACCTTGCATCAGAAGGAAGACGCGCTATATATCGAGTTTGATGTACCTGAAAAAGCCATAACACCGGGCCAATTTGCGGCGTGGTATTTGGAGGATGAATTAGTAGGAAGTGGAACGATAGCCCATTAAGATGACATATGTAAGAGTGGCCATAGCGTATTTGCTGTTTCTGAGCGCTGTACAAGCTCAGGAAGCCCATTCTTACAGCGTTTTTCTAACTGCTAAAGAAAACGTCCAACAACTAGATCATCCACAAGAATTTCTTTCAGAGCGTGCATTACTGCGTCGTGAAAAGCAAAATATTGCTGTAAAACGCTCGGATTTACCCATATCCTTAGATCGACTAGAAGCCATTGAAGACATTGTTTCTTATCAAGGTCGGCATTCAAAATGGTTAAATAGTGTATACGTAGAGGCCACGGCTGAAGAGGTGGTTGCGTTGTCGGAACTTAGTTTTGTAAAAGAGATTGTACCAGTAAGCGGTCACACGTACACAACCACTTCAATTAATCCCGTTAATGATCACGGTATAGCCGCCGATCAAGCCGATCAAATTACACTTGTTGAAGGTTTACATAATCTTGGATATATAGGTGCAGATATGGTCATTGCAGTATTAGATGCGGGATTTGTAGGGGCAAATACAGTAGACTTCAACGATTACAGTCAAATCATAGCTACGCGGAACTTTGTGGAAGGCGGGACCAATGTCTATCAAGGTTCTTCGCACGGATTCTCCGTGCTCAGTACCATGGCTGCAGATAAAAACGGTGTTTTTGTTGGTACGGCACCATTTGCACAATATGTACTGGTGAAGACGGAGAAGGAGCTCAGTGAAACGCCAGAGGAGATGTACAATTGGATTGCTGGGGCAGAATATGCAGATTCCATAGGTGCGGATATCATCAATAGCTCCCTGGGGTATAGCGAATTTGACAATCCTGATGACAATTATACAGTTGATGACCTCGACGGACGTACGAGTATCATCTCATTGGGTGCAGTAGCTGCAGCGAGGACTGGAATGCTCGTAGTTACAAGTGCCGGTAATGCCGGAGGAGGAGCATGGAATAAACTCACTATGCCCGCAGATGCAGATAGCGTTCTCACCGTAGGATCCGTAAACCAATTCGGAATCGTCAGCGGTTTTAGTTCACGCGGATATACGACCGATGGTCGAATTAAACCCAATGTATGTGCAAGGGGAGAAGGTGCCTATGTGTATCGACCTGATGGGACTATTACTCCAGCTAATGGAACCAGTTTTAGTTCACCAATTATTGCAGGAGCTGCTGCCTGTCTATGGGAATCATCGCCCAGTGCTACGGCGCAAGACGTTATTAAAGCCTTGGAGGTGAGTAGTTCGCACTATTACACTAAGAACGAGCGCATTGGATACGGCATCCCGAATATGAAGTTTGCCCGGTTCTATTTGAGCTCAAACCCAGGAAATGAGATTTCTGTGTATCCAAATCCATTTCCAGACCATCTAATCTTCTTCCTGCCGGACGATAATACGACAGACATTTCGCTCGAATTAAGAGATATGTACGGACGTATCGTAGCGAGGGAGATAATTACAGGACGTCGTTACCAATTCCGATGGGTGCCCGGTGAGTACATCGCTGCGGGTACTTATTTCCTGAAAATAACCCGAGGTTCAAAAACGCAGGTTACTCAGGTATTTAAGATCTAATTACTTACCGTCGAAGAAGCCACTCATGACCTTGCGTAGACCACTCACCGCAAGGAATACAGCGACAAGCATGATGGCAATAGACAGCGCAGTCCAATACCATGCACCACTGGTTCCTTTTCCGATATAAAGGGACGGCCCAACGAATATAAAGGGGAAGGACCAAGCCAGTCGAAATAGACCTGCGACGATGAGATCTTGATTGCTTTTATTTCCGCTCATTGTTGTATGAATCTACAGCAGCTCTTACACTGCCGTGT
>QQUU01000137.1 GCA_003385605.1 Bacteroidota bacterium
AGCGTATTGGTCAGAAATTAGGCGAATGGATCATTGCTGCCCAGCTCGAAAGAATGTACACCAAGGAGGAGATTATCGCCTTGTACCTGAACGAATTTGACTTCCTCTACCAAGCGGTTGGGATCAACTCAGCGGCCCGAGTATACTTCAATAAGAAACCCATTGACCTTCAGTTAGAGGAGGCTGCGGTATTGGTGGCTATGGCAAAGAATCCTTCTCTGTACAACCCACGTCGCTACCCTGAGCGTGCTAAGCAACGTCGTGACCAAGTCTTTGTCCAGATGGTGAAAAACGGCCTGCTTACTGTGGAGGCCAAGGACAGTTTGAAGGAACTGCCCATACAGCTAGAGTTCCGTCCGCAAAGCCACACTGCGGGTCTGGCCCCGTACTTCCGTGAGTACTTACGAGGCTACATGAAAGGGTGGATTAAGGACTACGAGAAACGCACAGGAAATGAATTGGACCTGTATACTGGTGGTCTAAAAATTTATACTACGATCAATGCTGAGATGCAGCGCAACGCCGAGGAGGCCGTGCAGGAGCACATGAGCAACCTGCAGCGCATCTTCGATATCATCAAGGAGGACCGCAAATACGGACCCTTTTACTTCGATGATGATCCTGCGGGTAATGTCCGGAAGATTGTGGACCAAGCCATGCGCCGCACCCAGCGTTACCGCGGCATGAAAAAGCGCGGGGCATCGATGGACAGCATTCAGCAGGTGTTCAATACGCCCATTCCAATGACTGTATTTAGTTGGAACGGAGATATCGACACCACCATGAGTCCGCGAGACAGCATCATGTACTACAAAGGGTTGTACCAGGTGGGGATGATGTCGATGGAGCCGCAGACCGGTTATGTAAAAGCATGGGTCGGCGGGAACGACTACCAATATTTTAAATACGACCACGTCAAACAAGGAAAGCGCCAAGTAGGGTCCACCTTCAAGCCGTTTGTCTACGCATCGGCCATCATTGAGAAGAACTACAGCCCTTGTATGGAAGTGCCGAATGCAAAGATTTGTATCGAAAAAGGGGAATACGGATTGTTGGAAGATTGGTGTCCGTCCAATTCTGACGACGAGTACGGCGGCACCAAATCCTTAAAGCACGCCCTGGCGAATTCGATGAATACCGTGACCACCTTCTTGATGAAACAGATAGGTCCGAGACCAGTGATTCAACTTGCGCGCAAGATGGGTATCACCGGGGATATTCCTGAGGTGCCTTCCATAGCCTTGGGAACGGTAGACCTCAGCGTTTTTGAGATGGTCGGTTCGTACACCACCTTCGCCAATAAGGGCCGCTACGTTTCACCGATCATGATCACACGCATTGAGGATAAGAACGGTGTGGTACTTGAAGAGTTTACTCCGGAAACACGCCAGGTGATGGGTGAAAAAGACGCCTACGCCATCCTTAAACTCCTCATGGGTGTTACAGAGGATGGAACCGGTCAAAGACTTCGTCACAACTACGGCGAGAAGTTCTACCGCAACAATGCAGTGACTGGATATCCGTATGAATTCACCAACGAGATAGCTGGTAAAACCGGGACCACACAGAACAACTCAGATGCTTGGTTTATGGGCGTAGTTCCCAATCTGATCACCGGTGTTTGGACCGGCTGTGAAGACCGTGCGGCACACTTCGGTGGGGGTTGGGGAACTTACTACGGTCAAGGTGCCACCTCTGCCCTGCCTATCTGGGGAGTTTATATGAAGAAAAACTATGCGAACCCAGAGTTGGGTATTAGCATGGACCCGTTTGAGCGCCCTCAAGGAAAATTGGACATTGACGTGGACTGTAACACAGCAACCACAGATCTAGAAACAGGGGTTAATTACGACGAGGAATTCTAACCTTATCGTTGACCTACAAGCAAGGGTACTCTTAACTCCTCAGGAATTAATTCCAACGCCACGGGTTCGACGACATAGCTCATACTGCTGCCTTGATTCGCCAGTTGCATGCGCATGTACCTATCACTATTGTTCCGCATCGACGTCTGAACGCCTTTATAAGCACCATAGATGACAGACCATATTGTTCCGTACACTGCCACAACAGCACCTACGACAATCCAAGTGAACCCTGCCCAAGGATCCGAAGAATTGTTTGCCACGGCTGCTCCTATACCAAAACACGATAAGCCGGTAATCCATGAGATTGCCGTTCCCTTTCCTGCTACATTAAGTCCTGCCTGAACAGGTGTAGGTCCTGCAGGGAGTTCCTGAATCAAGGGCTCGTCCACTACCGACTTTGGACCCAAGTAGAGGTAACTCATGTTACCCAGGCTATCTGCTACAGCGGCATAATAGAACGTTCCGTAGGTCGGTATAACGAGGTAGTTGTTATCTGGGTTAAGCTTAAATTCTGCCAACTTCCCTTCGTCGGTAATCATGCTGACCACTTCTTGCCCTGGTTCAAGGATTCCAGTAAGGTCGTAGACGGTGGGTGACATGATGCTCGCCGGAGTATTGGCGAAGAGGCCTAGTGGAAGGAGTAAGAGAAGTAGCAGCTTTTTCATTGGATGACGATTAACACCTTTAAGATAAAAAAAGCCCCGACCAAAGGCCGGGGCTCCCGTGTTATTTCTTTTAGAACATCTCCATTTCCATGCCGCCACCGCCGCCGCGACTGCCGCGGTCCATCTGACGACGTCTGCGCTGTACCTCACCGAAGTTGTAGGTCAAGCCTACTTCTACGACGCGGTTCATCCAGCGGAATTGGCCCTCTGAGTAGAAGCCAGGGCCCCTTGTTTCATAGTTCCACCCCATAGTGTTGAAGATGTCTCGACAGTTCACACTGAGGTTTAAGCGGTCGTCCATGAAGCCTTGCTTGAAGCCTCCACCAATAAAGTAGAACGGTTTTCCGAAACCTTGCGCCATAACTCGACGGCTTCGGTAGTTCCCCATAATCTGTAAGCTCGCATTTTTCCAAAGAGGAGTACTCACCATGGTGTTCAGCCCGTAGCCGCCCCCTTGGTTGACCCAACCTTGTCCTTTGATGTCTCCAGAAACTTGGCTGTAGAAGTAGTTTCCTCCCAAGGTGAAGAATCCGCCTTTCTTGCCTAATCGGCCGCGGAAATTCATGTCTAGACCTACATCTTCGCCGCTGTTCAGGTTTTGGAATGTGGTCAAATTCACCCCGTTGCTGTCCACCTCTGAATACCACGTGATCAAGTTATTGCGGTCGCGGAAGTACACGTTGGCAGTCATCGTAGTTCCCTTCTTCAAGATGTGGGTATAGCCCAGCTCGTACGATCCCGTGAAAGCCGGCAATAGGTATGGGTTCCCAGAGCGCAGGTTGAACGGATCGCTGTAGTCAATGAACGGGTTGAGCTGTCGTCCGCCAGGACGTTGTACCCTGCGTGAATAGCTCAAATTCAATTCTCGGCCGCGAGCAATTTCGTAGGTGATAAATGCACTCGGGTATACCTGGAAGTAGTTGTTGTAAAAGGTGCTGTCTTGGGTAATCTGCGTTGCCGTAATGTTCGCTTGCTCAGCACGAAGGCCCAACTGGAAGCCCCACGGTCCCTTTTTAAAACCGTAGTTGGTATACACGGCAAGAATGTCTTCACCGTACAAGAATTCATTCTCGCTGCTGGCCAAGTAGGTTTCCGTGCCGTTGTAGATATCAATGTTGGTGCGGTTAAAGCCGTCTAAATCTTCACGACTGATAATCTTCGCGCCCGCCTCAAGCTTTCTGTTGTCGTCCCACTTCTTCGTGTAATCTAAGATGCCGTTGAACTCCCACTGATCGCCAAAGCTGTTGGTACGGTATTTATCCGAAGGGAGCTTTATGGAATTCAGTAGGGTGTCTTGGGTAAATTCTAACACATCGTTTCTACTCCCATCCGTGTACGATAAACGTGCATTCAGCTCTTCCCCTTTTCTCGGCTTGTAGTCGTAAATCACATCGAAACTGTTGTTCCAGCGCTCGCCTTGACGGTCACTAAACTGGACCAACGTGTAGTCCAAATAGGGTGTGGTCCAATCTGTATTGTTATCGCTCACGCGCGGACGCAAGCCTTGGTTCAAGGTTCCCTGTACAGTGAATACATGCTTCGTGCCTGGCGACCAATCGAAGCCGGCCTTAATGTTATTCCCATTGCGACCGCCGTAGCCGTCTACTTCTTGGTAGAAGCTCAAGGTATCTTCACCCAAAAAGTTGTCTCTGCGCGCCCACGAGGTACGTGGGTATTTGCCCGAGCTGTGACCTGCATTAAAGAAGAAGTTAATGTCGTCTACTTTGTAGTTTAGGTTGATGCCGGCACGCACGCGGTCAGCACCGCTGTAGGAACTGTTCACAGAACCGTTTAGGCCTTGTAGTGCCGATTTTTTGAGGACAATATTGATCATCCCGGCGGTACCGTCTGGGTCGTATTTCGCCGATGGATTGGTCATCACTTCTATCTTCTCAACGCTGTTAGCCGGTAAGCTCTGCAACAAGGCGCTCAAATCTTCCCCTGTAAATCTTGAAGGGCGACCATCAATCATAATGCGCACTGCGGAAGAACCGCGAAGAGTAATATTCCCATCTAAATCGAGCTCAACAGCAGGGATATTTTCAAGGATGTCTGTCGCGGATCCGGTCTTGGAAAGGATGAGCTTTGAAGGATCGTATACTTTACGGTCAATTTCATTAGTCATGAATTGACGCTCGGCTTCAACTACGACTTCTTCAAGTTCTACTCCAGAACTCTGAAGTCCAATCTTGCCCAAGTCTTTTTCCGTTCCGTCACGTCCCAAGCGCACCTCTTGCGTTTTGGTCTTGTAGCCCACGTAGGCAAATTCAAGAACATTGGGACCTAAGGTGATTTGCTCCACCTTGAATCGGCCTTTGGCATCGGTCATACCGCCGGTTACAATATTCGCGTCCATTTTATGGGTAATCTTTACCGCAGCGTAGGGCAAAGGTTCGCCAGATTCGGCATCCACAAGAGTTCCGGCAATCACGCCGATTTTAGGTAGTTTGGTCGGGTCGAAACCACCGCGTCCACCGGGCTGCTGCGCCAAGAGACCAAGGCTCATAAACAGTCCGAAGACCAGTAGGGTAATTCTTTTCATCTGTACTAAGAGAGGTATTTGGGTACTAGGTTTAACTCTCACACGCACTTTTTGTGCGAATAAGTCACGAATTTAAACCAACTCTACGCTCCTAGCGCTTAAGGATGTGTGAAAATTAGAACGAGTTAGTAACTGAGCGTTCGCTTTACTTTCAACCTAGAGAGTACCACCTGCAGCAAGAAGAAGTGAACTGCAGCGAATACTTGGAAGAATACCACGTGCATGTACGGGAAAGATTCGCTTTGAATAATCAGTGGGTTGTCCACGATAGGCGGCTCCATCAAATACATGTAATTCCCGCCGGTAATCAGGTTGACCACTAAAGCCAAGAGGGCGAGCAATTGAATGCGGCCGAAAGTTCTCAACCAAGCACCTTTCTGCAGCGGCTGCTTGTGGGCGAAGATGATGTAGAACCCGATCGCTATGATCGAAGCGTGGTTGAAGTAATAATCAAAGACGTACACCGGGTGTAGGCCGTGGGTAAATTCTGGAGTGATAAAACTTTGAAGCCCGCCTGCAATCCCCATAAAGGTGACCATCTCTCCCATCCAGCGTTTTCCGCTCAATAGATAGCCGATGGCTAACAAACGAGAGAAACCACACATGTGGCACAGTAAACTTGTGGCCCAAGAGGCCTCGCCGCGTATCATGCTCACGCCGGTCATGGCAAAGTATGAGGCGAGCAAAAGGTAGGCCCAGCCTTTTTCAAAATTTGAACGAACGCGAATGCTCGCGTTGTTGCCAATAAAGATGGGGAAGAATATCATAAACAGAACTACACCCCAGCCGATAAAGTACAGGGGATGGTCTGAAGTAATTGCAACGTGCAAGTCCATGTGTAAGCGTGTGTTAGTGTTACAAGTGTAGCCGCTTAGGAAAAGGATTTGATCATGGTTTGGCACTAAAATAAAAAAAAGGTGACCACAATTAGCCACCTCTTTTAATTTCAATTCTTATCCTGAAAATTAGTTGTTGCCTAGGATTAAAGGCAGTCCTTCATCACCGCCACCAACAACAATCACTTTTGAGTTCGGGCTTTCTGCCAATCGAAGGGTCGCTTCGATACCTTTGTCTCTCAATACCTTGTCCGTCAAAGACTGGCTCAAGATGCGGTTCGCTGCAGCTTTACCTTCCGCTTCAATGCGTTGACGCTCGGCTTCTTTTTCAGCACGTGTCAAACGGAATTCGTATTCTAGAGCACTCTGCTCTTCTTGAAGCTTACGCTCGATCGCCTGCTTCAATTTTTCCGGCAGACCTACGTCGCGGATCAAAACAGCATCTAGTGCAATGTTTTTCTCCTCGATACGTGTGGCAGCCAAATCAAAGATCTCTGTTTGGATACTATCACGCTTTGAGCTGTAAAGCTCTTCAGGAAGGTATTTACCAATAACCTCACGGGTGGCAGAACGAATCTCAGGGATGACGATGCGCTCGTGGTAATTCTCACCAACATTATTGTGCAAGACACCAATATTTTCTTGGATTGGGCGGTAGCGGTATGATAATTCAGTGCGAATTGTCAGACCGTTGGCACTCAACACCTCCATAACAGAGCGGTCCTCTTGGATACGTGTAGAGTAGATGAACATTTTATTCCAAGGTGCGATTACTTTCAAGCCTTGGCCGTACACCTTGTCCTCGTTCAAACCGGTAAACAGATCGTACTGTACACCCGCCTCACCAGCATCAATCTTAACGAAGAGACGCGAGGAAAAAACAAGGATAAATAGGAAGGCTCCAAAGGCAGGAATCAACCATTTTGGGAATTGTGCATTCATGGGCATGTATTCTATTAGTTATAGTATGAAAGTAGCAATTATCTGTCCAATTCTGTCAAAATGCCATTTTGACTGATTTTTGCTCTTTTTTGGCCAATTTCGAGCGTTTTTGGCCAATTTTCGTTCCATTTTGACCTTTTTTGGCGCTTTTTAGCTAAAAATCTCCCCGAGCACTTCGAGGCTTTTGAAGCTTCCAAAGCCGTCCAAATGAATATTCATGAATCGGAGCAATCCTTCGAGCAAATCGCTGCGCCCTTGTTTAGGAATTTGAAGCTCGGAACTGAAGTCCCATTTTATGGCTGCAAGAAGGTAGGCCGTAGTGTGTTCATCGAGGTACGGATGAAGCAATGAGGGATGGTCAAGAAAGAGTCCGTCCTGCAAATCAAAAAAGCTGCCGCTCTGCTCCTTTTGAATGTCTGGAGAGAAGCCTAGATATAAGGTGAGCTTCGCCCATATGCTCAGATGAAAGGCCGGAGGCACTTTCTCCAAGGTATCGAGTGCCAAGCACGAAGAGCGTACGAAATCGAACTTCTCTCGGTTCTCAGTTTCCTCGCGCAGTACCTTTCCAAAGAGCTCTGCCAAAAACAAGGCTAGTGCATTGCGCACCGGATCGTATGGGATGGCCGTATAGGTCAAATCCATCTTTGCCTCTTTGATGCGCTCGAGCTTTCCTTCTCCTTTGTGCGTGTGCACAATGTCGAGCAAGGTGAGCGGCAAAAGCATCGAAGGACGAACTGCCGACTTTTTCGAAGAGACTGAATTAATGAGCACGGAAATGAGCCCAAACTGGTCGGTATAGAGGCGCACAATACGCGAAGTATCCCCATATTTCAGGGCACTTAAAACAATTGCTTTGCTCGAATGGTATTGGGCCATGAGGCTAAGGTAGCTAAAAGACCAAGACCCGCTCTGCGAGCGGGTCTTGGATGTAGGTCTTAATTTTTTCTATGGCTACTCTTCAGCGGCTTCCTCTGCTTGTGCAGCGTCGCTCTCGAGGCTCTTGATCTTCAAGTTGCGGTACCAGACGTTATCGCCGTGGTCTTGCAAAGCGATACCTCCTTTAGTATACGTTCCGTAACCGGCCCATTCGTGGAATTTCGAAGCAGCTACATCCGTGCGCCACTGGTCGTCAAAAAGCTGACGGTCCACAGTCACTACCCCATTGAGGATCTGCGTCAAGTGGCCGTTTTGAACGATGATTTCAAATTGATTCCATTCGCCGGCAAGCTTGGCAGCGCCCTCTGGAGCGGCATTGATGTCGTATAGATCTCCTGCGCGGTGTTTGTAAATGGCGGCATCAGGGTGGCCTTCTGTGGAATCGGTGCCGTTATCTAGTACTTGCATCTCTAAACCGGTCATCCAGCAGTACGGGTATTGATCGGTATCCTCGTGAATGAGATAAATGATACCAGAATTTCCACGCTCAGCGATTTTCCATTCGCCTTTGAAGTGGAAGTTTTCAAACTCTCGGATCGAACCGTCGAAATCTTGGTAGACGATGTCGCCACCACCGTTGGTCTGCCAATCTTCTTTGTTGCTCGCATCCAGGTGCAAAGCTTCGTCTTCAATAACCCAGGCCTTGCCGATTACGGTATCTCCGTACTTGCGAAAGTTTCCGGTACACTGCCCGTCGAACATCAGCTCCCAACCGTCTACAATTTCAGCTTCGGTGATGGTGTTGTGTTTTTGTTCTATTACTGCCTCAGCAGTTTCAGCCGGCGCCTCAGTTGGGGCATTGCACGCTGTGGCAAGTAAAGCGACAGCTCCTAGGATTGGGTATTTCATGAGTGTATGTAATTGAGTATTTCGTGATTTTCTAATATTTCTTGTTCAGGGGTACGCACCACTGAAGTGAAAATTCCTTCGGCGAGCTGGTGCGAGGTAATGCTAAATTTTGTGCCCAATAACGGCTTCAAAATAGGATACAGACTACGTGATAGTTTGTAGCTAAAGTTCGGTTCAACACGCTTCTCCACAGGGTAGATATAGCCTGGGCGGAAGGTGTAGAAGGTACCGGCATACATGGTGCTGAGCAGGTTTTCTGCGGCGCCCTTGTCCTCGGCAAACATCATGCGTGATTTCTCACTACGGTCCGCACCTTGTCCAGAAAGTAGGGAGAAGGATCCCTTTGGATTTGCCTCTAAATGTTTCCGCGCCAATTCCACCGGATAGTCCACCGTAATCTCTCTAAAAAGATCGCGTGGCACGGCACCCGTGTAGACGCCTACACAAAAGAGGATGTGGTCCACATCGCCCATGTGAGCGAGGAGGTCAACGGGGAATTGTGTGAAAATAGGACTGAGGTATTCCTCCATCTTCTCGTGCTTAAAATCTACAGAGCTTCGTCCATAGACAATGACTTTAGAGACCTGGTCAGAAGCCAAAGCCAATTTTAGTACATGGCTGCCCACCATCCCAGTGGCACCAGTGATGAGAACAGTTTTACTCAAGGCCCAATGCTTTGCGGTTAGCTGCAGTATCTACGCCCGTAGCTGCGAAGTCGTCGAAGGCGCGCGAAGCGACCGGTATAATCCAGTTTGCGATGAGCTCAGCACCTTCGCGCGCACCGGCAGCCGAATCTTTGAGGCAACACTCCCACTCCAAAACAGCCCATCCGTCGTAATCATACTGGGCGAGTTTGGCGAAGATGGCCGGGAAGTCGATCTGGCCGTCGCCTACGGAACGGAATCGGCCCGCACGCTCTACCCATGGGAGGTAGCCGCCATAGGCTCCGGTTCTTGCATCCGGGTTAAATTCTGCGTCCTTCACGTGGAAGGCTTTGATACGTTCGTGGTACAAATCAATGTAGCCGAGGTAGTCCATGCCTTGGAGTACAAGGTGGGAAGGATCGTACAACATATTGGCACGCTTGTGGCCGCCCACTTCGTCTAAAAAACGTTCGAAAGTAGCGCCGTCGTGGAGGTCTTCACCCGGGTGAATCTCGTAGGCGAGGTCTACGCCACAATCTTCAAAATGACCCAGGATAGGCATCCAGCGCTGGCCCAATTCCTTGAAGGCTTCTTCCACCAATCCAGCCGGGCGTTGTGGCCACGGGTAGAAATACGGCCAGGCGAGTGCCCCTGAGAATGTTGGGTGGGCAGAAAGTCCGAGGCGCTGCGAGGCGGTACCTGCAAGCTTGACTTGGTTTACGGCCCATTCAGTGCGCGCTTTGCTATTGCCGTGTACCTCAGCCGGGGCGAAAGCATCAAACTGCGCGTCAAAAGCCGGGTGTACAGCGACCAGCTGGCCCTGAAGGTGGGTGCTTAATTCCGTGATGGCAATGCCGTGCTCGGCAGCCACTCCTTTTAATTCATCGGCAGCATCCTGGCTGCTCGCAACCTTCTCGAGGTCAATAAATCGAGCGTCCCAAGAGGGGATTTGAATGCCTTTGTAGCCCAAATCGGCCGCCCATTTACAAATGGATTCCCAAGAGTTGAACGGGGCGACGTCGTCGGCGAATTGTGCCACAAAAATGGCCGGTCCTTTCAGCGTTTTCATAGTGCTGTGTATTTTTCGTTTCCGGCATTGTTTTCCACGATCGCTTCGATGAATTTCATCCCGCGAACGCCGTCCTCAATACCTGGATAATCTAAGTTCGGATCTTGTTTTTCTCCTGCTGCTTGCGCCTTCACGTGGGCTGCAAAGTTTTTGTACAGGTTGGCGAAGGCCTCGAGATACCCCTCCGGGTGACCTGGAGGTACGCGGTGGTTGGCCAAGCTAAATTCTGAGGTGCCGGGGCCTCCAGTGCGCAACACTTGGACCGGTGCGTCCAGCGGCATCATCGTCAATGTATTGTTGTCTTTCTGTTCCCAGCATAGGCCACCCTTCTCTCCGAAAACGCGAACTTTAAGGTTGTTCTCCTCACCGGCAGCAACTTGGGTTGCCATCAAGACTCCGGTGGCGCCTGAAGCGGTCTTGAACATGACAGCTCCATCATCATCCAAAGCGCGACCCTCAACAACAATATTAAGCTGGGCACAAACTTCAGTAATCGTTTCACCCGAAACGTATTCCGCTAGATTAAAGGCGTGAGTTCCAATATCGCCCATGGCACCAACTTTACCCGATTTCGAGGGGTCCGTGCGCCATGCGGCTTGGGTTTGACCTTCGCTTTCCAAAAAAGTCGACAGCCAACCTTGCGGGTATTCGACATAAATTTTACGCACCTTACCAAGAGCGCCTGAAGCAATCTGGTGCTTGGCCTCTTTCACCATTGGATAACCGGTGTAGGTATGTGTAAGGCAGAACAATCCTGACGCTTTTTCAACGGCCGCAGCAATGGCATGAGCCTCCTCCATGGAAGTACAAAGCGGCTTGTCTAGAACGACGTGGTAGCCTGCTTCCAGGGCAGCAATAGTTGGTGCAGCGTGCACGTGATTGGGCGTGGTAATCATGATGACTTGAACGCGTTCATTTTCCGGACGGTCCAATTCCTTTTCGATCAATTCCTTCCAGCTCCCATAGGCTCTGTCTTCGGAAATACCGAGCTCGCGTGCCGTCTCCAAACACTTTTCAGGTTTGCTCGAGAAGGCACCGGCAACCAAATCGTATTCGCCGTCCATACGAGCAGCAATGCGGTGAACTCCGCCAATAAAACTTCCTGGACCGCCGCCAATCATCGCGGCTCTCAATCTGCCTTTCATAGGTTATGTGATGCGTTTAGAATTGCAAAGTAGCCATAAATGTCCAAAACACACTTCTCCCAAGGGCATTGAATTTGGGAGGCTTTGGAGCCCACTAAAATACTGCGTGACTTTTTGTCACAATTGCATACATCGTAAAGTTCTAAAGTGTATCTTGGACACTTGTAACACTAACACTCTTTGAAACGATGACTAACGCGTCTAACAGAAGTGCACTATTTATAGCCAGTTGTGCAAGTCTTTTGGTAACCAGTTTAAGCTTCGGAATCCGCGCAGGGATTTTGGGCGATCTGGGAGTAGAATTTCAATTAAATACCAGCGAACTCAGTCGTATCGCAGCCACAGCATTCTGGGGATTCCCCGTTTCCATGATCATTGGAGGTGCCATTGTGGACAAGGTCGGCATGAAGAATTTGATGCGCCTAGCCTATCTCGGCCACTTCGCTGGCATCCTTCTCACCATCTTCGCAGGGGGCTTTTGGACCTTGTGGACCTCTACCCTTTTAATTGGCCTAGCCAACGGTATGGTGGAAGCAGTATGTAACCCGTTGGTCGCTTCGATCTATCCTGAAGAGAAGACCACGAAGCTGAACCAGTTCCACCTTTGGTTCCCTGGAGGTATCGTTATTGGGTCATTGGTAGCCTTCGCTTTTGGGAAGGCAGGCCTGAATTGGCAGCTAATGATGGCGGTGATGTTGATCCCAACCATCTGGTATGCCATTCAAATGGAGCGCCTTGAGTTCCCAGTCACAGAACGCGTGGCCAATTCCGTTTCGGACAGCGAAATGTACCGTGCGCTCTTGAACCCATTGTTTATCATCATCACCATTGCCATGTTGGGGACCGCTACTTCGGAGCTTTTCATCAACCAATGGGTGGATGTACTGCTGCGCAGCGTCAGCGACAATGCCATCTTAATCCTGCTCATCACCTCCGGGGTCATGACCCTTGGACGCGGTATGGCCGCTCCAGTCGTGAGCCGATTCTCCACCACAGGTATGCTCCTGTTTAGCGCCGTATTCACCACCATCGGTTTGTACATGATGGCCACCGTAGACGGCAACATGCTCTTTGTAAGTGCCGTAATCTTCGGTATAGGTGTAACCTACTTCTGGCCAACAATGATTGGCTTTGTGGCAACCTACTTACCTAAAACTGGTGCCGTAGGTATGGCCGTGATCGGTGCCGCAGGAATGTTCGCCGTTTCCATCTACACCCAGATCATGGGCGGCTACTACGACGGATTGATATCAAACTTAAGTGAGGTAGAGGCCGGACGTGCCGTTATCAAGACCACACTTTATATACCGATTGCCCTCATCGTGATATTCGGAGGAATTCACTTCTACATGAGAGGCAAACAAGAAGCTTAATTACCTAGAGCTTGAATCGCAGAACGCACATAAAATCCTTGATGAGCCTTGCAGCAGCCACTGCGCTACCGTCGCACATCTATGCTTCGGAGACCTTAGCGGGTTCTGGCCCATCGCGCCCATTCGGATACAAACGCAGTGTGAGCCACTGGACCGTATCTGAACTGGAGTGGGAAGATTTGTGCCCGTGGCTCGCCGATCAGGGCATTGAAGCTATTGATCTGGTGGGACCGGAAAATTGGCACCATTTAAAAAAGCACGGGCTGGACAGTTCGATGTGTAATGGTGCCGAGCTCAACCTAGTGGACGGCTTTATCCACGAAGAATTTGAAAGTGTACTACACCAGAGATATACAGAGATGATTCCTCGCGTGGCGAAGGCCGGCTACCAAAATTTGATCTGCTTCAGCGGCAACCGACGTGGACTAAGCGAAGAGGACGGGCTGCAGCAAGCAGTGCGTGCCCTACGACCGATGGTCCAGCTCGCCGAAGAGCACGGTGTAGTCTTGCAGATGGAGCTATTTAACAGCATCGTCGACCACCCAGACTATATGGCAGATTCGTCCAGCTGGGGGATTGCACTCGCGAAGGAATTGGCCAGTCCATCCTTTAAACTGCTGTACGACATCTACCACATGCAGATTATGGAGGGCAACCTCATCCAAAACATCCAAGAAAATCATAACTTCTACGGCCATTACCACGTGGCTGGCGTGCCGGGAAGAAATGAGCCTTGGAACAACCAAGAAATTAATTACCCCGCCGTCATGGAAGCTATCGATAAGGTAGGTTTCGACGGCTATGTAGCGCTCGAATATGTATTCGCTGAACCTATTAAGGAAAGCATGCAAAAGAGCTATAATGAGTTTATACAATAACCCCAGATACAATGGCAGAAGATAAAATGCACTATGACGCGATTGTTGTCGGCTCCGGAATTTCCGGCGGCTGGGCGGCAAAGGAGCTGACTGAAAAAGGCCTGAAGGTCTTGATGCTCGAACGCGGTAGAAACGTAGAGCACATTAAAGACTACACCACGACCAACATGGATCCGTGGGAATTCCCGCACCGCGGAAAACCAACAACCGCTCAAAAGGACCGCAACCCTGTATTGCGTAGAGATTATCCTTTGAATGAGTTGAACCCGCAGTTTTGGGTGGACGATCAGGATTGTCCCTACACAGAGAAAAAGCGTTTCGACTGGTACCGCGGGTACCACGTGGGTGGCCGTTCATTAATGTGGGGTCGCCAAAGCTACCGTTGGAACCGCGAAGATTTCTTGGCAAACGAGAAGGAAGGCGTAGGTACACCTTGGCCTATTGGCTACGACGATCTTGCCCCGTGGTACGAGCACGTAGAGCGCCATGCCGGTCTTAGTGGTTCACACGAGGACATGGACGTATTGCCGGACAGCGTGTACTTGCATGCTATGGAGCTAAACTGTGTAGAGCAGACGGCTGCTGACCGCATCCGCAAGGCCTTCGACGAAAAGCGTCGCCTTATTATCGGGCGTACTTCAAACATCGCCGTGCCGCACAAAGGACGTGCTGGATGTCAATACAGAAACAAATGTTGGTTGGGTTGTCCGTACGGCGGATACTTCAGCACACAAGCTTCTACTCTTCCTGCTGCTATGGCGACGGGCAATTTGACCCTGCGTCCGCACAGCATCGTGAAAGAGCTCATCTACGACAAAGACAACAAGCGCGTGAAAGGCGTCGAAGTCTTGGATGCCGAGACCAACATGACCTATGAATTCACTGCACCGATTGTCTTCTTGAATGCCTCTGCATTGAACTCGACATGGGTACTGATGAACAGTGCTACCGATGTATGGGAAGGTGGATTAGGTTCTAGCTCAGGTGAGCTGGGGCACAACCTCATGGACCACCACTTCCGCGTAGGTGCTTCTGGAACTTGGGAAGGCGATCAGGACAAGTACTACTTCGGTGGCCGCCCAACTGGATTCTACATCCCTAGGTTCCGCAACTGGTATGGCGATAAGCGCGATTACTTGCGCGGCTTCGGATACCAAGGCTCTGCCTCTCGTGGTGACTGGCGCCGCGGTGTTCGTGAAATGGGTCTTGGGGCCGATTTTAAAGACGCTATCAGCAAACCAGGTCCATGGACCATGGGTATGACCGCCTTTGGTGAGGTCCTCCCATACCACGAAAACAAAATAGAACTCGACCGCACGAAAACGGATAAATGGGGACTCCCTGTACTTTCGTTTGATGCGGAACTCAAAGAGAATGAGAAGAAAATGCGTGTAGATATGGCACAGGATGCTGTAGATATGCTCGAGGCGGCAGGATTCAAAGATGTCTACCCTTGGGAGAGCGATTACGCCCTCGGTATGGGTATCCACGAGATGGGTACTGCACGTATGGGTACAGATGCTTCGAATTCTGTATTGAACAAATGGAACCAAGTCTGGGATGCCCCGAACGTCTTTGTGACTGACGGTGCAGCAATGGCTTCGGCTTCTTGTGTGAACCCTTCACTTACGTACATGGCGATGACTGCCCGTGCAGCCGACCATGCCGTGAAGGAATTGAAAAAAGGCAACCTTTAATCTACAGCGCAATGGAACAACAAAAATTGACTCGTAGACAAATGGTACAACGCATGGCCATGGCCATCGGAGGTACCCTCGTAGCCCCAACCGTGTTGTTGGAGAGCTGCTCGTTCGATCCGGATACCACAACTGCTGGCCCACTACGCCTTGCGATGCTCGATGCTATTGCAGAGACCATCATCCCCCGCACGGCCACCGCTGGCGCCCGCGACGCAAAGATTGGCGCGTTCATCGACGTGATGATCCGCGATTGCTACTACCCGGACATGCAAGAGAAACTCAACGCCGGCATCAAAGAGATTGCTGTCGAAGGCAAGAAGGCCATCGGCCGTCCTTTCGAAGAAGCCACTCAGATGGAGCGCGAAGAGTTCTTGAAAGCCTATGATGAAGCAGCCAATCAAAAACCTGGTGAAAAAGTATTTGGTTACCGTCAAGAAGGTAAAGTTGCTGCCGACTTCTTTACAACCCTCAAAGAGCTCACACTTCTTGGTTACTTCACCTCTGAAGAGGCTGCTACTGACGGCGTAATTAACTACGAACCTGTACCCACAAAGTACGACCCGTGTGCACCTGTGGATGAAAATACCAAGGTGTTCTACTCCAATATTTAATCGGTAGAGTGAACCGTTCTGGCAGGTGTTTTTATAGCCTGTTTATCCTGCCTATAAACCTCGCTCGCTTACACTGGAATGCCCGCATCATTTTGAATGGTGCGGGTTTTTTCATGCTTTAAATATTCTGGGAAGCTGGTGCTGTAGATTACAGATGCAACCCACACTCTGTCTTCGGGCTGTTGTTCCAACGGCCTTCCCTGCCCTTTCCAGGCTGTGTACAATGCTTGCAGCCAATGCTGAAATATCCCTTTGATTGCAATGGGTGGAACGGAAGCAAGTGGTCTTTAATATAGGCCTCACGCTGCTCGCGGGTGACATCTAACAAAGGATAGAACTTGATCACGCCACCGCGCTCTTCGAATATATCTAAGGTCGCGCGACGGTCACTTTGCCAGCTCATCAAGCCGCTGACCCAAATCTCGTGTTCCTCTTTCAACTTCTCCAGCGGCTCTACCTTATTAATGGTACAGCAATAGTCTGGGTCCTTGGTCCACGTCTCGTCCTTGGTAGTGAATTCGTGTTTCCAAGCCTCGGCACGAACCTCACGTGTCTTCAACCCGTACACCTTAGTCAGGTATTCCTTGTATATCAAGGTCTCCTCGAAATGGTAGCCGGTATCGATAAATAACACTTCTTGCTCTGGCTGGTACACTGAAAAAAGGTGCAGCAAATAGGCAGAAGTCGCGGCAAACGAGCTGGTCAACATCACGTCATTGGTCGTGAAGTGACGGTACAGTTCGGTGATGCGCTGCTCCGGTTGAAGTGGTCTAAAGATGTCATTAAGCTCTGCGATAGATAGGCGTTCGTCGACCTTCATGTGCTTAAACTTGATTTTCGTGACAAAAGTCACGTTTTGAATTTAATTGACCAATTCTCTTTCCAACTTTATCTCCATCCTAAGCTGTGTCTACTTTGAGATACCTCGAAAACAACCGCTACACGAAAAAATGGCCCCCAAATAGGTGGTGATTTTTGGTTAACAACTTGGTTTTCTGCGGATTAATTGCCGCTCAGTTGGGCGTAAATTAGTACCTTAAAGACGACCCAAAACAAACACGTCTTCAAGCGAGAATTTATGAGACAAAGGTTACTCTATTCCTTGGCCACCGTGCTCTTAGGTGTAGGACTGTCCGCACAGACCATTTCACTAGCTGGCCAAAGCCTCGACTTTAGCGCACCGTTGACCGCCAACCCCACCCTGACCGCCGGCGGAACTTGTGTATACGACAACGTAGTTACCGTAGGAGCCACTTCCTACGACGCCATTGTACGTATCGAAGCCATCAACAATGCATTAATCAGCGATTTCGACAATACATCGACCACCAACAGCAATACCGCTGCCCACTTCTCGCCAGAAGTGCTGTGGACTGCTGCAGGTAGCATCGACTATTCCATCACCTTCATCGAAGACGGCACATCTGCCGCACCGGTACTAGTCAGTGTTGGTGACTTTTACCTCAGCGCTTGGGACCTTGACGGTATTGGCCCTGCAGGGGTATACTTCGAATCTGACGGCATCAGCAGCTACGCCCTAGGAGCTTCGAGCTTTTTGAGCTACACGACTTCGGGCGCTGGCAACGGACGCTTTACCAACAGCTCAACCACATCAAACACCACCGGAACCGACGGACGCTCGCGCGTTACCGTAGGGTATGCAAGCACCAACCGCATCGACTTCTCCGTAGGTAGTGCAGGTGCTGGTAACAAAACATACCTAATTTCCGGCGCGAACCCAACCTCATGGTTCCCGACTACAGAAGTCACCACCTCTTTCCCAGTGCTAACCACCTATGCTTCTTTAAGCCCCTTCTTTACTTGTGATGCTGCCGCTTCTGCCGCGCAGAGTTTCTTGGTAGAAGGGCGGAACCTTTCTGGAGCACTCACCCTTACCGCACCAAGCGGCTACCAAGTCAGCAATGAAAGCACTACTGGCTGGACGACCTCACTCATCCTCGCGACAGATTCTACCGGCAGAATGGACACCACCGTATATGTTCGCATGGACGGCAGCACTCCATTAGCCAACCCTACCTCCGTTGCTCTTAGCACCCCTGGACACAGCGGGTCAAGCGTAGCAGTAAGCGGTACCAAGGGCGGTACTTTAACCGTGGCCAATTTTGCCGGCACCAACCCAACCGCCTGTGGAGCGAGCGATGGAAGCATCACCTTCAACATTGAAAACGTCGCCGACGGCACCTACCCGATTTCGTACCAAGGCGGCACGGGTACAGCCACTGTTTCTGGCGGAGTTGCAACGATCTCAAACCTCGAAGAAGGCCATTACCTAGATATCGTACTAACAGACGCCTCGGGCTGTTCAACCGAATTAGGGAACAACATCACGCTCAGTGAGCCGATCGACTTTACCATCACTTATGCACCGACGGACAAAGACCTCTGTACCGGAAACACCACCACCTTTGGGGTAATTGCCACGGGAGCAACAGTCACCTACCAATGGCGCAACTTCGCTGCCAACAGCTGGGCCAACCTTACCGGTGCCACGTCAACCACGTACACCACTGCTTCACTAACTGACACAGCAATCTATGACGTGCGCGTTACTTCAGCCGCAGGCTGTCGTTGGACGGCACCGAGAGTAGCGGCGAACGTTCACGGCTTGCCTACAGCAACGCTAGTAAGCACACCAGCGAGCTGTCCAGGTACTGCTGACGGATCGATCGACCTCACGCAAAACAGCGGCCAGCTTCCAATGACCTACCAATGGAGCAACGGAGCCAGCACCGAAGACCTCAGCAACATTCCTAGCGGTACCTACACGGTGACCATGTTAGATCCAATCGGTTGTGAGGGAACTGCCTCTATCACCGTAAGCGATAGCGATGGCGTAGCGCCAACAGTATATGCCAAAGACATCACCATTGCGCTCGATTCTTTAGGACAAGCGAGCATCACCCCGGCCGATGTTGATAGCGCAAGTAGCGATAACTGTACTCTAGAGTTGAGCGTTAGCGATTCCCTTTGGAACTGTACTCAGATTGGTACAGACACCATAATGCTGATTGGTACAGACGGCAACCAGAGCGATACAGACTTCGCAGTAATCACCATTGTCGACCTTACTGCACCGGAAATTACGTGCGGCACAGATACGACCATTTACACCGCATTAGATACTTCAGGAGCCGCCTACAGCTGGGCTGCACCGACGCTGTACGACAACTGTGGCGTGGACACAAGCTGGTCTTCAGACAGCAGCGGCGCCTGGTTCGCCATCGGCACCTACGACATCTATACTTACGCTATGGATGCAGCAGGCAACCTAGATTCTTGCAGCTTCACGTTAACTGTGGCAGATACCCTTGCACCAAGCTTCACGAGCTGTCCGTTAGACACCACGATGTATGCAGATGCAATGAACTGTGGGGCCAATTTAACCTGGACCGCACCAACAGCCACCGACAACAGCGACAGCATCTTTTACACCCGTACAGATACTTCCGGTGCCTTCTTTACCGTTGGTATAGACACCGTCATGATCTTCGCCCACGACCTCAGTGGAAACACCGATACTTGTTCGTTTATCGTGACTGTCATCGATACCATTGCGCCTTCGTGGACAGGTACTTTAGATACCCTAGTGGTTC
>QQUU01000102.1 GCA_003385605.1 Bacteroidota bacterium
AATGTAGAAAACCCACATCTGCGCGCCTACCGCAGCTATGTTTACCTCGACACCTCTGGCCTGAGAGAACCGCTAAGCACCCCTGCGGACCACTTCAACTACAATATGGTCTATGGTATCAACAGCTACAGCGCGGGTGCTTTATTCTTGAATCAGCTCGAATACATCATTGGTGAAGAGGCTTTTGCCCGTGGTATGAAGCGCTACTGGAACGCTTGGCAATTCAAGCACCCAACCCCCTATGACTTCCTGCGCATCATGGAGCGCGAAAGCGACCTAGAGCTGGATTGGTACTTAAGCTATTACAAGGATCAGGTAAAATCTATTGATTACAGCATATCAGAAGTGAGCCCAGTAATGAACGGCACCACAGTGCTCTTCGAACGAAAAGGCAAATTCCCGATGCCGCTTGATATAGAAGTGGTTTATGCTGGAGGCTTGGTAGAGTACTATAACATTCCTCTAGTAAGCATGTATGGCGCGAAGAAGGATCCGAAGTACGATGTGCTTACTCCTTGGGCGTGGACACACCCGAGCTACGAGTTCAAAATTCCATCCAACGGAAAGGAGGTAATAGAAGTCAGAATTGACCCTAGCCAACGTCTCTTAGATATAGACGTCACCAACAACACTTGGACCAAGTAAACAAAAAGCCCGGCTTGTGAGCCGGGCTTTTTATTTCCTTTTACGGCCGCCAGTACCGTATTTTTTAGCCTTGTTCATGCGCTTTTTAGCGCCTTTACCAATGTTGTAGTCCTTGGCGTTTTTCGGCTTCTTTTCATGAAACGACGGTCCAGGTTCATCGCTCACGCCGTTCTTTCTTGGGCTGCTTTTACTCATCGAAACTTACTACTACCTTGTCGCTAGTCGCGTGTGCCTGGCAGGTCAAAATATACCCGTCCTTCACCTCATCGTCTACCAAAGCATAGTTCATAACCATTTCCGCAGAACCTTCCAGAACCTTAGCGCGACAAGTACAACAAACCGCACCTTTACAAGCATAAGGAACATCTGCTCCCGCATCTAGCGCAGCGTCTAGAATGAATTCCTTACCTGTAGCCTCAAAATGAGTCTCCTCTCCGTCAAGGATTACTGTAACAGCAGAGGCGCCAGAAACAGAAGAAGACACCTCTTTCTTGGCGGCTCCAGCAGCTGTCGTATTAAACAGCTCAAAATGAATTTTCTCCTTTGGTGTACCTAAAGATTCTAGGGTCTCTGTAACGCTTTCTATCATTCCTAACGGACCACACAAAAAGTGCGCTGTTGTTGCACCTACCTCAAAAAACTTCTCGTTGAAGGCTTTCACTTTTTCTCCATCGATACGGCCCTTAGTAACATCACTCCCTTGGTCCTCACGGCTAAGGATGTGGTGAACCTCTAGACGATCAACGTAGGTGTTCTTTAAATCTTCAAACGCATCTTTAAAGATGATACTGTTGCTGTTTTTGTTTCCATAGAATAGCGTAAAAGTGCTACTTGAATCGCTCTCTAAAACAGTTTTAGCAATAGACATAATCGGTGTAATTCCCGATCCTGCCGCCCATCCTACTACGTGTGATGGTTCTTCAGTAGGCTGCCACTTGAAATTGCCCATAGGCGGCATCGACTCAATGGTCATTCCTGCCTCTAGGTGTCTGTTGGCGTGGGTAGAAAACTTTCCTCCTTCAATTTCTTTTACAGCTACACGAAGCTCTCCGTCGCTAGGCGCGGCACAGATTGAGTACGATCTACGTACCTCTTCGTTTGCAATAGTTGTTTTTAGGGTCAGGTATTGGCCCGGTAAGAAAGTAAACTTCTCCTGGTGCTCTGTAGGAACATCAAAGGCAATGCTCACTGCTTCTTCTGTTTCTCTGCGTACTTCTGAGATGGTTAGCGGGTAGAAAGATGTGTCGGTCGATTTGCTCGTGTCCGCCATCAATGACGGCTTGTCCTCTTTCTTTTTCTTAAAAAACTTCAGCATGCTTCGTAATTTGGAGGGTAAAGGTAAACCCGAATTTTAAACCATAACAGAAGATAGCGTGTTGTGTTTTAACTTTGTAAGCAACCAAATACACAGAATATGGGAACCAACGTTTCTTTAGAGGACAAATTCCAGGCTTACGTCGACGCTGAAAACAGGGTCGAGCCTAAGGACTGGATGCCTGAAAAGTACCGCAAAACCCTTATCCGCCAAATCTCTCAGCACGCACACAGTGAAATCATTGGTATGCAGCCTGAGGCCAATTGGATTACTCGCGCACCATCGCTTCGTGCCAAGCTAATCTTGCTAGCAAAGGTTCAAGACGAGGCTGGCCACGGACTTTACTTGTACTCTGCGGCCGAAACCTTGGGTGAGCCAAGAGAAAAAATGATTGCCGACCTACAGAGCGGCAAGGCGAAATACAGCTCTATTTTTAATTATCCTACTCCATCATGGGCAGATATGGGCACCATCGGTTGGTTGGTTGATGGCGCGGCCATCCAAAACCAAGTGATGCTAACCAGAACCTCTTACGGTCCTTATGCACGTGCCATGGTGAAGATTTGTAAGGAAGAAAGCTTCCACCAAAGACAAGGATATGAGGTCGTGATGAAATTGGCCCAAGGCACACCAGAACAAAAAGCAATGGCTCAAGAAAGTTTGAACCGTTGGTGGTGGCCTTCACTGATGATGTTTGGTCCTTCTGACGACAATAGCCCAAATTCTGAGCAAAGCATGAAGTGGAAAATCAAGCGCAAGAGCAACGATACCCTTCGTCAAGAGTTCGTAGATAAAACGGTTCCGCAAGCAGAATATCTAGGCCTTACTATTCCAGATGCCGACTTAAAGTGGAACGAAGAACGTGGCCACTACGATTTCGGTGAAATTAATTGGGCTGAATTTTATGAGGTTATCAAGGGCAACGGCCCTTGTAACAAAGAGCGTATTGCACATCATGTAAAGGCACACGAAGAAGGTGCTTGGGTTCGTGAAGCGGCAAACGCTTACGCTAAGAAGCAAGCAGATCGTGCCTCTAACGATGCTTCGGCCGCATAACCATTAACCGTTACCGCTATGAGTGAATCTAACTGGAAACTTTGGGAAGTTTTTCTCAGGAGTAAGAATGGACTGTCCCACAAACACGTAGGAAGTCTTCATGCTGCTGATGCCGAAATGGCTATCAAAAATGCACGAGATGTTTACACAAGACGTTCGGAGGGTATTAGTATCTGGGTAGTTCCTTCAGAGGAAATAACGGCAAGTTCGCCCGACGAAAAAGATCCTTTGTTTACTCCTTCGGACGATAAAGTATACCGTCATCCCACCTTCTATGACATCCCTGATGATGTCGAACACATGTAGGCCATGGCAGGAGGTTGGTTAAACGGCGTCAAGCGCGACTTTACAAAAGACGAAGCACTCAAAGAATACTTCTACTTTTTAGCAGACGATTCTCTCATCCTAGGGCAGCAGCTCAGCAAGTGGTGTTCAAACGGCCCTGTCTTAGAACAAGATATTGCCATCATTAATACCGCATTAGACCATATAGGTAGGGCTCGATTGCTCTACCAAGAATTGGCTCGATTAGAGGGCGGTGATACCACAGAAGATACCCTCGCGTACTTCCGCGATCATTTACAATTCAAAAACGCGTTGCTCGTTGAACAACCTAATGGTCATTGGGGCGATTCCGTGGTTCGCAGCTTTTTCATTGACACCTTTAACTTTTACTTATACGATGCGCTAAGGGGCTGCAAAAACGAAGCGCTCAGGGGAATCGCTGAGAAGGCTATTAAGGAAATCTCCTACCAAGCACAATGGAGCGCAGAATGGGTTGTGCGCTTAGGAGACGGAACTGAAGAAAGCCATAACAAGGTTCAAAAAAGCGTTGACGATTTATGGATGTGGAGCGGTGAGTTGTTTGAAGACCACCCCGTGTTCGAAATTCTTAAAGACGAGCTGCCCTCGTTTGTCTCGTTCAAAGAGCAATGGATAAAGAAGGTGGCGGAAGTATTAAAAATGGCAACCCTCATCATGCCGTCACCGGAACTGTGGATGCAGACCGGCGGCCGTTATGGTATTCACAGCGCACAGCTTGGCTACATTCTCGGTGAAATGCAAAGCTTGGCACGTACTTATCCAGACGCGACTTGGTAGTATAGAAACCTAGCGTTGTTGATTTCTTAACATTATTTAACCCTTCGGTTTGTTTTTTGGCACGTGCTTTGCACTAACGTATATGACGATATAGTTATCGTACGTGTTTTTGTGTTAAGCGAGTGAGGGTTAAAGTGGGGACTTTAGCCCTCTTTTCTTTTGTAGAATAAAAGAAAGTACAAACAACAAGAAACTTACCACCGCCATCGATCCGCTGATAGAAGCCTCCAATAGATCAGATACAAAGTACCCTCCTACAGCGCTCAGTAACCCCTGAAGTACAATAAAAAGTACCATAAACCTCAGGTCTTTTGTGAGCAAGTATGCTGTTGCCGCAGGTACTACCAAAAATGCAATGACCAGAATAGCACCTACACTTTCAAAGCTCACCACGGTGGCCACCGAAGTAGCCGCCATTAATGCATAGTGCCAAAGGGTTGTTCTTATGCCCACACTTTTTGCGTATTCCGGATTGAAGCTGGTGAGAACCCACCCTTTATAGCCAAGCCAAAAAACCGCTTGAGTAAAAATGAAAAGCACAGACAACGTCCATACAGCACTCGGAGCGCGAAGGCCAAATAGAGTGGTCTGTTGCAGGGGTACAAAAGCGAGCTCGCCGTGAAGCACACAATCGGCGTCAATATCTGCCTGTCCTGCGTATTTAGTAACCAAAATGACGCCTACTGCGAACAAGAAGGTGAATACCGTACCCATTGCAGCATCGCCCTGCATTTTCCCCTTAGAAGAAAAGAATTGGATCAAAAACGTAGTTAAAACCCCCATGATAATTGCTCCTAATAACAAAGGGAGTGATGCACGAGACCCGCTAATTAAATAGGCAATAACTATTCCTGGTAGCACAGCGTGAGAAAGCGCATCACCCATCATGCTCATTTTACGTAACAACAAAAGATTCCCTAGCATTCCTGTAGAGGAGGCCACCAAAAAACCGGTTATGATAATCCAAATCGCATCCATATTACACTAGATCTGGATCTGGAATAATTTCATGAATCTCTAATAGCGGATTGAACCTCGAACACAGCCCTAACTCACGTAGAATCTCTTCTTCAATCTCTGGGGTTAAGAAGTGTTCCATCGTCTCTGCCTCGTCGTGCACCAAATGGATACTCATTTGCATTCGACGCTGAAGATATACCTCCCATATCTTGTGGCGGCGGTCAATGTCCGCACCGTAACTCCTACCCGCTGTACTCAAGGTAAATCCCCCATGAACGGGACGAATAAGTCCTTTGCTGCTTAGGCGGCCAACTGTTCTGTTCCAAAGGTTTGGTTCAAAAAACTGTCGTTGATTAATAGATTCACGAGTAAACAACTTGCCTTTACCGCGCACTTCATTTTGAACCGCAGCCTTCAGAAGGTTTTCTTCGTTAATTCTTCTGCGAAGCAACAGTTTGTTCCACCGCTGATAGACAATACCCTTACGCGGTGCAAACAACATCGAAATGAAAGCTATGATACTTACGCTTACTATTGTCCAGGGACCTGTAGGCATATTTGTTTGGGAATAGCTTACAAACGCCCCTATCCAACCTCCTAATGAACCGAAAACACCGCTGATAATAAGCATGGGAACCAATCGATCAGTCCAAAAGCGAGCTGCTGTTGGTGGTATGATCAAAAGTGCGCTCATCATAACAATACCAACAGCCTTAATACCAACACTGATGGTAAGTATGGTAATGATACTAATAAGAGTGTCTATCTTCTTTCTACTAATACCAATGCTCTGGGCATAATCAGAATTAAAAATAATGGCTTTGACACTCCAATAGCTTGCTATGATTAATCCAAGAACTACTAGACTAACGCTTGCAAAAGCAATACTGTCCGCCGGTGTCATTGCCGCGGCATTTCCAAATATGTAGTGATCTAGCCCACTTTGATTCCCAACATACCTTGATTGAATCATGGTGAGTAAGACAATGCCTAAACCAAAGAAACTAGACAACACGATTGCAAGGGCACTATCGCCTTTAATCTTGCTTTGTTGGGTGATGTAGTCTACCACCCAGATACTCATCCAACCGCTAATGGCAGCACCTAGTATCATGACCGCAGGATTCTTAACACCACTTAAAAGAAAGGCTATCAAGACTCCTGGCAACATGCTGTGCGCAACGGTCTCTCCTACGAGGGTTTTCTTCCGTAGAAAATTAAAACTACCCACTGTACCACTCATGCCTCCAAGAAGCACAATAGCGATGACCACATAACGAACGTTCGGGTCTTCTAAGCTGAGGTATTTGAGTAGTAAATCCAATTATTTGAGGTATTCAGCAATAGTCTTTGCATTGAATATAAGCATCTTGAAGTAGGTATTTTGATCCTGCTCACTTCCTAACGAATCGCTTAATAATTCTGGTCCAATTTCAACTTCAAACCCCTTTGAAGCACAGCCGCGTTGAACACTCTCCATGGCCTGTGGACTTACAATATTTTCAAGGAAAATAGCTGGAACTTTAGCTTCAACGATGAAGTCTACCAAATCTGTAATCTCTCTCAATCCAAACTCACTTACCGTAGAAGCGCCTTGCAATGTTTTTACGCGCAAACCATATTGACGTGCAAAGTAGCTCAATGCATCATGGGTGGTAATGACTAATCGCTGCTCCTGTGGAATGGTAGAAATAATACTATCTACTTCAACAGCAACCTCATCCATTGCGGTGAAATAAGATTCCATATTCTCCAATAAACCGGCGCTTTCTTCAGAGTAAAATTGTGAAAGCTCACCTACGATTGTCTTGATAGAGTTCTGAGCTAGAGCTTTATCAAACCAGGCATGAGGATCAGTAGATGCTGGGAAATTTGGATCGCGAATGATTAATTCATCAGGGAAATTTTTTGCCGCATCAATGATGAGCTTATCATTCATGTGCTCGAGCACTTCAATAATTTTTCCTTCCAAATGAAGCCCGTGATAAACAATCACATCTGCATCTCGCAAAAGGTCGAGATCCTTTTTTGATGGCTTATAAACGTGAGGATCGATACCTACTTTTAGTAGCGGTAATACTTCCATTTTATCTGAAGCAACATTACTTACCCAATCCGTCATAATACTGGTAGTACAAACTACTTTGATCTTATCATCAGCAGTATCTTGGGTTGGAGCAGCACAAGAAAATAGAACTAGTCCAGTAAGAAAGGAAAGGAGGTATCGCATCTTATTTTGATTTATTCTAAATAACAAAAGTAACTCGTAGAGTTGTTCGAAACCCTTTGAGAAAGTCTTTTTTTAGTCTAACCGGTTACAGCGCTATTCATCGTATTTTTAAAGGGAATCTATAACCCAATACATGGAAGCATTTACACCTTCTCAGATCTTAGAATCTTTAAATCTTACTGGAACTATCCACGGAACCTCAACCGGTCAGCAGTGGATGGAAAGTAGTGATACCATTACCTCAAACTCACCTATTGATAACCTTGAACTAGGTAGCGTAAGTATTACAACTAAAGAGCAATACGATGCAGTAGTGACTGCCGCATCTGAGGCTTTTAAAACACTCCGCACAATGCCAGCTCCGAAAAGAGGTGAGCTTATACGCCAATTCGGAAATGCCCTTCGCAAAGAAAAGGCAGCACTTGGTGCCCTAGTTTCTTTAGAAATGGGAAAAAGCTACCAAGAAGGCCTTGGTGAAGTACAAGAAATGATTGATATCTGCGATTTTGCAGTAGGTCTATCTCGCCAGTTATATGGACTTACCATTAAAAGTGAAAGAACAGACCACCACATGATGGAGCAGTGGCATCCGCTTGGAGTAGTAGGTGTAATTTCTGCCTTCAATTTCCCTGTTGCCGTGTGGTCTTGGAATTTTGCACTAGCCGTGGTTTGTGGTAATACCGTGGTTTGGAAAGGCAGTGAAAAAGCACCATTATGTGCCGTTGCCTGCCAACATATCTGGAATAAAGTTGCCGCTGCAAACAACCTTCCAGAAGGAATTTCTTCGATCATCACTGGTGATTACACTCGAGGTGAATGGATGACTCACGACGAGAGAATGCCACTAATCTCAGCGACTGGTTCAACCCGAATGGGAAGAATAGTTGGTGCTCAAGTTGCCTCAAGATTTGGAAAATCAATCCTAGAACTAGGAGGTAATAATGCCATCATCATCACCCCTACTTGTGATTTAAAAATGACTGTTACCGGTGCGTTGTTTGGTGCAGTGGGAACATGTGGTCAAAGATGTACCTCAACCAGAAGACTTATTATCCACGAGAGCGTTTATGATAAAGTGAAGAACGCATTGATTGAGGCGTACGGTCAGATTAAAATTGGTAATCCATTAGATGAAAGCAACCACGTAGGACCACTTATTGATCAAGATGCAGTGAATGCCTTCTTAAATACCATCAAAAATGTACAAGCTGAAGGTGGAACAGTGCTTTACGGCGGTGAAGTACTTGAAGGTGGAATTTATGATGAAGGATTCTATGTTCAACCTTGTATCGTAGAGGCTTCAAACGATTATGAAAGTGTTCAGAAAGAAACCTTCGCCCCTATTCTTTACCTATTGAAATATGAAGGTGAAGTTGAAAATGCCATCGCTATCCAAAACGATGTCAAGCAAGGTTTGTCCAGTGCAATTATGACTAGTGACGTTAGAGAAGCACATATTTTCTTGAGTGAAAGTGGATCAGATTGTGGTATCGCTAATGTGAATATTGGTACCTCAGGAGCTGAAATTGGTGGAGCCTTCGGTGGAGAAAAAGAAACTGGCGGTGGTCGTGAAAGTGGATCGGATGCTTGGAAAGCTTATATGCGCCGCCAAACTAATACCTTGAACTACGGTAAAGATTTACCACTTGCACAAGGCATCGAATTCAATATCTAAAAAATGATTACAACAGTAAAAGTGGGGACAGAAGAACTTTCTGCGCCCCCTTTTTTTTTAGGTATCGGTAGCTGTTTTGTTAGTAACCTCGATCCTTATCTCAATAAGTGGGGATATGAGTATCAATTCAATCCTCTAGGCACTTCTTTTAATCCTATCAGCATCGCAAAACAGCTGCGCTGGATTTTTTGCAATGAGGAATTATCGCCCGCTTTTAATCATCAAGGGGTCTTTCATCAGCTGGATGCAGCTAATAAGTGGCAAAATGAAAGTGATTCTACACTACAAGAATCTATAAATGAAGTTAGAAGTGAGATTCTGCAGTACCTAAATCAACCTGGAAAGCAACTTGTATTGGTTATTTCTCTAGGCACTGCCCATGCTTGGTTTAAAGAAAATCAGCTCGTTAATAATTGCCACAAGTTACCAGGACAATTTTTCCAGCGAATCCTATTGCGTACAGAGGAAATAGTGATTGAATGGCAAAACACTTTACAGCAACTGCCGGAAAATGTAAAAATCATTTTCACCGTGAGCCCAGTTCGTTACACAAGAATTGGTTTACAAGAAAATTTCTTAGGAAAATCAATCTTACGAACAGCTATAGAAGAACTCGTAGCATCTCCTAATGCTGTGTATTTCCCAAGTTTTGAAATTATCAATGACGAGCTTCGAGATTATTCTTTCTTTGAATCGAATGGCACACATCCTAATTCAAGAGCTGTAGAAGTGGTTATGAAGCGATTTAAGGCGTTTTTAGGTCTTTAATAACCTAGGTCTTAGAATTGATAATTTAAGTACTGCAGCAACGCTAATTGCATCAGTAATTATTCCATCCATCACTTGCTGGTACAATTCTGAAAAATGAATCTTCTCAACAGTCAGATTTTCAGTGTCTTCAGGTTGACTCTTTCCTTCGGTAAGATCTTCAGCTATAAAAACAATGGCTTTTTCATTACTTACACTATTACTTAAATGCATCTCTAGAAGCGGCGTCCAGTTCTTTGCAGTATATCCTACTTCTTCTAACAACTCGCGCTTTGCACTTTCTAACGGATCAATACCGTGCGGACCTCCACCTTCAGGAATCTCCCAAGAGTAAGTATTCAAAGGAAATCTAAATTGACCCACACGCCAGGTGTAACCATCTTTATCGATTGGTAAAATACCAATAGCTAAATTTTTAAAGTGAACCTCTCCATAAATCCCAGCGCTTCCCCCTGGAGTAACGACATCATGATGATTAACTTTAATCCAAGGATTCTCATAGGTAACCTTAGAACCTTTAATTATCCAATCACCTTTATATATAATAGAATTCATTTTAAAAGAATATAGTAATAGTAATAGTGTGTTGATAACCGTGATAACTCTGTTACAACTGTCCTATGATTTATGACTTATCAATAGTTGTTATTAGCTTTAAAGTAGTCTAATTACTTTATTATAGAGAGTTTACTAGTGTTATTCACAGTGTTAATTAATAATATGAAGTATGGATTGTTAAAGACTAGTTCATTCTAGAGCTGTTAGTATGTATTCTTTTCCTGTGGAGCGATTTTGAAGAAGTAACAACAACTATCAACCGCTCTTTAAAATATATTTTCCATCTGAAAGAATATGTGAATAATACAAGGTCGAGTTTTAAAATCCTGTTCATAGGTTATTCACATTAATCAACTAGGTTATACACAACAATTACGACCTTTGTAAAAACAACAAGTATTATGAAGATTGCTATTGGGACGGATCACGCCGGTGTAGAATTAAAAGCGGAATTAGTTAAAGTGCTTGAAGCACATGGTGCGGAAGTATTAGATCAAGGACCTTTTTCTAGCGATAGTGTTGATTATCCTGATTATGGACACAAGGTAGCTTCACTAGTATCTGAAGGTACTTGTTCTCTTGGTGTGGTTATTTGTGGCTCTGGTAACGGAATTAATATGACCGTGAATAAGTATCAAAATATTCGTGGTGCCTTATGTTGGTTGCCAGAAATTGCAGCATTAGCTCGTCAACATAACAATGCAAATATTATTGCTATTCCTGCTCGTTTTGTGAGTACTGAAGAGGCTAAAGAAATTCTTACTGCTTTCCTTGCTAATGAATTTGAAGGAGGTAGACATGAACGTAGAGTTGGAAAGATAGCGTGTTCTTAATGAAGCACTTGTATATCTAAAATTCCTTCATAACTCGACATTTGAGTTTGTATATCAAGTGTTTTTAAACTTTCTAGGTACCTATAAGAATAACCTAATAACATACCTGAAGGTGGGTACACGTTATTAATGTTATTATAAATTTCGAGAGCATCGAGGTCTTTACTGTATGCTGGAAAAACAGTACTAACACCCCCAAGTGCCAGTCTTAAATGATCATTAAGACTTCCTTGAAACAAGGGATAAAGTTTGATACAAGGTGTACGTGTATTCATTCCCCAAGAACAGACATGAATACATTCTAACCCTGAGGCAGCAATACCTGTGAGTTCAATCTGCTTGTCAATATGATTATATAAAGCAAGTCCGGTAATACCACGTGTTAGTGAATTATCACCATTTAGTTTTATTAGAAAATCATCTTCTGACTCTTGAATTACAATTACGTAGTAATCTTTACTCAAGTATTTAACTAAAGAGTCGTTGGCCGTTATATTTAGATCTGAGAAAAATAGTATCGCCGGATTCTTACGCTTACCTTTTGTTTGAAAAGTGTAGTTATCATAAGAGGTTAAAGTACTAGATGTACGACAGCTGGTAAGACATGAAAGAAGGAATAGAAATAAAAGACTTTGTAAGACGTATTTTTTTACGTAAATCATTGTATTTCAGTTTATTAACTATTTTTCTAAGTGGTATTACAGCACTTTTTATAACGACTATCAACCTATGGTTTATTCCAGGGTTGTTTAGAATACAACAGGTAGGTAAGATATATATATTATTGACGCTGTTAACCGCTCTTATATATCCGCTGCGCTACCTATTCCTAGGTCTGGGTGTTCGTTTTCTTTCGAATAAATATTTAGCGAAGGTAGTTAAGGAATACGATGGGGGTCGATTCAACCAATCTTTAGACCTAGGTGAAAAAGGTGAAATAGGAGAATGGTCATATCGTATAGCTTTATTAGAAAGTAAAACCACGTTAGGTTTATTAATAAGTACGATAAAGTATCACTGGACCTATCGTTATATACTTATAGGTGTTACTCTTTTAACTCTGGTTACACTATTATTCTATAGACCACTAAAAATTAGTACCGAAGAGTTGATTACCGGACAGTTTCGAACTAGTGAGGATATACAAATATTGCCAGATACTATTCAAACCAAGTTTTACACTGAACCGGACTTATCGCAGTTTCTCGATTGGAACTTAGATATATCAGAAGTACCAAGTGTGGTTATAAGGAACTCTAAACACAAGGTTTTAAAGAATGGTAGACTAGTTAAAGAATTATGGATTGTTTGTGATTCTGTAATATCTGTTACATCGTGGTCAGCTCTCATTACATCACCGTCTTATACAAACATTCAACCTTACAGGTTATCTGATACTATAAAAGCTATTAGCGGTAGTTCTGTAGCAGTAAATTTTAAAGGTTTACTAACTGAATATTTAGAACCGGTTGTTTCACGTGAAACAAAAAATAACTTAGCCGAGTCTATTATTACAACGAAAACTAAGTTTTTAGAGTTTAGCGGTTTACATCAGTCATTTCAGATACCAGTACAAGTAACGCAGGACTTTCCTCCAAATATTGAGATAATTGATAACAACTATGATTCTTTAGTGATCAAGTGTACGGATGACTTTAGACTAGACAGAGTTCTAATCGAATCACAAGTAATACGGGGAGTAGGGTTATTTTCAGTAGAATGGAAGGATACTAAAGTAAGTATTGAGGCTTATGATAATTTAAATCAACACACAAGACGGACTGTACAGAGACCACAGATGTCTTACCAATCTTTAGAATCTGAGTTGAGTCAAAATGCAACATTAAAAGTTCAACAGTTTAAGTCTTATGTAAAGTCCAAGGAACAAGAAATCAAAGGAAAACAACCTTTTGAACTCAGGAAACGATCTGAGAAAAAGTTGGATGAGAATAAAAACATAGATCATACTGAGCCCGAGCAAGAGAGATTAGATGTTATAGAGCAGGCATTGGATGAGCTATGGGAGATTCAGAAGTTGATTAATGCCTTAGAAATGGTTTCACGTGAAACCAATGAGCCACTAGATTCAGTGATAAATACATCCATCAACGAACTGAATACTACAGACAAAGAAGAATTAAGAGAAGAGCTTGATAAACTTAAATCACTCGATAAAAGTGGTGGCCAAAGAGAAGAACAAGCGAAAGACAGTGCTCAAAAATTAAAACAGTTATTAGCTGAATCTACGGTTGATATACAATCAGAAAACGTTGAACGCTTAAAAAGAATGCTTAAGAATTCTTGGAAAACCAGTGTTGTTCAAGAGGTAAATAAAGCAATACAATCAGGTTCACGTTACAGAGAGCAAAGAACATTATTAACCATTCAACGAGAGATTTTAGACTCTCTGGAGATTATTTTAATCACTGATCCTATGCTAGGCAGGGTGTTAAATGACGCTTCTACATCTATTACTAATGCAGTCAAAGAGTTAGAGTCGGCTCTTTTACTTTCTAAAAATATTGAAGTGAAAACCGCTTATATGGTTACTGCATTAAATGATCTAAATGCAGTTCTTTACGATATACTACAGAGCGAAAAACAATCTTTAGCCAGTTCTAAAAAGGAGTGTAAAAAAGGTAGACCGGGTAAAACCGGTAAACCGAGTAAGGGCAAAAAAGGAAATAAACCTTCAAAGAAGACAAGCTCAGAATCTGGAAAGAGTCAGGGTAAAAAACCAGGTAAAAAAGGTGTTTCTAGAAAGCCGGCAGAACAAGGAAAAATGCCAGGCGAACAAGGAAAAGGTACCAAGGAACTCCTAAAAGAAATAGATAATAAGCTAAATGGGTTAAAGGAATTAGGCGATGGTTTACAATCTCAAAAACTGGAAGAATTAAAAAGACAACTTCTATTTGGCACTCCGAATGAGAACGAGAGTCAAAGTGAATTCGAAAACAGATTATGGGAAAGCTTTGATTCAGAATTTCAAAAGGAAGAACAAGGACAGGAGCGTAAGGCTAATATTGGGGACAAGTCTAGTTCTGAGAGTGGGACAGAGATTATAATTAAACCTTCAAACAATACCGTAAGCGACTTACCTTTGCCGGTGTTGAAAAAGAAGTAAGTTGATTCCTGTAGAAGCACATATCATATCAGTTTTTGAAAATATATATCAAGACCTGAGGTTTGGTGATATCTATATTCATTGGATGAACGATGAAGAGCTTTTAGAAGTAAACAGAAAGCACTTGAATCACGATTATTATACAGACATTATTACGTTTGATTACACGCGTCGAAACAAGATATCTGGTGAGCTGTTTATTAGTGAGGATAGAATAGAAGATAACGCTAAACAGAATGATGAGCCTTTGGAGAGAGAACGAAATAGAGTTGTCGCCCATGGCATACTTCATTTGATAGGATTTGGCGATAAAACCGACGAAGAGAAAGCGGTAATGCGATCAAAAGAAAATGAAATTTTAGACCTACTGTAAGATGGTTCTAGATGAAAAATATGATGTAATTGTCGTCGGTGGCGGTCATGCCGGTTGTGAGGCTAGTTATTGTGCTGCCAAGATGGGCGCTAAAGTGCTACTGATAACGATGAACATGCAGACTATTGGCCAAATGAGCTGTAATCCAGCGATGGGTGGAGTAGCTAAAGGTCAGATAGTCAGGGAGATAGACGCTTTAGGAGGCGGTTCAGGCACCATTACGGACAAGAGTATGATTCAGTTTAGAATGCTGAACAGAAGCAAAGGACCTGCCATGTGGAGCCCCCGTGTTCAAAGCGACCGAATGCTCTTTGCACAGTATTGGAGAGACCTGCTTGAAGAAACTGAAGGTTTGAGCATGTTCCAAGACATGGTTACTGGCATGCTAGTATCCGACGGTACCATTCATGGGGTAAAAACAGCCCTTGGAATGACCTTTGAAGCACATACTGTAGTCCTTACTAGTGGTACTTTTATGAATGGTTTGATCCACGTCGGTGATCAAAACTTTGGAGGTGGTAGAGCTGGTGAAAGAGCAAGCACTGGAATCACAGAAGAGCTTATTCAATTAGGCTTTGAAGCAGGCAGAATGAAGACGGGTACGCCACCGAGAATTGATGGTAGAACTATCGATTTTAATCTCATGGAAGAACAGCCTGGTGATGAAGATCCTGGGCAATTCAGTTTCTTGGGTCAGTCAAAACTAGAGAAGCAAAGGAGCTGTTGGATCACCCACACTTCACAAGAAGTACACGACACCTTGAAAAAAGGGTTTGATCGTTCTCCCCTATTTAATGGGGCTATTCGAGGTACAGGTCCGAGATATTGTCCTTCTATTGAGGATAAAATCGACCGATTTGCCGAGAAAAACTCTCATCAAATTTTTGTTGAACCTGAGGGTTGGAACACCGTAGAGGTATATGTAAATGGATTCTCAACAAGCTTGCCGGTAGAGGTACAGTACGAAGCGCTACACAAAGTAAGAGGCTTTGAAAACGCGAAGTTCTTCCGCCCAGGCTATGCTATTGAATACGATTACTTCCCTCCTACGCAGTTAAAGCACACACTGGAAACGAAGCTAGTAAGCGGCTTGTACTTTGCGGGTCAGATTAACGGTACAACGGGCTATGAAGAGGCTGCCTGTCAAGGATTGATGGCCGGGGTAAATGCAGTTCGTGCTGTACGCGGCGAGTCACCATTTATTCTAGGAAGAAACGATGCGTATATCGGAGTATTGATTGATGATCTCATCACAAAAGGTACCGAGGAACCGTATAGAATGTTTACCTCTCGTGCTGAATACAGATTGCTTTTAAGACAAGATAATGCTGACCTACGATTGACTTCGTTGGGGTATGAAATAGGCCTTGCCGGCGAGCAAAGAAAGAAATTGCTTGAGCAAAAAATTGAGCTCATTGGTTTAGGTAAAGTAGCCCTAGACAAGAGTTTGCCGTTAGATAAAATCAATACAGTCTTAACCGCTCAAGAAGAAAAGCCGGCTAAGGAGAAAACGAAGACAAACAAACTGGTAGCTCGACCTAATATCAAGCTCGATAATTTTGAGCCGTATTATTCGGGAGAATCTTGGTGGACAGACGATGTTGTTGAACAACTAGAAATTGATATTAAGTACGGCGGTTACATTGCGCGCGAAGAGGAAAACGTCGCGAAGATGAAGCGCTTAAACGATAAGGAAATCCCTGAAAACTTTGACTACTACAAGGTAAAAGGCCTTAGTTTTGAAGGAAGAGATAAGTTAGATGCCATTCGTCCAGCCACAATTGCACAGGCCAGCCGTATTAGCGGAATAAGTCAGAGCGATATTCACGTGTTGCTGGTTTACATGGGACGATAAAAGGCAGGACCTAATTACGCTATGAGAGAAGAGTTGAAACATTGTCCTGTTTGTGAGGCAACGTCGTTTGAAGAGGCAGTAAGTACCGTAGATTATTCTACTAGTAAGGAAGAGTTCACGGTTCAGAAATGTACAGCATGTTCACATCTGTTTACCAGCCCAAGGGTGGTTGAAAATGAAATTGGACCGTATTACGATAATCCAAATTACATCAGCCATACGAACGAAAACAAGAGTCTATTCGGACAAGTATATCAAGTGCTTCGTGGCGTTAATTTGAGAAGAAAACTCTCCTACGTAAATGCCGTGTTTACCGGACAAGGTACTGTTTTGGATTACGGTTGTGGTACGGGCCAATTTTTAGAAACATTGGTACAAAGCGGAAAAAACGCGGTCGGTGTGGAAATCAACGATAACGCTCGTGCCGCTGCTCAATATTTCGGTTCTGTAAGCGCCTCCATCGAGGGTGTAGAAAAAGGCGTAGAGGTTATAACGATGTGGCATGTATTGGAGCACATTTATGATCTAAATGGATTGCTCTCAAGCTTCAAAGAAAGACTACTTCCTGGAGGTCACCTCATTATTGCGGTTCCGAACCCTGAGAGTCATGATGCCGAGCATTATGGTAAATATTGGGCGGCCTGGGATGTACCGATTCATGCGCACCACTTCACAGAGGCGAGCGTTTCTAAGCTGTTACGCAAGCACGGTTTTGACCTGCAAAAAGTCATCCCAATGAACATGGACAGTTACTACATCTCATTGCTATCAGAACAATACAAGAGCGGCACAGAAAGCAAAACTTTGGGACACTGGGCAAAGGCGCTTTACCGAGGCTTTGTGAGCAATCTGAAAGCAGGCAAAACCAACACAAGTTCAAAGATTTACGTCTTTAAACTAAACTAGTTTATTGTCCCCTAAATGCGCGGTGGAGCTGATAACTCGCGTGTGTGAGCGAGGTTTTTAAATGGATGTTCCGCTCTAAATCTCTTAGACAAGACCCAAGGGTTTTGGTAATCAATTGCGCACCGGCAGGAACTACAGCAGTGCTCAGTTTTTGAACGTTTATGGCACCTAGATCTGTTGCTGAAGTATCTGTGGCTTGCACATTGTGATAATAGCCGCGCTCTAAGAAATGCATAGACCGAGTAATTAAGGTTTTTACAGCTTCTTTCGGTTGCGTGGCCAATTCATTGACGACTGCCGTAATCTCCACAGGAACTCCTTTATAGCACGTGCGCATCCAGTGGGCAAAGAGTTCTATTTGAGTGGTACTCGGATCGTTTTTCGCTGTGATAGCCGCACCAAGATTTGGTGCAAACACCATATTCAATAGTGCCTTCAAGTTCTCAGCTTCTCCACTAAAGTGCTGCTCAAACGCTTCAGCTGTAAGTGGTTTACAATGCCACGGTGCACAACGCGAGAGAATTGTGGGCAGTAACCTTCCTTTGTTGTGGGTAACAAAGATGATGTAGGTGTTGTCTAGGGGTTCTTCGATAAGCTTTAAGAGCTTGTTTGAAGCGCTTACTTTGATGGCCTCAGGCATCCACAGCAGCAACACCCTGTTTTTTCCCTCGGCTGCTGTGAGGCTGAGCTTGTGTTGCAGGTTCTGAATTTCCTTTACTGGAATTTGAAGCTGTTGGTTTTTGGTAGCAATGGTTTGTTGCC
>QQUU01000015.1 GCA_003385605.1 Bacteroidota bacterium
TACCCTACAGTGAAGGAGGTACTTCAGAAAGTAGGTGTACGTGAAGAGACCCGTATGGATGTGGCGTATTTGACGCGTACACGTTTGGACGGTACGCGTGAGTTGATCAAGTTTAATCCTGCGGAGGAATTGGCAGCGGATACAGCCTTGGCCCTATTACCGGAAGATCAGATTACCATCTTCAACATCCGCGACTTCGTGGATAAAGCAACTGTGGCTATTGAAGGTGCCGTACGTCAGCCAGGAACCTTTGCCTTGGACGACAATGCCAATGTTGCCTTCTTGATTGACCTCGCGAAAGGGTTGAAGCAAGATGCTAAACTAGACTTAGCGTATCTGTTCCGTGAGAACCCAGACGGTACTACCGAGATTGAAACACTAAACCTTGAGGATATTTTGAGCGGTGCAAGCTCGTTTGAGTTGCGCGATAAGGATGTGCTTCGAGTGTTGAGTGAAAAAGCATTTATCGATGCTTCTACGGTAAGTATTGTAGGTGCGGTGCGTAATCCAGTGGAATTGACCGTAGACAGTGCCGTGACTGTGAAGGCCTTGATTGACTTGGCCGATGGTTTGAAGAAGGATGCACGTACAGATAAGGCTTATATCTTCCGTACTTATCCGGACGGTTCACAAGAAATCCTCTCGTTGGATCTAGCTGCTGAGATTGCTGTAGATAATCCTACTCCATTGATGGACAAAGATCAGGTGCGTATTCTTTCAGAACGCACGTACTATGACGGTGCAGTCTTAAGCATCTCTGGTGAGGTTCGCAATGGATTAGAGATGCCTTATGATTCAACCATTACTCTGGATGAAGTATTGAACCTAGCAGGTGGTTTAACCTTTGCGGGTGATTCTTCTCAGGTAGTAGTGTACCGTATTGCTTTTGAAGGTAGAGATATCGGTAAAGTGAAAGAGTTCACTCTAGATTCTCGTATCAATGGTGATTTCTTGTTCCAACCCTTTGATGCTATCGTGGTTCGCAAGAAAGCTGGATTTGAATTCCAAGAATATGTAAACATTGGTGGTGAAGTCGCTTTTCCAGGACGCTATGCTATCCGTGAAGGTGAGAAAGTAGGTGACCTCATCCGCAAGGCTGGTGGATTGACGAAAGAAGCCTTCCCTCAAGCGGCTAGCTTTACACGTCAAGGAAAGGGTAAAGTCTTCATCTCTGTTGATCGTATTCTCAAACTTGGTAATACCTACAACAACATTGAACTAATGCCTGGTGATAATCTATTCATCCCGTCAAAGGATATGACCGTAGAGATTCGTTTGGCGAATACGGAAGCGGCAGACTATGCTTCTTTTGCTGATGAATATGCACGTCCAAGTGTTCATGTCGCTTATGTAGCAGGTAAAAGTGCGCGCTGGTATGTGAAAAATATGGTCGGTGGTTTTGGAGATGATGCCAAACGTACCGATGTGAATGTGGTTTATGCCAACGGAACCGTGAAAGACTTCAAATGGTACCGTCCTACCTACCGCTATCCTAAGGTGAAGCCTGGATCAATGGTGGTCGTGGGTAAGAAGCCTGCGAAGAAGGAGAAAGAGAAGAAGGAGAAGAAGCAAAGCGACTTCGACTGGCAAGAGTTCTCGGGGAACTTTATGGCTCAGGTAACCAGCTTGTTGACCGTAGTCGTATTAGCGACGCAGTTGCAATAATAAGCTCATTTGATATACTGAAGAGCCCCGCCTTTGTGCGGGGCTTTTTTGTTTTTGTGCGTAAGTGTGACAAATGTCTGTCTCATTTGAGACTTATGGCATTATCTTTGGATAAAGAACCTGGAACCACTAAACCTAAGCTGCATGAAACTCAATGTATTCGTGAAGCGTCTTCTTCTTGTCCTTGTCCTTACCGGATGTTGTAATGTTCTTGCAGCACAGACCATTCGTTTTAAGACCGACTATGCCTCAACGAAGTCTTCTTCTACTTTGAAGTTTGAGACCACATCCTATTCGGGTACGTTGAGTTCTAGCAATACGGAATTGGTCCTGAAGATTAAAAATAAGGGGGAGGCTACTTGGTCTTCGAAGCAAATCAATCTTGTGGATATTTCTAACCGCGGCGAGAAGCTGTGTGCTGAAAAGGAATTGGTCCTAGCGCCTGGCAAGAAAGGGAAGCTCACCTATGTTTCGTGTGCGCCCAAACGTGGGCTGTTTCGTCTAGAGCCTAGCTATCCTTCTAAGGTAGCTTTCAAAGAAGATGCCTTCTTCCTTCGTGGGAAGGAATGGACCCTGACCGTTGGTGGGGAGACGTTTACTTTCTATACAGATATCTAAACGCAGCGCTTCGTATCGGGAGCGCTAGCATCAAAAGGAGATATATTGAGAGGTCTATGGGGTCGAAGGTGGCGCCTGGTATTCTTTGTTCTGAGATTTCCCAGAGGAGGGCGAGTAGAATTGGCACCCAGGTATAGGTCCAATTCTTCCAAATCGCGCGGAAAGCCAAGATGCCGAAGAGTACCCAGAACAGATCGCTGCCGTGATTGTGCAGGATGGTCCAGCTCGAATAATGCAGCAGGGTGCCTATAGCCAATGAAAGTCCGGCGAGGTAGGCATAGTTCCACTTTGAAACAGATCGTGCCATAGCTGTGTTTAATAGGCTTCTAAGGTGATGGTGACTTGGTCGCAGGGGCCGCCGCCGGCGTAGCCTGTCTCTGCAAAGATTTCCATAGTCGCGGCGGTTGAAAACGTGAATATGGTACTGGAATCGGTCTTTAATTCTGTAACGCCAGTAGGTAAGCCATAAGACATCCAAACGCAGCCGTCGTTGATGAACAGCTCGATGTCTGTAGGGGCTGTGGTGTAGTTGTTTTTTACGGTGTACTCCACACTGTGGCAATAACAATCGTCTATTTCGGTGGAAGCAATGGCTGTGATAAGCATCGTAGCGAGTACTGCCGTGCTGAGGAGGAGTTGGAGTTTGGCTGGTTTCATAGTAGAAAGGTCTTGTTCCTATAAGGTCGGAATAATGCTTCGGAGTGCAATGTTTCGGATGAGACCAATTTGGTGGAACGTAAAACGCCCACTCCGGTGGAATGGGCGTTTCTCGAAAACAACTTTAGCTCAGCTTAGATTTAGTTTGGTTGGAACTATTAGCTATGAAACTATGCTTTGAGCTTCGGTTTATTGGTTTGGATTGTAAACATAGAAAGATCTTTTACTAAAGCACATTAAACTTATCGTAGCGACTCTTTATTTATCGTAGCGCACGTTTTTGTCTCAAAGTGTCTCGATTTGGACTAGTTTGACGCAACGCCTACTCCCAAATAGCGCCAGCCTGAACCGTCATAATAGTGTACTCCCTTCTGTGTATTATCGGTTTGATAGACCATTAAACCTGTGGCTGGACTACCAATAGCCTTGCGCTGGTTCTGGGTCATTCTTGGCATGAGCATCCCTTTAGTTGTGGAGCTCATACTTATGATTGCAGATCCGCCAGCCGTAGAGTTATCGGTTACAGATAAACCTTTGCCTGAGTACTTTCCAGCGGTGTTGATTAGATTAACGCTCGCGTTACCGAGTTGAATGGAATTGCTAGCAGATACTATTGCGGCATAGCCAATAGCCGTTGCATTATTCAAGTTGGTTGTAGCCACATTCGCATTTTTTCCAAGTGCTGTGTTATTTGAGCCATTGATATTTGATGACAAGGCATTAGCTCCTACACCAACGTTGCTAGAACCCTTGGTTTTTTCTAACGCATAGCTTCCTATCCCGGTGTTTGCCTGACCAGTAATATTTTGTTCTAATGAACCACGCCCTAAAGAGACATTCCATGATCCTGTAGTTAAGTAACTTTGCGAATATGAACCTACCGCTGTATTTCCAGAACCGGTCGTTATTTTTCTACCAGCTATGAAACCAACTGCAGTGTTTGTATGCGCGGTTGTTAATTTGTTCAGAGCGCTCGAGCCAATCGCAACATTATATCCGCCGGAAGTCGTTACCGAAGCAAAAACATCAGGCCCAATTCCAATATCGTTACTATTGCGATAAGCGTCTGAAAGATCGTTAAGCTCGTCTGCACCTGGCAAAGTGACTGAGCCACCGTTGGTTAAACTTAAGGTACTACCACTCAAGGATAACGTTTGAATTATAGAAGTCCCTGAGCCAGCGACCACAGCTGCCCAAGATGTACCGTTGTATTGGTAAAGACCACTTGTTCCGTCTGTTTGATAGACATACGTTCCTGCCACTGGACTTGAGATAGCTGATCGTTCCGCGCTAGTCATTCTAGGGAATACAATACCCCCAGAATTGCTATTGATTATCATTGGAGAATTACTAGTACTGTCATTCACTTGTATACCTCCCTGAGCAACAATTTTTGCTGGGGTATATAAATGAGTGTGGTTTGAATTCCCAATGTAAATCCTGTTGCTTTGCTGTGCTTGTGTGCCGTGTCCTATTGCAACAGCATTGGTGATAGACGTATCTACGCTACCAGATTGAGCGCCAATAAACACATTCTTTGAGCCTCTTCTAAAATTATCGCCAGACCCCCATCCTATGCCTGTATTATCATTTCCAGACCTTAAGTCGTGCAGTGCGTTATATCCAAAGCCACTATTCAGATTAGATGCATTCATATAAAAGCCAGCATGCGCTCCCATCATGGTATTCTGTCCACCGGTTTTATTTAATCGTAAGGCCATTCTACCAAGAGCCGAATTTAAGTTACCTGTCTGGTTTGAACCCATAGATTCAGGTCCGAGAGCAACATTATCGTAACCTGTTGTATTTGAAATCATCGAGAACCTACCAAGAGCCACGTTGGCACTACCGGTAGTATTAGAAGATAAACTCTCCCTTCCCAAAGCCACATTCCAATAGCCCGTTGTGTTTTGAATTAAAGTCCCATTACCGATCGCAACATTGTCATAACCTGATGAATTCGAACGCAAAGGGTTTGACCCAATTGCAATGTTATCTTCTCCGGTTGTATTAGACTTCAAAGCATCTTGTCCTATACTAACGTTGCGAGATCCCCCGGTCATGGAGCTAGAAGCGGTATTCCCAATGGCAACATTATTTGCGCCGGAAGTAAGTGCATCAAAGGCGCTCGCGCCAAAAGATAAGTTGTCATTTACCGAATCGTTTCTAGCATCTTTAAGTCCATCGATATGATCTGTGGCACCACCACCTAAAGAAGTGCTGACCAGGACATAACCACCATCTGATAATTTAATGGTGTCTCCATTTTGGCTGAGCGTCTGAATTTCGTTTGTAATGCTTCCATCAACCTCTGCAGTCAAGAACCCACTATCATTCGTAAGGTCACTTGTTAAAGTTGGAATGGAGGGGGCATTAGTTAGTTTCGTATAGTCACCGTCAAAAACGGTTACACTACCGCCGTTGTCTGAAAGAGTAATGGTTGAGCCCGTTTTGGAAATGGTTTGAAGCTCGTTCGAACTATCACCATCTACTTCAGAGGTAAGGAAACCAGAGTTATTCGTAAGATCACTAGTGAGGGTTGGAATACTTGGAGTATTAGTCAGGTTGGTATAATCTCCATCGAAGACCGTTACACTGCCACCATTATCTGAAAGTGTGATCGTTGAACCGGTCTTGGAAATCGTCTGAAGCTCGTTTGAGCTATCTCCATCTACTTCGGTTGTAAGGAAGCCTGAGTTATTAGTTAGTTGTGAAGTCTGTGTGGGTATCGCCGGTGTGTTTATCAGGTTCGCATAGTCTCCATCAAAGACCGTTACACTACCACCATTGTCTGAAAGCGTAATGATTGAGCCCGTCTTTGAAATGGTCTGAAGCTCGTTTGAGTTATCACCATCTACTTCTGATGTTAAGAAACCACTATCGTTCGTTAAATCACTCGTAAGGGTTGGGATATTTGGGGTATTAGTCAGATTAGCATAGTCACCATCGAAGACTGTTACACTACCACCATTATCTGAAAGGGTAATCGTTGAACCGATCTTGGAAATAGTCTGTAATTCGTTGGTTGAATCGTTGTCTAAGATTGTTACTGACGATGTGGGTAAGTATACTGTACCGCCTAATGTTAGGTACAGGGTGTCGTTAGAATACGATAAGGTTTGGATCTCATTCGTTGTTGAACCGTCTACTTCGGTAGTGATGAAACCAGAGTTGTTCGTGAGCTGAGAAGTTTGAGTAGGTATGGTAGGAGTATTGATTAAGCTATTATAATCCCCATCAAACACCGTAATCGTTCCTCCATTGTTGGACAAGGTTATATTAGAGCCAGATTGGCTTAAGGTTTGAAGCTCGTTGGTTGTGTCGTTGTCTAAACTAGCGCCAGAGGATTGTGGCAGGATGACATACGGTGAGTTTGACAAGAAAAGCGTATCGCCTTGTAAAGAGAGGGTCTGAAGCTCATTCGTGGAGTCGTTGTCCAAGGATACGCCTCCATTAACTCCTGAACCGGCGACTTCTGCATACTTCGCATAGGGTACTGAAATGAGCTCTGTGTTTCCCACCGTTTGATAATTGGTTCCCCCATTAAAGTCGATTTGTGTTTGCACTAAATATGGCCCTTGTGACCAGTCAATTCCTGAGAAGCTTCCTTGAATAGTAGATCCAGTACCCAATTGGTGATTAATGAGCCCAAAGCCATTCGTGGTTTTCGAAAAAATCTCGGTGTAGACTGATGTTCCGCTAGGTGATCCTTGCAAGATGCTTAGCTTAAATGCCAAGGTTTTATTTGCTTGGATGGAACCAGAAAGATCACGAACAATGAGTTGATAATTCATCTTGTTCGGAACGCTTTGACTGAATACACTCAATCCAAAAAGTAGCAAGCAAATGGTCAATAGTCTTCTCATCATCTCTTGATAATTTGAACTTGGTAAGGTTTGTGTTCGAGCTCCATTCGAAGGATATACATCGAAGCAGGAAGCATTCTAAAGTCAAGGATAGGATCTTGGGGTTGTATAGTCTGGACCTCAATTAACCTTCCGGAAGCACTCCATATAGTTATTTCCAAGGCTCCCTCAAAAGCAGTATTGACTCGGACGTAATTTGAAGTAGGGTTGGGGAATACCTCCAATTCAATAGGTCCAGATTCTAGGATACCAATGGTCCCGGGTATAGGCTGGTTAAACCCATAGGTTAGCGCATTAGCGCCGGGAGTTTGTGTCTCAACAAAAGCCTCGCCAATACTTAATACTACGTGGTTTGTTGTGGTTGTATATGCATCCCCACCAGAGCTTATTAGAATTTGTGCTCTAGCGCGCCCAACAAGCAGGCACGCCAGAACACACAATACTATTCTCATTTCTGAAGAATTACAGATTTACTAACCTGGGCTCCGGAAGAGGTGACAAATAAGAATTGGTATAAACCGTCTTGATATTCAGATATATCAATCTGGCAGTTGTTGTTACAAGAGACCATCTCCGTAATTACTCGACCTCGCCCGTCAATAACTCTGATCAAGTCGATTTCTAGGTTATTCAACTCTAAACTCACAGTACCTGTAGTAGGGTTCGGGAAGAGTTTGATTTGGTCCATCAACTGTTCTTCCAAACCTATGCTGTTATAGAACTGCATGGCACTCATATCGCCCTCACAACCGTTACTATCGATGATCCTCACGCTGTAGTTTCCTAGGTTCAATGGCCTCAATGTCTGGTTGGTTTCTCCAGGCATAAGGTTACCGTTGAAGTACCATTGATTACCGTTTGCTTCACTGGATGTCATCAATGTGTCGTTCGCCGTGTAGCTAATTGATGGCGTGGGTGGTGTTGGGAATACAGTTACAGTTACTGTGTCTGAACTTATGCTACAACCATCACTATTCATAACCTGTGCATAGTAATCACCGCTCGTGCTAACAACAATCTGAGAGAATCCAGAACCGTTGTTCCACATAAAGCTACTGTAGCCCATTGGGACAGCTAGGCTTACACTGCCGCCGTCACAGAACTCTAATGCACCGCTACTCGTTACCGTTGGTGCTGTTATCTGACTCGCCGTAATTGAAGTAGTTGCGCTTGTTGCGCTACAGCCATTAGCATTAGTCACAGTTACTGTAAAGTTACCTGCACCCATTGCTGAAATATTCTGAGTAGTGTCACCAGTACTCCACAAGTAGCTACTCATACCTGAAGGGGCAGAAAGAGTTGTACTATCTCCAGCACACAAAACACTTGATCCTGAGTTCGTGATCGTCGCCACTGGTGCAGCAGCATTCGTGATGCCATAGTTTGAACTGATGTCTGAACAACCGTTCGCATCGACTACACTCACACTGTAGTTCCCTGCAGCATTTGCCGTGTAGGTTGCGTTCGTTGCCCCTGTAATCGCCGTTCCGTTTGCATACCATTGGTAAGAACTCATACCCGCAGTTGCTGTTAGCGTCTCACTCGCACCAGAACAGATTGATCCCGTACCCGTCGAGGTTATAGTCGCTGAAGGCGGAGTATTTACAGTCACCGCTGTTGCTGAAGTTGTGGTGCTACATCCGTCCGCATTGGTCACAGTTATACTATAGTTACCAGCAGTGCCTGTCGTAATGCTGTTCGTCGTAGAACCATCACTCCACGAGTAGCTTGCGTAGCCTGTCGGTACGCTCAATGTCACATCACTTCCTGAACAGATTGTCGTTGAACCGCTCGAAGTAATGCTCGGTGTTGTAATCGTACTTGAGGCTATTGCCGTCGCTGCACTCGTCGCACTACAACCGTCCGAATTAGTTACCGTCACCGCATAATTTCCAGCTGTAGAAGCTGTGATACTTTGAGTTGTAGATCCGTCGCTCCACAAGTAACTGCTCATGCCTGATGGGGCAGATAGGGTTGTGCTTTGACCCGAACAAAGAACGCTTGTTCCCGAATTCGTGATCGACGCAATTGGGTTCGCATTGACTACAATACTCTGGGCAACACTAGTAGCTGTACAACCATCGCTAGTGGTACCAGTTACAGAATAACTACCTGCAGCAGTTGCAATCAGGTTTTGGTTGGTGGCGCCATTACTCCACGCGTAACTACTGAAGCCGCCTGTTGCTTGAAGCGTTACACTTTGTCCTTGACAGATACTTGTACTCGACGCCGCTGTAACTGTCATACTTGGCACACTATAGACATTTACGGTCACAGGTGTAGCCGTTGCACTACATCCATTGGCATCGGTAATAGTAAGACCTACCTGACCTGAGGTACTTTGAGTTATTGACTGCGTAGTCGCACCCGTAGTCCAAGAATAACTCATCCCAGAAGGAGCACTCAAGGTAACACTACCACCGTCACAGAAGCTCAACGCTGAGCCATTTGAGATGGCTGCGGTAGGGTTCAAGTTCTCCGTAACCGTCTGAGCACTACTCAATGAAGTACAACCGTCCGTACTGGTTACTTGTACCGAATAATTACCAGAGTTTGTGGCTGTAAAAGTCGAAGCCGTTGCTCCCGAAATAGCAGCACCATTGTCGTACCATTGGTATCCTGCAGCACCATTTGGAGCCTCAAGACTCAAAGAGCTTCCTTCACAAAAATCATAATTGTTACTTACACTAGTAACTGTAGCTACTGGTAGTGGATTTACATTAACATTCACTGAAGAAGATCCCTCACAACCATTGGCACTCGTAACAGTCAATACATAGGTGTCTGTTGAGGATACCGTTATTGATCCCGTACTCGCACCATTGCTCCATGAATATGCTTGGTAGCCCGTATTACCCGAAAGGGTTACCGTTCCACCTTGACAGAAACTTGTTGCCCCACTTGTGGAAATAGATGGCGTAGGTATCGCCTCCACAACGAGACCAGTTGTTTTTGAAGTGGTCACAGCATCTGAACTACTTGCAGTAAGTTTTACCGTGTATGTCCCCGATGTGCTCATAGTAAACGTTGGACTCGTAGCGGTTGAACTATGCACTAATGTTCCGCTACTATTACGGATCTCCCAGCTGTAGCTCAAAGTTCCGTTGGATATCGTACTCTGATTCGTAAAGGCTACATCGTCTCCAACACAAAGTGTGCTGTCATAACTGTAAGTTAGATTCGGGAAATCCTTAGTGGTAAACGTACTATCCTTGCCATAACTAGTACCCTCGATATTCTTCGCTTCGATGCGATAATGATACGTCGTTCCAGGAGTTAGACCACTGAGGTTGACCGATTTATTCACGAAATCGTCACCACTTCCGATGTTCTGCCAAGACGTATTAGTTGAGTAATTTGAAGTTGTTCCGTAATTGAATCGAACCTCCGTGCCTAGGTAATTTGGATTCGCTTTACCATTCAAAGTGACACTGTTGTGCGTTTTATTAGTTACGCTTTTCGTGACCACAGACGGCTTGCCCTGCCATGGTCTTGCCCAGACTGTATCGCTCTCATTCAACTCTGTTAATGAGGTACGTACAATCTTGTAGTAGTATCCATACCACTGGCCTGCTTGAACAGTAGTATCCGTCATCATGCTATCCACCTGCATTTGACTATAGAGGTAGGATGGGTTGGTCAAATCCGTTGAATCAATTCGGTACATGTTCGTCCCCAAATAATCATCAATGGCATCGTCTGGAATACCCCAATCCAAATGAATCTTACCGGTATCCCCTACTGCCGCAAAACCCGCTGACAAGGATCCTGTCGAACTAATACGACACTCAAATCTCACATTCTCTGTAGGACATGGGAAACCCTCGTTATCCTTAGCCAAGCGAACTGAAATTCTATTGATACCGTCACTTTGCGTTAACGGGTCAATAGTCACATAAGCATTGAATTCGGTGCTATCCGTACTCCAATGAGCGGAGTCTGCCACTACATTTTGTAACCATGGTTCTCTTATTCCAAAAGTCAAGGAAGGAGTGACCTCAACATCCATAGGACGATTGAACCGAACGGTAAATTTATACGTTCCGTTTCCAATAATTCCAGTACCAGTAGATATGTTATAAGGGTTGTCCTTCCAGTGGGCAGATATGCCATTAATTTTTATGTCTACAACATAGCCATGAAGAAACTTGTCATTTTCAAACCTAGGCACCGAATCGAAAACATAAAAGCCACTAGATGAATTGTCAAAATAATCCTCAATGATATGATTGAAATAGTCTTCGGATTTTCCTCCATATATAAAGTTTGACGTTTTACTAAGTAGCAAGGGATTATTTATTACTCCATTTGCTTTAAAGTACTTACCTCCTGTAACATTCACGGCAAATAATACATCGGGATTGTTTATTATTTTAACATTTGACGAGTCCAGACTATAAAACGGATTTGAAAGCCCCTGTTTATAATACGGACTAGCCCAATTGTTATTTACAATAACATTTGATCCGCTCCGAATTAAGGATGTGTCGCCATTATTAAAAACAGGTTGGGTGTTGTAAACCTTTTTTGTGACATAACCATTCCCAGAAGAAGAGTTGGTATATCTCCAATAATCAGTGTATGCCCAGGTTGAACTGATAGCTGATGAGGCATTTGTTAAACTCATCGCTCCTGGAACACTGCCTCCAAGTAACTGATTTTCCGTCAAGACATTTCCGAAACAGTTTCTAAACTTATTTCGATCTCCCGTAGCATAAATGTTATAATTTGAATATGTCCTCGTTCCAACATTAAAAACCTGCCCATTTACATTTTCTTGAGTTGAACTAAAACTATATCCTGGTTCGAATATAGTCCATCCTGTATTAAATGGGGGGCTGTACAGGGTATTGTACCGAAAAATGCAATTTGATAGTTCGTAAAAACCATAGAGAGCGCGTTTTAAGGTTGTTGTTTCTACTAAATGATTAAATTCAACATAGGAACAAATTGATTTATGATATCTGCGGATTGAATTGTTATTAGTGTATAGAGAGTTTACAAAACTTTGACTTGTTGAAGCGACTTGACACCATGTTCCATTAACTCTTATTCCTTTCCAATTATCACCATGAACACCCTGAAAGTGAATTAAACTATCTTTTTTTCCAATTGCTTCACAATAGGAGGTGACTAATATTTCTGAGTTTGCTTCACAGTAAATATTAGTTCCAGGATGTATGATTAAAGAATCAAATATTGGATTACCGCTGATTAAATAGTATTTATTCGCAAATAACTCTACTTTACCTGGATAGATTTTGTTGCCAAATTCAATTCCATTTTGAACAACAATTTCAAAATCGTCGTCACCCACAAAAGTGGAATCACCTGTCCAAATGTTGATTTTGAATTTGATCCCTCTCGCATTCGCAATGTCAGAATCTAGAGTGAACTTGAATGGAAAAATAAGGGAGTCAGGAACGTTGTTTTCAATCGTCGCGTATTCAGACACCGACCCAAAGAATCGTACCGAATCAATGAAGTTTACTAAGCTTGGATCTTCTAAGCCGTCTAACTCAATTGATGCCCATACCGAATCATTGTAACCACCTGTATTCTTCAGTTTGAATACCAATTCAATCGTTTCACCTGCATCGGCCCTTCCGTCTTCATCACCGCCTAAAGTATCAACTATAGTGTTTGTAACATAGGTGATTTCAGTGGGAAGTATAAAGTCAATCGCCGTGTTCAGTTGAATATTATTCGTTTGGGTCTTGATCAAGTGTAAGAAGACCTTTTCATGCGTAAATGTGGGTTTGAAGGATTTTAATAACGCCACTGCTCCAGCAACAGATGGACATGCCATAGAAGTGCCTTGACTGAAATTATAACGTCCATTATTCCCTGTGTTACCCGCAGGTTTACAACTTATGATTTGAGAACCTGGCGCACGCACCTCATAATTCCAAAGCGCTGGCCATTTAGATTTGATCCTACCGTCCTCATCATAATTAGAAAACCCTGATTTGCCACCATATGGCGGACTAGCCTCAACTCCTAAAACATAAGAATATGCTGCCGGAAATGCTTGCTTTGGAAATTTACCATCAGGACACTTATATGTTGGGTCAGGGTTACCTATGCATAATCCGTCATTTCCTGCTGCTGCAACCAAAAAACTGTAGGCATAGGCGACCGCTAAGGCATCTCTATAAACTTGAGAGTCATAGTACCCGCCGATGGACATTGATATTACTGATGCACCATTATTGGCTGCGTAAAGGATGCCTTGAGCGATATCGGCCGCAGCTCCGTAGCCTGAAGACTGCATTACTTTGACGCCCATGATTTTGGCGCCGGGGGAGACGCCTGCTATCCCTTTTTGGTTGTTTACTTCCGCGGCGGCTGAACCGGCACAGTGCGTACCGTGGCTGTTATCGTCCATCGGGTTTCCATCGTTATTGACGAAGTCCCAACCGTAGATATCATCGACAAAACCATTTTGGTCGTCGTCGACGCCTGGTGAACCATTGAGCTCAGCTTTATTGACCCACATTTTGTTCTTGAGGTCCTCGTGGTCTTTATCTACACCGGTATCGATGATCGCAATAACTTGGTTGGTGTCGGATACCGTTGAATCGGCCGCCATACGGGCCTGAACAGTATCTGCTTGAATAGCCTCATTTGCCCATTGCTGACTGTAAAGGGTATCGTTAGGCTCGTTCGCCGGAGATACCCCCATAATCCCGCTGTAGTAGTTGGGCTCTGCGTATTTAACGTAGTCTGTGAGAGCCGCGAGATCGTCAATGACCTTAAATAAATTGGACCCTAAACTGTCTTTAAAGTTAATCCGGTAGATATTGTCTAATCGCGGATACTCTACGTATAAACCATTGTACGTGTAAAAACCGTCGGCCTTGTCCGGAATATTTATAGCATACGGGAAAAGCTGTTCCACTTCCTTGATATCCAAGTCTTGAAGAATGGCATCAATAGGAGCGTAACCCGTGGTATTGTACTTGTCAAACGAAATGCTCAGGTTGTCCTCAAAACGAACGAGTACATCGCCGTCTACCCATGTCACGTAGTCTAAATCTACGCCAGATGGTTGAAGAGAACTTTGAGCAAATGAGTGGTAAGTCGTTGCAAGAATAGCAACAACAAGCAGAGTAAGCTTGCGCATGGTTTTTAGTTATTGGTTAGTCCCAAGCTATCTAAAATGGTATCGCTTTTCGTTAAAACTTATCGTAGAAGGCGCAGATTTATCGTAGCGTAAATCCTAGCGATGAAGTGTCTCGATTGGGACTCGGAAGAGGGTTAAATGAGGACAATTGATTGAATGTGAACGATGATGCTGTGGATAACGAGTAGTTGTTCACAGTCTTTGGAGTTCCGGATTGGGTTGGGGTAGGTTGATAGGGAATCAATTATTAACCCTTTAATCCAATTTTAATGAGAAAGTTATGGATGGTGGCTGCGGCCACAAGTTTTGCGTTCGCGATGAATGCACAAGATTCAGGAATCGAAACCCAAGCCATTGGTGTGGTCATTGATGCCCATGCCCTAGTGGATGTGGTCAGCGATGAAATCGTGTTCGATTTTTCAGCCGACGACCCTGCAGAAGCAGGTTCACCCTTTGTGCTAGGTTCTAACAAGAATCAAAGTACACACCTCAACTACAGTTTAATGCTAAGTAATGGCGGTCTCGCAGACGGCACTATATCTGTACGTATTAACGACATGAACGAGGGAATGTATATGTCGCTCCTCGCAGACGGTACAGGACCAGCATCATTAGATCCAGCTGCCTACGGAACGCTTGGTAATGTCACTGCCAACTTTGATGCAACCGCAGGTGGCCCTTCAGTAAAGCTTACCTCGACCGACCAGGTACTCATCGAAAATATCGGCAGCTCTTACACTGGTAACGGTGCTGGAAATGGCTACCAGCTGTTCTACACCGCTCACATTGACAACTACGCTTTGCTCGACGCAGATAACGGTGCCCAAGACATGGGAACCATCACATATACGATTGCTGAGTAATGTTTTCGGGGGCGCCATGCGTCCCCGTTTTTCCCTTTTTAAATGGACCGCCATGAAATTACCCTTGTTCTTTAGCCTGCTTTGGCATTGTACCCTACCCGCACAGATCATTGTACAAAGTGGGCTCACCCATCGATTAGAAACGCCGCCCGGAGTCGCTGAAACAGTTCCTATTTCTTTGAAGAATGTGGGCGCTGTGGCGATGGACTGCCAACTAGAGATTAGTGATGTGCGTTCCTCTTGCGATAGCGGCTATAAGTACCTTCCTGCTGGATCGACCGAGGAGAGCTGTGCCCATTGGCTCGAACTTGAACGGGAGCAATTCCTACTTCATCCCGGCGAGGAGCAGCTTATCAAAGTCCGATTAAATTGTCCAATTTCTGTAGGTACAGCTGGGGCTAGGGCTTGCGTCTTAGTCAATAGTAAACCTGTTAGAGATTCTTTGGAGAGTGGCCTAAAAGTTCGGGTGCGCTATGCGATTAATTTCCTCTACCGCAACCCCGTCATACCAGGTGTTGTAGCGCTTTATGCACAACGGTTAGAGCTCACTAAAGACCAACCCTTTTGGGCATTGCGTTTTCAGAATACCGGGAACGTTGACCGCATCGTGCGTTCCCACGCGAAGCTCATTAATGGTGACGGGAAAGTTGTCTACTCTAAGCCTTCGGAAAAAGCACGGGGATTTGTGCCCAACCAGTGCAGAACCTTGCGTTTTCCAACTCCTGAAATACCCGACGGCACCTATCAAATGATTGTGGTTAGTGAAACCGACCAGGGCGAACGCTTTGGTGTAACGCAAAAAGTACAATGGGGAGAGTAAGGCTGTTATTGCTTTTTGTTTTGGGAATGACCCGGATTGGGCTGTGTCAATCGGGGGAACTTCGCGCTATTGGGGGAACTGTACTTCCTGGAGCGGTAGGTCACATCTCCTTGCAATGGAAGAACCTGGTTTCGGTTGCTCCATTAGATATTAGTATTGATGCCCCTGGGCACTTCACCTTTATGGGCTTGCCCAGTTTAGGTTCGACTTCTCAAGGGTCCTCTGCCCTACTTTTTATGGTGCACCCTTATACGCCTTTAGGACCGCATCAAATCGTAATTGAACTTCAGAGTGGTGATCGAAGTATTGCCGAATGTACTGCCATTGTTGATGTCGGTAAACGATACGGTATTGAATCTTCCTTGCTTTTAGAACAGAGAGACCGTATAGAAATACTCCACACGAATACCGGAAATGTGGCTATAGAATTGGGCTCAGAAACACTTCTTCCTGGCGCTTCCATTCGAGCAAAATATTATCCGGAGCAGGCACGTGAAATTCAAGTATTCGCTGTATCGAAGGATTGGGACTCAAGTTATACCGTACCCCTTAAAAAAAGGTTTTACCCCGCTTCCTCTCTGGTTACTTTTCCAAAAAACCAACCGTTAATGGACTACCATTTGCAGCAGCAGTGGATGGGTCAGCGGTCATTTTCGAACACTCGAGTGGCCTTTCATGAAAAGAATTGGCACCTCAACCTCAACACTTGGAACAGATATATTCGAGGAGCAGCCACGTACAGAATTGGGCAAAACTTCCTTGCTACTGGGCACCGCAATTTTCAGGGATCTCACTTGATTCGGCCGAACATCACTTGGTATGCACAAGCGGCGTTTAATGGCTGGAATATGTTCGTAGATGAGCAAAGTTACGGGGGCGGTAAGCGTTGGGTCAAAGAAGAAAACGAGCTCCAGCTTGGAGGTATGGGCTTTGGTCAAGCTCTAGTGCCGCATGTGATGCTGAGGCTCCATAAAGGTCGTGATTATCTCTCCTACGAAAATGTAGGAAAGCTCCAAGAAGCCGCTTGGGGCTTTAAGCGCGGCGGTTGGAATTCTTATGGCCGACTTCTTCACGTTCCCGAGCAATGGACCCAGAGAAGCTTGCAACAAAGCAACGGAGTTATTGGAAATTCACTCAGTGTGGGGACTTTTCGATTGAACCAACAAAGTGCGTTCTATCAAAACCACGGTGAACTCTTTCACTTTCACAACGCCCAAATACAGCTTGGAAGTAATGGGTTTCAATGGATCACCCGAGGTATGTATTCTTCTAACGGAATGGCCCGTGCATCGTCACAAGCGACGTATCGGTTGGGGAGACATAGCATTAGTGTTCGAAATCAAAGGGCGATCGTCAAAGCCAGAATACAAAGCCTTTGGATGGGTCAGTACTATTGGCGAACGCCTAGAAGCAACTTTTCATTGAGCGCCCAACATCTAATGAGTGGATGGACGGTTCGCTCTTATGGAGGGTGGTCGTTCCGCTCCTACTCCCTTCATGTTCA
>QQUU01000036.1 GCA_003385605.1 Bacteroidota bacterium
TTCTCAACAGCTTTGAGTAGTTGCTCACGTTTTTTCTTTACATCCATAGTTGATAGTTACGTCTATTGATTGAATTCTATATAATTTTGTACCATCTATGTTAAACTCATATTCAGAAGCAGGTGTAAACCCCACCACGTCCCCTACGGACAATCCTAATGACTCCAAATAGTCGTTGGTATATACAAGCTCTCCAGCTAATTTACGTTCGCTTAGAATGCTCCATTTGTCTCCGTTAGGTAATGGCTTTACAAAACAAAATTCAGGTAAACCTCTCCACTCATCATCTCTTTTATAAGCATATATCTGATCGCCATAAACAGAGTATTTATCCTCATCTATAAAGCTACCGGAATTACGCTCATTACCGCGCACATCAAACCACCTGCGGAAGACATTGTGATGTACAATTACTTCGTCACCTGGCTTAATTGGTGTTTTAAAATTGATCGGTGTTGAAACCACTTTACCTATTCTGTTGACAAAGTGGTAGTCTCGTTCTGTAATTTCTGTATTTAATATAAGTTCTTTATCGCCAACGCTAGTTTTATTATCGTAGCGATTTTCAGTAGATATAATATAATTGTATAAAGACCTCATTTAATAATCTAAATTGTATTCTATTGATACGGCCATGTTTTTATTAAAGTGTTTCCATGGAAGCTGCGCGCCATCTTTAGCAATATAGATATGATAGCCATCATCTTCTGCTAGTATATCACATATTGTGTGCCCTCCGTAAACTTCTTGGCCTACAGAGTAGTGCATTGCTTCATTTTTATAGTCTTGGCCGATTGATATTTTTCTAATTAATTTCATTTTAATATGTCCAGATTGTCATTGGTGGTGCATCAGGGTAACCAATACCCACGTGCACAAAGTTATTTTTTCTTGAAATACCTATACGAGTAAATCCAATTTCAATTGCGGCTTTGACTAATTTAAATGTAGCTTCTCCCCCTACACATTTAATATCAACTGCTGCTCCATATGCGTGCTCGCCCGGCTTAGCTTTTTTAGCTTCTATTGGATGCTCTGGTGATCTGTAGTGTGAATTAAGTACAATTGGATAGCCAAACTTTTCTCTAAGCGCATCGAGCATATCTAAAAGTTTAGGATCCATTTTGTGCATTTGTCCGTCAAAATCGCCTTCGTCTGTAAAGTATTTCATATAATATTATTTATCTATTTCTTTTATAATTAAATCTGACTTCTTTTTCAAAGTCTTGTAGGCTTTCCATGTTTTCTTTTGCTTGAATAGCCACTTTTTCTATTTTTAAATCGTATTCAATTTTTAAAGCATCAACGTCTTTTATACTTACCTCTTGTGCTGGCAACTCTTCAGCCCTTTTTATTCTTGCATCTAATTCGCTAATTTTATTTTGCAAAGAATAATAGCTACCTATTATAGACGCTACAACTGTAAGAACCGTGATTACCTGTGGGAAGCTAATATTAAAATCCACATTACCATCTCTGTTCCAATCAATTCCTGCCATCGCATATTTTTTTATAAATATTAATACCTGTATATATAATAGTTAATAAAAGTACAATTGTTTGCAATAATGGGTTTATGCCATCCATCATATCGCTACTAGCAAATAATGCTGTTATGTTCAATCCGTAAATTTTTAGATCTGTCATTTGTGTTTGTTGTTGCCCATGATTTTCTCAGCACCTCGTGATCCGAAATAGCCGATGAAAACCAGTTGTAATAATTCTTTAACGACATCAAGCTCTTCGAGTTGCACCCACCATCCAATAACAAATGCTATTGTTAAAAATGCAAGTGTTAATGGACGAACGTTTGCAGCAAGCCAGCTACCTGATCTTGCATCTGCAACCCAACGTCTTGTTATGCCGTCAAATTCGTGTATCTCTTGTTCTAGTTTTTTAAGTGCAATCTCTTTATCAGTATCATTCATTTCTGAACCACCAATAATAGCTTTGACTATTCCACCTGCAGGTGTGCCGTCTGCAATTGCACCCACGACGCCAGGAATCTTTTGGAGTAAGAATTTCCCGACGTCGGTGTCTTTAAATTTTTTCTTTCCCATGTTTATATATTTATTCGCTAAGGTCTACAATAACACGGGCTAACACCCATTGTTGGTTTGCTTCGTCCCAATTATATATATTACCATCTGTAGGGCAAGCTACGGGAGGCTCCCATTTACAAGTTGTTTCATTCAGTGTCCAGCTTGCATAAGGCTGTTCCGCTATAAAAGCGTCTCTAGTTGAGTCATATGTAAAACCCACTCCGGCATAGTTTTTTCTTATAGTGCCATTATAAGAAGTTTGTTTCCATGCACCACCTCCGAACAATTCCGTTAAAAAATCAATGCCTTTTTGTTCGCTTTCTGTCCCGTTTTCCAATAAAACATCGTTGTTGACCACAACAACTTGTGTAACTATATTATTTGAGTCTAATTTTGCAAAATGTGCCATGTTATACTGTATAAGAACCGCTTCCGGTAAATTTTAATATTGTATATCCTGATACTGATGATGTATCGACCGCAGGAGAACCAGTTACTGTACCACTGTAATTAGCGTTAGCTATCTTAAATATAACTACTCCAGAGCCCCCAGTTGTTCCGGTGTTTGCGTTATTCCAAAAATCAGTACCTCCGCCTCCGCCCCCTGTGTTAGGGGCACCGTTTTCAGGGTTAGGTTGATAAGAAGAGTAGCTAGTCCCAGAGTCTCCGCCACCTCCCTGGCCACCTTGAGGTACAGTAATGGGATTAGGGTAGCCTTGATAGTGCACTTGAGCATAACCCCCTCCTGCACCACCACCAGCGTAATAAGTAGCTGTACCGGTAATAGACGACGATAAACCATCTCCGCCAGCTGCTCCAACTATTCCCGCAGGAGAACCGCCAGTGCTTGCGTTTGAGCCAGCTTGGCCAGCACCGCCACCGCCACCTCCAGCGTTAGCCGCACCACTTCCGCCAGCAGTTACTTGCTCTCCAGTAAAACCTGAAGCAGAACCTCCAGAGCCTCCTTTAGCGCCGCCTCCTCCAGAACCTCCGGTTGCCCCTGTAGTAGCAGACTCTCCCGAAGCTCCACCACCGCCTCCAGTGCAAGTTAATGTTCCGCCTTTAACGTGAGTTACAATAGTATTTCCACCGTCTCCACCTTTATGACTAGTGTAAGTGGACGCTCCTGCCGTACCTCCTTGCCCGATAGTGACAGTAATAGTAGTTCCTATATCTAAGACGCTGCTGGTAGCCGTATAATATCCTCCTGCACCACCGCCGCCGGAGCCACCGCCGTTTAATCCATTACCCCCTGTTCCACCACCTCCTGCAACGGCTAAATATTCAAAAGAGTAGGGGGCTGCTGATGCTAAAAGTGATATATTCCTTTGTAAAAACATATGATTAAGTTTGAGCTATTCCTGCAGTGTAAATGAATGTTCTGTCACCTGCGTCTGAGCCTTCATCAACACATGTTATTTGTACATAGTTTGTTGTATTTGCATCTTTAGTAATATCGTCTGAAGATAATCTTACAAAAGTACTTGTGCCTGTTAAAGCACTACCACTACTATCTGTTACATCATATGACAACGTTCCAGAATAAGCTGTTGAGCTAGTTTTAATAACAATTGTTTTTGTTACGCCGATTCTAGCATTAGCTAAATTAATTGTACAGTTAGTGCTATCGCCAGGTAATGTTACTTCAAACACAGCATTATCGTCAAAATCTAATGTAGTAGATGTAGTTGACGAGCTAAGAGTTACGTTGTCTGCTCTTGTTAAAAATTCGTCCGCAAGCAATTGCGTTTTTACTTTTGTAAATGCCATAATTATGTTGCTGGTTGTGTTATTGTATAGAAGAACTCAGGCGTGCCATCATCGTCTGTACAAATTATTTGTATAAAATTTTTTGTTCCACTAGTGTCATCATATGTACCCCCTAGGTTTGTTGCTTCTGATGGAAACGTTAAGGTATAACTAGAGCCTGCTCCTGTAACGATTAGTATTTTTACCATACCAACTTTGTAATCACTGAATGTGAATGTGGTACTTGATGTTGGCGTTAATCTAAAAACTTGTGAGCTATTCCAATCCATATCAACTGTTGCATTTGCTGTAAGATTAGAAGCTGTTTGAAATTCCGCGGCTATTACGCCTGATGATATTTTTGTTAATGCCATATATTAAAATTTAAACCACAGTTTAAAACTGTGTTTGTATCCGTTACCGCTATAATTTATTTGCCCAAAATGAAATATTATATCGTAAGTACCTCCTAATGGATACTCATAGCCTTCTACAATTTTATAGGTGCCGTCTGTAAACGAAGATTCATTAGAAGCAGTTCTAGTTGATGGTGGCGCGTGTGATGCACCGGGGCTGTTAACGTTTAAAGCCATGTATAGCAACTGATGGTCTTGTGTTCCAGATGTAGTGAATGCACACGTTCCTGGATAATAAGTTCCACAGTTGCCTGACTGATTACCTCTCCAATCCGATCTTAATGTTTCAGGGCTTTTGTACACATGGAATCTTGAGTTTTTATAATAACTAGCTGCATTCGTAAACACAGGGTCACTAAAAGCAAGCTTACTCGCTTTAACATATGTGCTTGAGGTTCCTAAGCCGCAAGCTCCATGGTTTGAACTAAAATTATTTTGACTTGAGTAAATGCCAGTTGGGGAGGTGGTGCTTCTGATAGATATAGTGCCATCAGAGGCAATCCCGCTATCTGCCAAAATACATTGGGTACCATTATAATAATTAGAATCTATATTTGTATCCCATCTAGCCCATCCGCCTGTACCTGTACCATTCTCGGTCCCATCTATATCAAGATACATTTCTCTTGTTCTAGTCCCATCATCGAAGTAATACATGCCGTTTGGTAGGCCACTAGACGCCACATCCGCATATGATGTAAAAGGATTAGCCTGCGTTCCTTGTTCTTCAACCCCTAAAGGCCTGCTAAGCAACTGTGTAACGCCTATCATGACCAAGGGAAGTTTGATTCAACATTATCTTGGAGACTTTCTTCTAACCTAATATCTATATCGTTTTTAGCATGGCTATATTCTATAGCATCGTTTGTAAACCAAGATATAATTTGCGCTTCGGTAAGATTATCATATTGAGTAAAATTCTCGTCTACAGGATCATTTAAATCTATAGTATAATTATGCGATAAACTATTGGTACCATCAGAAGCAGTAACTTCAACCACAACACTATTTACTATATTTAAGTAAATGCCATTTGATTTTTTTAGAGATACGACTCTATGCGTATATGTGTTTGCCATTATTTAGTAGCTTTTATTGTCAGCATTGGTCTTGTCCATTCAGACGTTGATGTTGTAGATCCCCCATCTCTCCATTTATTTGCGTGCCAATCTACTGTGTAATTTGTATTATATTGTCTTCCTGTAACTTTTATTTCTCTAGCGTCTGTCCAATCTGAAAACTTTCCATTTGCAACATCATTTGTCGCTGCTGTTAGATCAAATACAAATCCCATATCAAATAACTGAATACCATGCCCGTAACTTGAATGATAAGCGGTAGAAAAATGCTTTCTGGCCGCGGTAACTTCTGTTCCTCCTACATGAAGCTTATAGCTACTATGCCCTGAATGCTCATTATTGTTTTGTGGGTTTATCATAAACCTAAAATTATAAAAAACATATTTAGCGTCTGTGGGCGGGGTGTACGTTATTGCGCTACCAGTTATTTTAGCATGTGAATTAGTAGACGTTTGCTTGCCTGTTACACTCTCCGGAGTATATGTTCCGGAAGATACAGTATATGATGATCCGTCACAGCAAGCTTGAATTTCTTCAATTAGGTTACTTCCTGATGCTACTGGAAACTTGTCTGAAAAATTACCCATTATGAATATGCTGTTATTGTTAGTTGAGGTTTCACGTATGGAGCGGTTGAACTTGCAGATGTTCCGTCAAAATAAGTGTTACCATGAAACCTACCATAGTAAACGCTGCTGTAACATCTTGCTGTGCATTTTAATGTTTTCGCAGTTGTCCAATCAGAAGCTAATATTTGTCCTGCAGATTTATCTGTTGTTGAAACTGTAAGATCAAATATAAACTCCATATTAATAGTGGTTTCAGAGTCATGACTGACAGTCCCCGTGTAGTTCCCCGCAAACCCCCTAGCTGCTTGCGTAACTGTAGTTCCATCGTACACAACATTTATACCTATAATACCACCTCTGTAGGATGCTTCATATTTTGTAGTAAACTTATAAGAAACATACTTGGTGCCTTCTGGTGGAACATAATCTATACTAGAGCCAGTAACATCAACTACTGATGTTGAAATGTTTTGTACTCCTGTTACATTCGGCAAAGTATAAGTACCTGAATCAACGGTAACGCTTCTTCCATCGCATGTGCCTGTAAGCACTTCCAATATATTATTAGAAGTAGCAGCTGGAAATAAATCTGTTAGGTTCCCCATTATGAATAAGCTGTTATTGTTAAATTAGGCTGAACGTATGTAGCTGTTCCTACTGTAGATCCATATATCATATAGTGTACCGCTCCCTCATAACCATTTCCGTGCTCCCTACCTTGGACTTTGATTGTTTTATTAGATGCCCAGCTAGAAAATTTTCCATTTGCTGCGTCATCGCTAGCGGCTGTTAAGTCAAATACGTAAAATACACTACAGGGAAAATTACCATGGTGATAAGAGCTATTATAATTTGATGCAAAATTTTTGTATGCAGGGTTCACTTCTGTGTTATCAACCATTAATTTAAAGTTTGATATACCAGAATAAGCAACACAGTCGAACATAAAATTAAATTCGTAAGACACATGCTTAGCTCCTGTCGGTGGAGTGTAAGCAATACTGCTGCCTGTAATGTCAGCGTATGACGTAGATAGGTTTTGATAAGCAGTTACATCACCAAAAGTGTATGTTCCAGAATCAACCGTAACAGATCTTCCGTCACACGTGCCTGTTAAAACTTCTAGTATATTACTACTAGAGGCCGCTGGAAATTTATCTGTTAAATTACCCATATTATTGTCCTATGATTACCCAGCCTTTTGATGTTCCTGAATATATTAATTCAAAACTTGCTGATGCGGTGTCTAATGTTAAGTCTGCCGCATCACCCATTATCTTATTGCCATTTCTTCCTAGCACACATGTAGCTACATCTGAAAGGTTAGATATTTTTATTGAATCACCTAAAGCAGGTGAGGCTGGTAGTGTTAATGTTAATGTTGCTGTAAATACGTATAAGGTGTTTACTACAGCATTTGTATCTGCGCTTATCACCTGTACATCTGGTTTAGACTGCACGGTTACTTCGCCCACTTCACCATTTACACTTGTTACAGCGTTTACTCCTGTATTAATTGCGCTTATAGATATTACTTCTATAGCGTCGTCATCAGCAGGGGTTCCACCTGTAAACTGTATTTGCCCTGATACTAAATTGTATTTTGACTTAGCTTGGTATACACCTTGTATAAATACCATCGTAAGAGACTTACTGGATGGTGATCCATTTACAAGTGTAAAATTATTAGTGCTACCGTCTCCGGTAAATGTGTCTACTTCAAATGTCGTTGGCTCAACGCTGCTCGCCGGTGTCATCTTTAATGTACTAACCTCTATACTATAGCCAGCGGGCACGTTAGTATCAAAAATTATATTGCTACCGGATACAGAATAAGTTGCTTTTTCTTGGTATACACCTTCTATGTATACATTAGTATGCTTCTCGTGTGTTGGCGTAACTCCCAGTGCATAGGTCGCTGTGCCATCTCCTGTTAGTTCTGTTAAAACAATTTCGCCTACATCGGTAAGGTCCAGTGTTCCAGTTATATATTTAACTTCAATACTGTAACCATTTGGTGGAGCACTATTAAAAACAACATTTGAGCCAGATAAAGAATATGTTGATTTTTCTTGGTATACACCGTTTAAGAAAACCATCATATGCTCAGATGATCTAGGCGTTCCGCCTAAACTAAATGATGTTGTAGTTCCATCACCTGTTAAGCTAACAGATGTACTCATTGCTGCACCTTCAGTTAATGTCGGTGCAGTTACATTATGCACTATATGCACATTACTTGTTCCGCTCGCTGGCGTCGAGCCAGAAACAAATGTTACAGTGCTACCAGATACAGTATAGTTAGAAGGATATTGATAAACACCGTCAACAAAAACTTGAACATTGTCAATGTCTGCAATCGTATCATCTAATACATACGCAGATACCCCGCCATTAAATGTTTTCTTTACTATTTCACCTGATCCTCCGCCTGAAGAACCACCAATAGCACCCCATTCAGTTCCGTCATATCCCTCAAACTCATTATCTGTTGTATTGAATCGAAGCATACCAGAAACTGCAGTTAAAGCATCTCTTTGAGCGTCTGTTCCTTTTGGCACTATAATAGCGTCTGTATGCGAACCAATGTCAAGGCTTGATGATGGAGCGCTTGTTTTACCTAAAGCTATTTTTTCTGCTATTAATGATTCAAGCGAGCTAGCAGAAGGCAATGTTGAATTAGATATATACAAGTAATTACCAGATGGTATCTTCATTATAGTCGAAGCATAATACTTCTCAAAAGCCGTTGTACTATCTAACACAAACGAAGACCCTTGAACTTTTCCGCTTACATGAAGCTTTTCAGATGGCGAAGAGGTGCCAATACCAACCTTGCCATCATTTTTTATAGTTACTTTATCTGAACTATTTACACCGAGTGTTAAGTCAAGTGTATTTGTGGTATATATTTTACCTGTTCCAGATCCAGTAGTATTTGGTGTAAGCTCAATGTTTGCTGACCCTGCCGTTCCAGCACTTACTAATACTGTAGCTCCACCGTTTTTAATTATTTGTAAATCTTTTGTAGGGCTTGAAGTACCAATACCTAATCTGTCGTTAGTACTATCCCAATGTAAATTAGTATCGTTAGTTAGGGTGTCTGTATCGGACCAGATTGCAAGTTTATTTGCTACACCTGTTCCGTCAATAGACCCACCCTCTGCTTGGTTTTCCCACTTAGAGGTTGAACTATTATATTTAAGAACCTGATTATTAGCAAGGTTTGTTATGTTTACATCTGTAAGATCATTAATTGGATGATCTGCGTTTAGCACCTCATATGTGGAGCCATCGTTTGTGAACTCCCAATTATCATTACCTTCATTCCAACGAATAGAGACTGTAGATGCATTACCTCTGTTAATGTCTATTCCTGCGTTTTCTGTTGGTGCGGCGTCGCTAGCCAAGTCGCTATTTAAGGTAATAGTAGCATCCCCGATGTTTACATCATTAGATAAAACCGTTTGCTGCGTTCCTGATACAGTTAGATCCCCTTGTATTGTAACGTTTCCTGCAAAGGTTTCGTTTTGATCTTTTCTAGCAAATTTAGGATTAGCATAATCAAACACGTGATCCCCTGTAACTAATGTTGTTGCGCCGTTGCTAACGGCACCTGTACTAAGATCTATATCTATAGTAACATCGCTATTGTTTGGCGTAAGAGTTACATTATTACCCGCAACAAGTTTTACATCATCAGTTGTATTAGATGAATCAGTTAATCTTATTATAGCGTCATCTGTGCTATCATGCACACTTAAGCCATATGTAGTATTATTGTAATTGCCGGTATTTATGTTTGTGTCGCCCTGATCAGTTGTCCAGTCTATTATCTGGTTGCCGCTTGGTATCGTTGGTTTATTTTGTATAAACGCATCGCTAGAAGTATTTGTTTCATTCCAATTAGCTTGGACATTTGCTTCAGCGTCGCTAGGGGCTAATGTTGGTTTATTTAGTATTTGTGCATCACCGCTTGTTGCGTTCCAATCCGCATTTACGTTAACTTCAGCGCCTGCGGCTATGCCTGTTAATTTATTTCTTTCAGCACCTGTAATTATAGCCCCAGAACCGGCACTTGTAACATCGCTCAGCTCTGTAACGTTGTGGCTTGAAAGTACAGTAAGGTCGGTAGGTTTGTTTAAAATCTGTGCATCGCCAGATGCAGCTGCCCAGTCTGCATTAACATTAACTTCTGCATTATTGGCAATGCCCTCTAGTTTTGATTTAAAAGCAGAGGTAAAATCTTCTGCAGATAATCCTTTACCAGCTTCTGTGTTCTGCTTTGCGTTTAAAGCCGCTTGCAAACCTGATATGTTTGATATACCAAGTGTGTCTAACGTATTTCTGTTTGTTTCAATATAATCAACAACCTCTTGTAATGTGTCTAAATCAACGTTATCACTTGTTAGAAGCGTATTAATGTCGTTTATTAAACCTTTTAGTACTTGGCCTTGTTTTGCTGATAAAGGTACATTTATCCCGGTTGACGTTAGATTATTAACAACGTCATTATGCACTAGCGCGTTTGTATTTAAGTTTTGTAATTGCGAACGCTCATTGCTTGTAATGATTTGACCTGACCCTGCGCTTGTTACATCCTGAAACTCAGTAACTGAATCGTCAGAAAAATCCTGATCATATAGAGCAGAATAGTTGGCTACAAAGTACTTTACACCAACTGTAAGGGTTCCGTTTGTTCCGCGAGGCGTCACAGTAAGCTTTTTATATTTGTTGCTACCGTAGTCCTCTATATTGGTTATTTCGTAAATACCGAATTGATTAAGATTATCTGTTTTGCTAATCTTAATAAAATCGTTATCTGCGTTTTCTAAATATTCTCTAAGCGAGTTACCACTTTTATCATTTACACTAATATAAATTGTATTAATAGTGCTAAAAGAAGTATCAATAGCGGAACCCGCGTTAAGATTTAAAACCCCATTAACAGTTTCAGCTGGGTCAACATAATCTTTAAATTCAAAAGCGGCCCCATCAAAGCTTTCTACTAGGTTATCTTCGTTTGCCACGCTTAGTATTGACTCTATACTATAGTTTTTAGTAGCCCCGGTAGCAGAGTCGGTACCTATTACTTTATCTGCTTTATTAAGCGTAGAGTCCTGGTCATATTGAGATATTCTAGCCATTTAAATTCTCTTTGTTAAATTTTTTAATTGCTTGCGAATAAACTTTATCCACATATGTTTTACGCTGCATTATTTTACTTCTTCGCGTAGATTCAGGCAATGTTTCTTTTCCTATCAATATTTTGTATATGCGATTAATTAATCTATGGCCTTTTGAACTAACAGTATATTTGTTATGGTCGCCAAGCCTTCCGTTGCCTTTGTGTATTTTGGTTATCCAACCTTCTTTTTGCAAACGGTAAAACCGCATTTTATCCCAGCTGTAGTAGAATGTTCCGTCTTTGAAATCTTGTATTGTAAAATATTTAATAGGATCCAGATAAAATAACAATTCGAGGTCGGCAATATTTAAATCATTTTCTCTACAGGCCCATCTGCTAACAAGCCTGTAGTATTTTAGAAAATCAACTTTTACTTCGCCTCGTTCTATAAAATCAGAACGATCCATTATAATACTATAATTACATCTCTTTCTTGGATAACTGAATACAAATCGTCATTAATCTCAACATTGTGACCAGCATGACGATCGTACCATATAGTGTCACCCTCATTAATACCTTCTACGTGCGTCCCTGTGGACTTAACTGTAGCTGTTCTATATCTTATATCTTCTCGATGACTTTCGGCTAGCAATAAACCGCCTTCTGTCTTCTTAAGATCTTCTTTTATTTCGTTTATAATAATGTATTTACCTATCGCTTTCATAGTCACGTACGTTTGAAATTACACAATCCGTTGATAAAATTGTTGTGGCTACTGACGATGCGTTTAGTAAAGCAGACTTTGTTACGAGCAAGGGATCAATAATACCTGCCCTGCGCATATCTTTTACTTTACCGTCAATTACATCAACACCATAACCCCATCCTTCTACTTCGTATTCAGATGGTACTAACCCTGCATTTTTAAGAATACGTACAAACGGAGAGTGTAAAGCATTACGTATAATACGAATACCAACATCTTCACCTTCGTTTGCGCCGGTTAGTTTACTCAACGACGCAATATAACAAAGCGCAGCGCCGCCACCAGGGAGTATACCCTCTTTCTTTGCGGCACGAACTGCGTGTATAGCATCGTCAACGCGGTCTTTCTTTTCAGAGACCTCAACTTCTGTGTCGCCACCTACGTATACAATTGACACCCCACCGTTTAATAAAGCAAGTCTTTGTTCTAAGTGCGGTCGCATTACGTGGTGGTCTTCACCGTCTAGCTGCTCTTGCAGGTAAGCTACCCGCTCTGCAACTGCTTCAGGAACTTCATCAATAGCTATAGTTGTTCCATCTGTATCTATGATAGCCTTAGCGGCTGACCCTAACACTTCTGGGGTGACATTATCTAAAGAATCTCCAAGACTCTCATCAATAACAGTAGCACCCGTAAGAAGGGCAATGTCGTCAAGAATATCTTTCCGTCTCAGCCCGAATGACGGAGGATCAATAACATTGCACTTAATATTGCCCTTTACGTGATTCATTGCAAGTGCAGATACGATTTGTTGTTCGCAAGGGGCAATGAGTAATAACGATCGATTGGACTTAATCGCAAACTCTAATATGTTCTGAATACGCCGGATATTACTAACTTCTGATGCACACAAAAATATAAGTGGCTTATCAAGCTCCGACACTTCTTTTTCTTTATTAGTATAAAAATGTATACTTTTACTTGTAGACTTTATATGTGTACCATCTACAGTTTCAATATACGTTTCGTTAGTTGGAGAAGTTTCCATTGTTACGACACCGTTATCGCCTGCTGATCGAAAAGCTTCTGCAATAAAATTACCAAGCTCTGTATCATTATTACATGATATTACAGAAACTTGGTTTAGTCGCTTGTCATCAACTGGCAAGGCTTTTTTATTGAGATTTTTTACAGCAAGTTTTACAAATTTATCCATACCGTTTTTAATATCACGGAATGAATACTTTTCGCCATCTAACTTAAAATAGTTTTTAATTATACTTTGAGCAAGTACCGTTGAGGTTGTAGTACCATCTCCGGCTTTTGATGCAGTATTACGCGATGCTTGCTTAAGCATAGTTACACCTAGATTTTCTACTGGGTCTTCTAGGTTAATGTAGTTTGCTACGGTTACCCCATCTTTTGTAACGTGAGGGTTACCGAAATCATCTTCTAATACAACGGTTCTACCGGAAGCGCCGAGCGTACTTGCTACCGCCTCCGCTAGTTTGTCAATGCCGTTGATAAGTTTATCTTTAGCTTCTTTCTTGAAGCTTAATTCTTTTACGATCTTTGGTGATCCGAATTGTATTGCCATTAGATTAAATTAAATTATAGTATATTATATTAACAATTCCATTTACGTCGCGCTGCTTTACCTCTTTCTGAGGTCCAGCTTCTTGATCTTGCGCAGAATGATTTGCGACGCTTCCACGCTTTGCTTCCTCTTTTTAATTTACTAGGAGGAGTTGTAACTGCAGTCTTTAGCTTTGAGCCAGGATTATCTCTGCGGTATTTAGCAACGCCTTTAGCGGTCATACCACCACCGGCTTTACTTCCTGTGCCGCGCCCTTTTTTAACCTTGGCATAGTACCCTTTTGATTTTTTTCTTGAGGGTGCTTTACCTTTTTTTCGGTCTAAAGGTGAATCCATAGCGCACGTGCAAGTTGCATGTTTAGCTGTGAATGGTTTCATTTAGTGTTATTTTTTTTAGTTCCTTTACCGTGACCACCTCTATTTCTTTTTACAGAAACAAATCTTTTTAAAGTATGATCATAATCAAGTCCTTTTAAGCTTCGACCTTTTTTAATAGCATCACGGCGTTTTTTTTGACACTCCGCTTTCATCTTACGACGGCGGGGAGTTTTCGCGTATGCTAGGTCACGAGCTTTTTTAGCTCTGCGAGCTGCTGGACTTAATTTCTGTGGCATTACTTCTTTCTGCTGTAAGGTTTAGACATACCGCCGCAAAATTTATTCTTGCGGTTTAGAGGTTCACCTTTTTTATTAATAACGCCTCTTCCGATTAAAACATCTTTTTGTGTAACTTTGCCATCACCAGAAAGATCTTTAAGCATTTTGATGGGGCTGTACTTCTTAACCGGGGTAGCTGGGTTAAACATTCTTGAAACCGCTAGCATATCGTCTGGCCGGTCATCAGCACGTGACACCATAGCCTGGTTTTTTTGCATTGCGTTCATAATTACATTTTTTTGCCGTAGGCGCGTTTCATTGGAGATACACCGTGTCCTTTGCGGGTTGTAGCTATTCCTTTTTCTTTACGGCCTAGCAAATTCTTGATCGCATTAGGATAGGCCTTTGGTCCTTTTTTTCCCATATTATTTTCTTTTACGTTTTTTTCTTATAGATGAAGTGCGCTTACCCATACCTGTACGTTTCTTCTCAGCTACTGCTTTCTTTTTTTGAGAAGAACTCATTTCTTTCCATGTTACAGGCGTAGCTCGTGATATACGAACTGAAGGTCTGCACTTCTTAATTCTTTTATTTTTAGTAGACCCACAAGGATTTCCTTTTTCGTCGGTCCACTTTTCTTTAAACCAGCGTTTAAGATTTGCTCCTTTTTTAGTTTTTCTAACTGCCATATGCGGGTTCTTCATTATATAATGTTGTAACTTCTGACTGGCTAAGTGATCTATTGAACATTCTAGCCCCTGTTATAAAGACTTCATTCCTAGCGTCTGCGTCAGATAAAAAACACAATCTAGGGTAATCAGGGTCTAATATCATTTTATTATCAATAGCATGGGTACCTATCGAACTTCCGTTTTTATAAGTTCGCATAGTTGACCCTTCATCAACTACGCACATATGCGTCCAAGTATTTATTGCAATTAAACTAAATGAATCATTTGTAGTAGCGGATCTGTCAGTTTCGTATGCATTAATATGCATATTCCCGACGTTTTGCCTTTTTAAATTAACAGTAAACACTAGGTTGTCATCATCATCATGTCTTTCAGTGTACACCCAAAAAGAATACGCTTTAACGTCAGCGCTGGAGTCACCTGTTTGCATGCTATAATCAATTCTTTGACCAGCCACATTTTGAGACATTGTTAAGCTTTTAACAAAGCCAGGCTTAGGCACATTTGAATCATATGCCACAGTACCGGTATCTACGGTAAACCCTGAACCGTTGCCTTCTACAGTAGATAGTGATGAATTACTAAAATTAGAAGTAAGCATATTGGACCCATCCCCGAATATATCAGCAGTCCAGCTATTACCCGCTATTTGATGTAATTGGCCAAACATATTACGATGTCTGCGATATTGTATACCAGAATTCTGTTGATCCTACACAAGTAACCTGAATAAAGTTTTTTGTATTGGAGGTATCATCATAATCACCCGATATTTTGTTAAAGGTACCAGATGCTCCTTCTACATTAAATGATAATGTATTAGAAGCACCTTCCCCTGTAATAACAATAACTTTTGAAACACCCACTACTACGTTTTGCATGTTGAGCGTTATGTTCTCTGTAGCAGTAAATGTAAACACTTGTGCATCCTTCCAGTTTATATTAACTGTACCGGAGCTCTGCGTAAGAGCGTCTGCTGATGTGAACTCATCGCCTATAGTGTCCGAGGATATACGTGTTTTAGCCATTTTGTTTTAATTGTTTCAACGCAGCTTCGCGGTCGTCATAGTCCAATGCTGCTTTAAGAATGATCTTATCCATAACGTCATCTTGGTTTTCAAGAATTTGTTTTTGCAGATTAATGATCATAGCTTCTAAATTGTCTTTAGCCTCGACTAGATTTTCAATTTGCTCGTTTTTCTTTTCAATTTCAGTTTTAAGCGCATTGATGTCGTCTGGCTTCGAGCCTGTAATAGTACTTATCACAAGACCGATTGATGCGGACAGGGTACCTATAAGCATCATGACCACCTCCTTATTCGTTTCAAGTACTGGATACTTCATCAAAATAAAGATGATAGCCATTATGAGTAAAAATATAAATAGACTGCCAACGTAGTGGCGTATTTCTTTTGCTACTCCATTTTTAGGTAATGTCATTTGCCTGAATTTTTTCTACACTTAGCAATCGCCCCCGACGCATACGCGCTCGGAAAGACCTTATACTGTTTCTTTACTTTATAGTAACAGTGGTCCTTACGATTAAGCGGGGTGTTATGCCTAAGTAAGCTGGGTCGTTTATTCTTTGTTTTCTTCATCTTCGAAGGTTTTAACTACTCTAGGCCCGTCAAAAGCACGCAGCTTTCTGCGGTAATGCTCTATAGAGGAGTCGATTGATTTCTCACACGATTCAATTGTTTCGCGGCGTGTAACGTCTACCCAATTACAATCACAGTCAGAAGCATCACATTCCGATGTACAGTTAACAGGTTTATACTCGGCCTGGTAATACCCATTGGGTAGTTCAACAATACGCCAGTTCTTTTTAT
>QQUU01000104.1 GCA_003385605.1 Bacteroidota bacterium
AGTTTCGCTCAGACTTTCTTAGAAAAGTATCGCGATGGTGTTGTTCGTGGATTTATTGCACCGGAAGATGAGATTAGGCCGGAAAACTTAGATAGAATAATTTCACAGGATGCGTACGCCGCATCGATGGAGCGTAGCCCAAATACTGCCGGCAAGTTCCCCGGCGCCGATGGAGTGAAAGTTTAATGAATTCATTAGTTAGGCCAGCTGGTAAAGCCCTTCTTGATTTCCTTAAGAGTGAAGAAGGTCGCAAGACAAGCATGACTGCTTTGCGTAAAGGCGGCGAGGCTCTTGGAAAAGTTGGGTCTGTTGCTGGACGTGTTGCTGAGGATGCAGTCTTGGCAGGTGCTCCGATGGCTGCGAAGTTTGCTGAGAAGTATGCAGGCAAGAGCGGACTGATCGGTGATGTCGCACAACGTGTGGCGACTGCTCCCACTGATGAGGTAATCGGTGCAGCTGTGGCGGCAGGCAAGATCGCCAATCCAGTGGCGAAGGCAGTGACTGTTGCAGGAACAGGCGCACTGGTCGGTGGTCTATTGACGAAACCCGAGACTGCTTATTCAGCAGCTATGGATACGATCGCCGCCCGTGAGGCTTCGGCATACGGAATCATCGATGCCAAGCTCCAGGCTGACGCAGCACGCCAACTTGGTAACCAGGAACTGGCTGCACAGAAGTTCCAACAGTCGCTCTACTTACAGGAGCAGCGTCAAATGCACGACATGATGCTTACTCAAGCGCGTGCAGATGCTCGCACTCCTCGTAATCAGCCAATGTCTGGCGCTGGATTATTTGATCCGATGGCCCTTTCACAGACAATGCTCGGCTCAATCCCTCAGTATTGATTTATCATGCCTCTTGATTTCGGCGATCTCTCCAGTTACTACAATAAAAACATCGATTACGATGCAGGGATTAGCCCTGGTGACTTCAAATACTTCAAACCCAAGGGTGGATCATCTTCTTTTTTCAACTATGGCCAATCAGGCTCTACTGAGAAGAAGGGAGGCTTGGAGCAATTTGGCAATCTTGCCAAGCAACAATTAGAGAAGTCAGAGAAGAGGCGTGAGCGCGATGAGATGATTGCTGCTTACAGCCGTATGGCAGCACAACCTTTTGGAGGCGCCGGCCTTGCTGGCAGACAATTCACCCTTGGTGATGGCAGCCTGACTCAAATTAATCCAGATACTTTTGAGCCGATTGTTATCCCAGCTGGCGGAGCTGGCGTGGCTGGTGGACGATCTACAGGTCAACGCCTTGCTGGTGCTGCAACTGGTGCGCTCGGTGGTGCTGCGGCTGGTGCAAAATTTGGTAGCGTCCTTGGTCTACCTGGTGCGGCAGTCGGTGCTGTGATTGGTGGACTTGGCGGATTATTCGGCTGATCCAAAAGTTACCTAATTTAAACTAATTAACATAAGAAGAAGTATTTAGTTATGCCAGTAGCAGCAATCCCAGCCTTAGCTGCAGCAGGTAAGCTTGCGATGGGCAAGCTACCGCTGATCATGGCTGCTGGGTCAGCATTACCTTCACTTCGACAAGGACGTCCTGTTGAAGCAGCTTTACAAGGTGGTCTTGGTTATCTTACCGGCGCCACTTTAGCAGGACCCGCACGGGGACTTTTAATGGCTGGAACTCGTGGCATTCCAAACGTTGCTAAAGCTGTTGCACCTAGGCTCGCAGAAAAACTTACAAATCCAGCTTTGAGAAGTGTCGGTTACGGTCTTACCGGCTTAGGTATAGGAGCCGGTGCTGCCGCCCTAGGTGGCGCAATGAATCCAGCATCTTCCGGGGTTGTACAAAGTGCACAACAAGGATTAGGCGGTGCGGGCCAGCTTGGTGCAGGTCTTATCGGCTACACCGCTGATGGTAAGCCTGTGTACGGCAACATCGGAGGTGCGGCTGTTCCTCCGGGCATGGGTCAATATGGACCGACTTCTCCATACGGCGGCCCACTTGATGTTCTCGGCCCCGCAGGAATGGGCCAACGTCTTCAGACTTTAAAGGACGCACAGACTCAACGTGATGTCTTCCGTACGTTGATGCCTGAGGTCATGGAGGTGCGTGAAGCAACTGCCAAGAAGGACTTCGAAAGAAACATGGCTGCCGCTGGCATCCGCCAGAATATTGATACCCGCGCAAGAATGCAGATGGCTGCACAACAGGCCGGGCTCGGAGCAGGTTTAGGAGCAATGCGACAAGCTGGCGATGCCCTGACCCGCCAATACCAATATCAGTGATATGAGTCAGACTTCCAAAAAGGCAAAAGAGCTTCTGGAGGCAATTCAGAAGCAGAATCTACAGCTAGAGCTGCAACTGCGTGGCGCAGGGGCTCTTCCTGAAGGCTATCAGTCGACTTATCTTCAACCGACAGGCCCTCAGGGTTTTGGAGAAGGTCTTCTTAACACACTTGGTTTGTATAAAGACACGAAGGCTGAGGCACTACTTCCTCAAGCTCAAGCAAATTATGGGGTTTTATCACAGGCTGTCACTGATTTAACGAATCAACAAGCTCAGGAGAAAGAAGCAAAGACACGTGAAGAAGATTCTTATTCAACTCAAAAAACCCTCGACACTCTTAAGGAGCTGGGTCTGTCTTTAGGACAGCAGAACCTCGATTTAATTCGGGAGCAGGGACGTGTAACGACTCAACAAAACATCAATCAAGCGCGAGCACTATTTCCTCTTTTAGACGAAGCTGGACGTCGTGGCACTGAGCGTGCTTTAGATGCAAGCCAGCGTTATAGGGCATTCAAAGAACAGCTCCCCTCCAGCATCCAAGCCATCATGGCTTCGAAGCAGGCGCAGCTCGCAAGTGCATCCAATGCCTTCGCTGCTGAAGCACAGGCAATTGCAAATCAACAGCAAGCCGCAACCGGATTCGCCAGCCTTGGCACCGGTCGCCGATTTGGTTAATTTAAACTGATAAAAACAAGGAATAAAAATGGGCGGCAGTAGACCTTCACCTCCACCTCCTCCGACTATTATTTATAGTCCTCCACCGCCGCCGCCTGCGCCGCCGACCCCTGTTCCTACACAGTCGGTGACAACGCAGACTGCATTAAATGAGGTGAGTGGTAAGCAGACCCGCCTGAATATGGAGCTTGGTGCACAGTTAGACCGCACCAACGCTGAGTTCTTTGCTGGCCAAGACATCCGTCGTTCGAAGTCTGCTGCTGCGGAGCAGCGCCTTACCCAGAGACAAGCTGGTGACATCGAGACGGGACTGACTCGTGTTCGTGGTCAAGAGGAACGTGCAGGCATTGCCGCCACAGGGGCCGAATATCGTGCTGGCCTCGCAACCGCTGGTCAGGAAGAGCGTCGTACCATTGGCGCCACTGGAGCCGAGACACGAGCAACCGAACGTGTTCGCGGTGAAGAGCAGCGTCGTGGTATTGCCGCCACCGGAGTAGAGCAACGGGCAGGTATTCGTGAGTCTGGTGCTCAAGAACGTCTCGGCATTGCAGCTTCCGGCGTTGAACAACGTCGTGGAATTGCTGCTTCAGGAGTTGAACAACGGGCTGGCATCCGTACAACCGGAATAGAAACCCGATTGACCGAGGCAGAGCGAGGCCGTCAACAACGGGCAGGCATCGCTGCTTCTGGCGTTGAACAGCGGGCAGGTATCCGGACGACAGGTTCTGAAACTCGTCTTACCGAGGCAGAGCGAGGCCGTCAACAGCGAGCTGGGATCGCCGCTTCAGGTGTCGAGCAGCGGGCAGGTATCCGTACGACAGGAGCCGAAACCCGATTGACCGAAGCAGAGCGTGGTCGTCAACAACGGGCAGGCATCGCCGCCTCCGGTGTCGAGCAACGTGCAGGGATCCGTGCTTCTGGCGTCGAGCAGCGATTAGGAATTGCCGCCACAACAGCACAGCAGTTAGCGACCCAAGGACAACTGTTGGCGGGCCAAGAACGTCAGATTGGTCTTCGCGGCCAAGAAGAACGTCGTACCGTCGCGGCTTCTGGACTGGAGCAACGTGCAGGGATCCGCACAACAGGTGCTGAGCAACGGATGACTGCGTTGCAACAAGAGATGTTCCGGCGCTATAAAGAGAACAGGGACTTCGAACAGGCGCAAAGCCAATATCGAGCATGATTGATTGGATTCACGAACTGACTGAAAAAGACCGTGAATCCTTTCTAGCTTTCTGCAAACGAGCAGTAAGTCCAATTCAGATCTACCTATACGCTCGCTTCCTGGGGTTCACCGGATCAATCGTCCAATGTGATGAGTGGTCAAAGGAGAACTTCAAGAAGCGGGATTTTGGTGGTGTGCTCGAAGCTGAAATCGACGCCATGACGATGGACATCTCGAAGCTACGGGATGGTATTGACATGGGGATGATTAAGCAAGACATGGGGGCGTCACGTATTGCGATGATGCAAAAGGAACTGCGGGGCACCATCAAGCAGCTCAACGATGAGCGAATCTTGCTTGATAAGCAGGGTTTGATTCTTGCTGGCGCTGACCGTGCTATTCGAGAGATGTTAACGATCTTCCGCGATGATCCGATCGAAGGCCCATTGCAAGAGGCCTCGATGGGTGTTTGGACAAAGATCTTCCAAGAGGAGTCTTAGTAGACTGTAAAAAACTCTGTAGATAGATGCTGGTCGATCCGTATCACGATAGATATTTTAAAGACGGAAAAGTAGTTGGTGTTCGCTACGACGGTCCTGTCGGAAGTCAGCGGAGAAGTGAGTACGATCTTGGTCTTGGTATTCTTACGCCGCCTGGTTCTACAGAGCAGGGCAAAATGGATATCTTGACCCCTCCTTCTGGGTCTTATAAAAAAGAGAAGATAGATATCATTACGCCGCCCGGCTCAAGTTCAGGATCGTTCCGGCCCGAACTTTATGCCGATGAACTTCAAGAATGGATGAAAGAAAACCCTGGGGAAGACCCGTTCGGTGGAAAGCCAGTTAATCAACCTAAAGGAGCACTGGAAAACATTTTTCTTCAACGCTTCTTACAAGAAAGACTAAAGTGATTTATGACGCTATGCTTTGAGCATGGCAGGAACAAGTATTCATAGCGTATATCGAAGGACTGCACGTGCTGCAGCGCAGCAACGCATCGTTAAGAAGACTTCTAATATTGATGTCGAACGTGCACGAAAAGATTTTGCATATTTCTGTGATGTTGTAGGTGATAAACCACCTGCCGAGCATCACAAAGAATGGCATAAATATCTTTGCACAGGAGAAGACAGTGAATGTCTGATTGGTATTGGTGGACCAAACATCGATATCTTGGCTCCACGTGGTAGTGCAAAGTCCACGATCCTCGGTTTGTACACAGCCTGGGCTGTTGGTGTTCATGCCCTGGCGCGGAAACCTTTGAAAATCCTCTACATCTCCTACACGGTTGATGTGGCGCGACCTAAGAGTGCAGCCATCAAGAGGATCATTGAGGAGAGTAAGGCTTATAAGGAGATCTTCCCCACTGTGAAGATCGCAAAGGGCATCAACTCAAACGAGTATTGGAGTATTGATTGGAAGTTCGCAGGGATCCGGACTGCAGGTGAAGAAGAGTTCACAGTGTGTTGTGCAGGTCTCAAAGGTGCAGTGACCTCCAAGCGTTCACACCTTTGCATCATTGATGACGCGATCAAGAGTGCGGACGACATCAAGAACCGGGACATCCGGCAAGCTATGGAGGACAACTGGAATTCAGTTATCGTCCCGACGATGTTCGAAGGTGGCCGGGCGATCTGTCTTGGCACCCGCTTCCGCCATGATGATATTCATAACTCCACGTTCATCCCAGCCAACAACTGGGTGCAGATCGTCCAGTCTGCAATCTCGGTCGATGACAACGGAGATGAACAGTCCTATTGGCCGGACATGTGGTCACTCGATTATCTAAAAGATCGTCGTCGTCAGGCACCAATCGCCTTCTCCTTTCAGTACCAAAATCAAGTTGTCCAAACGAGTGAGCTATCGCTCTCTCCTGATCTAATTATCAAAGGCACCATCGAAACCCAATTCGATTGTCTGGGAATCGGCGTTGACCTTTCCGCAGGTGTTCGGGAACGGAACGACTATACGGTCTTCGTGATGGGAGGGCGAGTGGGAGGGAAGATACACATTATCGACTGCAAACGTTTACGCATCATGGGTAACTTAGAAAAATTAGAAGCCATGATGGAGATGATGGAGGAATGGGGTATCGTCCACAAAGAAAAGAATCAATATTTTCCTACTGGCACCAACATCGAAGTTTGGTCAGAAGCTGTGGCGTACCAGGCCTCATTAGAAGCTGACTTTAAACGCATTTGTCTTGGTGAGCATGGTCTCTATAACGTGAACTGGCATGCCGTTAAAGGGTTTAGGGGTGACAAGGTTGCACGCTTTCGAGGCATCATGGGCCTATTCGAGCAGCACAAGATCATCTTTAACAAATACAGAAAGTTCCAGGCACTCAAAGATGAGATTGTGAACTTTGGAGTTTCGTCTCATGACGACTGTGTGGACGCCCTCGTCTGGTTGTGCAACGGACTAATGACAAGGGGAAAACTAGAGTTAGAGTATTGACGATTTAAACTATAGTTATTCAACGCGATGTCTCCCAGCTATTTTGAAGTAGAACTTGAGCAAGATGCTTATGGTTCTGCCATCCTGCCTTTGCCGGATGAGCTTTGTCACGACATGGCCCTACAACCAAACGAACGTTTTGATGTAGAGGTTGAAGACGGGACAATCATTTTCAAAAGACTTGAAGCTGGTTACGATATTGATCAGTAGACCTTTTTAACAGAATGGGCGATAGTGCTAAATCTCAACTTGACTCTATCCTCAAATCGGTAGTTTCACGCGATAGTACAGGCCCTGCGGACACCATGTTGGTGAGCGCACACCTTTCCCAAATGAAGATGTTTGGGATCAGGCAGGGCGTTGAGTTCTATCCGATGCAGGATAACTTCGGCACGCAGCGCTACGATTTTATTCAGCAGGTCATCAAATTTAATCGTCTTGATGCAAGGCTCGACTCTATCTGGGATCGTTTCCTGGCTTACGGTAAGGGACTGTTCTATATCCGACCAACTGAGAAAACTTATCGTATTTATTGGTTCGACCGGGATTCTTATCGCACTTACTACTCTCCCGAAGGTGACTTAGAAGAAGTCATCATTATCTATCCTTATAAAGTCAAGACGTCAAAAGGTTTTAGTGGCGTCGGTCTGAACACAAACAAGCGGTATATGCGTCTTCGTATTACTGCTGAAGAGATCGAGGAATACCATAGCGAACAGGAGATCTCGTTTGATAACGAGGCAATGGACTTCCCCTTCACTGATAAGAAGGTGGTTAAGAACAGCATGGAGTTCATTCCATGTGTCGAGGTCCTGAATAACCCCGACGCCTTCGGGACTGAGGGCGCTGGTGAATTCGACATGATGGCCAACCAGATCATCGCTCACGATGAGATGGTGAAGAACATCAGGGCAAACCTTTCTTTCTTTGGCAACCCGACTTTACTGTCATCTCGACCTAAGCAGGATATTGTCGAGCATGATGCCTCTGACCCAGCACAGCGTCCCAGCATCTCGAGTCAGTCCGGGTTCCAATCAGAGTTCTTCCTTTCGAGCTCGACCTTCAAGCAGGACAACGTAACTCGCGAGTCTCCTGGCTACAACGGCAAGCCAGGTTCAGGCATGATGCCTCTTCCCCAGCACAGCGTCCCAGCATCTCGAGTCAGTCCGGGTTCCAATCAGAGTTCTTCCTTTCGAGCTCGACCTTCAAGCAGGACAACGTAACTCGCGAGTCTCCTGGCTACAACGGAAAGCCTGGTTCAGGCATGAGAGTTCCGCGTGTTATCGCCAACCTCGAGCCCACTGACCGGGTTGGTTTCATTACCCCGAACGCAGTCAGTACAGACCAAGCTCGATTTGCAGAGCAGCTTCGTAGTGAGATCCGCTTGGCTCTTGGTGGTATTGACGACCTCAGTATTACCAATGTCACCGCTACTGAGTACAAGTCTGCTTACGGTCGCGTTAGTGCCACAGCCAAGAAAAAGTGCTTACAGCTGTACACCTATGGCATCAACCGCTGCCTCGAGCTGATTATTTTCCAAGAAGAACAGATTTTCCGTAAGTCCATGGCTTACGAGAGCGGGATTAAATATCCCGTTTTACCTGAAGAACCTGACGAAAAAGCCCTCGAAAAATACGAACGAGCAAAAGCCCGTTACGAGAAAAAACTACAAGCCGCAATTGATGCTGCAATTGAAAATCAAGAGCTCCCTCCAGGGGTTCTTGGTTTAGCGCCGGACGGTGATAGAACTGTTATGTGGCGCTGGCTTGGGCCTGTGTATGAAGATACAACACAGGATAAACTCAACCAGTCTATTTTCACCAGAAACTTGCAAGAGTTAGGTGTTGATAGCATTGAAGCACTGAAGTATCTATTCCCTTCTAAAACGGATGACGAGATCGCGGGCATGCTCTCCGGTTTCCCATTCCGTGTGGTAGGGGAAGTACAGAGGGCTTACTCCGCATTCATTGATCTAATCAATCAAGAGATGCGGACACCACATCCGCAGCAACCAAATCTTCCGATGGCTGCGGATCCGAGATTAGATCTCACCCCCTTCCTTTATCGCACACTCGAAAGCCTACAAAAAGAGGTAACTTATGCAGGCCGATACCGCAATGCCGACCCAATCGGCACCCCAAGTATCCCCGACCCAACCGACCAGCTACGCGGCTCCGGTAGCGCAGACGGCGGCGCAGGCTCCGGCGGTTTCAACCAACAACCAATGGGTGGCGCCATACCAGCAGGTGACGGCCCCAGCCCCGCAAATGCCGGCCCAGATGGCAGCCCAGATGCCGGTCTCAACCCCTACTCAGTCCGCGCCCCAGGCGTACCAGGGGACCCCACAAGCGGAGAACCCTTACCGGGAGGCATTCAACAAGGTGGTCGGGCTCCTGAGTTCGCCCGTCCAATTCCCAACCCTGGGTCAACAATCGACTCAGACCCCAGCAATCGACCCGGCCAGCTACGGTTCCCAACAGGCTCCCCAATTCAGCAGCCTGGGGATGCAGACCTCTTCGCCTTCGATCAACAACAACCAGGCATTCTCCAGCAACTCTTCCCAAACTTCGCTGGAAATTACGCCGGACCAGCTCCGAGCCAACGGAGTAAGCGAAGCAAGTCTTGAGATCATTGACCACTTCGGTCCTGATGTTCCCAAGGTTCTTAACGATTATGCCTGCAACGTTGAGGATGCCCTCATCCAAACCAACCAGCAGCTGATCCAAGCCTGTGAACTGCTTCAGGAGCTCTCCAATGAGCACAAGGCTTATGAAGCCATCCTGACTGATCCCGACATCCTCGCCGACTACACCTGTGAGTTCTTTGGCGAGAACGGTCCTCATCCCATCCCCGATGAAGCCGCACCTGTCATGCCTCAGGGTGCTCAGCAAGTGGGCCAGCAGTATCAGCAACAGGCTGCTCCTGCCCGTCCTCAAATGCCCGTTCCTCCCCAGCCGCAAGCTGCTGCTAACGCTGGCGACTTCTGGAACAGCTTCGGCAACCTCGCCGACCGTGACCCCTCTAACGCCTGGCGTTATCTGAATTCTGCTCAGCAGAATCCTGAGGTGTTCCGCAACAAGCTCCTTGTGATGGAGTGATCTCTAGACTTCACTAAGTCTAAAATAGGGGGTAGGAAACTGCCCCCAATTTTTTAACAAGTTATGGCTAAAAAGAAGGCAGGAGCGAGAGAAAAGGCTGATCAATTTCTGGAGGCGATCGGCACTGCTGGTGGCCCGATTGGTGCTCCCGGTCTTGTTCAGTTTGGCGCTGGCGACACTGCACGTCAGGTCATGGCTGGCAACACCGATGAGTATGCACCTATCCGAATGCAGGATATGCAAACGCAGGTTGGCAACCCGAATGCTCCACAGCCCCGGATGCCACGTGATTTGGATAACTCTTATCTCAAGCTCAACCTCCCTGGTTCTCCCCTTCCTAGGAATGGCCTGCTGGTTCCTGGAATGCTGAGCTCTGCTGAGATGGTGCAAAACCAAATTGGTGCTGAGCAGCAATATCAACTAATGCAGATGATGCCTCCCACGGGTCAGCTTCCTCTCGGTTACCCTCCTATGCCTATTCAGAAAGGTAAGAAATGATGGACTCCAGTAAAGCTAAAAAAGCAGTTGATAAAGCCATGATGGCAAAGGCAGTGTTAGCTGCTGCAGCGCAGCAAGCCGCTGCTGAGGGTCCTATCAACCCTGAGATTCAGGCAATGAGCCCAGCTCTCCAGCCCATGGATGGCTATGTAAATCCAATGGCTCGTATGGGCACAGTACCTCCTACGCAGTATTCCCCCGGAAACATGCTGGGCGGCAACCCAATGATGCAATTTGTTAATCCGGAGGCAATGTAATGGGTGGCGGCAGAAACATGAGCAAAAGTGCATCCTCTCCTCTCGGTGGGAGCAGTATGCCTCAACCACCGCCATCGCCGACACCTTTCCAAACGCGAATGGCCGGCCAGATCCCCTCGCCCACACCAGTGGAGGTAGGTCCTGAAAGTTATGCAGATACTCGAGCACGAGTTGCACGTGAACGCGAAGAGTTCTTGAAGGGCTACAAACGACCCGAAGCACCTAAAAAAGACTGTCCCCCCGGTTGTTCACCTACCTGATAGAAAAATGGGCGCAATCAACAAAATGGATAAAGCGGGCGTCGATATTATTGGTGCCACAAAACCACCAGCCCCGCGGATGGCGGGTTCTATTAGACCTGTACCTCCCATGGGCGGTGGTGCATCACCCACTGGTCAGGAGTACCGTTCAGTTGGAGATTTTCGGGACTTTAGGTAATGGGCAAACGAAGGGACTACGTACATAAGAATGCCGCAGAAGGTAAATACAGCGGTAGAAGTATTTTCGGTTTGACCGACATGGTAAGAGATACTTTGGAGGGACCAAGGGAGCCGGCTGAAAAACAGAGAATGGCAGGAGAAGCACAAGAATTGAAACAACCTCCTGCACCTCAACCCCCCGCTTTCGAACCAGTTGGAAGGTATCGCAAGGTAGGTGATTTCAGGAATTTTCGCTGAGACTTAAATAACCAGATTGATAAAGCATTGCTATAATTTTTTGTAATGGAATGAAAATTTCCATATTCCGAGGATTTTTGTCCTCAAGTATCAGCGCCTAAAACTTAGCTGAGAAACTATTATGTTCATCGATAACGACTTTCCCAAGCTGTTGGGTGCGGAACTGTACCGCCCCCACCCGGCTTATGTCGTGGAGATGGCTTGCGAGCCCGTCGTAGTCCACGACTTCACCAAGCAGCCTGGTCAGACCGTGCAGCTGGATCGTTACCGTTTCTTCGGTAACCCCGGCACCAAGACCAGCCGCGAGCGTACCCAAGACCAAACGATCGGTACTGCCAACAGCCGTTCGATCGTCAAGGACAAGGTGCTTGTGTCTCTGCGTGAGTACACCGGCCCTGCGGATCCGAATAACACCAACCTCCCGAGCACCTTCAAGATTGCTCGTGAGACCCTGATGACCGCTCAGCGTCTTCTGCTGGACACCGGGAACCTCAACATGTTCCACCAGTCCATCGGTTCGCTGACCCTGCTCGACGACTATCGTCGCTGGCGCGATCGTGTGTTCCTGGACGAGCTGTTCAAGGCTGAGTCTCGTGGTCAGTCCGGCGACACCCAAGGCGGCTACTACTATCCCAACGACCACACCAAGACTGGTGTCACCGTTGGTGCTTACACCGCAACCGAATACGCCTCTGAGCGTTTCAAGTTCAACGTTAAGACCGACCTTCTGAACGTTGTTAAGAGCCTGCGCAAGCGCAACGTTCCTGTGTTCCAAGACGGTTACTACCGTTGTATCGCTGATCCTTCCTTCATGAAGGACCTGCGTGCTGACCAGGGCTTCCGTGAAGTGGCTCGTTATCCTGGCATGGGCGCCCCCAACCCTCTGATGGGTATGGCTGCTCCTAACGCTGCTCTGTTCCAGGGCGGTCAATATGGCCAGGCTCAATTCGTGGCTGGAGAGCCCGTCATGCCTTCCGGCTTCGTGTTTGAGGGTGTGCGTTTCTTCGAGACCACCAACATGCCCAGCAAGACTGCAACTGTTGACATCGGTGATGGTTCTGGCGCTGTTGCAGGTCGTTCAACTCCCCCTGGACTGTTCTTCGGTCCTCAGGCAGTTGGTGTTGGTATCGGCGGCCCGAATGCTCAGGTCCTGATCAACAACAACGACGACTTCAGCCGCTTCATCATCCTGATTTGGCAGCTGTACGCCGGTTTCGCGAACCTGAATAAGGACTTCGTGACCACCGCCTTCACCATTTCTGAGTGATAAAGGAGGTATGTAACTAATGGCATCTTACACTGCTGAAAAGGGCGCTATCCTGCAGCCCGGTAATCAAATCAACCGCCTGTCCTCCTACAACACCGAAGGTGTTTTTGGCTGGCCTGGCTTCGAGCTCTACGAAATGGTTGGTTATGTCAAGGTGGACAACCTGGCCGCCGACAAAGCTGACAACAAGAGCTTCAACCTGACGGTTCCTTCTCCCGACCGTCGCTCCAGCGACCGTGTGCGCGATGACCGCACCTCCCTGGTGGTCCAAGCCGACGCTGATCGTCCCGCTTACATCTACAGCGCTTCGATTGCAATTGGCCAGGACATTCCTTCCGCTGGTGAGCCTTCCTATCCTGCTACTCCTCTGACTGCAGATATCGACGGCACCAACACCGAGATCCTGCTGTTCGGTCCTGACAACAGCGGTTCTCCCTATGGCGTTCCCGCTACCCAGGCCAACGGTCTGGCTGCTGCAACCGCCATCACCACCGCATTCTCCTCTGGCACCATCGCCCAGGGTGAATCCGATGTTTCCGTGGCAGAAGCACCCTTCTGGACCTCCGTTACCACCGCTGGTATCGACGACCAGGATGCTGCAAACGCCATGATGTACCGCGTCACCGCTGACACCACCTTCAAGGTGTACAACGTCAACGCTGTGACCTCCACCTCCGTGGACGGCGACGGTGTTTTCATCAGCTCTGCTGATAAGGACGCTGGCAAGGCCGCTTACATCATCTGCCGCGTTAACTACCTCCGTCCTGCTGCTGCTACCTCCTTCATGGACATCGTTGGCAGCCTGGACTTCGCCTCCCAAGTGGGCGGTAACGACGAGTGATAATTTCGCTCTGATATGCATACAGCGGGTCTTCATGGCCCGCTTTTTTATTGTCCAGATAGATTAATTTTGGTATGCTATATCAGTAATCGTCTATGGCTATGTTGTATCAGAATCGAGTGACTGGTGGTCTTGTTGAGGTTGTATCTCAGCATGGCGAAGGTATTCTGATGTGCCTCGATGCGAACGAAGAAGTTTTTTACATCAACGAAGAAGATCTTGTTCCCCATCTTGACGCGACGGTGGAGCAGGAGCGCAATGAAGTCCGCTTAACTGAAGATCTAAAGGCTGAAGGTGCCAAGCCAGCAAAGCCCACCAAGAAAGAGACTTTCCCTATTGATACGCGAGTGAATATCAATATGGCTTCCGCTCGTCAAATCGCGGACGCACTTCCTGGTGTTGGCCTTAAAACAGCCCGTGATATTAAAGATCTCCAATTAACACTTCCTGGTGAACGCTTCCAGCGTCTCGAGCAGCTTCGTTCAATCAAGCGCGTTGATTGGGAAGAGATTTTCAAGGAAAACATTGTGCGTGTCGAGTGATTGTGTGCGCGTGTTAATCTGTTATTGATGCATGTAAGACGTGCACAGTAACGCTTTGGCAGTGTTAAATGCAGCTTGATAATTTTCTAAAATCTAAAGTGCGTTGGCACCTGGGTTATAACACTACGTCAATCCCAGCAGGTGACTTAGCCCGTTTAGAAGAGGCTTTGGACAACGTTCCGGACTCTTTTTGGTACGGCAAGCTTGTGGAGCAGGTCGAGCGTTGTGACGAGGCAGAGAAGCGGACGGACATGACCGGCACCATGAACAACTCCACAGTGCCGCGTGGACGGATCGAATCAATTGCTGGTGATGTTGACCGTACGATCGCAACCACGGATTTCAAGGAAACGTTGAAAACGTGGACGCAGATTTATATGTACGAGACTGATCGTCTGGCGTTGCACTTATATGTACCTAATTACAGAAATCCTGAGCAGGCTCGTTACCGGTTCAACAGGGAAGGTGCGGAATTTATCCAGGCTCTTCCTGGTCCTGCTGATGTTGCTGTCGGCACCCGCCTCATTCTCGAAACCAACCACCGATAACATGGCTAAACAGATAACTCGAGCTCAGCTTGCCGGGCTTCTTAGACAGGAGGGGTTTGAAGAGGATTTAATTCCTACTTTTATCGCGATCAGTCAAGCCGAATCTGGTTTGAACCCGCGTGCTTTAAATCCCGACGCAAGCACAGGAGACTATTCTCTCGGGCTTTTTCAGATCAACATGCTTGGCAAAATGGGCGAAGAGCGGCGCCGACAATTTGGTCTAAAAGCAAATGAGGAATTGTATGACCCAAGGACAAATGTACGCGCAGCAAAAGCAATTTACGACTCACAAGGCCTAGGGGCGTGGTCCGTCACTCGTGGCAAAAACCCAGCTTACAAACAGTATTTGCCAGAAGCTATAGACTCGACTGCTAGAGGTTTTTCTTCTATGCCTGAGCCGGTTGCACCACCTCCACCGGTTGAGAAGGAAGCTCCCGTAAATGTTCTTGCACTCAAGGACGGCGTCCAGGGTGTATTAGATAAGACCTCAGGCGAATTCACCGCAAGAGATTTTACTGACGAAGAAGCTGATCGATACGAGCGATACGGTGGTCTGATTCCGAAGGCAACGCGGTTTGCGAAAGATTTTGCCAAGAGCTTACTTTACAGATGAGGTTTGCTGCTGTCCCTGGTTACAGCCAGTCGTTTCCTGTGACATACAGGAATATGTACAACGACTATCAAATGCAGACCTCAGGG
>QQUU01000069.1 GCA_003385605.1 Bacteroidota bacterium
CCACATGAGAAAAGACATTGAAATACCTGAGGTTAAAAACGTTTATGTCGCTGCATTAGAGGTAACTGATGAGCACGGTGATACTACATGGTGGATGCACCTCATTAACGATACTGATGGTCCTTTGGAGAATATTCTAGTCAAAAGCAAGGGATATAGCGATTTAGAGACAAAAGGAGGCAAAAGCACGGCTACGCTGCGTAAAATGGTCAAGGTGCTTCCAGCGAAATCCGCTGCAAAGCTAGAGCCAATGATGCCGGAGATTTTTGATCTGTTTAATGAATACTGGGTAAGTTTCTTCGAAGGCGGTCAGATGAAAGACCGTAAATACATTTTTGGTCCTGGGACCATTGATATGGCCTTCAGCGAGCCCTTACCCGTTTTACAGAAACAAGGAATATTAGTTCGATAACTATGGATTCAATTAAAGTTGGACTTGCCCAGATTGCACCAATTTGGTGCGACCGTGAAGCGACTACAGAAAAAATCATTCAATACATCGGCGATGCAGCCACAAAAAAATGTGGCTTGGTCGTTTTTGGAGAAGGTACTTTGCCTGGGTATCCATTCTGGTTGAGCACTTCTAATGGGTCCAATTTTAACAATCCCGTTCAAAAAGAAATCTTCGCTCACTACGCACAGGCCGCAGTGGTTATTGAACGTGGTGATTTAGATACCGTTTGTACATCTGCCAAAGAACACGGCATTGCTGTGTACCTCGGAATCATCGAAAGACCCATGGACAGAAGCGGCCACAGTCTTTATTGTAGCCTCGTTTACATCAACAATGAAGGAACGATCTGCTCGGTGCACCGAAAGCTTTGTCCGACGTATGAAGAACGATTGGTGTGGTCGCCTGGGGATGGAAACGGACTCACTACTCACCCACTTCCACCCTTCACCGTTGGTGGATTGAATTGTTGGGAAAACTGGATGCCGTTGGCACGCACAGCGCTCTATGCACAAGGAGAAAACCTCCACGTAGCTGTTTGGCCGGGAGCAAAGAGGATTACTGAAGACATCACCCGTTTTGGAGCCAAGGAAGGACGTAGCTTTTTTGTTTCTGTAAGTGGTCTGATGCGCAAGAGCGATTACCCTGAAAATACCCCACATCTAAACGTATTGTTGGAAAACAACGATGAACTTATCGCGGATGGAGGCAGCTGTGTCGCACATCCAGACGGCAGTTGGGTGCTCGAACCTCAATGCGGTGAAGAAGGACTCTACGAAGTGGATCTAAAGATCAACGATGTATTTGCAGAGCGGCAGAACTTTGACCCTACAGGGCACTATAGCAGGCCCGATGTGCTTAAAATGACCATTAATAAAGACCGTCAGTATACGCTTTAGGCCTTCTCTAACTTCTTTTCGTCTTTACGAATCCAATGCCACACAATCCAGGCAAGGCCTGCATTGAACAGGTAGAAGGTATACTTGAGAATGTAAGCCACATTTCCAAAAAGGATATTCTGCTGCAACTTGAGAATATTATAGACTTGCCATGAAGCCCATGTATCCGCATACATTCGAGGTGTATTTAGAATACCGCTGTAAGTGATTCCTGTTATTGCAGAGGTTACCAAAAACTTACTCCGGTTATCGCCGAGTGGCCCGTTCAAGAAATCGGTAAACCCGATATAATTCAATACTGTCGCAAGAACAAAGGCAATTCCAACATTCACGAAGAAGATGTTGTCTATTTTTCGAGGTATCCTGTTTGGACGACGCTTCCAATATAAATAACTCATTCCAGCACCTAGAAAGGATATAGGATACGTAAGAATTGCGGCTTCATTACCAAGGTAGTAGTCAACGACTGCGCTATTGATAGCTGTGGCCAATCCAATTAGGTTCCCAATATTGTTTCTTTTGGTTACCAAACGAGTAACCATCATGCTCACCCCTGCTCCTATCGTAGAAAACCATCCAATAGGTAGGCCATTAACCACAGTATTATGAAAGCCAAGCGCTATACTCACGCCCACCACCAATAAGACACCTATGATATCTAAGGCGGTACTTTCTAGAAACTTCTGAACGCGCTGTTTAAGTGGACGAATCATGAGGTAAATGTAATTGTTCGGTGTAAATTACCACTACTGAAAATCCGAATAAAATGAACCCTAATTCAACTTCTCAAATTGAATCTTGCATTGCGTTTGTAAAGAAGACGCTATCAGGTGCTGAAGGCGGTCACGACTGGTTCCATATTGAACGAGTTTGGAAGAATGCAAAACTTATAGCTTCGGGCGAAGAATGTGATTTGGAAGTGGTGGAATTAGCCGCGCTTTTACACGATATAGCAGATTCAAAGTTTCATGGGGGTGATGAAGAAATTGGCCCTAGAAAAGCTAGGGAGTACCTTACTACTGCCGGGATAGACTCGAAAAAAGCCAACCATATTGTAGCCATTATTGAAAACGTAAGCTTCAAGGGAGGTCATAATGCACGTAACCATTCGAGCATCGAACTAGATATCGTCCAGGATGCCGACCGTCTTGATGCCATCGGTGCTATTGGGATTGCACGCACCTTCAACTATGGGGGATTTAAAAACAGAGCCATTTACGATCCATCAATTGCTCCGAATCTCAATATGACCAAGGAAGAGTACAAGAAATCGACCGCCCCCACCATCAATCACTTTTATGAAAAATTGCTTCTGCTCAAGGATTTAATGAATACCGAGAGCGGAAAAACAATAGCCGAGCAAAGGCATCAGTATATGGAAGGTTTTTTAAATCAATTTTATAGCGAGTGGAACGGCCAATCATAAAGAGTACATTTGAAAACACTTTGAAATAAACTACATGACCTTTAGAATCCTACACCGCTACCTCGGCTTTTTCCTCGCCGGAATCATGATGATTTATGCCGTTTCAGGCATTACCCTGATTTTCAGAAACACCGATACCTTCAAACAAGAAGTTCAAAAAGAAATCACCGTCGAAGCAGGCCTTACCGAAGAAACACTGGGCCGTGCATTGAGAATTCGCAACCTTAACGTAATCGATAACGACGGCACCATGTTAGTTTTTGAGCAAGGTGCTTATAATCCTGAGACAGGGGAAGCAAAATTCACCGCCAAAGAATTACCCGTTTGGCTTGACAAGATCACACACTTGCACAAGGCTACTACGAACGATCCGTTGTACTACTTCAACATGTTCTTCGGGGCGTCGCTATTCTTCTTCGCAGTCAGTGCCTTCTTCATGTTCGTACCAAAATCACCTATTTTCAAGAAAGGACTTTGGTTTACTTTGGGCGGTATATTACTGGCAATCATCATGTTAATAGTATAATTATGAGCAAAAACGAATTCAATCATCGTCAAGCATTGGCCATGGGTGGCGGTTTAATGACCGGACTTGGCTTAGGTTTTTTCTTGCTTCAAACCATGGGAGGCTTGGCCTTCATTGGAAGCATCATAGGCGGCATCGGGATTGGATTGCTGCTCAGCGCAATTATTAAATAATGAGACTCCTCCTCTTTTTCGTTTTGAATTTTGGTGCCCTCGCTTTGGGCAGTTACCTCATGGGCGAAGGCCCTATGGGCAGTTGGTATACGAACCTCAATAAGGCGCCATGGACACCTCCGGGTTGGGTATTTGGTGCATCTTGGACCATGATCATGGTATGTTTAAGCATTTTCATGAACAAAGCCGTTCAAATTGAAGCACTTAGCAAGACTATTTTATGGATTTATGGGGTCCAATTGGTCCTGAACATCCTTTGGAATCCACTGTTCTTCGACCTGAACTGGATGGGAATAGCGTTGATTGAAATCATCCTGTTGGTCTTTGTAGTTGGCTTCATGGCCATCAAGGCAAAGCCCTATCTGCCACAGCTTACCTGGCTACTTACTCCTTACGTGGTGTGGCTAAGTATCGCGATTACGCTAAACGCCTACGCACTGCAGAACAATTAACGTCTTAGGGTGATGTCCTTGAATTGGACACGCCCTTTCCAAGCTTGTAGACCAATACGTCCGTTTCTTGGCTTACCAAAGGCGTCGTACTCCTGGAATCTAGATGCTGCCACCGCTGCCTTCCAAGGTTCACCATTCAAATCCATCTGCGCCGTCTGCACACCGTTTAAGAAGTAGGTGATCACACCGCCTTTCATGTGAACCTCTGTTCGGTTCCAATCCCCTTGATGATATATTAGAGAATCTGGTAATTCTTGGAAACCGTATAAGGCACCACTCATACGGGTAGGGTCGCCGTAATTGTGGTTCGTGGTATCGCTGTGATCAAGAATTTGGTACTCTACCCCACTCATCCAAGGAGCAGCGAGGCTCTGAGTTTCTAATACATGAAAGAAAATACCGCTGTTGCCCGCAGAATCGACACGCCAACTGCATTGAAAAATGTAATCGCCCTCGTAGGTAAGGTCCGTCACCAGATCGCCAAAAGCACCGTCATTGCTCGGATCGCACGTTAACAGTCCATCTTCGACAGACCAAATGGACGGTGTTTTTTCCTCGTTGTACAGGTGCCAACCACTAAGGTCTTCACCGTTAAATAATGTGATTTCTACGGGTTGTTCTTCCGATGCACAAGCCAAGAGCAGCGCAGCGACGGCAATGTATAGGTATTTCAAGGTCTTTAGCTTTCTGCTAAAGATACATCAATTGCATCAGCTGCCTGACGACCTTCAGCGATGGCCCAAACCACCAAGCTCTGTCCTCTACGCGCATCACCGGCCGTGAAAACACCCTCCATACTCGTCTTAAAACCTTCCGCAGCAATATTTCCTCGTGGATCTGTTGATAAGCCTGCACCGCTCACGAGACCTTCGTGCTCTGGATGGACGAAACCAATGGCCAATACGGCCATATCACATTCAATAGTGCGTTGGGTTCCGGTTGGAACAAATTGCCATCTTCCGGCCAATTCCTCACCGCGAACTTCATCAAAGCTCACGCTTACCAGATTTCCTTGCTCATCGGAATTGAAAGAAGTCGCATTCAGTCCCCAAATTCGTTCACAGCCTTCCTCATGAGAAGACGATGTACGCATAATTCTCGGCCACTCTGGCCATGGGTTATTCTCGGCGCGCTCCAAAGGCGGTTGCTCTTCAATGGTCACCTGGATCACTTCCTTAGCCCCCTGACGAATAGAGGTACCGATACAATCCGAACCGGTATCTCCCCCGCCAATGACGAGAACGGTTTTATCCTTGGCTGTGATGTCCTGACCTACAGGCGCATCACCTGCTACCTTCTGATTGTTCAAGTGCAAGAAGTCCATGGCAAAGTGGACGCCTTTAGCCTCTCTGCCTTTCGCACGAATATCTCGAGGTTGCTTTGAGCCAATTGTGATGAGCACAGCATCGAAAGATTCACGTAATTCCTCTAGGGTAATGTCTGTACCAATCTCGGTATTGCATTGAAATACGACACCCTCTTCTTCCATGATAGCCGCTCGGCGTGCTACTACGTGCTTTTCAAGCTTGTAATCGGGAATACCGTAGGTTAATAGTCCTCCAACACGAGCATCGCGTTCAAAGACTTTAACACGGTGGCCTTTCTGGTTCAATTGGTCCGCAGCGGCTAAACCAGCTGGGCCAGCACCTACAACGGCTACACTTTTACCCGTTCTAACCACGGGCAGCTTAGGCACCACCCAACCTTCTTCCCAGGCCTTCTCACTGATTTCTTTTTCAATGAATTCAATAGTTACCGGGTTGTTATTTATGCCCAATACACACGCTGCCTCACAAGGCGCCGGACAAATTCTTCCCGTGAATTCAGGGAAGTTGTTCGTCGTACGCAAAACGCTGTAGGCTTCTCTGTAGTCGCCACGATAAACCGCGTCGTTAAACTCGGGAATACGGTTGCCTAGTGGACATCCAGAATTACAAAAAGGCACACCGCAGTCCATGCAGCGCGAAGCTTGCTCAGTGGCTTTTTCGCCCAGCGGCAAGTAATGTTCTTTGAAATCTTTAATTCGCTCCTCAGGTTGGCGCATAGCCGGCCCTTGGCGATTTACTTCTAAAAATCCGGTATCCTTACCCATGTGCTTGTGCTTTTTTCGCTTCTAGAACGCGTTTGTAATCTCTTGGGAATACTTTGACGAATTGACTTGAAACATTATTCCAATCGCCCAGCAATGCCTGAGCACGCTCACTACCTGTGTGGTCCAAATGCGTCTGAATGCGCGATTGTAAGTAGGCTAAATCTTCAGCTGTTGGCTGCTCTAGGTCAGCGCTATCGTTGTTAAATCTGCTTTCAAGAGTACCGTCGGCGTCAAGGACGTAGGCGATTCCACCACTCATACCTGCACCGAAGTTTTTACCCGTGGTACCCAAGATGATGGCTTCACCACCGGTCATGTATTCCAGTCCGTGGTCCCCCACACCTTCCACAATGGCTTTGGCACCTGAGTTTCTCACACAGAAACGTTCACCGGCTATCCCGTTTACGTAAAGCTCACCGGAGGTCGCTCCATACAAGGCAACGTTTCCACAAATGATATTATCGTGCGCTATAATCGTGGCATCATCAGGTTTACGAATGATGATTTTCGCACCACTCAGACCTTTCCCAGTGTAGTCGTTACTCTCTCCAACGAGATTGAAGGTCAGTCCTCTTGCGCCAAAGGCACCAAAGCTTTGACCCGCAGAACCTACAAGATTAAATGTGAGTGCATCACCCGGTAATCCCGCGCTACCACGCCATTTAGCTACCTCGTGGCTCGCTGTAGTCCCGGTAGAACGGTCCGTATTGAGAATTTCGAACGAATACTGCGCAGGTTTTGGATCCGCTTTGTACTTGTTCACAGCTTCCACCATGGCAGTATCTAATGCGGTAGATGGAATAGGCTGCGTTGGGTATCCCTTGGTGGTCTTACTCCAATCCGCGTATTTCAGTAAGGGGTCTAAATTCAATAATGCCGCTTTCCAGTTGCCTGCCTTTGTATTCTGTTTCAATACATGCGCTTGTCCAACCATTTCTTCTATGGTTCTAAAGCCCAATTCGGCCATAATCTCGCGCAGTTCTTGCGCCATGAAAGAGAACATATTGATCACGTGCTCAGGCTTTCCTGAGAACAACTTGCGCAGCTCTGGATTCTGTGTCGCAATACCCACTGGACAGGTATTCAAATGACACTTACGCATCATGATACACCCTTCTGCGATCAAGGCAGCCGTGGCAACGCCCCATTCCTCAGCACCTAGTAAGGTGGCAATGGCCAAATCTCTACCGGTGCGAATCATCCCATCGGTTTGGAGCAATACGCGGTCTCTTAATCGGCTACTCACCAATGTCTGATGCGCTTCTGCCAAGCCTAATTCCCATGGCACACCTGCGTGCTGGATAGAACTAAGTGGCGAAGCACCTGTACCTCCATCCATTCCTGAGATAAGTACGGTATCCGCCTTGGCTTTTACAACACCCGTAGCGATGGTTCCTACCCCAGCCAGAGAAACAAGCTTCACGCTCACTCTTGCCTTAGGGTTGGCACGTTTGAGGTCATAAATCAATTGGGCCAAATCCTCAATCGAATAAATATCGTGGTGGGGCGGCGGAGAAATCAAACCTACCCCCGGGGTAGAATGGCGTACTCGACCGATCCAATCGTCCACCTTGTGCCCTGGCAGGTGACCACCTTCACCAGGCTTTGCACCTTGAGCCATTTTGATCTGTAGTTCAACAGCGTTTGCGAGGTAATTGATCGTCACCCCGAATCGGCCAGAGGCAATCTGCTTAATCGCACTGTTTTCGCTATCGCCGTTCTCCTTGGTGCCAAAGCGAATCTCGTCTTCACCACCTTCACCTGAGTTCGATTTAGCCCCTATTCTATTCATCGCCACTGCAAGCGTGCTGTGGGCTTCGTGCGATATAGAACCAAAAGACATGGCCCCAGTAGCAAAGCGCTTCATAATGTTTTCTGCCGCTTCTACCTCTTCTAATGGAACGGATGGACGCTGCTTGAATTCCAACAAGTGGCGCAACGAGCGACCGTTCCCGTCTAGTAATGCACTGTAATTCTTGAAGTGCTCGTAATTGCCTTCACGACACGCACGTTGCAAAGCTGTAATGGTACGCGGATTCATATGGTGGTATTCACCATTCACGCGCCAATGGTACACCCCGCCGTAAGGCAAGGTCTCTTCAGCATCATTTAATGCCAAAGAGAGTTTGTCCAATTGCTCCTTCGCGATGTGTTCGAAGTCCAATCCACCAATACGACTTAGTGAGCCACGGAAACACGTTCCGACCACTCGACCGTTTAGTCCGATAGGCTCAAAAATCTGAGCGCCCTGGTAACTCTCCAAAGTAGAGATCCCCATCTTGGCGAAGATCTTCAATAGCCCTTTACCGATTGCTTTTTGGTAATTCTTAACTTTCTCAAAATAAGCATCTAACTCAGTGTTAGCTGAAGTAGATTCTACCCTACCTTCCTTCAAGGAATGACGCAGGATATCGTACACCATGTACGGGTTAATCGCATTGGCTCCGTAGCCTAAAAGCGTCGCAAAATGATGAGTGCTTCTCGCATCTCCACATTCAACAACCAAGCTGACATTAGAACGTACACCTTGTTTAATCAAGTAGTGATGAATAGCGCCCACGGCTAAAAGCGACGGAATCGCTACCCGGTTCTTATCGGCATTGCGGTCGGAAATGATCAGGAGATTATTGCCCGATTTCACGGCGAAATCTGCCTCTTTACAGATACTCTTGATGGCGTTTTCTAGCCCAGTCTCCGGATTATCTGCATAAAACAGACTTTCTATTTCATGCGAAGCAAAGCCTGGCGCCGATATGTTGCGCAATTTCTGTAGTTCGCCGTTGGTCAATACCGGTTGTTCAATACGGATCTTACGGCAGTGCTCATCGGTGGCATCTAGGACATTTCGCGTCTTGCCCAAAAGTGCCGTCAAAGACATCACTGAACGCTCGCGTATACTGTCTATAGGAGGATTACTTACCTGTGCAAAACGCTGGCGGAAGTAATGACTCAAGTGCTGTGGTTGCTCACTCAGCGCGGCAATTGGGTTATCTGCTCCCATAGAGCCAATGGCCTCTTTGGCATCATTGAACATGGGTAGTAGGACGCGCTCTACCTCTTCTTTCGTATACCCATGGAAGCGCAAACGTTCTTCGTAGGTGCTGTTTCCTAAAGCTTTTTCATTGACCGCAGGGAGATCTTCTAGTCTAAGCTCCCCATCGGCCAACCATTGGCCGTAAGGTTTGGCTTTACAAATGTCCTCTTTAAGCTCTTCGTCGGTGATGATGCGGCCCTGCTGCAAGTCAGCAACAAACATTTTACCCGGCTCTAGACGGCCTTTCTTCAACACATTCGCCGGTTCAACAGGCAATGAGCCCGCTTCAGACGACATGATCACCATGCCATCCTTGGTTAAGGTGTAGCGCGAAGGACGCAACCCATTGCGATCCAATACGGCGCCTACCACCTTGCCATCGGTAAAGGATAACGAGGCAGGACCGTCCCAAGCCTCCATGAGGTGGGCATGGTATCCGTAGAAATCCTTTTTGTACTGTGGCATATTGGCGTCATTCTCATACGCCTCGGGCACCAACATCATCATCGCATGAGGAAGCGAACGACCTGAGGCCGTTAAAATCTCAACGACATTATCTAGGTTCGAACTGTCCGAGCGACGTACGTCACAGATCGGGTGAATGAGCTCTAGTTCTTGCTCAGAAAACAAGCTGTCCTTGAATAAGGCCGTTTTACTGCTCATTCCGTTGACATTACCTGCAATGGTATTGATCTCCCCGTTGTGCGCAATGTAGCGGAACGGCTGGGCCAATTTCCACTTAGGGGTAGTGTTGGTTGAAAAACGGCTGTGGACTAATGCCAAAGCACTTTCAAAAGAATCGCGCTGCAGGTCTAAGAAGTACTGCTGCAACTGCTCTGTCGTTAATTGACCCTTGTAAATCAAGGTTCTACAACTAAGCGAGCTGATGTAAAAACTATCGTACGTAGATGGAAACAGCTGGTGAATGGTACGGTTGGCGTATTTGCGCAGCACGACCATCTTGCGCTCCAAAGTATCTTCGTCCATCGCCTCTTTCGGCGCCACGAAAAACTGAATATGCGCAGGCTCTGAGTCCTTAGCGCTCTTTCCTAACGGTTTGTTGTTAACTGGAATATTTCGGTAACCAATGAGTTCTAATTGAAAATTGGTCACATATTTCTCTAACTCTAAGATGCACTTACGCTGTAGAGATTTCTCTTTTGGGAAAAACGTGTTACCCACGCCGTAAGTTCCGGCCGTTGGAAGCGTAAATCCTAGACCTCGTGCCTCCTCTACTAAGAATTCATGTGGAATTTGTACGAGTATTCCGGCGCCATCCCCAGAAGTTGGCTCAGCGCCTTGCCCTCCCCGATGTTCCATGTTTTCTAGCATGGTGAGGGCACCCTTCACGACGTTTCGAGTCTTGCGACCGTCGAGATTTGCTACGAAACCGATCCCGCATGAATCGTGTTCGAACGATGGGTGGTAAAGTCCATCTTGTTCCTTATTTTCCTGTGATAGTTCGATCGGATTACTAGTCATAGACAAAGATTCGATTGAATATTTAAGGGAATTGCAAATTTATTGAATAAAATGCAATTATTACAGGAATTTATTGAGTCAGATTCAACAAATCAACGATTAGCTTAAACCAAATGCAATGAATGCGCGTAAACTCATCATTATCACCTCTTTAACAATACTTATCCCACTTTTGTTGATGAAAGGCTGCCAATCTTTTGCGAGGACGATCTACAATAGTATGGACTGTAACCAGTTTAACATTGACCATATCGAACTTAGGACAGGTATTGATGTGCCTCAAATAAAGAGGAATTATTGCGAACTAACCGATACTTCTCGTACCGTTAGCTTTCAACTCTTGAAGACTGGAGAAGACAAAAAAGCCTATGCACAGAAGTATTTCGAGTGGTCTAGCGGGTCACTTTTCGTTCAAGAAGGTTCAAATTCCGATACTCGTTGGTCAGCGCAATTAGATACCGTAACTTCAGAACTCGTATTTAAACTGCATTACAAGTGAGCCAATTTGAAGAACATTATGTCAACCGATCCAACTGGATTCGAGCTGCAGTGCTCGGTGCTAATGACGGAATACTCAGTGTGAGCAGTATCGCTGTAGGTGTAGCTTCTGCTACAGGAAAAGTTGAACCAATCGCTATTGCATCGTTAGCCGGTTTGGTTGCTGGCGCTTTAAGTATGGCAGCCGGAGAATATGTTAGTGTGAGCAGTCAAGCGGATATTGAAGCAGCGGATATAGCCCGTGAAGCGAAAGAGCTTGAGGAAATGCCAGAATTAGAGGAAAAAGAATTGGCCAAAATCTATGAGAGACGGGGACTAAAGCCAGAAACTGCAGCTGAAGTTGCCCGTCAACTGCACGAGCACGATGCCCTAGCAGCACATGCCAGAGATGAACTGGGGATTAACGAAATAACAGCTGCTCAGCCTTTACAAGCCGCCGGTGCAAGCGCCTTAAGCTTTATTCTTGGCGGGCTTCTACCCTTCGCTCTAGTGTTCTTATTTGAGCCCCAACAACTCTACTGGGCAGAATATGTGTTCAGCATTTCATTCCTCGCCTTGTTGGGAGGAATAAGTGCTAAAATTGGCGGAAGTTCAATACTCAAAGCCGTTACGCGCGTGGCCATATGGGGAACCATCAGTATGGGACTGAGTGCGCTCGTAGGTACTTGGGTCCAAGTTTAGCACTACCTTTGCCGCAATGGCGACAAGAATCAACAAATACCTCAGTGAGATAGGACATTGCTCCAGACGCGGAGCTGATAAATTGCTTGAACAAGGCAGAATTACTATCAACGGAAAGGTCCCTGAATTGGGCGAAAAGGTTCAAGAAGGAGATGTAGTTGCGGTTGACGGTGTGATCGTAGGGCAACGAACAGAAAAACACGTATACATTGCATTGAACAAGCCTAGAGGTATTGTTTGCACCACGGACCGCCGCGTAGAAAAGGACAATATTGTGGACTTTGTCGGTCACCCGCAACGTATTTTCCCCATTGGTCGATTAGACAAGCCCTCTGAAGGGCTAATTCTAATGACCAGCGATGGTGATATAGTCAACAAAATTCTTCGTGCACGTAACAATCATGAAAAGGAATATGTCGTTCACGTTCATAAGCCGATAAATCAAGATTTCATCACCAGAATGCGAAACGGCGTACCTATCCTCGATACTGTGACCCGAAAATGCCGTGTAGAGCAGATTGGCCCACGCAGTTTCCGCATTGTATTAACTCAAGGATTAAACAGGCAGATTCGTCGCATGTGTGAGTACCTCGGTTACCGAGTTACCCGATTGAAACGAGTGCGCATTATGAACATTCAACTGGATCTTCCCTTGGGAGAATGGCGCGATTTGAAGAAACACGAATTGGCAGAATTAAGAAGGTTGTGCGAGTCAAGCAGTAAAACGCATTTTTAGTCGTTTTTTGCCTTTTTTGGATGTTTTTCGGTCGATTTTAACCTATTTTCAAGCAAAACTCATAAAAAATGGACGCAGATCAAATTTTCAATATTGCCAATTCCCTTGCCTTTTTTAGCTGGATTCCCCTACTCATCGCTCCGTTTAATGCCCGCATTCGAAACGTCTTATTAGGCAGCACAGTCACCTTGCTTTCGCTGACCTATGCCCTGCTGTTTTTCCAGACTTTTGATGCTGGCGCGATGGAATCTTTTTCTACACTTGACGGACTTATGTCTCTGTTCTCTTCTAAAGAAGCAGTACTTATTGGCTGGATCCACTACTTAGCGTTTGATCTTCTCACGGGTATATTCATCGCCAAGAATGGCGAGAAGCACGAGCTTAACCCATGGATTGTGCGTCCTATCTTCTTATTTACATTCATGGCAGGACCGCTTGGCTTTCTGTTATACGTGATTTACAAAACCGCAGCAACCAGGAAATACTCTTTTGAATGATTGCTAACCTGTTCCGTCACCGTCTTTTCAATAGAGCAGCATTAATTTGCTTGTTTTACGCGCTGATCGCCTTAATCTTAATCATCACCTCAAACACCCAAGTTCTTGGCATCAATGCATTCATCAAGCCTTTTAAATTTGGCATCAGTGCATTCATCCTCTTTCTCACCTTCTCTTGGTATTTCAATTTCTTACCACGTCGATTGCACAAAGCTTTTCACCTATTCGCCTGGGTAAATATTGCTGTGATGGCATTTGAACTCAGTTGGATTTTAATTCAAGCTTACCGAGGCACACTCTCTCATTTTAATATGAGCACGGCGTTCGAAGGCATTATGTTCGGTATCATGGGGATATCCATCGCCATTTCAACAACTTGGACCCTACTTCTTTTCAAATGGACGTTTGCCAGCGACTTCAGAATGAATCCTGGACTTTTACAGGCTGTCCGATTTGGTATTGTCTTGTTTGTGATTTTCGGATTCACAGGCTTTATCATGGGAGCCAACCGGTCCCATACGGTCGGTGCCCCTGATGGTGGACCAGGCATATTTTTATTGAATTGGTCGCTTACTTACGGAGACATCAGAATTTCACATTTCTTCGGACTCCATGCACTGCAAATCCTTCCATTAATGGCAAGTCTTTTTAAACTGCGTGCAAGAAGCAGCTTCGTAATGTCGGTGCTTTATGGTATTGCATGTGCAGGCCTATTATATCTTGCGCTTTCAGGTAAACCTCCGTATTAAAATGAACATAAGCGCTCAAATCCAATTCATTCCACTCCACGCTACCGAGCCTATGGCACAGGTTGACACTGCGATTAAACTTATCGAAAATTCAGGCCTTACCTACGAAGTGGGGCCGTTTGGAACTAGCGTGGAAGGACCGAAAATTCAGGTACAAAGCTTAATCGACCAACTACTTTCACTCAACACCTGCGAGGAATTTTTACTGAACGTTCAATACCACATAGGCGAGAACAGATTATCTAATGAGGAAAAGGTCGCAAAGTTCAGATAGATAGCATTTTCAGTGGCGTTTTGAGTAGTATATTTGCGGCCGACATTCGGAACACTCATTAAAACACCACATATGTCTAAGATTCTTTACACGAAGACTGACGAAGCTCCAGCATTAGCTACTTACAGCTTCCTTCCTATCGTTAAAGCGTTCACTTCAAAAGCCGGTATTGAAGTTGAAACAAGAGATATCTCGCTCGCAGGACGCATTCTAGCGAATTTCCCTGACTTCTTATCAGAAGAGCAACGCATCTCAGATGCTTTGGCCGAGCTTGGTGATCTAGCCAAAACTCCTGAAGCAAATATTATCAAGCTTCCTAACATTAGTGCGTCTATCCCGCAGCTAAAAGCAGCAATCGCTGAACTCCAAGCTGCAGGCTTTGCCCTTCCTAATTATCCGGAAGAGCCAGCCACTGAGGAAGAGAAGGCCATCAAAGGTCGTTACGATAAAATCAAAGGTTCTGCTGTAAACCCAGTACTACGCGAGGGAAACAGCGACCGTCGTGCACCTAAGGCTGTTAAAAATTATGCACGTAAACACCCACATTCTATGGGGGCATGGACTTCTGAAAGCAAAGCCCACGTCAGCAGCATGCCAGAAGGTGATTTCTACGGTTCAGAGGTAAGTACTACAGTTTCTTCGGCTACAACTGCAGATATCGTATTTACTTCTGCATCTGGAGAGAAAACAACTTTAAAATCAGGCATCGGCCTTCAAGCTGGTGAGATCATAGA
>QQUU01000092.1 GCA_003385605.1 Bacteroidota bacterium
TCTCCTTCTTCGCAGGCTTCTTACCCACGACCACCATTGATCCAGGCTTCACCTTAGGATAGCGGTAGGTAGGACGGTACCATTTGAAGTCTTTCACGGTTCCGTTGGCATAAACCACATTCACATCTGTACGTTTGGCATCATCTCCGAAGCCACCGACCATGTTCTTCACGTACCAACGCGCACTTTTACCTGCTACATATGCTACATGAACACTAGGACGAGCATATTCATCTGCAAAAGAGGCATATTCAGCTGCCTCAGTATTTGCTAGACGAATCTCTACCGTCATATCCTTGGAAGGAATGTATAAGTCATCACCCGGTAATAATTCAATATTGTTGTAGGTATTGCCAAGCTTTAGAATACGATCAACCGATATGAAGACTTTACCCTTTCCTTGACGATTGAATGTCGCGGCTTGGGGAAAGGCTTCTTTCGTCAATCCACCAGCCTTGCGGATAAGGTCACCAACTTTCTCGCCTTCACGGATAGCATAGCGACCTGGGAAGGCAACTTCACCGCCGATGTTTACATATTCTTGGAATTCAAATCCAGCTTTCTTGCGAACCACGATGGCATCGAAAGGCTGGAACAAGAAATCACCATTGATACGAGAATCTAGAGTGAACTCTTTCACTTTGCCGATATCTCTACCTTCAAAAGTAATGCGATACACTACCACCTGAGAAGAATCACCCGCAAAGGTTAACCCACCCGCTAGGTTCAATACTTCATCTAGAGTAATGGTAGAATCATAAGGCATCTCTAAACCATTGCGAACCTCACCCGATATACTCAATACAGCTCCATCATAGTAGGTACGCTCTGAAAGTATGCGTACTTGATCTTTATCCATCAATGGAGTAGGATTATCTACAGCAATCTCGGCAGCAAGATCCAACGAGAGGATCTCTTGTGAACCGTCTGGGTACGTACGGAAGATGTAGGCCTTATCTGTGCGCGCATCTTTCTTCAAACCATCGGCCAAGTCAATCAAGGCCTTCACAGTCACTGCACTGTCTACGGTCAATTCCACGGGATTACGAACCGCACCCACAATACTTACCGTAGACGCGTCAATAAATGCTTTCTCGCTCAATACTCGAAGCACATCCTTATCGCGCAACTCAAACGAGCTTGCACCACTCAAAATATCCTCAAGGTTTAGCGTTTCAATCTCGGTAGTACCGTCTGGGTTCTCACGGAACAGATACGCTAAGTCTAGTTTTGCATCTTGCTTCAATCCTTTAGCGAGGTCAATCAAGAACGCAACATTGGCGTTGTCGTCCAAAGCAAAGGTTCCAGGCTGACGCACGGCACCTTCAATGGCCACAGTCGCTTTGTCCACGAAGTCGCGGATGTTGAAGATGGTAATCTGATCTTCTGGCAATAGGGCAAGAGCAGTATCTGCTGCCAATTCCTCCGCAGGGTTAAACTTGATCAGCTCACGAGTACCGTCCAAACGTGTACGCGTCAAATACGCCACATCCATACGGGTCTCTTCACGTACACCTACTTTCTGAAGTACCTCCTTCACTGTAGGGTAATCACGAATCCCGTAGATCCCTGGATAGTTCACCCATCCATTAACTTCTACATAATCTTTTTTATCGGAGGTCTCCGTGGCTACGATGACTTTGTCGCCGTCCTCGAAAGTGAGTTTGGCCAACGCATCGCCTCTGTATTCTTTGACGTAAGAGCCTTCTTTGTTTTTACGGACCAATTGGATTTCATCCTCCAAAGCATCACTCAAATACCCTCCGGCATATTCCAAAAGGTCTTTGAACGTCTCTTTCTCCTTCATCTCAAACACCCCAACTTGCTTCACGGATCCTTTGATTTCCACCAAATCTCCAATGAACGGCACATACAAGATGTCGTTGTTTTGCAAGTAATAATCGCTCTGCTTCTGAGGATTGAACAAATATTCATACACGTCCAATTCCTTTACGCGTCCGCCATTAATCACTTGAACATTACGTACGGTTCCCAACTTCGTAGGACCGCCTGCTGCAATTAAAGCATTGAACGCGGTGTTGTAGGCACTCAAGGTATAGGTACCCGGCTGCGCCACCGCACCTGTAATCTGGATAGTCAACGTACGCGCCGTGGTCAAGGTTAAGGCAAACTGTCCTTTTTCAAACTGATAGAAATTTTGCAAACGACGGCGAACTACTTCACGGGCTTGGCCCAATGATATGCCTTTCAAATAAATTTTAGGAAGGTTAGCGGGTTCAATAAATCCATCAGGCTTGATGGTAAACTGAAGATCTGCCTGCGACTTACCAAAAATGCTCACGGTTACCACATCACCTGGCCCTAAGATGTAGGAATCATTTGGGATATAATCTTTACTAACCTCGTACAAGTTCAAACTTCCATTGGTGAAGATGTGCTTCCCAAAAACCATAGTATTGGCTTGGTCGGCATCTATTTTCACTTCCACGGGAGTTTTAGAATCTACTTTAGTTTTTACGACATCAACATTTTCGGAAGCCAATTCCGTTGTGGTCGTCTGAATACTCGCTTCATTTTGCGCTTGACCATCGGCAGCCATTTCAGTACCGCTCAAAGAACCGCTTTCCACAGCTTGTTCTGTAGAGGCGCTAGCCGCTTGCTCCGCCTTCATCTTCGCAATCTCCTCCTCAACGATGGGTTGAATGCGAGGAACATCACTCATGGTTAAGGTAGCGGTATTGACCCCACGCGCTTGCAAATGACGCTCGAGCTCAGCCGGGTCCACGCCCTGACGCTGTGCTTCCGCATACGCCATACGACGCGCTTCTTCTTGGGTAGGTTGTGCCACGGCCAACATCGGCACGAGGGCAAGAATCCAGAGTAGCTTTCTCATTGGATGCTTCATATTTATTGGGTTTGTCTGGGCGCAAAGGTAATTCTTTGCGGCATAGATTGTCCCTGTTATTGCTAGTTAAAGGACCAATTTCGTTAATTTTAACATCAAACTAACCCCACCAGCGGACAAAAAGCACACAACGGAGTCTCAATCTAAAGGGTATTCGCCCTAAATTGCGCACTCCAAACCAACACTGCAAATGAACGAGCAACTTCCCGACGCACCACAGCGCAACCTAGCCCCCGCCGACGATGAAATCACCCTTAAGGACATCATCCTAAAAATTCAGGAGTGGTTCTCAATTGTGTGGCCGCATCGCTTAAGAATCATTGCCCTGTCGCTCACGATCGGGTTAATGGCGGCGTTGTACACGAAGTTCTTGACTAAACCCACGTATTCAGCTTCCTACCAATTATTCTTTGAAGAAGAGGGCGGTGGCATGAGCAGTGCAATGCGCCTGGCTTCAAGTTTTGGATTTTCGCTTGGTGGCGGAGGTGGCAGCTCAAGCATCACCGTACAGGAATACCTTACTTCTAGAGACAACATTGCTAAGGCTATGGTTGCTGGTATGGAAAAGGGTCGATTAATAGATCGCTTCTATGCCGAGAGCATTGCGGAAGATGATGAATTTGCCCAATTTTTCCATTCAAATTTTGGTTCCAACCAACGCTACACGGACTCCGTAATTACCGAAGTACATAAAGGTTTAACCGAAGGAGCCATTGGCGCTTCCTTGGATGAGGAAACTGGAGTGGTTTCTTTTTCAGTATTTGGCGAGAACGAATCGTTTGTTTATGACCTTTCCAAACAACTCATCGCAAATACCGAAGAATCCTTCATCGACTGGAAGAGACAGAAAAGCCAAGATGCCGTAGATGCATTTCAAGGGAAGGTAGATTCCTTAGAACTAGCGATCGACGCTACGCTTCGAAGACTGGGTGAATACCAGGATCAAAACAATGCTTTGGTAAGTTCGGTCGATAAGATGAAGCAGATGCGTCTAACCATCGACATGGAAGCTTTGAAAGTCGCTTATGGTGAATACATCAAAGGTCTGGAAATGTCTAAAGCGGAACTTATGAACCTTGAGCCGCCGTTCAAATACTTTGATGCTCCGACGTATCCTCTCAACAAGGAGAAAGGTTCTGCCGCTAAAGCAGGCGTTTTCGGATCAGTCATCACAGGTTTCCTACTCGTACTTTTCTTCATCGGAAGGGTAGAGGCGAAAAATATCATGGCCGACTAAGACCATGGCTTCTCAAGACCTTCCTTGGTACGTCTTATACACCAAGCCGAGAAACGAAAAAAAAGTAGCCCAGCGCCTCTTAGAAGCAGGTTACAACGTTTATTGCCCCTTACAAAAGGTTCGTCGCCAGTGGAGCGACCGCACCAAGGTGGTGGAAGAACCGCTCTTTAAGTCTTACCTCTTTATTCAAATCGAAGAACATCGTAGGGACGAGGTCTTTACTTTCCCCGGAACGGTACGTTACCTGTTTTGGCTGCGTCGTCCGGCTCAAGTACGTCAAGTTGAAATCAATACCATTCAAAAATGGTTGGGAGAGTACAATCACGAGGATATAGACATCTCGGACATCCAGCCTGGAGACCTAGTGCGCATTACCTCTGGTCAATTCTCTGGCGAAGAAGCCGTCTTGCTTGATCGCACCCACCACAAAGCCGTCGTCCAACTCAAAGAACTGGGTATCCAACTCTCCTTGTCGCTCTCCAACAACGACCTTCTCGCACTTTAAAAAAGTCCAAATCGAGACAAAGTGAATAAACGAGTAAAAAAATTACTTGTAACTTACATTCGGTTTACATTTCTGGTGTAACATTGTACTCCAAACCAAGAAAACCAACGGATCAATAAGAACCGTTGGTGGCTACCCCGGTGTACCCAAGCTACGTCATCAAAAAAGTATGGGACTCACCGCGGCGAAGCCGTGAAAAACCACTCGATTCCCATCGACCTCTTAGGACCACTTATTACTTCCAAAACCCGCTTGAAGCTCTTACTTCGCTTCTTTCTAAACCACAATCTTAGCGGGTACCTCCAAGGACTCTCCAAGGAGCTGAACGAAAACACCAACAGCATACGGGTTGAACTTAACCGCTTGGAACAAGCCGGTATTCTTTCCTCTGAACTAGAAGGAAGAAGAAAGCTGTACCGCGTGAACGAGCAGCACCCACTTACCGAAAACTTGACGAATATTGTACGCAAGGTCACAGGTGTAGACGCATTAATCGACCGTGTAGTGGGAAGATTACCGGGTCTAGAACAGGTGTGGATCTGCGGCAAGTTGGCCCAAGGGTTGCAAAGCGAACAGATCGATTGTGTGCTGGTTGGGGAGGAGTTAGACCAAGCCTTTATTGAAGAATTATGCCACCGCGTGGAAGAGCTGACCGGTAAAACAGTCAATGCCCAGGTCAGCGCTGAAATACTCTCTGAACAGCGGGACCAATGCCTGCTGGTCTGGGCGCAAGAAACCGATGAAAAATGACATCCCAGTTGCAAGCAAAAGTTTTAGTGAAATCAATGGGTTGTGAACTTAAAGACATTTTATTGACATGAAGAAAAAAGCAGTTATAGTATCGGGATACTTTAACCCCATTCACAAAGGGCATTTGGAGTATTTTAATAATGCCAAGGCTATAGCCGACGAGCTTTTTGTGATTGTGAATAACGACCACCAAAGAGCGCTAAAGGGAAGTAAAGAGTTCCAAGGCGAAGAAGAGCGCATGATCATAGTTTCTAATATCAAAGCAGTGGATCAAGCCATACTTTCTGTGGATGAAGACCGCACCGTTTGTGCTACGCTCGAAAAGATCGCCAATGAGTACGGACAAGACTACAATCTAGCCTTTGCCAATGGCGGCGATCAAAACAATGATACCATACCAGAACGCCCAATCTGTAAAAAAATGGGTATCGCCCTCATTGATGGGCTAGGAGATAAAATACAATCGAGCAGTTGGCTATTAAAATGAAAAACATAGCATTAGTACCTCTAAGAGGGGGGAGCAAGGGTATTCCGAGGAAGAACCTTAAGAAAATTAATGGTAGACCTCTTTGCTCGTATGCAATTAATGCTGCATTGAAAGCAGAACGAATTCACGAGGTATGGGTTTCTTCGGATGATCAGGAAATAATTGATTTTGTACACGCTGAATTTTCGAAAGTGAATATAAGGATTAGACCCGATGAATTCGCCACTGATACAGCAACAACAGAATCCGTTATCCTTGATCTAATTAATTCGAATCAGTTCAAGCCAACGGACCAATTAATATTAATACAAGCGACATCTCCTCTTGTGACTAGTAAAGATCTTGATGAAGCATTACTTCAACTATCCGAAAGCGAAAAGAATTCGCTAGTTAGTGGTGTTGAATTCAAAAGATTTACCTGGCAAAAAGATGGTAATCCTTTAAACTACAATGTGTTTAAAAGACCTAGACGACAAGACTTTGATGGATTATTTCTCGAAAATGGAGCCTTTTATATATCTAACATTGCAACCATAGAGCGTACACAAAACAGGATTGATGTTCCTGCGGAACTTTACTTCATGGCAGAAGAAACGGCATTTGAAATTGACGAAGTTTCTGATTGGATTATAGTTGAGAATCTTTTAAAAACAATGTGAATGAATAACATATTTAACATAGACTCTACAATTTCTGAAATATTCTCGGTCTTAGAGAAATTTAAAAATAAGGTAGCGTTTCTAATAGACGATGATGGTGTTTTAACTGGAAGTTTAACGGATGGCGATCTTAGAAGATTTGTATTGAATACAGGAGAGATCGAGTCCAAAACCCCGGCTCGAGAACTTATGAATACTGATGTTTATTGTATCCATGATAAAAATATAGATAAGTTACCCGTTAATGGTCTTCTCGAGAAATACGGCGAAATACCTGTTGTTGATGAAAAGGGACAGATAATAAGAATACTAAGTAACGAAAGGACATACTTTTCTCTTGGGGAGACTTGGAGTACAGATTCTGGCGAGCCTTTCGTTATAGCTGAAATAGGGAACAACCATCAGGGTGATCTTAATACCGCATTTGAATTAATTAAATCAGCAAAAGAGTCAGGCGCTGATTGTGCTAAGTTTCAAATGCGCACTATGTCTAGCCTTTATCGAAAAACGACTAAATCGAACGATTTAGGGGCAGAATACACATTAGACCTACTGTCAAAGTTTCAGCTGAGCGACGAAGAGCTTTATAAATGTTTTGATTATTGTCGCGAACTGGGGATGATGCCTTTATGTACGCCGTGGGATATTGAGAGTCTTAGAAAGCTAGAAGATTACGGAATGCAAGGTTATAAAGTTGCTTCTGCAGACTTTACTAACTATGAACTTTTAGAGGCTTTAGTTCAGACGGGCAAGCCACTTATAATCTCAACTGGCATGAGTACTGAATTGGAGTGCATTCAAACCGTTGAGTTCCTAAATAAAAGAACCTCGAGTTTTATATTACTTCACTGTAACTCAACTTATCCTACTCCATTCAAAGACGTGAATTTAAAGTATCTTAAGACATTAAGAAGAATTAGTAAATCGCCAGTAGGTTATTCAGGGCATGAAAGAGGAACTTCTGTAGCAATCGCAGCAGCTGCTTTAGGTGCAGTTGTAATTGAAAAACATTTCACTTTTGATAAAGATCAGGAAGGGAATGACCATAAGGTTAGTTTACTTCCCAATGAGTTCAAACAAATGGTTCAAGGCATTAAGGAAGTTTCTTCTTCTCTTGGAACTAATATAGAACGATCCTTGACTCAAGGAGAACTTATTAATAGAGAAAACTTGGCTAAAAGTATTATTGCTAAGAGACATGTTAGCACGGGCGAAGTTTTCTCCGAAGACATGTTTGTATTCAGATCTCCGGGACAAGGTTTGCAACCGAATAGAATGTTCGAATTACTTGGAAAGCGTGCCCAAAGAGATATTGAGGAGGGCGACTTCTTGTTTCAATCCGATATAGACGAGAAAAAATCAATATTCAATCAATTTAATTATACGCGAGCGTTCGGCGTTCCTGTTCGATATGGAGATTATTTAAAAATGAAATCTATGTCGAACATAAACTTTGTAGAATTTCACCTGAGCTATCAGGATCTTAACTTAAATGATCCAATTGAAGGATATAATGACTTTGGTTATTCTGTGCATGCTCCTGAGTTATTTGCGGACGACCATTTACTAGATCTTGCTTCCTTAGATGACGCATACAGAATAAAAAGTGTTTTAAACCTACAACGAACCATAGAAACGGCTAGAGATCTAAGAAAACACTTTGACCAAGAGTCCGACCCCACTTTGATTGTTAATGTTGGAGGATGGTCTCAAAAGGGCTTTTTAAGTCAAAAAGAGGTTCAGCAAAAGACAGAAATCTTAAAAAAATCATTAAACGAGATCGATTTTACGGGAGTTGAATTGTCTATTCAGACAATGCCTCCATATCCATGGCATTTTGGTGGTCAGCAGTATCATAATTTATTCGTTGACCCAGAGTTTATTGATGAGTTTTGTTCAGAGACCGGCCATAAAATTTGTTTGGACGTTTCTCACTCTATGATGACATGTAATTATTTGAAGATTGATTTTATAAAGGAGTATTATGCAAAAATTAAAAAGTATGTAAACTATATGCATATTGTAGATGCTAAAGATGTAGATGGCGAAGGAGTGCAAATAGGTTCAGGTGACGTTCCTTTTGAAGAATTGTGTAATTCGTTAAACAATGATCTTCCGGATATAGCTTTTGTTCCAGAAGTTTGGCAAGGTCATAAAGATTCTGGGGCTGGCTTTTGGGATGCTTTGAAGTTTCTTTTTGAGACAGGATTAAGGTAGAGGAACAATGTTTAGTAAAACTAGAGATAGTAGATTTCTCCTCTTCGGAACGGTCGCGATAATTCTTTTCTATGTGTTTACATATAACTATTTCGGTGGAAATGTGCCGTTTAGAGTGCATGATAATTTAGATAGTAACTTGATTTGGCTAAGCTATTATGTTAAGTGTACAAATTGGTTTCCCTCGCCCTCTCAGGAATTAGATAAAATTATGGGTAGTATGCCATTGGGTTATGTAAATAGTTTTGAGCATTTACCTGTTTATATTTTTAGAATATTTCGAGATGAAAAATTAGCATATATTTTAATTAGATTAGTTGTTAGTCTAGTCGCATTCATAGGTTTCTATCTTTTTACAAGGGTTATTGTTCAAAGCGGGATGTGGTTGAGATTGACGATATCATTATCTTTTTCTTTGACTTCTTTTTGGGGAACAGATATGTCAGTTTCGGGAATACCTCTGGTTTTGTTTGTACTCTCGTCTAATTTTTCGGTTAATATCAAGAGATTAGCCTTAATAGGATTGGGTTTGTGTTTTAACCCTGTATTGACTGGTTGGTTAGTCTGTGTAATTATATTGATGTTTATACTATTTCGAAAACAATGCCCTTCTCTGTTAATTTCTTTTTTGGTGTCACAAATCTTTATTTCATACCCTTTAATATATAGTTATTTCCAAGGGGTTTCCCACAGAGCAGAGATGGTTTTTATTTCTGAGTTCGGAAGCATCTTAAATCTTCTGACTAATAATCATGTTCACCTACAAGACAATCATGTTTATGTTTTAGTGATTTTGGCGATTTTTTTGGTTGCTCGGAGACGTGTAGCATGGAGTTCGAGAATTGGAATAGGGGTATTTGCTGTTTTGATCATCCTATCGTATTGCGCTGATTACTTGAATAGCCTAGTAAGTATCCCTATTAATTTTACTCGCTTATGGTGGTTATCGACTCCTGTTATATATATACTGTTTCTAATGGTGATGTCCGAAATAAAGAATTCAGTATTATCATTGACAGCTGCGTTAATAATTTTGATTTTAAATGTTAATTCGTTTGAATTTTATTCTGTTCATTCGCGTTCTTGGGATGATTACTATCGACAAGATGAATTGTGTGATTGGTTGAGCACCAACTATTCTGATAGAGACAAAAGAATTTTAGTGTATGGCTTTGAGCCGATGGCACCTGTCTTATGTGGCTTTAAAATAGCAGGTGGTTATTTACCTAGTTACCCAATAGAGTATAAAACGAAATTCTTGAAATTGGTCAATTCAGAGCTTACTAAAAATAAGGCTCTGAATGATTATTACCATTTTTGGGGGAGTAGATTGTATTTGGTCTCATCTAAGAATTGGGTTCGTGGAGGTCAAGGGTCAATTTATAGCGGTGTGGCTTGGAATATTGAGGCTTTTAGAGAGCAACAGATTGCTGTGCTTTCTCTTTACGCTATAGACGGTTACGAGGATTATTTGAAATGCTCGAGTAATTATTATTTGTATGAATTTGATTAATTTCTATTGGACAATATTATTTAATATAGTCCATTTTGGTTTTTCTGGACTGTTAAGGTGGAAGGTGGTTTTTGTTGGTAGGATGCGTGGTAGTTTATGGAAGGGTAACATAAATGCATCTGCACTTAATGGCTCCAGGGTGATAGTTGGAAAGCGTTACACGAAAGGAATTGAATCTTCGAGTTATACATATTGGAATGTAAAGGGAGATGTGTTATTTCGAGGAGAGGCAAGGATTCCGTTTGGTTCAATAATTGAGGTTACTGAAGGAGCCCATCTCATCATGGGTGAAGGATTTAGGGGTAGTCATGGGTCTAAAATAATTGTGCATGAAAGAATAGAGTTAGGCTCGAATGTACTACTAGCTTGGAATGCAAAAATATTAGATACTGATTTTCATCGCCTTTCTAGTGTGGATGGGCTAAAGTCAATGTCAAAACCAATACTAATTGGTAATAAATGTTGGATAGGTATAAACGCAGTAATAACGAAGGGAACGAGATTGGGAGATCATGTTTTTGTTGGGCCAAATGTATCTATTGGTGGGATGAAAATCCCTAGCTACACGATTATAAAAAACAAAGTCGTGGAAATTCGACATAATAGCCATTTGATTGGTTAAGGCAAGGGAAGACGCCAAGAGCGTATATTTTTTAGGGCTAAGGTATGTCTGTAATATTGCGTCAGTTCTCTATTCGTCAAGACTTATTTATTCTACAATTGCAGACAGATTGTCTGTGTATGATTCACTCGTCAGTTACTCGTTTATTTTATTTATTGTATCACAATTATATAATTCAACTCTTACGCGATTTTACGCTCGTAAAGGATATGAGCATGAACTTAGTTCGTTATTTTGGAAAATCTTTAGATTTCAAATCTTCATCGGATTTTTGATTTATGTGATATTAGCTATAAAACACAATGATATTTCATTACTGTTTTTTGAGATATTTCTACAACAAATGATGCTTGCTTTATATAGTTATGAAGTTACCAAATTAAGTGTTACCGGTGGTTTCAAGAGGTTGTCCGTAGTTGGAGTCTTAGAAAGTGTTGTAAGATTGCTCTCAATCATTTTACTACACAAGTATAATCTTTTGACCTTACATTCGTTAATTGGCGCTAATGTTTTAGCTACTCTGGTATCGTATACTCTGCTTAATGTTCGCTCAAAAAAAATGATGAAAAGCACACTGGATGTATATACGGTAAGTAATTATTTTAGGCTTAACACACCAGCTATAATATCCAATTATTTAAGACAGCATCCACTTGTTATTTTCATCAATGGTCAATTAGATGTTGGGCAAGGAGGCGATAGGCTCGTTGCAGGGCAATTTTACACCGTAACGCTTGGATTACTCAACGGTGCCTTTCAACAAATTCGTTCTAGCTTTATAAATAACAAGGCATCTAAGAGAAACCTTGAAGATCTGGCGCATAGTTTCGCGGCTTTACTGCGTCTGTATTTGATTGCAAGTATTCTATTCCATGTTGCATGGCTTTTAGGGTTAGGTAATTTGATAGAATGGTGGTGGCGCCCAAGTGATTCAATGTTGGTTTCTCTTATCTTCTGGTATTCCAATTTGGCATTTTTAGAGTTCTTTCAGGGGGTTCTCATGATGTTTCACTTAGCTGGAAGGAATGTACTAAAGCTTCAGATGGTTGTTTTGACTTATGAGGTAGTTAGTATTCTAATTTTAGTATTAACATATATATTATTCTCTAGTCCACAAATCCTATTAATTGTCAAGCTTCTTTTAACAGGTTTGTCTTTTATATTATATATCAAGTTATTGGAGGAAGATGATTTACAAATTTTAAATTATGGTTGTTCTAGAAATATAATGTTATTAGTGGCAGGCGTTTTAGTATTTATTTTTGATGTTATTGTAGCAATATGAAAGTTATAATTGTAGGAAGTGGTAAGTCTCTAGACAATTTGTCTGAGAAGGATATTAAAATAATTAATTCTGCTGATCGTGTTTTAGTTTTTAATAAGATGTGTGGTCATTTTTCTGACTACGGGTTACGCGTTACGGATTTATATTTTCATGACTTTTTTCATTGGGATGTTTTTAGAGAATATATTGGGCGAGTAGACCT
>QQUU01000116.1 GCA_003385605.1 Bacteroidota bacterium
ATCCCACTCCTTAATTTTTTTCTCCAAATACTCGACTGCTTTTACCTGGGAGGGAGCTCCTGTGTAAGTTTCTGGCAAATTTAGAAGGCATATTGATGTGTGGCAGTCATGGCGAACAAATGATGGGATTTTTGCGTCTGCAGCAAAATATGTATTCAATTCTGTGCGGCGGCGATCTCTCATCAGGTCGCCGCCCGACAGCCAATACTTATTGATGTAAGGACTCCACTCTTTGATTATCTCTCTTTTACTCGCGTGACTATTTATAAGTTCTAAAAGGCGCGAGTTTTTAAAACCAATAATGCCGAGGCTGTGCGCGAAGCTCAGGACAGCACCTTTTCTATTCCTGTTGAGGGGCACATAGACGTACTGCTGCACCTGATCCGAAAAAACCTCCAAGTCTTTCTCAAGCTGCTCCTCAATCTCATTGGTATATAGCTTGTCATGCATGGAAACTGCACGGCCAAACACCTGTTGACTCCCGTAGCCGACACGCCAAAACTTTTCACCGTACTCTTTATAAGAAGCAAAACGCCCCATACCGATAGCAGTACGAGGCGGTGTGTATTGTTTGATTAGTTGAATACCTTTTTCCGTAAGAAAAGGGTGTTCTTTCCAAACACGTTGTTTCTTACGGGACGACAACCTTGGCGATGTAGCTGACCTCAGAATAACCGTCCAGCTTCAGCAGGACAATGTAATTCTTGGCAGCGTTCGTCACGGTCAAGCCGACTGCGCCTTTGCCTTTACCAGCCTGTGCAACGTTGAAAGCTTTCTGATATCCAGAAGGTGCTGAGCCTGCTGAGTGGTCGTCATCCTGGAAGATCTCCATGGAAAGGACGCCAGCAGAACGGTCCAGTGTGACCGTGATATCGCCGGTGGAGCTGGGGTTGACTTCAAAAGCACGCTGACTCAGCCCGGTATCGTTACCAACACCCGCACCTTTGTAAGTGACGTCACTTCCAGAGTCAACTGAAAATGTGTCGAGAGTACCCGTAACAATACGATCAGCCATGGCTATTAAGAGATTTGTCCAATAGTGGAAAAGTTGAACTTGATATCGGCATCGATGCCGTGGTCTTTCAGAATTCCTAGGAACATCTGACGGTCAAGAGCTTTTTGATGAAGCATTTCGATAAACGCCTCTTCTAACTCATCTCGATCCATGCCTTGAATGGCCAGAGATGCTGCGTGGATTTGAAATTCAACGTCCACGGGAAGCTCTAATGCATCCATGGTAATTACCTACCTTGGATCTATCTTACCAGCGCTTAATTAACTGACAAGCAGATCAGGTCTGACATCCATCATGGCTTTTTCCCTTAAATCACTCAGCTCCTCTGGGAGCTGGCGGCCAGGATCAACATCAATAGACTCAAGACCTAGTCCAGCGTCCTTTACGTACTCTTCTAGAAAGCGTTCTGCTGCTCTGGACTTCATGATCGGCGGTGCATTTCTTTAGGGTATTCCGAGCTATCCAGTAGGCACCTGCGAATAACACTAAAAATGTTAGGACGCACAGGCCCATAGTTCAGAACTAAATTACCATCTATATTGTACGAAAGGTCCTCCGAGACAATGGACGATACAGAATTTCAACGTGAACTTCTTACTGGTGCTATTGGAGGCGTAAGCAAAACGCAGCTACTTAGGACTCTTACTGAAAAGTACGGTTGTAGTGATAAATACATCAACGATGCACTTGATGCGTGCTCACTGAAAACCAAACCAAAGAGCATCAGGTATAAAGATTTTTATGACTGCCCGATCACCAAGAAAGCAGAAAAAATAAGCTATCCTTTCACGCAGATTTACAAACAAGAAGATTTTCTAAGTCAAGTTGAATGCGATGAGCTGATCGGGCTTATGAATCAAAACCTCAGGCCATCAACAGTGTCTGACGAGACAGATAGTAACCACGTTAGCTCTTATAGGACAAGCACAACTGCTGACTTGCACTACTTCGACAACGATTTTTATTTAAGTCTAGATAAAAAAATTAGCGAATTTATGGGATTAGAGCCGTTTCTTGGCGAGGTGATGCAAGCGCAGAAGTACAAACCAGGGCAATACTTTAAGGAACACTGGGATTTTTTCGATCCTCTGACCAAAGAGTATAAAGTATATTGCGAATGGATGGGTCAAAGAACCTGGACCACAATGATATACCTGAATGATGTCGAAGAAGGTGGTGAGACATGGTTCAAACACTTGAAGCTTACAGTCAAACCGAAGCGAGGTCTACTTCTTGCGTGGAATAATCTTTACAAAAACGGTGTACCAAATTTCAAAACAATGCACGAAGCTTTCCCACCAAAACAGGGCGATAAGTATGTAATTACTAAGTGGTGGCGCAGCTGGTCTTTAATTTGAGCGATCTTTTTGCTTCATTGCCAACGCAATAGCGAGGGCTTGTTTGCGACTTGTAACTTTCTTGCCACTGCTAGATTTGAGTTCACCTGCTTTGAACTCTGACATCACTTTTTCAACCTTGTCTTTCATGTAAAATCACCATTTAACTTTGTGGCTCCAGTAGCGAGCAGACATTTTGTCTGGCTTTGAATCCTGAGCATCATGCCTTGCGTAGTAAGAGGCCTTACGAGCTTTTTCTTTTGCGGTTTTTGGATTCTTTCCAGCTCCTTTCACACCTTGCTGGCCAAAACGAATAATCTTTTCCTCACCGTCTTTGCAAGCCTTCACCACATGAGATTTGGTTTTATGGTCGGGTGTTCTCTTAGGCTTGTTGCATTTCATCTGCTCTTTGGCAAGCCGTTTCGCCTTTGCTCTATCAGCCATATCAAACCTTCAGACGCCCATCCTCTACTTTACCGATGATGTCATCACGCACTTCCCCTTTCATGGCAGCATCGCCAGGTCCAGGCATACGTTTCTCTTTCAGGCGCTCAAGAAAGTCTGCGAGAAACTGGTCTTCAGACTGATATCCAGCTGATGGAGAAATCATCGTCAATATACGCTTGAGAGGAGTCCGTGCTCGGTAGTTTTATAGAGTTTGGTTTTTGCTCTAACCACTCCTTGATTTTAACTGACCTCTCTTCAGTAAAATGCATATTATCTTCGGTGTACCACTCTTCCAATAGCCTGGAGCCTTTTGATCTATTACACGACGAGCAGCAACAACACATATTTGATCTAATGTTGTGGCCACCCTTGTGTTTTGGAAGGATGTGGTCGATAGTTGCGGTGTCTTGAGTTAGATGTTTACCGCAGTAGGCACAGGCCCAATCCCAAGAAGCGAAAATGTAATGTCGAAATTTTCGCCTTGCAAGCTTCGGGGTTAGGACAATGAGATTGACTAGAAGATCTTGCTCGCAATGAAACACGTTTAGTATTCCAACCTTGTCAAAACTGTATGCTGCACACACTTGTAGTTTTGCTATGCTCCTGATCAAGGGAGCGTGGCGGAATCGGTAGACGCACCGGACTTAAAATCCGTTGGCATTACAAGGCTGTGAGGGTTCAAGTCCCTCCGCTCCCATCAATCAGTGAGGCCAATTGAATCTAAATTTTCAATATCTTCTGCAGGATCGTAGTCAGAATCTTCGATAATTTTTAGTAAAAAATAGTGCAATCTACCTAAGACCCAACGCAAATCTTCGTCAGGAACGTCTCTGATAATTGCATCGAGCCGCATCTCACGAGAAGGCTCTGACGGACAAATGTGATCTGCGACTAAACAGAGCGCATTGTATCGGTTTTTGTTAATGTCTTTCAACATTTCAACGGTCAAAAACTTCCTCGGTGTTTGAATTCAAGTCGGAAATACGTCCCCGGACAATGGCAACACCTTCGAGTGCTCCAGTGACTTTGAGATATAGCTCCTTGTTACGCATCAGCTCAGCTTCACCAGTTTTGATGAATTCAGCCAGTTCTTCCTGCTGCTTGAGCAGTTGCTTTTCAGTGTCTGAAAAAATTTCTTCCATCTTGTTTAAGCCGTTCGAGCTAAGTATAGCTTAATTTTTTTGGCAATTCAGCCATGCAAACGCGCTGCACCCACCGCCAAAAAAGATGCGGTTACGGGACTCCTCGATGTCATAAGTCACTGCTTCCCCACTGCCTTCTTCGTTGGAAACCCAAAACCCCCTCTGAATGTCAGCGCGGCCAACGGAATCGTGCACCAACCAATGCGTGTCGCTATACCCATAAATCAAGATGCAGTACGTGAAGCCCCGTGGTCGCTCAGGTGTCCCCTTGATCACTAGACCCACCGGGACACTTCGACCCTGGTCGATTGTCTCTTTAATATCGCTTGCATCCAAATCCCTTACGAACTTCATGGGAATACCCATCTGCCGTAGAACATCGAGGTGCGTGGTGGCTTTTGAAGAGTCGCCGTGCTTGTCAACCCTGCTTACATACTCTTCATAAGTCTCTTTATTAAAGAGTTTTTGTTGCAGAAGACACGCTCCTAAAGTGCAGGACAATGACTTTGCAGCATCACTAACTCCGTTGTACGGGTGGTGAATATAGGGTGTGTCTGGCAAAAACCTGAAGCCCTCTGACTCTAAATAAGGAGGGGGCGTCGTCGGAATATTGCTATCGATCCAGTCTTCATTTCTGACCCACCAGGTGCCCAGGGTCATTTTTATTTTTGTATAGCCTTCTGCCGTCTCACAAATAAGGCAGTCTTTCAGGTGCCTGTCTTTCAAGACATGGGCGTACTGATCGAAAGCTAAATCCTCAACGGCCCTCGGCTCCTCTAAAAGCTGTGTATCGGTGATAGTGGCCAGGTCTATGCAATCACCTGGCCGACCTAGCGTCATTTAGTTGGTGGTGTCTGGTCCTTTGACTCGACTATAAACTTTTTATCTGGCTTTCTAGTTTCTTTATCATCTTTTCTTGATATTCCATACACGGCTAAAACTGATGTCACCAGTGACGAAATGAACGCCGCATCAATCTTTGCATAACCCATGTAACTCGCAGTCAACATCGCAAGTGCCCATGAAAGGACACCAGCAGGAACAAGGGTAGTTAAAAGATCCCTAAAAGAAAACTGTGAGTCATCATCTTTCATGTCAACATTTTATACTGAATGTGCTTCTACTAAGATCAATATACGAACGAGGATTTGTTATGTGGCGGTTGCTTGTGATTATCGCTTTTGCGGGAGCACCTGCTTACGCTGATATCACCCATAAACTTCAAAGCTCAGTCCAGTTGACTGTTGATGCTGCTGCAACCAATGCGACCCGGCTTGGTTCTTCATTCTCCATTAGTGGTAATGGGGTAGACACGACAGACGGCACAACTGCTAATACGATTTCTGCGGGAACGATTACCCAGGGTGTCTATGCACCTGGCACTATTTCCGCGACGCAGGACACACCTGGTAGCTCCTTTTCTTTTAGTCAGTCTTACACCGCAGGAGATGCTGTCCCTTCGGCAGCTCCGACTGTCGGTGCTGTGCCCAACTTCTCAAGCGTGATTAGCACCACGGCAGGAACAGCTGGAGACCTGGCGGGCACGATCACCTCTGCCGGGGCCGTGACGGTGACAGCAGGTGGGGCAGGAACCACGGCCACGGGACAACACGTCAGCGAAATTACTGTCCGATAAATGGACCGCTTACATGAAGGTATTGCTCTGGGATTCATCCTGGGAATCCTTCATGGGTTGATGCAACCTGGACATTCAGTTCCTGTCGTGCCCAACTTTACGCAAGGTAGCTTGACGTCAAAGACGGAAACAACTTCCGTCGTGACTGAGGTAATAAATTCTATGGATTACAACACGGGCTACCAATACTCCGTGACCGGCACTAACATAAAGAACACAGGAAACAGTATTGCTCCTTCCACAACCTCAGGAAACAGCAATACTCTTAATGGCGTTACCAGCACATGGACAACACTGGATGCTGCAAACAAGCCAAGCTGGTCAATAGTCGACAACACAAAAGGCTTTCAATTCACCGAAACCCTACAAGCTCCAGGGCTGGCGAATCACACGATTATCAACAGAACGACGGAGATACGAAGCGTGACAGAAAGTACATCCATCTTCTCGCAATAGGTTTAGCGTCGTTAATAGGAGCCCCTTCCTGGGCGGGTGATGTTGGAGGTGTGAGCGCCACAGCAAACCCGATTGCCAATAGCAGTGGAAGCGTGACTAATCAGGCTATCCAGGTACTTCAGGGTCCTTATATTACCAACACTTATGGAGCAGGTATTCAATGCCAGGGGCCGACTTTGAATGTTACTCCATTCGTGACACGCACTGGTTCGTACCAGCAACCATTTGAAGATTATTACAACGATCCTGTGTATGACACCAGTGATCTTAATGATGACGGGGTCCTCGACAACCCTGGAAAAATCCTGTACTACAAGCCTGTGAGAACTGGTCAAAAGAATAATTTCAGCTGGAATGGTGGCCTTTCCGCAACACTTTCCATACCTCTTGATGGTGGTCTTCAGGCAAGATGTAAGAAAGCTGCAGACGCACAGATCGCAATACAAGAGCAAACCCTGGCGAATCGGAGACTTGATTTTGAAATTGCGCGTCTTAAAAATTGTGGAGAATTAGCTAAAGCTGGTATTACATTCCGACCTGGCACACAGTTCGCAAAAATCTGTGCCGACATCGTAGTGAAGATGCCGCATGAAACTGTGGCTCCGCACGTGCACCCTATTTCTTTAACGACCGTCTCAAAGCAAGAAGAGCACGGTTCCGATCACGCTGGGCAAGGACACGCTCACGGACTGACTCAACCTTCGTCTTCTTCCCGAGTGCGTCAAACAGTTTCTTCTGGGTCTTCTTCACAACAGGCTTCACCAGCTTTAGAAGCAAGTCGGCAAGCGGCTTTGCTAGGAGGGCCGCTGACGTCGCGACAATAGCAATCGAAGCTGTTGTCGTAACCTGCTGCGGGGAAGGCAGGTAATCAGTCAGCGTTACCTTTGCTTCCACTGGCTGAGTAGGGACAGCCTCTGCCACAGGTTTAGCTGGTTCTTTTTGTGTTTCTTTATTCTGCTCTGCGCTCGGTGCGGTTGTCTGGGGGAGTTTTGCAGGTATCTCTGGAGTTGCAGGGACTTCTGGAGGCTCCGCTTTATATGCCGGAGCAGGCTGTTCAACGGTGTAAATCAAATCCTGCGGAGAGTAATCCAGAGGTGTGAAGGACGGTGCGTTTGCATCGCAGTAGGTCTTCACACCATTGGGGTCATCCTTCTGGATCGAATTCGATTTGCTTGATAAGGGATGTGACTTTACACATCCAGGCATCAAAACAATCGGCGTTCCTATGTCAACAGTGACAGGAACTTCAATTTTGTTTACGACAGGCGGAAGCACCGTCCAAGAATGAACCTGAACGGTGCTGATTTTGTTGATACCTATGTCAGGTATCTCTGGCATCACCTCATCGGGATAGCTGGTCCAGTTTGTTTAGGGAAGGCCTTCAGCTGATTGTTGTGCTGTAAAGTCATCTCGGGCTTGATCTTTTCGGAGAACATGGAGTCCATGTTGCCCGTCAAGGCTTCAGTCTGCTTGACAAGTTGACTTGCCAGCTGACCACTGATGCTTTTCATCAACGCATCTTTCTGCTCTTTAATGATTGCGTCTTTATTTAAGTAGACGTAACCGATCAAAAGATTAGGAAAAAGCGCAAGGACTGTGATTACCAGCCTGAAAGCTAACGTCACCAAGGGACACCGGCGAGCTTGGTCGGAGACATCTTCTCGGTGAGTGCAGCTTCGAGAGCGTTCTCAATGTCAGTTACTTTCTCGGAACCACCAAGTGCAGCTTGTGCCCAGCCAAGAACTGTTTCCTCGGTCAAAGAATCATAAGCGATGAGGTCACCCTCAGGGCGCTCGAGGCCGACACTTCCATAAGCACCTTGGGAATAAGGGTTGCCTTCAGGATCCAAGGTGTCGCTCACAGCATTTACAGAATAGTGAACGGTGTAGACATATCCATCCGCAACTTCCCGCTCGAGAGTATTGATGGACCAAGTAGTGGTGATAGCCATGATATAAAAATGCCTCTACAAATTATAAGTCAAAAGTCTTTTGTTGACTTTCGGCGGACACTACTCAGCCTCAAGGGCTGCAACTTTGGTTTCTAGGGTTTCGATGCGATCCATCGCTTCCTGAAGAGCTTTGACAGCCTTCATGTAAAGCACGGAGTAATTGACGGTTTTAGTGACCGTTCCAAGGTCATTGCCTTCTTCATCGCGGTCAGTAATGTCGTTAACGAGACCTGGTGATACGGTCTCAACCTCTTGGGCAACAACGCCAAGCTGTGTGTGGGTTTCTCCTTCAATTAAGTTGTATTTACGGACCCGAAGCGCCTTCAAATCATCCCACTGAGAAGTGGCGTCAACAATGTTTTCTTTTAACTTGACATCAGAGATTGCGCCGTAGGAATTGTTTGTATTTTGAACGTTGCCGTTGGTAAATACATAAAAAACTGTGACACCCCCCTGGCTGTTGTTTGTTCTGTTGCGATTTCCGCGGAAAAGCCAATTTGTAGCACCAGCGCCTAGAGAGCTTCCAACAAACAGTCCATTGACTGTTGAAAAATGGTGCGTTTGCCCAGTGTTAAAAATTCTCATTTTCTCGTCTGGGCTGCTTGCACCGTCCTCTGTGGTGGAGAACACGAGGCGACCTGGTTTATCGTCAGTAGCGTGATCGCCATCAGCATGACAAGCAATACTTGCAGCTGCTTGTGTAGTTCCATCCGCGCTATACCAAGTAATTACGCCAATTTCGTTTCCAGTCCCAATACTTGTGTCGTTCCTGAGCAAAGAAATTTTTCCACCATTAGAGTTAGCAACCTGAAGAAGCTCAGACGCAGTAGCGCCAAAAGCACTCGTCGTCCCAACCAACACCCGCCCATTGCTGTCGATTCGCATCCGCTCGCTTGTGTTCGCAAAGAAACGCATCGAGTTATCGGAATGCCCGTACTGAATTATTCCTACATCTGCATCATCTTTATCTCCAAAGTTAATACTTGATGTTCCAGTAGTTCCTCCAATAATGCCTACATGACAACCTTGGGCATTGTTAAAGTTTCTTTGAAAAATAGCAACTTCACCGCCAGTAAATGATGGCGTGCCCTCATTGTTGGCATGAACTGCATGAATTCCACCTGTTTGACACCCAGGCGACGTCGTACCCAACCCGACGCGCCCAGAGCTGTCGATACGCATACGCTCCGTCGCGCTGCTTGCACCGTCCGATGTGGTCTTGAAAACCAGCCTTCCAGGCATGTCATTGGAGCCTGGTGTGCCGTCCACTTGCCCTTGAATTTGGCAAGCAACTGTATTTGCGTCACTGCCATCAACACCTCTAAATACAAGATTGCCTAAAGTGTCTCCACTTTGAACAACAGTATTTGATCCTGTTGAGGTGCCTCTAGATTTTGCAAAATCAATATGAGGCCCATTAGTGTCATTAGAGTTACGAATCAAGCTCATGCTTGCAGTAACACCATCAGTACCTTCAATTTGAACTGTGTGAGCAAAGCCAACATTTCGGCTGCTTGATACCCCCACGAGGAGCCTGCCACTTGAATCGATGCGTGCTCTCTCGCTGGCATTAACTTTGAAATGCAAAGCATTAACACTATGGTCATAAGTAATAGCCCCAGGATTGGCACTATCTTGATCGCCGAGGCGAATTTGAGAAACACCTGTGTTGTCTGCAATTAGTTCAAGTCGCGCATCACCACCTGTGTCTGTGCTTTGAACCCTCAAATCACAGTCACCGCCTGTTTGAACAATGTCAACCTCTTTTGTTGGTGAAGAGGTGCCAATACCGATGCGATTATTGCCTGCATCGACAAACAGCATGTGGGTTTTGCCATTTGACTCCACTCGGAAGTCAACATCATTACTGGGATCGTTAAACACAACCTCAGAGTCGCCAATCTCAAGACGCTCGACACCACCAGTGGTCACATTAACCTTATCTGCTGCACTGCTGAACAAACCACTATCAGTGCCACCCAACTGCAGAGAAGAAGTAGCAGCTGAACCATCAGCTAAATTAACAGTAAGACCAGTTGACAACTTCGAGGTGGTGACGGTTGCATCACCCGGAGTATTAGTATCCGTTACGTCACCCTGGATGACACCAAAGAAATCGAGTCCGGATGCAGGAGCCGTAGTAAAAGTAATCTGATTACCTGCGATCGTGTAATCACTGAGGGGATCCTGGATCACACCACCAAGGGAGATCCACAGCTGGAGAGCACTGCCAACAGTTACGTTCTGACTTGCTACTTGAAGCGTAAATGTTGTCTGGCTACCGTTAAAGCCACTGGAGATGTCGTCTAACTTACGGTTCTGGCCACGAACCAGCTGCTTTCCAATGTACGGCACTTTCTAACTACATCTAGATAGATCTATTCTAAAGGCCTTATTCTTGTCAATAAAAAAGCCACCCTTTGAAGAGGTGGCTCAAACGATCAGGCAGCGCTGCCTCGAGTGATCGCATCATTAAGAGGATCGAGATCTTCAGTGGTCCAGTAGGTCTTGGCGACCATGATCTGGAGGTGCTCGACGTTGCGTGAAACAGTGTCTGTTTCTTCTTCAGTACGGCTGGACAGATCCATCAAGTCGTTGATAAGAGTGACGGAGTCAAGAGCTGCAGAGTAGTGCTGTGCAATCTCGGCAGCGGAGGGGGCTTCAGAGGACATGATATCAAGAAGTGAATTTAGATGCCTGCAGCATCCAGTCTAGCTTTGAATGCTTCATTTTCTGCCGACAGTTCTTTGACAGCGTTGACAAGGTGCCAAGTGATTTCATCGCTATTGACTGCCATTGTGCCGCTTTCACGGGTTGTGACCCAGCCAGGACGGACCTCTTGCAGTTCTTGAGCGATGACACCAATCTGAGTGCCTGTCTTGGCAACAGCATCTGTTGAAGGAACTTCACCATCGGCTTCAATTTCTTCAGCGGTTTTGTACTCAAAATTCTTGACCGCAATCTGATTGATCAGCGAAAGGCCTTCGTTGTTGTCAACAATATTTTTCTTGATGCGACGATCTGAGGTTGTGCGCCAAGAAGACGAGTTGTCCTCGTTGTAAGCACCGTTTGTACCGCCAGCAAAGAAAGTTTGACCTCCTTTTCCAGTGACGTTGTATCCAATAACATACTCTCTAACTACGTTCGCACTACTGGCTTGTGCAGCAGCTCCTAAATAAACATTGTTGTCACCTCTAGTGAGGGTGCTTGCAGCGTTGTTGCCAAGAAGTGAATTGTTATCGCCAGTAGTTATGTTTTGTCCACAGTTTGGACCAATCGCTACATTCACAAACCCTGTAGTGTTGTCCTTTAAGGCGTTATGCCCTACTGCTACGTTGTCATAGCCAGAAGTTGTCAACTTCATGGCCTCTTGGCCAACAGCGGTGTTGTGATAACCAGTCGAGCAGTATTGGAGAGCCTCTCTACCAACTGCAGTGTTGTCGGAACCAGTACTAACGCTATACAACG
>QQUU01000055.1 GCA_003385605.1 Bacteroidota bacterium
GCCTTTAACCACCCTATATTTGCCGTCCTATTAGCGCGGAGTGGAGCAGTTGGTAGCTCGTCGGGCTCATAACCCGAAGGTCGTAGGTTCGAGTCCTGCCTCCGCTACAAGGAAAAGCCTTGATGCACAGCATCAGGGCTTTTTTTATGCACTCAAATGAATTCCTTGTCGATGTGCGTTTATAACCTATGAGGCCTTTTCTGAAGAATTCTTGGCTCCATGGTCTTTAGTCCTGATATAGTTTTTAGCATAATAGTCTTCAAGACTTAGATAGAAGCTAATTGTCATGACAACTAAGATGAAAGCAAAAGCGAGACCTGTTATGGTTGTTGTGCTTTGAAGGGCCGTGAGCCCACCATAAAGCAAAAGTACAGATGCTGTTGCACCTTCCATAGCAGCCCAGAAAATCTTTTGAATTTTGGGTGCATCGTGACGACCTCCGGAGGTAAGCGTATCTACCACCATAGATCCACTGTCCGAGCTCGTGACGAAAAAGCTGGTAACCAAGATGATGGAAAGCCCAGAGGATACTGTTACTAGCGGGTATTTTTCCAGGAGTTTAAAGATTGCTGTAGCTATATTTTCATCTACTGCGGCAGTAATGCTGTGATCGCCAAGGAGTTCGAAATACAGAGCGCTACCGCCGAAAATGCTCATCCATAGGAAGGTTAGCAAGGATGGGACAAGAACGACACCAAAAATAAATTCTTTGATGGTTCTCCCTTTAGACACACGAGCAATGAAGATGCCAACAAAGGGTGACCACGCGATCCACCAAGCGTAATAAAATACGGTCCAAACGTTTTGCCAGTTTGAATCGTCCTTAACGCCTACATAGGATTCCGTCCACATGCCTATTTTGAAGAAGTTGTCAAGGTAGTACCCAATATTCTGTACGAAGCTATCCATAAGGAACGCTGACGGTCCAATAGCTAAAACAAAAACTAACAAGACCATAGCCAAGCCCATATTGACCTCACTGAGTCTTCTTATGCCTTTATCCAACCCAGCGAGTAAGGACATCGTAGCAAATGCAGTTACAACGACGATTATAAGTATTTGAGCCTCTCGTGAATATTGCGTGCCGAAAAGATATTCTAAACCGGCATTGACTTGTTGCGCGCCTAAACCTAGTGAGGTCGCTAGCCCCACGACAGTAGCGATGACAGAGATAACGTCAATAAGATCGCCCCAACGTCCATAAATTCGATTTCCGAGAAGGGGATAGAAGATGCTGCGGATGGTGAGGGGAAGCTTGAGATTAAAAGTAAAAAAAGCCAAAGCCAAACCTACCGTGGCATATATGCTCCATGCTTGAAAGCCATAGTGATAAAACGTAATGCCCATAGCGCTCTTAGCTGCGGCTATGGTATCTGAATTATCTACAAAAGGGTTATCGTTAAAGTGGTAGATGGGTTCAGCGACCCCATAGAACAAAAGCCCTATACCTAGACCTGCAGAGAATAACATCGCGAACCATGAAATTCGAGAGAAGTCTGGTTTTGCATCTGACCCACCTAGTCTGATATTTCCAAATTTTGAAAAGGCTAGATAGATGAGGAAAAACATCAGAAGATTAGCGAGTAAGATGAAGAACCATCCCGCGACGTCACTAATACTGGCCTGCACTGTTCTGAAGAGCTCTTCGACAGGTTCGCCAATGATAATGGTAGTACTGATCAAAGAGAGTAACAGAATCAATGAACCAAAAAATACCGGTGGGTTGATGGCGGCACCGAATAGTGTCTTTTTATCGCTTCTAACGTTGTTGCTCATGTGGTGTATTTAAAAGGAAACCACGGTGCGCCTTGCGCACCGTGGTAATAGTAGCTTAATGGTTATTAAAGCTTTAAAGTTATAGGTCTACGACCCACATCTTAGCGTTCTGTGAATTGCTCCCGAGGGCGTCAATGGCATTTTGAAGATTCTCAGGGTTCAAACTCGCCTCGTTACCTGGGTAGATAAAGCGCATTGGCAATTCATCGCCATTTGTGTTTGAACATGGTGCTGATACGAATGGAAGATCCGCCCAGTTGCCTTCTTCCTGAGTATACCAACGACGTAGTTCGAAGTAATTATCTAGACCAGTAAAGAACATGGCCAACCACTTTTGTCTGCGAATGCTCGTGATCGAACCGTCATAGCCTTCGCCAGAATTAGTGATAAAGTCATTGAAATCTGACCAGGCTGTCATGCTCCAATCTGCATTGTAGTAGTCCATTGAGGCGGCTACAGCGCTCGAATGCAATGTCGCTGCATCATCCGTGATCCAGCCGTTGTGTGCTGCCTCTGCAAGTAAGAACTGTTGTTCAGCATAGGTCATGATGATACCTTCTGCCATAGTTCCTGCTTGCTGATGTCCCGGGTAGTTGTAGTAGGCATAGCCCAAACGAGATCCATCTTTGTTACAAGACTCACTGCCGTTCTCTGCACCCTGGTAAATAGGCGTAGTGCCTGGGGTAGAGAAGATGTCGCCAGCGTTGTATGGACGTGCATATACGTACTTACGTGGGTCATCGGTAGTATCCAATTGGTGCAATGCATTGGTGCTAATCGCAACCGCATCAAAATCACCTTGCTTCAAAGGAACCAATGTGTATTCGTTCGGGAAGCTACCGGTAAAGGTGAGCGCTGCATTATCAGCATTGCTTGCCATCAGCGTTTCATTTGCGACGATAGCGGCGAATTGGCTACTTACGTCTTGCTTCTCTGAAATGTACATCAATAAGCGCAATTGCATGGCATTTGCAAGTTTGATCCACTTAGAAGCATCGCCATTAAATAGGATATCACCATCTACAGAACCACCGTTGTTCAACAGTTGAACGGCCATAGCAAGTTCATCTAACAAACCATTGGTTCCTGTGATAATGTCCTCTTGGCTATCATAGCTTGGGAACCAATTTGCATTTGTAGAACCGCTAACTGCTTCAGAATATGGGATATCTCCATACGCTAATGTTAACGTCGCAAACACCCAACTCTTCATCACCTTAGCAGCACCTTCCATTTGGTTGTTCCCCGCGTCTTTTGCTACGCGTTCGGCTTCCATGAGGTTGCCTAGGCTCAAATAGTTTTGGTTCCATGTATTCGGGAAAGCGTTCCAACTGTATTCGCCCACCTCTGCACGAAGTGTTTTAGCGGCTACTTGCGAAGCTACGTTTCCAAGCAAATAACTTTGGTTCACCGAAGTGTTTACGCTAGAACGAACACCCTCAGTGAACAGCACACCAGCATCTACGCTTGATGGCTCATTCGGGTTTTCGTTAATCGTCGATAATTTTTCGCAACTCTGAAAAGTGAGGCCCGCCATTGCGATGAACGCGCCAATAAATAATGATTTTTTCATTGTTGTAGTCGTTTATAGGTTAGCATTTACAGAGAATCCAAAGCTTCTTAGCGAAGGCATAGAAGTACTCTCGTAACCGTTGATGAATAGTCCGTTTCTGATAGAGTACGTTTCCGGATCAATTGTAGGCACCTTCGTGAACAACAATAAGTTGCGGCCAATGAAGCTCACGCTTAATCCTTTCAAGGCTGTATTCTTCAATTTCTCTTTCGGGAAGTTATATGCGATACTCACTTGACGTAGTTTTAAATAAGAAGCGTCGAAAGTTGACGGCTCAATATTATCTCTTCTCCAAACGTTTCCGTAGTACTTGTAGTAGTAGTCACGTAGCGGTACTGAAACCGTATTTTCTACGAGGTTACCATCGCTGTCATACATAACACCGTCGCCAACTACACCACCTGCATCAGCAAGGTTGTAAACTGGATTGCCGGAAGCATCATAGCTCACATCGTAGATCATACGACCGTCAATCGCATTCATATCTAGATAAGGATCATTATCGTTCACTAGGTTACCAGCCGTGTTGTGCAAGGTGTGCGAACGAGAGTAGATCAAACCACCGATTTGACCATCAAACAAGATATCTGCACGCCAGTTTCCTGAAGAGAAGCTGTTCATCCAGCCTACACGAGCCTTTGGTTGGTAAGAACCAATGATACTCTTCTCATCGCTTACTACTGGGTAGCCGTCTTGGTGAATGATATTGCCATCAGCGTCGCGCTCAAAAGTTAGACCTTTGAGCAGACCTAGTAATTCGCCTTCAACAGCAACATATTCTAGACCTGCAGTACCACCATCGTTCGGGAACATGCTGGCCACGATAGGATAGCCACCGCTTACACCGTCAGGAAGTTCAGTTACTACTGCGCGATTGGCACCAACGTTGATACGTGAATTCCAAGTGAAATTGCTAGACTTAACAATATCGCCATACAGCTGTAGTTCCATACCGGTATTGCGGATAGCACCACCATTCGCTAGGCGGCTCGTGCGACCCGTTGATGAAGCCACAGGCAAATAGATAATCTGATCTTGCGTGGTCATGTCGTACAAAGCAAAATCTACTCCAAAGCGACCTTTCGCAAATCTAGCATCTATACCTAATTCACTTGAAGTTGTGCGCTCAGGACGCAGGTTAGGATTCGTTGCGAAAAGATTCACACCAAATGCAGGATAGCCACCAAACATTGCCGATGGGCTGTACGTGTTGTTCAGTAAATATGGATCTGTATCAGAACCTACCTGTGCTAATGCGGCACGTACTTTCAGGAAGCTCACCTTGCCTAAATCGGCCATTTCTGAAACAACTACGGATGCAGAAGCTGCAGGGTAGAAGTAGCTGTTGTTTTCTACTGGAAGTGTAGACGACCAGTCGTTACGAGCGCTAAGATCCAAGTAGTAAGTACTCTTGTACGCAAATGAAGCAGTTCCGAAAAGTGAACGGATTGCTTTTTGTGCAGAGCGGCCTTCTGTCTGAACGCTTGAACGATTGTTAGTTAGAGTAAATACACCCGGCTGCAACAACTGTGGGTTGTTTGCAATCAGCGAAGAGCTCTGCTGTAACATTAAGTTACCACCTAATTTCGCATCGATTCGAAGGTCTTTCTGCTCCATTGGCGCAGCGTTTGCCCAAGATAGAAGTGCTTCCGTGTTGTTCTCCATGAACGACAAACGGTCTTCTCTGAAGCTACCGAATAGTACTTTTTTGGTAGAAGTAGCACGACGGTACTGACGGATGTCATTTTTCATATCCTGACCTGTGCGAACACGTAAATTCATACGCTCGTTTATGTGGTAGGTAGCATTGATATCTCCTAACAAACGACGTGCGTTAAAGCTGTTGGTATTCTCGTTGACAATCATCCATGGGTTATTCCCCCAAAGTTCTTCTACGTAAGCCTGTTGTACGTTTTCCATACCTGGCTTCCAATAATCGCGTAAATCATCGATGGCTGTATTTCTTGGCAGCCATAGGAAAGAGTACATCACAGAAGAACTCTCGTCGTAACCGGCATTCGGAACGTTATTTGAACCTGACCCTACGTACATGGCATTGGCTCTAAATTCTAATCGATTATTGAAAAGCTTTTTACCTACAGATGTTTGAAGCGTATTACGATTCAAATCTGTATTTGGTACAATACCTCTTCTGTTCAACTGTGTTGCAGAGAAGCGGAAATCACCGTTTTCGTCTGCGTGAGATATACTTACGTTGTTGTTAGTACTAACTCCTGTTTGAAAGAAGTTGCGCATGTTATTTGGTGCAGCTTCAAAAGGAACGGCCTCACCGTTTGAATCCCATTGTTTTACAAGCTGACCGTTGGTGCGAGGACCCCAGTTTTCACCGAAGGCATCGTAGTAATCACCAGTATAGGCAGTACCTGCGTTGTAGCTGTATTTTCCGTAACCACCATTTCCGAATTGGTCTTGGAAATTAGGAAGCTTCAAAGGCGTTTCAAGAACGGTGTTCGAGTTCACGCTCACACCCCAGCCTTCAGCATTCTTTCCGGTTTTTGTGGTCACATAGATGACACCGTTTGCTGCACGCGAACCGTAAAGAGCCGCTGCTGCAGGTCCCTTAAGCACTGAGATGTTTTCAATGTCGTACGAGTTGATGATCTGTGCACCATTACCGAAATCGATAGTAGAAGAGCCGTTAAGACCGTCGCCTGGCGAGAATAGTCCGTTGGTAATCGGAACCCCGTTTACGATGAAAAGCGCTTGGCTGTTTCCGTTCAATGAAGTTTGGCCTCTAATGGTCACGTTGGAGGATGCTGTTGGACCTGAAGAACCACCTGTTACATAGACACCGGCTAGCTTACCACTAAGGTTATCTACCGCGTTTGGTGCGGGTACTGATGCAATGTCCTTGCTTTTTAGTCCTTGGACCGCATAACCTAGTGCGCGCTCCTCGCGCGAAACACCAAGTGCGGTGATCACAACTTCTTCTAATTGAATTTCAGAAGCCCGTAATGTGACGTTTACTGAATTTTTACCGGCAACATCAACAGTCTGGCTATCGAATCCGAAGTAACTAAAAACAAGCTTCGTTTTTCCATCGTACAACTCAATGCTGTACTTACCCATTGGGTCGGTTAACGTTGCTTGGTCTCCGTTGAGTACACTTACCGACGCGCCGATTACTGGCTCGCCGCTTTCATCTGAAACAGTACCCGAAACTTTTTGTTGTGCCCAAGCATTTTGGCTAAAGCCAAAACACAATAGCATTAAGACTAAGAAATGTGAATAACGATTTTGTCGTTTTCGCATAATAAAAAATTTTAAGGAAGAATAAATTCACAACGAGTGCTCCTTAAAACTCGCTGATTGAGCAGTTTTTCTGCTTAAAAGTTGGAAGGGGGTGGTGGCGAGAATAAGTATCCTAGAACACACAGTATGTTCTTGGTGTAGATATTTGTGCGCCAAAAGGAAATGCATGTTTAGATTTGGACTGTGCCTGAGGCTTTGAACTGCTGTCCATGGCAGTTACCACGTCCGAAGGATCAATCTCGCTAATAAAATCTTCTATTGGGAACTCCTCACCAGTACTGAGGCTGTTGTTATTTTCAATGTTTAGCGCGTGTAAATTCTCCATAAAGGCGATGCGAATGTAGACAAAATCTGTGATACCTAGCGTTTTGATATTTTAATGTTTTGAAAATCAATACCTTAATTTTTACCCTTAACTTTCTATTTTACTGTTATGAAGAATTTTTCAACCCTCTTCCTCATATTTATAAGTTTCGCTGGATTTTCTTCCTGTGAAAATTCATCGGGTTCAGATTTGTTCTACTACGATGAAACTGGATGTGCGGATCTTTGGTGGGTAGATTTTAACGATACAGTTGTGGCACCAGGGGTTTATGAATCGGTGGTAAGAACATACCTACTGAACGAGGGTATTGAAATGCATTCATTTCACACCTTTTACGATTCTACCGTTGCAGAGTTGTGCTTTGCATGCCATTGCCATACGGGAACGGTATTGCAGGTCGAGGTACAATCTGGCAACAGAAGAAAAATGCGCCGTTTAGGATTTTACGAATAATACCCTTTATGCGAAATCGGAGTTTTTTAGTTTCAATAGTCCTGCTTCTAGGATTTCAGTCCTTTGGACAATCCTCTTTCTTATTAGACAGCGAATGGTATGCACCTGGACTCGAAAATTCGGTCTTATCATTTAGTAATGCTAACGGTAGAGTTCAAGGCGTTATAGTGGAAAGTGAGAACACTGCTTATCATGGTCATAAAGCTTTTGACAATCTAATTTGGAACGAGCAGGAATTTCGTTGGGAAGGTGAAATGCAATCACCCAAAAGTCCAGTGAGTTTGGATGTTGAAATAGTGTACAAAGACGATAATCACTTTGAGATAATTGGCTATTTCCTATTCTTAAAAAGAACTTTTATCTTAACTAGAATGGATGATGAAGAACGCTAATGTTTTAAAATGGACCGTCTATGCAACCATATTTAGTGGTCTTGGATTTATGTTGCTTCTTTCCCTAGTCGTACTTGAAAGATCGGCTTTTGGTTTACTGATAGGACAGATAGTAGGACCGGAAGATATTCGAAATGTTTTCAATGGTTTAAAGTTGGTTGTACATGTACTCCCATTCACCCTAGGCCCGCTTATTATTGGCAGTATGTTTAATGCCGTCAGATCATTACGTATAGATGTAAAAAAGGTGCGAAGAGCCGTTCCAATAGCACTTTTCGCGGCAGTAATGTTGTGGAATATTTTTGGCGCGGATACCGCTGCGGTAGTACAAGGGTTAAAGTCGACAACTCCCGATCAGTCTATTGACGACATTAGTTACATTGTCAAGCAAGTCATGCTGCAACATCATTTAGGATTGTTCGCTTTTACCCAATTTTTTGTGCAGCATTTGGTTCTATTAATTCGGGAGATTTCAGCTATATCTTAACCACCTTCTGCTCGGTGTATAAGCCTTTTTCGGCATTGAATACCCGACATGTGTAGGTGCCGTTTGAAAGGGTGGTGATGTCTAATTGTGAGTTTCCGAATTCCACGGCTTTCTCCTGAATCAAGGCTCCTGTCACGTCAAACAACTGTACTTTGGCTGAGTTCCACGGTTGACGGATATGAATAACATCTTGCGTAGGATTTGGGTATATCTCAATACTTCCTTGCTCCAATTCTTCGTTGGATAGCGTACTACTTTGATATACTCTGATGTAATCGACTATCATGGGGCTCGCTGTAAACGCAGTATCGATACTTCCCTGGATGGCGATATTCATCAAGATGTATTGAGGGTCATCAAATGGCCAAGAGTTCTGTGTCCTTGTCGCTGGCTCATACGTGTAGTGCACGATACTATCGACGCTGAATACCATTTTAGTGGGTGTCCATTCTAGAGCGTATATGTGCATGTTATTGCTTACGCCAGGAATGAGTCTTCCTCCTTTATTTGAAGTGTTTCCGAAGCTCGTAGGGGTGTGCATCGCACTCTGAATATAATCTTGGTTCGTTCCCCAATGTTCCATGATATCGATTTCACCACATGCAGGCCATCCTGTAGTTGCATATCCTTGAACATCCCAATAGGCACCCACTTCGTAAATGTTTTGTCCAAGCATCCAAATGGCCGGCCAAGTACCTACACCCGTGGGCATTTGAGCACGAACTTCAACTCTTCCATAGGTGAATGCAAACTTTGAATTTAGGCGAGCTGAGGTGTAATCTTTAGTTACATTCTGATCGGTAAATGTCTCTTTTCTTGCTGTGAGGTACATAAAGCCACTATCACAGTAGGAGTTCGTGTCTCTATTGGTGTAGTGTTGTATTTCGTTGTTCCACCAACTTTGCCCATTGTTCGGGAGTATAGTCTGGTGCCACCATTTTGCAGTATCTAAGGAACCGTCCACGTTAAATTCGTCGGCCCAGATAAGGGTATCGTATACCTGAGCTTGTGATGAAAATATGCCTAGGCAAAAAAGAAGTGTTGCAATGTGCTTCATGTGGTTTTGATGTTTGTTCCAATTTAAGAAGCATACAACGAATAAAAAATGGACATCTGCTAGACAAAAAAAGCCCAACACCTTTTGGCATTGGGCTTTCATTCGCGATTGATTTTTAAAGTCGTTCGAAGTTTTGTACAACTTCAACAGAATCTGGTGAAACATAAATCTGTTGTAAGTGATCGTTATCGATGAGCTGGTATGTGATGTTCCATTCACCGGCGTAATCTTCAATAGACCCTACTTGTGCTACTTCAGTTACCGCACCTTCACCGTGCTCAACAAATTCTCCGTACCCAAAGTCTTTGTGTTCTGTGGAATCACTCCAGGTATGGTACCAAACAAAGTGCCCTCCACCAATCATTTTGATTTCTTGGAAGTCATTCACTCCGTCAATCTCATTTCGAGAGGTTAGTCTCCAAAGACCGTCAAAGGCTCCTGAGCCGTCTGACAGTCGTTTCCAGGATTCGTGAAGATCTACAGTAGATTGGTCAGGAAACTGCACTTGATCTATGGTTTGCTCAAAGCCCCCCTCTGTTTCGGTTATGTTCAGTGAGTAGGCAGTGCCTTCTTCAACTGCACCTGCAGCACTAAATAAAGGCGTTTCGGTAATCACCGATCCTTCTTGACTCATGTTGCCGGCACCACTGCTAACAGAACCGTCTAGCGGATTCATAGTTGCGTACATGTACTTGCCCGCTGCATAGATTTTGATTTGATCAGGGTAAACTTCCACCACAGAATCTTCTGAATAAGTCCAAGTTGCCGCTTCAAGAGAATAGGCTCCATTGGGTAATCCAGTTTCTTCTTCGGGTGTAGATTCGGATGGGGCGGTACAGGACCAGGCTAACAGGCCTAATCCCATGAATAGTAATCGTTTCATGGTTTTGATTTTTTTTCGTTCCCTTTTAAGTTAGGAAAAAATCCCAAAACAATGAAATTCAGAGAGTTGTGGGTTTCTCTTTGGAGGGTGAATCGCTGTAAGTTAAGGTCAGTTTAAAGGGTGCCTCTTTAGGAATCATCCAATGATTGGCGGTAGGAGGAATGTGGCACCAATTCCCCGCGGTAACCTCGACCCTCTTTTCATCGATGACAATAATTCCGCTTCCTTCAGTGATCAGACAATTCTCCCATTGGTTGTGCGTATGTCCTCGGCCTTCACGTTCAAAAACAAGCTCTTCGTAGAGAATTTCGCCGTGCTCATTATAGCAGGTGTGCATGCTGCCAAAAGAAGTAGGTCTGTGTTTCATTTTAATGCCCTTCCGGTCCCTTGATTCCCGCGTTTACTTCAATATTGATGTAGTTTTCTTTAGGAGTGATGGGACATGAGTACCCGTCGGTATAGGCGCAATATGGGTTGTAGGCATAATTGAAATCCAAGACCATGGTGCTTCCCTCGGGCTTGGTGATGTCCATGAATCGACCCGTACCATAGGTGCTGACTCCGGTAGTTTTATCCATGAAAGGAAGGAAGAGGTGGTCCTGATATTCTTCCATGGCCATCAATCTTTTGCTTTGGTAGAAGAACAATTCTAAAGTTTGTCCGCGCACCTCGAAGGTGGCCTTGGCATAGCGGCGGTACTCTCTACTCACGCCGGAGCTAGTGGCCATGTTGAACCACGGTTCATTTTCTAGCACTTCAATGTTCGCCTCAACGGCCATCTCTGGATTATAGCTGAAGAATTCATGTCCGTGAAAAGCGGCCCGTTCTTCAGGAGTTAAAGGACTGGTTGTGGAATCGGTATAAA
>QQUU01000057.1 GCA_003385605.1 Bacteroidota bacterium
AGAGCTTCGAACGACGCATGAAGCTCTCAGTCACTGCCTTTTCCAATGCTAAGGAAATGTATTAGGCACCGCCATGCAAGCACAGCAATACACAATATGTCAATTATTATTTACACTTTGCAGTGAGCGAGCCGAATTTTGCGCATCAAAACGTTGAAGCAGGTTAATACAACGATCAAAAACGTGAGAGAGGCTCATTTCAGCATCGCGATACATGTCATCGGGCGATCCCTGATCAATAAATCGGTCTGGCAAGAAAACTGTATCAATGTTGATCCCATCGGCCAACTGACCCGTCATCGCCAAATGTTGCAGAACAATCGCGCCAAATCCACCCATTGAACCTTGCTCAAGTGTTAAGACCGCCGTGTGTGATGCGACCAAATTATCAACAAGATCAGTATCAAGCGGCTTTGCAAAACGTGCATCTGCCACGGTCACACTTATACCCTGTTGCTCAAGCAACTGTGCCGCTTCAAGAGCCACCTCAAGATGTGCTCCAAACGAAAGGATCGCCAGATCAGTTCCCGTTTTCACAACGCGCCCTTTACCAATCTCAAGCGGTTCACCGCGTGTTGGTACGGAAACACCTGGACCCGTTCCGCGCGGATAACGGAAACAAATGGGGCCATCGTCATATTCTGCGGCTGTCCGCACCATATGCGCAAGTTCGGCCTCATCACTCGCTGCCATAACGGTCATATTTGGCATATTCGCCATATAAGAAATATCCAAAATTCCGCCATGTGTTGGCCCATCTGCCCCAACCAAACCTGCACGATCAATCGCAAATCGGACGGGTAGGTTTTGCAGCGCTACATCGTGCACAATTTGGTCATAAGCACGCTGTAAGAACGTTGAATAGATCGCGCAAAAAGGCTTCATTCCTGTTGCCGCCAACCCTGCGGCGAATGTAACCGCGTGCTGCTCTGCAATGCCCACATCATACACTCGACGCGGGTATTCTTTGGCCATAATGTCAACGCCAGTTCCAGAGGGCATTGCCGCCGTTACGGCAACCACGCGGTTATCCTCTTTGGCTTCGGCAAGAAGGGATTTACCGAACACACTTGTATATGAGGGCGAATTCGCAGGTGTCTTCTTTTGGACACCCGTCGACACGTCAAATTTTGAAACCCCGTGATATTTGTCAGCGGAGTTTTCAGCAGGCGCGTAGCCGTACCCCTTTTTCGTGCAAACATGGATCAATACAGGACCATTCGCACGCCCTTTGGCCGCGCGCAACGTGCTCAGCAGTTGTTCCATATCATGTCCATCAATTGGACCTATATAGTCAAAACCAAGCTCTTCGAATAATGTCGCTTGTCCAATTGTCCCTGTCACCAGCTGCTTGGCGCGTCGCGCATGATCCCGCAATTTGAACGGCAGATGATCATCCAGGCTTTCGCCAATCTCTTTTAGCTTTCCAAAGACATCGTTGCTATTGACCCGCGACAGGTAGGATGACATCGCCCCCACAGGAGGTGCGATTGACATTTCATTGTCGTTCAAAATCACAAACAGCCGTTCTTTCTCGCTGCCCGCGTTATTCAACGCCTCATAGGCCATTCCCGCAGAAATTGACCCATCTCCGATAACGGCGATCGCGTCCCCCGTCGGCTGACCGTGTTTGCGCGCAAGGGCAAATCCAAGTGCCGCCGAAATTGAGGTTGAACTGTGTGCCGCTCCGAAAGGGTCATATTCGCTTTCGCTTCTTTTGGTGAAACCACTTATTCCGTCCGTCTGACGAAGTGTTTTCATCTGATTGCGCCGACCTGTTAAAATTTTATGCGGGTAACATTGATGCCCCACATCCCAAACCAATTTGTCAAAAGGCGCGTTGAATACGGCATGAATTGCAACTGTCAATTCAACCACACCCAGGGAAGATCCCAAATGACCACCGGTCTGTGAAACCGTTTCGATGACTTCATTCCGTACCTCGCGCGCCAAGACGCTGAGTTCACGATCTGACATTCGCTTTAAATCAGATGGGCTGTGTACCGTGTCCAATAATTTTGTCTGCATTGCGCGTTCCTTCAGAAAAAAGGGCGCCGGCTTGCTGATGCAAACGCGACGCCAGGCTCCTGTAGTCAACAGGGAGGGATGGAATGTGTTTGGGGTCACCCCCAAACGAATGACCGCGCGAAACCGCGCGGCCAATACTTATTCATAGACTGGCGCGCCTGTCGTCGCGAGCTCTGGCCAATCTTTGATCACGTTTGTGCCTTGCAACGGCTGCTGGTACCCTTTGTGACATGTTTTACATGCCGCTTTAGGTGCGTCGCCATGCACTGGCCCAAGACGCGTTTCTGGATAAACATCCTGCAATGGAACAAGATAGTCGTTGTTCATCTCTTGAACCATACCGATACCAAGCGATGCTGTACCCCACTGAGGTGTCACTTGCTCTGCATCATAGAAAGCGCGGGTGTTGTGGCATAGCACACAGTTGCGTCCCAATGAGTTCGAGAAGTAGTTCATCAGCGAATACGTGCGTTCAGCATTTTGGATAAGTGGATCACCAGGCTCATTGGCAACGCGCGATTCATAATCATGAACCCCGATTGTCTCATACCCCAAGAGATACTTTTCCAACGCGTCAGATGGCAACGAAGTTGACTGACTTAGAACCGTTGCACGGTTTTGATTGGCAGACCAACCTGCAGATGCCTCGTTCACTGGTACAATATTGAACCAGATTTCACTTGGCACATGCTGACCACGGTGACACGTAAAGCATGTTACGCCGACTTCTTTGTTTGCATTGACGTGACCCGACCAATTTTCATTGATGTTTTGGGTCATCTGGATCATGCGACGTGCAACCACTTTGGTATAAAGTGCGTCTTCACCATAGGTTTCGACGTCACCATCACCGTGGCAGTATGCACACCCCTCTTCAGGAGCGATCCATTCTGTCATTGCGCCCATCAAGCGATCAAAGTTGTCTTCGGTTAGATCACCCAACACTTGCACATTCTGATAAATGTCTTTTGCAAGCGCCTCGGATCCATCTGGAACATAGGGCTCATTTTCATAAACAAGCTCAATGTCGGGATCAGGCGTTGCCAAATCACTGTTGAATTCAGTGACTGACATACCTTGCCCGCGCGGACCTGTTTGCAAACTAGATGTTGCAGCAGGCTGTCCAAAAACCACGACCATGATTGCCAGGAATACGGCCCCGCCTAGGGCACCGATCAAGATAGCCGGACCATAGACGTTTGTTGGATTTTCTTCATTCCAACGATTAAACCAACTTGGTAACATGATTAGTCCTCCTGGCCGATGAATGACTCGTAAGAGCCATAGTTTTCATAACCGTAGGAACCGTCATACATTGGAGCAAAGTAATGTTCCTGAGCCCAGATAAACCAGTTGTCGACAACTGTACCTGTTAACAAGATACCAATACCGCCAGTAATCGGGGTCAGAACCGCGAACCACCACGCCCAACGGTGGATACCCTCCATCGTCGCGTTAAAGCCCATAGTCCATCTCCAGAACAATGCAGCACGCTCTGATGCTGTTCCTCGATCATAGATTTGTTCCAATTCACGATCGCCACCAAAACGAGTTACCGCAAGGATCGTTGCACCATGCATCGCGAACAGAAGAACTGAACCGTACAAGAACACAATCGATAGCGCATGGAACGGGTTATAATAGAGGTTGCCATAGCGAATTGAGAATGCAGTGGTCCAATCCAAGTGTGGGAAAATCCCGTATGGAACGGCCTCTGACCAGCTACCCATCAACACAGGACGGAACAGACCAAGGACAAGGAACAACCAAATTGCAGAGGCAAATGCCCATGCGACGTGTTTGCCCATCTTGTGCTGTTGCGCCAAGAGATAGGTTCTCAACCACCAAGTGCAGACTGATACCAACAAGAACAGCGAGCTGATTAGATACCAACCACCCTGATCTAATGGTGGCATACGCAGACCCCACTCAGGACCTGGAGGTTCAAGTGCCAACCAAAAGAATTGACGCAAAAACTCAGGGATTGACCAGCCAACTTGTGCAAGCATGTTCAGGCCAACGATGTTGAACCATAGCAAACCAGTGGCAAGAGATATCACCCCAGTCCAACCAAGGTAAACAGGCCCCAATTGCGCGTTTCCAAGCCATCCAGCAAGATTTGAAAACCCAGGTGTACCGATACGTTCGGACATCATGTTGTTTTCGTTATCTACACCCATTTCGGCGGGTCCGCGGACCTGCACTTGTGTGAATATATTCTGATACTCAATCATAATTACATCCCCATCTGACTTGGCCAAATTGGCATTTCCAACCACCAGTTCCACCATTCAGGCCAACCCTTGGTCCAGACTGGGCCAGAGATGATGATACATACGGCCGAGAAGAACACAGCATTGATCGCCAGCAAAAAGCCCACGCGGTGAATGCCCAATGTTCCAACTGAATAGCCGATGAAATCACGGAAAAAGGTGTCTTCGTTGTCTGGGCCCTGTGCTTCTTCACCCTCTTCAGGGTTTGCCGCACTTAGAACCAGCGCGCCGTGCAACGCCAATGCAAGCGTTGTGGTAAAGAACAAGGTTACAGCCAACATGTGTGCTGGGTTGTAGTGGAAATGCAGATACGCATAACCAGTGTTGCTAACCCAATCTAGGTGGCTGAAAATTCCATAAGGAAATCCATGCCCCCAGGCACCCATTAACAGTGGTCTGAAAATAACCAGTGTTACATAGGCTAATATTGCAAAGGAGAAGGCAAATGGAACATGATATCCCATACCCAGCTTGCGGCTAATCTCAACCTCACGCAGCGCCCAACTTATGAAAGCCGCTGTCGCACAAATCGTGATAATTTGCCACAATCCTCCTTCTAGTAAGGGCGCCATGCCCAAACCGTAACTTAAATCTGGCGGTGCTATATTTATTAGCCAAGGATTAAAGGTACCTTGCTGGCTCGCACCCCAAAAAATGAGGATTGTTCCAAGTAAAGCAAAAAATGCAGTCGTTACGCCGAAAAAACCGACGTAAAAAGGCCCTACCCAAAAATCGAATAAATCACCGCCAATCAATGTGCCCCCTCGGACACGATACTTTCTTTCGAAACTTAGCAATGCCATCGTTTGTCTCCGTTGAATCCAGCCGATACCCTTGAGATGAAGGCCGTCTTATTGGTGAGCATCTGCGGGCAAGTTAAAACTCACCCGCAGACCGTTTTTCAAACTGTCGAACAGGTTATTAACCGCCCGCTTGCGCGGCTAGTTCAAACCAGTTGTAGTAGTCTGTGCTTAGCAGAACGAGGTGAATCATCGCTGCTAGCAAGAATAGGAAAACGCCTTGTGCAACAAACACGCGACGTGGATCGAAAACGAGCCAGATTTTATAAAATTTTGCCATTTTCAATCCTCCTTAGAACCAAGGGCGCCAGATGAACGTTGCCAAATGGGCGATTACGGCAACGGTTGTGAACAACCATAGCCCGCTCATGTAGACAGAGTGCAGTTCTTGCGCCTGTTCGTCAGTTAGTCCTGTAAAAGACAGGTTATTGTCCGCCATGATATTTCCTCCGAAATTTATCGTGGCGCCACAGTGCCTCTGTGGCCAGGGTCCCTGGATATCGTTCCAGGGTTCTGATCTGCCTTTGGCAGAACAGCTCTTGATGCCGGGCCTAAACCGAGCAAATTACGGGCGTGATACGGTGTGCTTCTAGCCACGCACGGGCAAGCGGCCCGTTGATCACGAATGTTTGTTTGCGATAGAGATCAATCAGCCAACCCACCGTTGAAAACGGGATGGCCAAGACGAAAATAAGACTGAAAAACAAAACATATTCAAAACGCGAGCGTGGTCTTGATTTGAGTCTGCGATCTGTATTTGAAAGATCTGACATATCACTCCTCTCCTATATTTTTGGCGGACGGTGTTCCGCCCAGCGCCGAAACAGTTTCAAGTGCCACAAAATCGTGCCCTGACTTCAGCGTTTCAGCTTCGGCTGCATCACGAAGGCGCTTTGCAGCAGAAATTCTTGTTAAAATGGGGTGCTCCGCGACGATACGATCCAGCTCTGCTTGCGCTTTGGGATCCCATTCAAGATCACGCTTTAAAACGGCAGGCGTAGCATCAACCGCATCCATTTCGCTTGCCAGTGGCAAGATATGGAACAATGAATCAAACAACCCATTGCACAATTCTTGAAGCACATATGTCGCGCCCGCATATCCCATCATCGGCGTTCCCAAAGCACGCCGAATGACAGCACCAGGGAATGAAGCGGGAATAAACGACGGCTGTGGACCATGTGCAGCCTTCAGTTCGGCAAGATATATTTTTTCATTTACTGAACCGAACACCACCAATGGCCGATGCTGTTCTAACAACTGGCGCACTTCATGATTGTTGGTTTTCGATCCAGCCACGCGACTCACCGCGAATGCACAGGGGAACCCCAAATCATTTTCCAAATAATTTCGAATACCGCGCGCGTAAGTGTCATTGGCAACGATTGCAAAATTAGCAGTCCCAAAGAAATCTTGAGTCACTGACCGCCAAAGGTCCCACACGGGTTTTATGGTCGAATGCTTTTCTTGTTCGATAAACGGTTCAACATCTAACGACAAAAGCTCGCCCAGCTTACGTAGGAATTTAGTTGTTGATTCAACACCAATGGGTGCTTGCAAATAGGGTTTACCCAATACTTCACACAGACCGCGGCCAAACTCACGATACATGCAAATATTGACGTCTGCATTGACCAGATTTCGCATTTCAGCGACATGGGCACCCAGTGGCATCACCATGTTAATCTCGGCGCCAATCCCTTCGATCAGGCGTTTGATCTCGGCCAAATCGCTGGGCATGTTGAATGTGCCATACATCGGACCCAGGATATTCACGCGGGGTTTCGCACCCTCTTCTCGCTTTTTCTCAGGTGGCATCCGGCCTTTGGTCATGCCAAATTCTGTGAAAATCCATGTCATAGCCCGATCCGCAGACTGCCATTGATCTTCATCAATTGTACGCGGCAGGAACCGTTGGATTGTTGTTCCCTGAGGTGTCACACCACCGCCAATCATTTCGGCAATCGAGCCAGTGACAACGACAGAAGGCAAAGCAGGATCCAAGGTTTCCCACGCACGCTTCATCGCCCCTTCGGTCCCGTCGCGGCCCAATTCTTCTTCGCCCAATCCAGTGGTCACAATTGGCAATTCATGTGGGGGTAGCGCGTCCGTATAGTGCAGCACCGATGTTACGGGCAGGTTTTCGCACCCAACAGGGCCGTCAATAACAACTTGCAGCCCTTTAACTGCGCAAAACGCGTAAACTGAACCCCAATATCCGCCCGCACGATCATGATCTAGAATATGCATTAGATCATCTCCTGTGCTTTGGCGGCGCGCGCGGCCTTTTCGATTTTCTTTAGGTTTTGCGCACGGAAGTCTGGGCGAAGATTGGGCGCGCCCTGCCAGATACCAGCGGTGTCGCCTTCTCCAACATTCTCGAAGAACGAACGCATGTTTGCCATCCGCTCGCCACCTTCGATGGCGGTGTTGATCACTTGCGCAAGGCTCCCAGCACCCGCAGGACCCATCAGCGGACGCGCAGACACAAGATTGGTAAAGTAAAGCGCAGATTGTCCTTTTTCTTTGACCTCTTGCACAAGCGGCGTCGTTCCAATTGCAAGATCAGGTTTGAACGCTTCGACAGCGGACAAGTCATCCTCAAGCGATGCGCGGAACTTAATAACCGCGCCCTTTGAAGCGAGCCATTCTGCATCTGCTTGGGACATTGGTGTTTTAGGGCAGGCCGTTCCGACATATGGAACCTCTGCCCCGCTTTCGATGAGCAAACGTGCAACCAATAATTCGCTGCCTTCGTAACCCGAAACAGTGATACGACCCTTGATTTGATTTTGTGAAAGCGCTCCCTTGATCGCGGGCAGGAATGCGTTTTGTGCAGCTGCAATTTTATCAGCGCCCACGTTAAAAGTATCCCCAATCGCCGCCAGCCAATCAGCTGTGCCGTCATAACCAACTGGCGCGCTGCCTATTGATGGACGACCAGCGGCATCAAATTCGCGGATCGTTGATGTATAAAATGGATGGATCGCCGCAACCGCGCCGCAATCCAATGCAGCATACATTTCGCGCCATTCACGCGCAGGCAAAACAGGCCCTGCACCTAATCCCATTGGCGCCAACATTGCACCGATCATCATCGGATCCGCAGGGAACATTTCGCCCAGCATCGCAACAGTTGGGCGATCTTGCTTACCGCCCTTTGGCGCCTGAACTGGGCCGGCCTCAACCTCTTGACGGGCAAAGTTCAACATGGCGCCTGCAAGGATATCTTTCGCCTCAGCATGTGTTGGCACCCCGAAACCGGGCACATCAATCCCAATGATGCGAACCCCATTGATTTCATTCGGCAGCAATCTAAGCGGCACACCACTCGCAGTGGGAACACATAGGTTGGTCACAACGATTGCATCGTATTGATCTGGGTCGGCCAAGTCGTGAACAGAGTCACGAATATCTTCGAAAAGCTTACCCGTAACCAAAGATTCAGAGTCAAAGGGAACATACCCAACCGAACGGCGCGCACCGTAGAAGTGGCTTACAAAACTTAAGCCATAGACACAGCATGCGGATCCCGACAAAACCGTCGCCACGCGACGCATGCGAAGCCCAACGCGCAATGACCCAAACGCAGGGCACATTGATTGCGGCTTATCATGCGGACCAACTGGATAATCGGCCGCGTATTTTTCAAGGATTTCTGCATTTTCAGAGTTCGCCAAGTTGGCGTTTTTCAGCTCTTCGGAAACGCACGCACCTGCAGGTCCCGTTTGATCCGTCGCAGACGTGGAAACCACCTCCTCAGCGGGGTGGCCCTTGATCACATCGACCTGATCGGTGGTGTCGTATGTGACTTCCTTACTCATTTAGACCTCATCGTAGATGACTTCTAGGGACTTTTGCGGCTTGGCATGTTTGCCGCGCATGTCAGTGTCTGTCGCAGGAACCAAAACCACGTCGCCGCCTGTGTCCTTGCTATCAAACAGGTTCAGCAAACCATCTTGATCCAATGGTTTTGGGCGAATTGGAGGCGCGCCAGCGACCTCTTCGGCAAGGGCGCCAAACAAATCACCCCATGGCCCTGCTGCAGTGCCAACAATCTGATAGTTTGCAGATTTTTTACGCAGATCGTCATCCTGTGGGATTGAGGCCAGTACCGGAATATCAGCTGCTTTGGCAAAGGCTGCTGCCTCGCCGGTTCCGTCATCTTTGTTGATGACCAATCCAGCAACACCAACATTCCCACCCAGTTTGCGGAAATATTCAACAGCGGAACAAACGTTGTTTGCCACGTAAAGCGACTGCAAATCGTTTGAACCGACCAAAATCACCTTTTGCGCCATGTCACGGGCGATTGGTAAACCAAAGCCGCCGCAAACAACATCACCTAGGAAATCGAGCAGAACATAGTCAAAGTCCCAATCATGGAAGCCCAGCTTTTCCAGCAACTCAAACCCGTGGATGATACCGCGACCACCACAGCCGCGGCCAACCTCGGGACCGCCAAGTTCCATGGCAAAAACGCCGCCGCGCTTAAAGCAGACATCGCCAATTTTAACCTCTTCACCAGCAAGCTTTTTGCGTGTCGAGGTTTCAATAATTGTTGGACAGGCCTTGCCGCCGAACAACAATGATGTCGTATCTGATTTAGGGTCGCAGCCGATCAACAAAACGCGCTTACCCATTTCCGCCATCATGTGGGATAGATTGGCTAGCGTGAATGATTTACCAATGCCACCTTTGCCATAAATCGCAATGATTTGGGTTTTTTTGGTGGGTTCGCCACTCGTTTGTTCTGCCTGAATATCAGCCAAATCCATATTAGCTTCATCACGCAGCCTTGCGGAATAATCCTTTAGGTTTGGAACTTCGTCTTTCAATTTACTGCCTCCCAATCAAGGACCATTTTGTAACAAGTGGGGTCTTCAAACGCCTGAACGTACGCCTGCCTGGCATCCGTCGCTTTCGCGCGATGGGTCACCAAACCATCCAACGACAGCATGCCTTCATCAATCAGAGCATTGATCGCTGTCATGTCATCTGCGCTCCACTCCGCCGCGATGCGGAATTTCATTTCGCGCATAAACGCATGGGGGAACGCAAAATTGATGCGTTCGGAATAGAATCCAGCCAACACAATCTCAGCACCGCGACCACAGCGTTGAATCCATTGATCAAGAAAATCAGTGCAACCCGATGCATCGTAAATCGATTGATAATCTCTCTTGGTATCTTGATCAGGGTGGATCACTTGATACCCTTGTGTGCCCGCCATCCGATTTTCATCTACTTCCCACACAGTGGGGGGCTTTCCGCCTGCGACAACCGTCAATCGCGCCAGCAACCGTCCCAATACACCATGCCCAATGATCAATTCGGGCAAACGCGCATCAAATCCCGCCAACGCATGCCGCGCAGTTGCCGCCAAAGCGAACAACGTTCCGCTATCCCCCAATGCTGGATTAACTTTACGGACGCGATCCGCTGGAGTGACCAAATAACTGGCACTGCCACCGAATAATCCTTTGGCTTCTCGAAATCCGCTGGACCCCGGAACAAAAACAAAA
>QQUU01000020.1 GCA_003385605.1 Bacteroidota bacterium
CTGTCTGAAATTTCAAAACGCTACGGATCAGATTCTACGTTTAGCGTGAATAGTGATAATTACCTCCGCTATATGGTAGAAGAGGTAAAACCTTTTGTTGATGGCCAATTCGCAGTGTATACCACTGCCGAGTCAACCGCCGTCATGGGCAGCTCCATGGGCGGTTTAATGAGCATGTATGCGGTCGGAGAATACCCAAGTGTCTACGGTACTGCCCTTTGTATGAGTACACACTGGCCAGGTGGATTCGCGCCAAATGAAGAAATTCCTGCTGTTTTTAATGCCTATGTGAAGCAGAATATTGTTCCTGAGCGCGTTGGGAAGATCTACTTCGATTACGGTACTGAAACACTCGATGCGATGTATGAGCCCTTTCAGAACAATGTCAATCTTGTTTTAGAGGAAAATGGATTTGTGTTGGGGGAGAATTGGACTACAGAAAAGTTTCCTGGTGCCGCTCACGACGAGAAGAGTTGGGCCGAGCGGTTACACATTCCCTTGATATTTGCTTTCGGCAAATAGTAGCAACGAAAATTTTAAGCATAAAAAACCCGGCGCGCAGCGCCGGGTTTTTCTATTCTAGTACTTCTTTGCTTAGAAGTTGTCAATCGCAGTATTCAAGGTGCTTGACGGTCTCATAATAGCGCCCGCGAGTGCGTCATTCATGAAGTAGTATCCACCGATATCAGCAGCATCTCCTTGTACAGCGATGAGCTCTTCAACGATCTTATCTTCGTTTGAAGCAAGTGACTCTGCAAGTGGAGCAAAGGTCGTTTTGAGCTCAGCATTCTTGTCTTGAGCGGCCAATTCTTGTGCCCAGTACATAGCTAAATAGAAGTGCGAGCCGCGATTGTCAATGCCACCTAGGCGACGTGTAGGGCTCTTATCTGTATCCAAGAACTTAGAGGTTGCATCGTCTAGCGTACTTGAAAGGACAGCAGCCTTTTCGTTGCCGTCTTTCTCAGCAAAGTGCTCGAGGCTTACCCCAAGTGCCAGGAATTCACCTAATGAGTCCCAACGCAGGTAGTTCTCCGCAGTCAATTGCTGTACGTGCTTAGGTGCAGAACCACCAGCTCCAGTTTCGAACAAGCCTCCGCCGTTCATTAATGGAACGATACTCAACATTTTCGCTGAAGTACCCACCTCAAGAATTGGGAACAGATCGGTCAAGTAATCGCGCAGAACGTTACCTGTAACCGAAATGGTATCCTCACCTTGAACGATTCGCTCCAAACTAAATGTTGTTGCATCTTTAGGCGCCATGATGAATACATCGAGACCTTCTACATCATGCTCTGGCAGGTAGGCTTCGACTTTCTTGATAAGCTCTGAATCGTGCGCTCTGTTTTCATCCAACCAGAATACAGCAGGAGTCTCTGTCGCACGAGCACGGCGAACTGCAAGACCAACCCAATCCTTGATTGGAGCATCTTTCACCTGACACATGCGGAAAATATCACCGGCTTCTACAGATTGTGTAAGTAGCGCAGCGCCATCAGCGATGACTTCCACTGTTCCTGCTTCGTTGAGCTGGAAAGTTTTGTCGTGAGAACCGTATTCTTCAGCCTTTTGTGCCATTAGACCTACGTTACTTACACTACCCATTGTAGTTGGGTCAAGCGCGCCATTTTCCTTACAGAAATCAATAGTCGCTTGGTAAATGCTAGAGTAGGAGCGGTCTGGAATGACGGCTTTCGCGTCTCTTGGTTTTCCGTCCTTATCCCACATTTGACCTGAAGTACGGATCATTGCTGGCATAGATGCATCAATAATGACATCAGACGGCACGTGAAGGTTGGTAATGCCTTTATCGCTATTAACCATAGCTAGATCTGGGCCATTTTCAATAGCTGTTGCTAATGCAGCTTCAATTTCTGTGCGCTTTGCGTCATCGAGATTGGCAATCTTCGCGTATACATCGCCTAGACCGTTACGTACATCAACACCTAAGTCAGCGAATTCGGTAGCGTATTTCTCAAAAACGTCAGCGAAGAATACTTCAACACAAGCACCAAAGATGATAGGATCACTCACTTTCATCATGGTTGCTTTCATGTGCAAAGAGAAAAGTACGCCTTGCTCTTTGGCCTCTGCTACTTGCTCTGCCAAGAATGCTTTGAGTGCACCCATGTTCATACGAGCTGCATCGATGATCTCACCAGCTTGAAGCGCGATACCAGATTTTAAAGTGGTTTTCTCTCCTGATGCAGAAGTAAATACGATATCTGCAGTTGTAGCCGAAGAAACTGTAGTACTTACCTCTGAACCGTAGAAATCACCTTCTGGCATGCTGCTGACGTGAGCTTTGCTTTCAGAAGTCCATGCACCCATAGAATGTGGGTGTTTACGCGCATAATTTTTAACAGCCTTAGGTGCACGACGGTCGCTGTTTCCCTCGCGTAGTACTGGGTTTACAGCAGAACCTTTGATTTTGTCGTAACGACCTTTGATGGCCTTCTCTTCCTCAGTGGCTGGCTCTTCCGGATAATTAGGAAGGGCAAAGCCTGCAGCTTGGAGTTCAGCGATTGCTGCTTTTAGCTGCGGGATAGAGGCACTAATGTTAGGAAGCTTGATAATATTTGCTTCAGGAGTTTTGGCTAGATCACCAAGCTCGGCTAAAGCATCTGAGATGCGTTGCTCTTCTGATAAGAAGTCAGGGAAATTCGCTAGAATGCGTCCTGCGAGCGAGATATCTCTTGTTTCAACTTCAATACCGGCTTTTGAAGTGAACGCTTTAACGATAGGAAGGAAGCTGTAAGTAGCTAATGCTGGAGCTTCGTCAGTCTTCGTGTAAAGAATCTTAGACATATGTGGTGTTTTAATGAGTGTTCCGAATGTCGGCCGCAAATATACTACTCAAAACGCCACTGAAAATGCTATCTATCTGAACTTTGCGACCTTTTCCTCATTAGATAATCTGTTCTCGCCTATGTGGTATTGAACGTTCAGTAAAAATTCCTCGCAGGTGTTGAGTGAAAGTAGTTGGTCGATTAAGCTTTGTACCTGAATTTTCGGTCCTTCCACGCTAGTTCCAAACGGCCCCACTTCGTAGGTAAGGCCTGAATTTTCGATAAGTTTAATCGCAGTGTCAACCTGTGCCATAGGCTCGGTAGCGTGGAGTGGAATGAATTGGATTTGAGCGCTTATGTTCATTTTAATACGGAGGTTTACCTGAAAGCGCAAGATATAATAGGCCTGCACATGCAATACCATAAAGCACCGACATTACGAAGCTGCTTCTTGCACGCAGTTTAAAAAGACTTGCCATTAATGGAAGGATTTGCAGTGCATGGAGTCCGAAGAAATGTGAAATTCTGATGTCTCCGTAAGTAAGCGACCAATTCAATAAAAATATGCCTGGTCCACCATCAGGGGCACCGACCGTATGGGACCGGTTGGCTCCCATGATAAAGCCTGTGAATCCGAAAATCACAAACAAGACAATACCAAATCGGACAGCCTGTAAAAGTCCAGGATTCATTCTGAAGTCGCTGGCAAACGTCCATTTGAAAAGAAGTAGGGTCCAAGTTGTTGAAATGGCGATGGATATCCCCATGATACCGAACATAATGCCTTCGAACGCCGTGCTCATATTAAAATGAGAGAGTGTGCCTCGGTAAGCTTGAATTAAAATCCAACTGAGTTCAAATGCCATCACAGCAATATTTACCCAGGCGAATAGGTGAAAAGCTTTGTGCAATCGACGTGGTAAGAAATTGAAATACCAAGAGAAGGTGAGAAAGAGGATGAATGCACTGATGCCAAATTTAAAAGGCTTGATGAATGCATTGATGCCAAGAACTTGGGTGTTTGAGGTGATGATTAAGATTAAGGCGATCAGCGCGTAAAACAAGCAAATTAATGCTGCTCTATTGAAAAGACGGTGACGGAACAGGTTAGCAATCATTCAAAAGAGTATTTCCTGGTTGCTGCGGTTTTGTAAATCACGTATAACAGAAAGCCAAGCGGTCCTGCCATGAATGTAAATAAGAAGATAGGACGCACAATCCATGGGTTAAGCTCGTGCTTCTCGCCATTCTTGGCGATGAATATACCCGTGAGAAGATCAAACGCTAAGTAGTGGATCCAGCCAATAAGTACTGCTTCTTTAGAAGAGAACAGAGACATAAGTCCGTCAAGTGTAGAAAAAGATTCCATCGCGCCAGCATCAAAAGTCTGGAAAAACAGCAGGGCATAGGTCAGCGAAAGCAAGGTGACTGTGCTGCCTAATAAGACGTTTCGAATGCGGGCATTAAACGGAGCGATGAGTAGGGGAATCCAGCTAAAAAAGGCAAGGGAATTGGCAATATTGAAAATTTGATCTGCGTCCATTTTTTATGAGTTTTGCTTGAAAATAGGTTAAAATCGACCGAAAAACATCCAAAAAAGGCAAAAAACGACTAAAAATGCGTTTTACTGCTTGACTCGCACAACCTTCTTAATTCTGCCAATTCGTGTTTCTTCAAATCGCGCCATTCTCCCAAGGGAAGATCCAGTTGAATGTTCATAATGCGCACTCGTTTCAATCGGGTAACTCGGTAACCGAGGTACTCACACATGCGACGAATCTGCCTGTTTAATCCTTGAGTTAATACAATGCGGAAACTGCGTGGGCCAATCTGCTCTACACGGCATTTTCGGGTCACAGTATCGAGGATAGGTACGCCGTTTCGCATTCTGGTGATGAAATCTTGATTTATCGGCTTATGAACGTGAACGACATATTCCTTTTCATGATTGTTACGTGCACGAAGAATTTTGTTGACTATATCACCATCGCTGGTCATTAGAATTAGCCCTTCAGAGGGCTTGTCTAATCGACCAATGGGGAAAATACGTTGCGGGTGACCGACAAAGTCCACAATATTGTCCTTTTCTACGCGGCGGTCCGTGGTGCAAACAATACCTCTAGGCTTGTTCAATGCAATGTATACGTGTTTTTCTGTTCGTTGCCCTACGATCACACCGTCAACCGCAACTACATCTCCTTCTTGAACCTTTTCGCCCAATTCAGGGACCTTTCCGTTGATAGTAATTCTGCCTTGTTCAAGCAATTTATCAGCTCCGCGTCTGGAGCAATGTCCTATCTCACTGAGGTATTTGTTGATTCTTGTCGCCATTGCGGCAAAGGTAGTGCTAAACTTGGACCCAAGTACCTACGAGCGCACTCAGTCCCATACTGATGGTTCCCCATATGGCCACGCGCGTAACGGCTTTGAGTATTGAACTTCCGCCAATTTTAGCACTTATTCCTCCCAACAAGGCGAGGAATGAAATGCTGAACACATATTCTGCCCAGTAGAGTTGTTGGGGCTCAAATAAGAACACTAGAGCGAAGGGTAGAAGCCCGCCAAGAATAAAGCTTAAGGCGCTTGCACCGGCGGCTTGTAAAGGCTGAGCAGCTGTTATTTCGTTAATCCCCAGTTCATCTCTGGCATGTGCTGCTAGGGCATCGTGCTCGTGCAGTTGACGGGCAACTTCAGCTGCAGTTTCTGGCTTTAGTCCCCGTCTCTCATAGATTTTGGCCAATTCTTTTTCCTCTAATTCTGGCATTTCCTCAAGCTCTTTCGCTTCACGGGCTATATCCGCTGCTTCAATATCCGCTTGACTGCTCACACTAACATATTCTCCGGCTGCCATACTTAAAGCGCCAGCAACCAAACCGGCTAACGATGCAATAGCGATTGGTTCAACTTTTCCTGTAGCAGAAGCTACACCTACAGCGATACTGCTCACACTGAGTATTCCGTCATTAGCACCGAGCACTGCAGCTCGAATCCAGTTGGATCGGTTGACATAATGTTCTTCAAATTGGCTCACTTGTAATGCAGTTTAAATACGAGTTCTGAAGTTACGGTATCTAATTGCGCTGACCAACGAGTATCGGAATTTGAACCTTCTTGAACGAAAAGTGACCCGCTAGACCACTCGAAATACTTCTGTGCATAGGCTTTTTTGTCTTCTCCAGTCTTCAAGAGTTGAAAGCTAACGGTACGAGAAGTATCGGTTAGTTCGCAATAATTCCTCTTTATTTGAGGCACATCAATACCTGTCCTAAGTTCGATATGGTCAATGTTAAACTGGTTACAGTCCATACTATTGTAGATCGTCCTCGCAAAAGATTGGCAGCCTTTCATCAACAAAAGTGGGATAAGTATTGTTAAAGAGGTGATAATGATGAGTTTACGCGCATTCATTGCATTTGGTTTAAGCTAATCGTTGATTTGTTGAATCTGACTCAATAAATTCCTGTAATAATTGCATTTTATTCAATAAATTTGCAATTCCCTTAAATATTCAATCGAATCTTTGTCTATGACTAGTAATCCGATCGAACTATCACAGGAAAATAAGGAACAAGATGGACTTTACCACCCATCGTTCGAACACGATTCATGCGGGATCGGTTTCGTAGCAAATCTCGACGGTCGCAAGACTCGAAACGTCGTGAAGGGTGCCCTCACCATGCTAGAAAACATGGAACATCGGGGAGGGCAAGGCGCTGAGCCAACTTCTGGGGATGGCGCCGGAATACTCGTACAAATTCCACATGAATTCTTAGTAGAGGAGGCACGAGGTCTAGGATTTACGCTTCCAACGGCCGGAACTTACGGCGTGGGTAACACGTTTTTCCCAAAAGAGAAATCTCTACAGCGTAAGTGCATCTTAGAGTTAGAGAAATATGTGACCAATTTTCAATTAGAACTCATTGGTTACCGAAATATTCCAGTTAACAACAAACCGTTAGGAAAGAGCGCTAAGGACTCAGAGCCTGCGCATATTCAGTTTTTCGTGGCGCCGAAAGAGGCGATGGACGAAGATACTTTGGAGCGCAAGATGGTCGTGCTGCGCAAATACGCCAACCGTACCATTCACCAGCTGTTTCCATCTACGTACGATAGTTTTTACATCAGCTCGCTTAGTTGTAGAACCTTGATTTACAAGGGTCAATTAACGACAGAGCAGTTGCAGCAGTACTTCTTAGACCTGCAGCGCGATTCTTTTGAAAGTGCTTTGGCATTAGTCCACAGCCGTTTTTCAACCAACACTACCCCTAAGTGGAAATTGGCCCAGCCGTTCCGCTACATTGCGCACAACGGGGAGATCAATACCATTGCAGGTAATGTCAACGGAATGAGCAGTAAAACGGCCTTATTCAAGGACAGCTTGTTTTCTGAGCAAGAACTAGAGCTCATTCACCCGATCTGTGACGTACGTCGCTCGGACAGTTCGAACCTAGATAATGTCGTTGAGATTTTAACGGCCTCAGGTCGTTCGCTTCCTCATGCGATGATGATGTTGGTGCCCGAGGCGTATGAGAATGACGCCAATATGCCACAGTACAAAAAGGATTTCTACGGATACCATGCCCACCTCATGGAGGCTTGGGACGGTCCTGCCTCGTTATCCTTTACCGATGGCAAGGTGGTAGGCGCCGTATTGGATCGCAATGGGTTGCGTCCTTCGCGCTACACCTTAACCAAGGATGGCATGGTGATCATGTCGTCTGAAGCGGGCTCATTGCCTGTTGAACCGGCGAATGTGTTGAAGAAAGGCCGTCTAGAGCCGGGTAAAATGTTTGTTGCTGACTTGCAGCAGGGCCGCATCATCACCGACGAAGAGCTTAAAGAGGACATTTGTAAAGCCAAACCTTACGGCCAATGGTTGGCCGATGGGGAGCTTAGACTAGAAGATCTCCCTGCGGTCAATGAAAAAGCTTTAGGAAACAGCACCTACGAAGAACGTTTGCGCTTCCATGGGTATACGAAAGAAGAGGTAGAGCGCGTCCTACTACCCATGTTCAATGATGCCAAAGAGGCCATTGGCTCTATGGGAGCAGATAACCCAATTGCCGCGCTGAGTGAGCAACCACAGCACTTGAGTCATTACTTCCGCCAGCGTTTTGCACAGGTAAGTAATCCTCCTATAGACAGTATACGCGAGCGTTCAGTGATGTCTTTGACGGCACTTTTGGGCAAGACGCGAAATGTCCTAGATGCCACCGATGAGCACTGCCGTAAGATCCGTATTGAACAACCGGTATTGACCAACGGCGAACTACAGAAATTGCGCAACATATCGGCGCCAGGCTTTGCTTCGCATGAAATAGAAAGTCTGTTTTATGCAGATAATCCGGAGACTGGGCTAGAAAACGCCATCAAGAGTATCTGTAAAGAGGCAGATTTCGCCGTGAAATCGGGCAATAATCTCCTGATCATTTCCGACCGCAATGCCGATAAGAACCGGGTAGCGATTCCGTCGCTTTTAGCCGTGGGCGCTATTCATCACTACTTGATTAAACAAGGTGTACGTTCTAATGTCAGCTTGGTTGTTGAATGTGGAGATGCGAGAAGCACTCATCATTTTGCGACGCTTTTAGGCTACGGAGCCAATGCGATTAACCCGTACATGGTGTACGATATCCTGCGTCATTCCTTGAAGGAAGGTAGGGTAGAATCTACTTCAGCTAACACTGAGTTAGATGCTTATTTTGAGAAAGTTAAGAATTACCAAAAAGCAATCGGTAAAGGGCTATTGAAGATCTTCGCCAAGATGGGGATCTCTACTTTGGAGAGTTACCAGGGCGCTCAGATTTTTGAGCCTATCGGACTAAACGGTCGAGTGGTCGGAACGTGTTTCCGTGGCTCACTAAGTCGTATTGGTGGATTGGACTTCGAACACATCGCGAAGGAGCAATTGGACAAACTCTCTTTGGCATTAAATGATGCTGAAGAGACCTTGCCTTACGGCGGGGTGTACCATTGGCGCGTGAATGGTGAATACCACCATATGAATCCGCGTACCATTACAGCTTTGCAACGTGCGTGTCGTGAAGGCAATTACGAGCACTTCAAGAATTACAGTGCATTACTAGACGGGAACGGTCGCTCGTTGCGCCACTTGTTGGAATTCAAGCAGCGTCCATCCGTTCCATTAGAAGAGGTAGAAGCGGCAGAAAACATTATGAAGCGCTTTGCTACTGGGGCCATGTCTTTTGGTTCTATATCGCACGAAGCCCACAGCACGCTTGCAGTGGCGATGAATAGAATAGGGGCTAAATCGAACTCAGGTGAAGGTGGTGAAGACGAGATTCGCTTTGGCACCAAGGAGAACGGCGATAGCGAAAACAGTGCGATTAAGCAGATTGCCTCTGGCCGATTCGGGGTGACGATCAATTACCTCGCGAACGCTGTTGAACTCCAGATCAAAATGGCTCAAGGTGCAAAGCCTGGTGAAGGTGGGCACCTGCCAGGGCACAAGGTGGACGATTGGATCGGTCGAGTTCGCCATTCTACACCGGGGGTAGGTTTGATTTCTCCCCCGCCCCACCATGATATTTATTCGATTGAGGATTTGGCCCAATTGATTTATGACCTCAAACGTGCCAACCCTAAGGCAAGAGTGAGCGTGAAGCTTGTTTCTCTCGCTGGGGTAGGAACCATCGCTACGGGTGTTGTAAAAGCCAAGGCAGATACCGTACTTATCTCAGGAATGGATGGAGGTACAGGTGCTTCGCCACTTAGTTCTATCCAGCACGCAGGTGTGCCTTGGGAATTAGGCTTGGCAGAAGCGCATCAGACATTGGTGAGTAGCCGATTAAGAGACCGCGTATTGCTCCAAACCGATGGAATGATTCGCACCGGTAGAGATTTGGCCATTGCCACACTACTAGGTGCTGAGGAATG
>QQUU01000008.1 GCA_003385605.1 Bacteroidota bacterium
CAGGTCCGCTCCCGCACTTACGGCGTGTTGTATGGTGTCGTAAGCCACTGAAGCTGGGTCAGAGCCCATCTCCTGCTTAATCACAGGCACATCGTTGCGTTCTCCCCAAACAGCGAGCTGATCAATCGCCGCTGCTCTAAAGGTATCTGCAGCGCCTAACACAACTTTATATCCTTTGGCTTTGAACTGGTGGGTCAATTTTCCAATGGTGGTGGTCTTACCTACCCCATTGACCCCTACAACCATCAGTACGTATGGTCCATCGGTCTTTGGAAGCTCAAAGTCTTCCCAAGCACCGCCCGTATGTTGCATGAGTTCAGAAATGATTGCATACAACATGTCCATCATCTCTGTTTCACCCATCACCTTGTCTCGAGCAACACGCTCTTCCAAGGCCTCTATAATCTTCACCGTGGTATCTAAACCGACATCAGAAGTAATAAGGGCCTCTTCAATCTCATCAAGCACATCATCGTCAAGTTTACTCTTACCAGCAACAGCACGCGTGATCTTCTCAAAAACGGAAGAGCGCGTTTTGTCCAACCCCTTGTCGAGGGTCTCTTTCTTTTCGCTGGTAAAAAATTTCTTGAAGAAGCTCATAATGACTTGGCTTAGAATAAAAAAACCACCCTAATACTAGAGTGGTTCAAATATCGTGAATAAAGACGGATCTTATTTCAAAAAGCTTTTCGCCTCGTCCTTACCGACAACACGCTCTTCAAAAGAGTAAGAACCTTTCGCGTTCTTTACCATGTTGATCACTTTAGTGTACTGCTTAGAGTCACCTGTCTTAAGCGTTGCTACTACTTTCTTTGCCATCTTATTTAATCTCTTTGTGAAGAGTCATACGCTTCAAGATCGGGTTGTATTTCTTCAACTCCATACGATCTGGCGTGTTCTTCTTGTTCTTAGTTGTAATGTAACGAGAAGTACCTGGCATACCAGAGTCTTTGTGCTCTGTACACTCTAGGATTACTTGAACGCGGTTACCTTTCTTGGCCATGTTCTATTCTTATTTAACAACGTATCCTTTTGCTTCAGCTTCTTTAAGCACAGCAGAGATACCTTTTTTGTTGATAGTTTTCAATGTAGAAGCAGCTACTTTCAAAGTTACCCAACGATCCTCTTCTGGGATGTAGAACTTCTTAGTGAACAAGTTCGCGTTGAACTTGCGCTTGTTCTTCTTATTTGAGAAGGAAACGTGGTTTCCTGTCATCGCTTTCTTTCCTGTAAGATCACAAACACGTGACATAATCTTTAACTTTTCTGGGTTCTACCAAAATGGTTTGCAAAACTAAGTCAATTCTTTCTTTCCCACAACTATGATGCAGGATAATCTTCGACTTCTTTTACTAACAAATTCAAAGCGGCAAATATAGTCTTCTGAATATTGCGCTCGCGCACCTTCCCAAAGACAAACTTTTCAGCAATGGTACGCTCTGGCCCAGCAATGCTAATCCAGCTCGTTCCCACCGGTTTATCAGGGGTTCCACCGCCCGGACCAGCAATACCACTGACCGCCACCGCGAAATCCACGCCCAATTTTTTTCTTGCGCCTTCACTCATCTGACGCACCACTTCTTCACTCACTGCACCTCTATTCACGATGGTATCGTGGTCTACACCCAACAGCGTTTCCTTAATCTCGTAGGAATACGCTACCACCGAGCCTTCAAAATAGGCCGACGACCCACTCACGCTCACGAGTGCAGCACCTATACCGCCACCAGTACAGCTCTCTGCCGTACCCACGGTCAATCCTTTATCCATCAACAGCTTCCCAACGTAATGCTCGATCGGCTTTGAAGAACCGTCCATCAGATCATCCCCCAAGGCCTTGCGCAACACCGCGGTAGCGGCATCAATATCAGCCGTCAAATCGTCAGAACGCTTCCCGCGCGAAGTCAGGCGCAGTCGCACCATCCCCGGTCTTGGTAAATACGCCAGCTTGATAGACCCCGGAAACTCCTCCTCAAAAGGCTCAATCTTATCGGCAAGCACACTCTCAGGCACACCCACCACAAGCAAAGTCTTGTGCAGTATCTGGTAATCGATCTCCTCACGAAGCAACGGCAACAACTCATTGCTCACCAAGGCCTTCATTTCATAAGGCACCCCCGGCAAGCTGACAATGCGAACATCGCCCTTTCTAAAGAGCATTCCTGGCGCTGTACCCTTGTGGTTAAACAAGACCTCACAAGCCTCAGGCACCAACGCCTGCTGCTTATTGCGCTCTACCGGCTCGCGCCCAAATCCTTTAAAGAGCTGCACAATGTGCTCCCACACATCCTCGCGAAAGACCATCTCCGAATTAAAGTACTTCGCCAGCGTCTGCTTGGTCAAATCGTCCTTAGTCGGCCCTAGACCGCCTGTCACGATCACCAACTGCGTCTCCGCATACAATCCCTCAACGGCCTCAACAATGGCCTCAGGAGTATCCGAGATGCTGTTAATGCGTGTCACTTCGATACCCTCTTCGTTTAGAACGGTACCCAACCACGCACTATTGGTGTCAACAATTTGTCCAATTAATATCTCGTCGCCGATGGTAATGATTTCTGCTTTCACGAACTTGTGCTTGAATTTGAGATTTCAAAGATACTTTCCATGGACCAATTCTCCCCTTCTGAACTCATCCTCAATCCAGACGGCAGCGTCTACCACCTTGGGCTTGTCGCATCCGACATCCCAGACCTTATTTTCACTGTGGGTGATCCAGACCGAGTTGCGTCCGTGTCCCAGCACTTTGACACCACCATTTGGACCAAAACCCGCCGTGAATTCACCATCACGCGTGGCACCCTAAACAACCACGAAGTACTGGTCCTCTCCACTGGAATGGGCACCGACAACATAGACATCGTTCTCAACGAGCTCGATGCCGCCGTCAACATTGACCCAAAAACAAGAACGAGAAACCCAGAAAAGAGAACCCTGACCATTATTAGAATAGGCACCTCAGGCGCCATCGACCCGTCCATACCTGTAGGCACCTTGCTTCACAGCACCGGCGCCCTCGCCTTCGATGCCCTCCTTCCATTCTACGAGCACAACTTCAAAACCATCCCAATAGCCAATTCCCCCATCCAACCGACCTACATCCCTGTACCGTCGGCTAGAACACCGAAGTTCGAGGGCCTAATGCACGGCATCACCGCCACACTGCCAGGCTTCTATGGCCCACAAGGCCGCTCCATACAGATTAAGAGCACCTTCAAGGAAACCCTACAAAACCTCTACAAAACACAATTGGGCGAATTCCACATCACCAATTTCGAAATGGAAACCTCAGGCATTTACGCCCTGGCCAACCTCCTAGGCCACGAAGCCCACAGCTTCAGCGCACTCCTGGCCAACAGAACCACCAACGAATTCCACCCCGACCCCTCAGGCCCGGTGAATGAGTTGATAGAAAAGGTCTTGGAGTGGGCAACTAAAATTTGATCTTCTGATTTATAGTTAGTTGATTCGACTCACGAGTGTTAAGTATACTCAGCCTTACTTTATTGAATTTACTATTTTAGGATGAAATCAATAAGCGCTTAATAGTGGCACATATTATTGGCCAAATAGAATCACTCAAAACTCTTCGAAGCAAATTATCTGATCGAAATGTATCAATGTTTAGTTCGGTTAAGGAAATACAAGATTTTCGAAGGGATTTTCCGAGAATTAAATCTGAATTACTGCTGCAAGCCGAGACGGATCTTAACCAGGAGATTCGTGGTAGACAGGTGACACTAAAAGTTGAAGAAAAAGTCTTATTGGACAATAGTCACGACTTGAGAATTCAACTCGAAAAGAAAGAAGAACGTCTGAAATCATCAATTGATGATCTGAAAAAAGGTCGATCAAATAAGTCCTTGTTACTGGGCATCTTCATTACCATGCAATTAGGTTTGAAATTGATTAAGCTCAAAAGCATAAGTAATCATGAAAGAATAATTACTCGTAGAACAAGGAAAACCAGAAATAACATTAATAGACTAAGAACCGAGATAGATTATTTAGTCAATAACGAACAGGACGTAATATACAGCAGGATTAAAGGAGAGCTAGAAGAAGTCAATAGAACTTTTGATGTCGTCACTGAATTACGAACTACAATAGCCGGGGCAATTGGCGAGAGAAAAGTTGAAAGGCAACTTAAAAAACTTTCAGACAGCTATTATATTTTCAATGACTTTAAATACCGATTTAAAAAGCCAATAACTCATAGGCAAACAGGCGAAAAAATCTTTTCAATTCAGATCGATCATCTTGTTATTGGTCCAACTGGAGTTTTCATTTTAGAAACAAAAAATTGGAGTCAGCGATCAGTTGAATCATTGAATCTAAGGTCTCCAATTGATCAAATACATAGAGCCAGCTACGCACTTTTCATACTATTGAATAATCGTATTTCCTTTAACACCCATCATTGGGGCGAAAAAAAGATTTCGGTAAAGAATGTTCTAGTCATGACGCAGGCCACAACCCAAGAAAAATTCAAATTTGTTTCTATTAGGAGCCTAAATGACTTGAACAGCTACCTTACCTATTTCGATCCTATATATTCTGAAGAAGAGGTAGCAATGTTGTCGCAATTAATACTAAGGATAGGAGAATGACTTAGCCTTTAAACAACATACTCGTTAACTCATAATCACTCTAGTGTTCTATTCCGTTCTAACCGATATTATAATGCATATAGCACATCAAAAAATCATAACGTCCTTTTTTCGGCATGAAACAAAAAACCCCTCGCGGTGCGAGGGGTTTTTGACTTTTTAGAAGTTTGTATGATTACTTCGCTACGTTGACCGAGCGGAGTTCGCGGATGACTGTGACGCGCACTTGGCCCGGGTAGGTCATTTCCGTTTGGATCTTCTGGCTGATGTCGTAAGAGATCTGTGCTGCCATAGCATCGGTTACCTTCTCACTTTCTACCATCACACGGAGTTCACGGCCCGCTTGGATCGCGTAGGCTTTGGTTACACCGTCAAAGTCGTAGGCTAGGTTCTCCAGGTCCTTAAGACGCTGGATGTAGCTGTCTGCCACCATGCGGCGTGCGCCTGGGCGTGCACCTGAGATGGCATCACATACCTGAACGATCGGAGAGATCATCGAAGTCATCTCAATCTCGTCATGGTGTGCACCGATCGCATTACATACGTCTGGCTTCTCGCCGTACTTCTCTGCCCACTGCATACCTAGGATGGCGTGTGGTAGGTCAGTCTCCTCGTGTGGTACCTTACCGATATCGTGCAAGAGGCCTGCGCGTTTAGCAAGCTTAGGGTTCAGGCCAAGCTCGGAAGCCATGATCGCACATAAATTGGCCACCTCACGAGAGTGCTGTAACAAATTTTGTCCGTACGAGCTTCTGTACTTCATACGCCCAACCGTCTTGATCAGTTCTGGGTGTAGACCGTGGATACCTAGGTCAATAGCCGTACGCTTACCCGTTTGTACAATCTCTTCTTCGATCTGCTTGCGTGTCTTCGCAACCACTTCCTCTACACGTGCAGGGTGGATACGACCGTCGCTAACGAGCTTGTGCATCGACAAACGTGCAATCTCACGGCGTACTGGATCGAAACAGCTCAAGAGGATGGCCTCAGGGGTATCGTCTACAATAATCTCAACACCTGTGGCTGCTTCAATGGCGCGGATGTTTCTACCTTCGCGGCCAATGATCTTACCCTTGATGTCGTCGTTCTCAATGTTGAAGACACTCACTGCATTCTCAATAGCGCTCTCCGTAGCAACGCGTTGAATGCTCTGGATCACGATCTTCTTCGCCTCTTGCGATGCGGTGAGGTTGGCTTCCTCCATCGTGTTCTGAATGTGCGCCTGTGCGTCGAGCTTCGCCTTGTCTTTCAACGCCTGAATCATCTGCTCCTTCGCTTCCTCTTCAGTCATTCCAGTCATTGCTTCAAGCTCTGCAATCTGCTTGTTCTTGAGCTTGTCGAGTTCCTTGGATTTAGCATCCAAAGATTCGCGCTTCTTCGCAACAGTCTCTTTCGCACGCTCCAAATCTCTCTGCTCGCGCTTAAAGTCTTGGATGCTCTTCTTCAATCTTTCGTCTTTCTCACGGAAAGAGTTCTGACGCTGCGCCAACTGTTGGTCGCGCTTGTTGACAGCTCTTTCGTGCTCCTCCTTGAGGTTTAGGAATTTCTCTTTGGCTTCAAGGATGCGGTCTTTCTTGATCTGCTCGGCTTCTTTCTTTGCCTCAGCGATCATGAGAGCGCCTTTTTTCTTCATGGCACTCTGCCACAATGCGTACCCTACCCCTGTTCCGAGGACAAGTCCAATCACTGCAGCTACAATAGTCATTACCATATCATAAATGGTTTACAATTCTTAAAAACCCATACCTGCTGCGGCTGTTGTCTAAACTCCTTTTAATCAGGATCTGCCTCTACCGTTGCGCCTTGACCTTCCACTGGAGCGAACTCCCTTCGAAAAGGTGCGGCCTGCTCGTAACGCATCGAGCTAGAGTCATAACAACGTGCTCGTTGAGTTTGACACAAAAAACAGCAAGTATGGGAAACTTTTATCCGTCTTGTAGGGCCGCATCTAATGCAGCTTCTACATCGGCAAGCGCTTTGCCTGCCTGAGACTGAACGTCATGAGATTGTTGCGTGGCCAATTCCGCACGCGATGCCAACTGCAGGGCACACATACTAAGTACGTCTTGCTTGTCCTGCACCGCATAGCGCTCCTCAAAGCGTGCTACGGCATCATTTATGGTTTTCACAGCACTGCGGATCTGCTCTTCCTCTTCCCTCTTGATGGTCAAAGGATAGGTCCTTCCGGCTATGGTCACTTTTATCTTTAGTGTCTCGCTCACGAGATTAGGCACTTAACAATTTCATGCAACGGTCAATTTCCCGTATCAACTCCGCAATTTTCTCCTCGCTGTATGTATCCCGTGCGGGCGAACCACTTTGGACAGTCATCGCAAGATTGCGTTGTTGCAACTGCTCCTGAAAATCTGCATGCTCCACTTGCAAAGCCGATAAGACTTCCTGCAAATGAGCTACTTGATCTTCTAATTCACTGATTCTCATTTTCAAAGCAGAATTCACCTCAACTACTTTCGCAGCCTTAGATAGAACCCTCTCTAGTTGAGAACTTAAATCAGATGACATAGGTATCAGTTTCCCTCAAAGATACCATTTGTACCTTTGCGTAATGCAGAAAATTTTCCCTTTCATCGGTTTTTTGTTAACCCTTAACATTGCTTCGGCACAGAACTTCAAGCCTAGCCCGCCTTTAGATATCCCTTTGGTGCTGAGCGGCACTTTCGCGGAATTGCGCGGAAATCACTTCCACGGAGGAATCGATATTAAAACTCAGGGACGCAGCGGTCTCAGGATCAATGCTGTAGCAGACGGCTATGTCAGCCGCGTCGCTGTAAGCCCTTACGGCTATGGAAATGCACTTTATCTGCGACACCCCGAAGGCTATACCACCGTATACGGTCATTTAAATGCATTTTATCCGGAATTGGAAAAATGGGTAGAAGACCAACTGCGCGACCGCAGCAAAAACGACGGCAACCTCTACCCTTCACCGGAACAATTTAAAGTCACCCGCGGCCAACTCGTTGCATTCAGTGGAAACACTGGCGGCTCCTTCGGTCCGCACCTGCACTTTGAGATCAGAGATACCAAAACCGAAGAACCACTGAACCCGTTGGAGTTCGGGATTGAAGTAAAAGACACCCGCAAGCCAGATGTGCGAGGTTTAAGATGGACTGCCAAAGACTTTGGCGACAAGGGTACATTCAAAGCTGGAGATACTATTAAATTCTCACGTGGAATTGGAATTGACCTGTTCACTACGGACAAGCAAGACCTCGCTAATAACAACAATGGGGTGTATTCTATTGAGGCTTTGATCGAAGGACAACCCTTTTTCACGGCCAACTATAGACGCATCAATTTTAGCACCTCACGCTTTATCAATGCACACATCAACTACGATCTGTATTGCTCGCAAGGGGTGCGTTATACGAGGTTGTACGAACTAGAGAATAACCCGCTAAAGGTTACCGACACGTATGAGGTCATTGCACCCGCCTTCCGAGCTTCAAAAGGTTGGATTACTGTGGCTCAAGACAGCGTGGTAAACGTAGAGGTGAGCATTAAAGACTATGAAGGCAATACCAATGCATTCTCATTTTTTGTAAGCGGACAGCAACAACCCATTAAATACGCATTGGATCGAACGAGCTTGTCTTGGGATGTGATCAATAAAATGTCCGTAGGCCCTATTGAATTTACCATCCCTGCCGGAGCATTGTATGAAAGAACGTATGACTTTGTCGTAGGAGAAAAAGGCAACGGACAATATGTTTTCGGTGGTGGCCTAGTACCTCTTCAAACCTATATGACCCTAAAGTGGACCTTGGACAGCACGCAGGTTCCTGGAGTGGGCTGGTTCCTTTGGGAAGCGAATCACAAAGGGAAGAAGAGTGCCATTGCTGGGGAGCGCGACGGTGCGGTGATGACCTTTAAGACCCGAAGTACGGGGACGTATGAATTGGACCAAGATTTGAAAAAGCCTGAGGTAAGCCTGCTAAAAACCACAACCTATGCACGCAGTAATAGCGCCTACAGAGAGATTCGCCTGCGCGCCGCAGATGACAAGACGGGTGTGGAACGTTACAGTGCGAGGATAGACGGCGCATTTGCCCGCATTGACTTCGATTACAAAAAGGAGTTGTTAAAAGTGATTGTGCCCAAGGAATTGGCCGCAGGAAACCATAATTTGCGGATAGTTGTTATCGACGGTGTGGGTAATACCACAGTTAAAGAATATACCATCACCCTATGAGAGTAGCGTTACTGCTTTTTTGTCTTTCATTTTTTACCCCTGCCCTGCATGCGCAGGAGGAAACACCCATCCAG
>QQUU01000128.1 GCA_003385605.1 Bacteroidota bacterium
TGATTTTTACCCTTGCGATATCATTCATCCTGATGGCCTTGTCCTCTTCCATTCTGTGAAGTGTGTTGATGTCCATCTTGTATTGAATGTCAGTAATCATCGCTCTAGCTTCAGCCGTAGTATGTTTGATTACATACTTTGCTCTTGGGCGAGGTGGGTTGGTATTTAGCCAGCACAGCATCACGTCTAAGTCCTGTTGGCCCTCTGGTCGGTTTTCACTGCGTACCAATACATCGCCTCTGCTGATGTCTATATCATCTTCTAAGGTGATGGTTACGCTTTGAGGAGGGAAGGCTTCTTCGAGCTCGCCAGTCATTGTATGGATGGCTGCAATCTTGCTCTTTAATCCTGACGGAAGTGCTACGACGCTATCGCCTTTTTTGAAGACTCCACCAGCTACTCGGCCAGCATATCCTCTAAAGTCATGATATTCATCGCTGTGTGGACGAATAACTGTTTGAACTGGGAAGCGGCAGTCTCTTAGGTTGTGGTCTGAAGAGATGTGTACAGTTTCAAGGTTGTGTAATAGGGTACCGCCTTCGTACCAGTTCATGTTATCTCCGCGAGATACTACGTTGTCGCCGTGAAGGGCGGACATAGGTACAAAGCGTACGTCTTTGACATTGAGCTTGGCTGCAAAATCGGTGTATTATTTAACCACTTTATCATAAGCCTCTTGGCTGTAGTCTACCAAATCCATCTTGTTAATACAAACGAAGATATGTGGGATCTGTAGTAGGGAAGCGATGAAGGTGTGGCGCTTAGTTTGTTCAATCACTCCTTTACGAGCATCTACAAGGATGAGGGCAAGGTTAGCCGTTGAAGCACCTGTTACCATATTACGGGTGTACTGAACGTGTCCTGGGGTATCTGCGATAATGAACTTACGCTTAGGCGTCGCGAAGTAGCGGTAGGCGACATCGATAGTAATCCCTTGCTCACGTTCATCCTTCAAACCATCAGTGAAAAGGCTAAGGTCTACATGCTCGAGACCTTTCTTTTTTGAGGTGGCTTCTATCTGCTCTACTTGGTCCTGGAAGATGCTCTTGCTATCGTACAGGAGGCGTCCAATCAAAGTAGATTTGCCGTCGTCGACACTCCCGGCAGTAGTGAAGCGAAGCAGTTCCATGTTGAGGTATGATGTGGTATCGAAATTTTGTTCCATCTGTTCTGTTGCTTTGATGGTTAGAAGTAACCTTGACGTTTTCTGTCTTCCATTGCGCTTTCACTGCGCTTGTCGTCTTCTCTATTACCGCGTTCTGTTTGACGAGAAGAAGCTACTTCCTGAATGATTTTCTCGAGCGTATCTGCATCGCTTTCCTGACCACCGGTAATGGTGATGTCCCCTAGGGTACGGAAGCGAACCATTTTCATTTGAGGCTCATCCGTATCTTTTAGGGTGATGTATTCGCTTACAGGAAGCCATGAGCCGTTTCTCCAAATTACGTTGCGCTCTTTGGCAAAATATAGTTCTGGGATGGCAATATTCTCTTGTAAGATATACTGCCATACGTCCATTTCTGTCCAGTTGGAGATTGGAAACACACGGAAGTTCTCTCCCATGCGTTTCTTTCCGTTGAATAGATTCCAAAGCTCAGGACGTTGGTTCTTTGGGTCCCACTGACCGAAGTCGTCACGGTGCGAGAAGAAACGCTCTTTAGCTCTAGCTTTCTCTTCATCACGACGGGCACCACCCATACACGCATCGAAATTGTTGCGCTCAATGGTGTCAAGAAGGGTCGTTGTTTGAAGGGCGTTACGCGAGGCGTTCATACCCGTTTCTTCCACTACGGCACCTTCGTCAATAGACTCTTGAACGGATCCAACTACAAGCTGTACACCGAGGTCTTCGATGAGCCGGTTACGGAAGGCCATAGTTTCGGGGAAGTTGTGGCCCGTATCGATGTGTACGAACGGGAACGGAATCTTCGCCGGCCAGAACGCTTTACGCGCAAGGTGGGCTACGACGATGCTGTCTTTACCTCCGGAAAAGAGGATGGCTGGGTTGTCGAATTGGGCATAGACTTCACGAATGACGTAGATCGCCTCTGCTTCTAATTCTTCGAGGTGTGTTAGTGAATAGTTACTCATTGATCGAGTGCTATTTTGGTGTTTATATAGTCCACAACCATAGCGGTTGCTTCTTCAATACTCATTTGGTGCGTAGGCACATCAAGCTCTGGGTTGGTAGGCTCTTCAAAAGGTGAACTAATGCCCGTAAAGTTGCTGATCTCACCAGCTCTTGCTTTTGCATACAAACCTTTTACGTCTCGCTGTTCACATACTTCAAGCGGGGTGCTGATGAAGATTTCTGAGAAATCACCTTGGGCACATTCTCTTACGAAATCGCGGTCTTTTTGGTATGGGCTTACAAAAGCGCTCAGCACTACAAGACCCGCATCTTTCATGAGCGCACTGACGTGTGCAATACGGCGGATATTTTCTTCTCTTGAAGCAGCACTAAAGTCAAGATCACTATTCAGACCAGTACGAACATTGTCACCGTCTAAGATGAACGTTCTGATGCCTTGTTGGTTAAGCTCACGCTCTACTGCAGAGGCTACTGTACTCTTTCCACTACCGCTCAAACCGGTGAACCACAATACGTGACCTTTATGGCCGTTTTGGCGTTCGCGGTCTTCTTTTGAAATCGCGTGTTGGTGTGGAATGATGTGGAGTTTTTCGCCCACGGGATGCATTAATACTGATTTGCAGGCGCAATTTCCAATTTCTGGAGACTAATTCCTAATAGAAGCGAGGGAACTATAGCTTAAAAAAGTAGTACCGCTAAAGAAATTGTTATGTAGACAATTAGTACCGGTAATCCCATACGCAGGAAGTCTCTATTAGAATAGTTGCCAGCACCCATAACCATTAGGTGGGTTTGGTAGCTGGTTGGGGTCAAGAAACTAGCACTTGCTGCGAAAGCGACAGGAAGGAATACCTCAAGGTTCGAAAGGCCATAGTGTTGCATAATGGCTGCTGCAATCGGGAAGGCAATGGCTACCGCACTAACGTTGGTCATGAAGTTGGTAAAGAGCACTGTTAGGCCGAACAATCCAGCCACTGCAAGAGTGCTGCTTTCTGGAAGGTTGATTTTTTCCAGGAAGAAATTAGCATGTCCACCTTCTACCACTGCAGAACCAAATGCCACAGAAAGAACGAGTAGTGCATAGAGCTGGGAGTTGAATTCTTGCTTGAGTTTTTCCGCATGAGAAAGGCCACAGGCTATCGCACTAATTAGGAGTAATGCCACCGTGATGAGAAGCGTCCATTTCAGTATGAAAGCCAACGCTGTAATGACGAGAAGGCTTGGTAAGAAGAATCGCTCTCTACCCAGTCTCTTTTCGGAAAGTCGGTTATGTTGGCCAATCGGAATGAGTGTGGTCTCTTCCTGGTTGCGCTCAATGAAGTCTTTTCCAGTGGATAGTAAGAGTAGGTCCCCGGCTTGGAGAATTTGTCTGCCAATCTTTCCTTTTAGGGGCTGACCACCTCTTTGAACACCAATAATAGCCGCATCGTAGCGAAGACGGAAGTTGGTTTCCTTTAACGGTCTTCCAATGAGGTCAGAGTTGTTTGGAACGATTACCTCGATGAGGTTTGAACGTCCTTGTACTTTAAACTTCTCTTCAACGTTTTTTAAGCCCTTCGGGAACTGATCGAGCAGCTCATTAACATGTTCTATGGCGCCTGTGAAGTAAAGAGTGTCGTTGGCTTGAAGCACTTCTTCAGGAGCTACTGGAGAGATGAATTCACCATCTCTGTAAATCTCTGCTAAAAAAAGGTCGTTAAGGTTTCTTAAGCGGGCCTTTTTAACCGTCTTACCGTCCATGGAACCTCCAGGAATGACCTTGAGTTCTGTGGTATAGTTTCTGGCGGATACTAGTTCCTGACCGTCTTTATCATCATCAGATTTCAGAACGAACGGTGCTAGAATTATAGATACTATGAGCACCCCAAGAGTTACCAAAGCTCCTGGAATGAGAAAGTCGAAGAATTTAAAACCTTCAATGCCGTTCTCGATCATCATACCGTTCAGAACAAGGTTGGTTGAGGTACCAATCAAGGTAATCGTACCACCAGCGACAGCAGCAAAGGATATTGGAAGTAAGAAGAGTCTTGCATTCCACCCTTTTGAAGTGGAGCGCTGCTTTATGCTTGGAATTAGTAGTGCTACAATTGGCGTGTTGTTGACCAGACCACTTAGCAGGGCGGTAAATGCTGAGGTTGAGAAGAGGAAGGATCGTTCGTAGTTGCCCAATCTGTTTAGCAGTAGGTCTATTCTTATTTGCTTTTTAAGTACCCCGGTTAAGGCGATAAGCGCCATCACCGTGAGAAGCGAAGGGTTGACTGCGGCACTATAGATGTGCTTGATACCCATGAACCCTGATAGCAGTAGCGCGAGCACCGTAAAGCCGAAGACGTGCATGGCTTTGAATCGGCCCCAGAGAAGGCCAATGACAATGCATAAAAAAGCCACTACATAAATGTAATGGCTCATTTCTGAAGTATGTGAGAATGTTTCTATCAAACTAGTTCGTTACGTATCTCGACCACACTTTTTTCACGGGATTAAAAATCGCTCGTGAGAAAGAGCGCCAAAAAATACGCAATTGTACCGAACGATGGCGAACGAACATGTGAATTAATAGAATGGCACCAATGTTTAGTACAATCATTAGGTGACTATTCAGCATAGGAGCCAAGGTCTTATTCATTAGAACTATAGTTCCGACACAAGCCATGGTGAACGTTGTAGTTCCAAAATGGGTGAACCCTTTGTCTAGGAGTACGTGGTGCATATGACGACGGTCTGCCACGAATGGACTAGAACCTGTAGCGATACGAATCATGAAAACACGTAAGGTATCCGCGATAGGATAACCAAGGATTAGAACGGCAGCTACAATTGGGCTTAAGTTCATGTGCTCAAAGTGACCATTTCCACTATGAAGGAACTCCATAGCCATGGTCGCTAAAACGAACCCTAAACCAAGGGATCCGGCGTCTCCCAGGAAAATTTTCTTATTGCTAGAGAAATTGAAACCCATAAATACAATAAGCCCCAAGCCTAAGAAAGCGAATGAAAAGAAGAACTCCCCTCCGCCCATGAGTGTGCTTAACAAATACAAACTCAACATTGAGGTTCCTGCCGCAAGGCCGTCGACTCCGTCGATGAGGTTTACCGCGTTGATGAGGTATACCACTGTAATTATACTGAGTGTGATCCCTAACCAAGAAGGAAGAACACCGATACCGAAAAGACCGTACATATTATCCACGTAATTGCCTGAAGAAAGAACGTAGTATGCGGCAACGGCAAATTGAATACTAAACTTGAATTTACTACTCAGGTTAAGACGATCGTCGATCGTTCCAAGGACTACAATGGCCGATAATCCAATCCAGTAGGGTGCATTATTTACAACAAAATCAAAGTTGGCAAAGTATAGACCTAAACCTAAAAGGATGTAAGGTATGAAGATGCTGATTCCACCAACACGCGGTACTGCCCCGACATGCGAGGAGCGCGAGTTTGGCTGGTCTACGAGCCCGAATTTATAGCCAAAGTCAATCAATAATCTTGCAATCAAGATGACGACGGCCACAAAGGGGGGCACTAATGGGTATAGTGCTGTACTCATGGTAATTGGTCTATTAGTTGGTGTCACAAAGTTAGGATTTTTCTTGCTTCCTTGTGGATAATTTCGAGTTTTCAACCAATGAGTCTCAGAGTTGACAGGTGTTTGAGAGTTTAAAAGTTGATATATTCGCCCCAACCAAATCAACTATTCATAGATGAACATTTTTGAGCTTACCGGTAAAAAATTGGCCAATCAAGGGCTACGAATAGATCGATATGATTTTGATCGTCCTTGGGGTGGATTCTTTGTTTTAGATGAGAATCAAGCGCAGACTTTTGCGGATATCTACTTTGACAGCTTGGATGTTGAGCCATTGCGTATTGGCGGAAAGTTGAGTCCTAAGATCTTATTGGTGAAGCCTGAGGCTCGTTTGAGCTGGCAGTACCACCACCGTCGTGCAGAAACTTGGCGTGTAGTCGAAGGTCCTGTGGGTGTTGTTCGCAGCGATACAGACGAAGAAGGCGAACTGATTTCTTTTGAGTCTGGCGAAACAGTTGTTCTTCAAAAGGGCGAGCGTCACCGTTTGGTTGGATTGGAAAACTGGGGTGTAGTTGCTGAATTTTGGCAGCATACCGATCCTGAGCATCCTTCAGATGAGGATGATATCGTTCGTGTTCAGGACGATTACAAGCGTTCTACGCCTGCTTAAAGACGTTTGTCTACGTCAGCTCTTGGCAAGATTCCTTTGAGGTCGTAAACCACTTTATTAGATGAAGTTTTAATCTGTAGATCTCTGAAGTCATCGTGTGCAACGGCTAAAAGAATGACTTCATAGTCGTTGAGATTCGTGTCTTCAACTAGTTCTATGCCGTACTCTTTGTGAACTTGGTAAGCATCGGCCAGAGGATCATGAACTTCTACCTGTAGTCCAAACTCTTTTAGCTCTTTGTAGACATCAACCACTCGGCTGTTTCTAGTGTCGCCGGTGTTTTCTTTGAAGGTAATGCCGAGGATAAGTGCTTTAGAAGATAACGGTAGTTCTTTTTGCTGCATGAGCTTGACAATACTACTTGCCACATGCAGTCCCATACCGTCATTGATTCTTCTTCCAGAAAGAATAACTGCAGGGTCGTGACCTACTTCTTGTGCTTTATGCGCTAGGTAATAAGGGTCAACACTAATACAATGTCCACCTACGAGACCCGGTTTGAAGGGCAGGAAGTTCCATTTGGTACCTGCTGCTGCGAGTACATCGCCAGTATCAATATCCAGTTTGTCAAAAATCACGGCAAGCTCGTTCATGAAGCTGATGTTCACGTCGCGCTGCGCGTTTTCGATAGCTTTTGCAGCTTCGGCAACTTTAATGCTCGGCGCGAGGTGTGTCCCTGCTGTAATTATGCTTTGGTAAAGTTTGTCTACTTCTTCTGCAGCCTTTGAAGTTGAACCACTGGTAACCTTTAAGATATTGGTTACGTTTCGCTGCTTATCTCCTGGATTTATTCGTTCAGGGCTGTACCCAACGGTAAAGTCAAGATTGAATTTTAGCCCGCTTGTACTTACTAATATTGGTACACAAACTTCTTCAGTACAACCGGGATACGTTGTGCTTTCGTAAATCACTAGATCGCCTTGCTGAAGTATGCTTCCTATGGCTTCGCTTGCCTTCTTTAAAGGATTTAAATCTGGGGTTTTGTCTTCGTGAATATCCGTTGGAACCGTAATGATGTAGACGTTTGAATCTGCAATAGCACCTAGTTCCGATGATGTGGCTAGGCCATCGTTTAGGGCGCCTTGGAGTTGCTTATTGCCAAGCTCTGCTGTCGGGTCAATACCGCTATTTATTGCATCAACTTTTTCATTGTTGATGTCGTACCCAATGGTTGGATACTTTTTGGAGAACGCGGCTGCTAGTGGCAGACCCACGTAGCCTAATCCAATAATTGCGATGTGTTTATTCTCCATAAAGACAAAGGTAGGCAATACCGCTGTTAGCCTTGATTTAGGTTGTTGGAATAACGGTGCTGAGGTTAGAAAATTATGGTTTACATGTTACCTAAAGTATAAATATCTAACAATTAATGCGTTAGGGTCAAAATGAAACAAGAATTGGTTTTGGAATTCCTAATTTTTTGTCAAACAAAACCAACACACATTATGAAACGTATTGCATTATTGATGCTACTGCCCCTATTGGCAGTAGGTCAAAAACAAAGAGTAGGCTCGGTGTATTCTGAGCATCCTGCCTACGATGTGGTGAAGGAATCTTACCGCGTATGGGAGTCTGGAACCGAAGAAGAATTAAGAGCATTGTATGCTGAGAATGCACAAATATGGGGACATGGCG
>QQUU01000081.1 GCA_003385605.1 Bacteroidota bacterium
ATTGCTTGCAGTATTGTTTTTGAGAGCTTCTTCTCCGACTGCAGTGTTTGCGCCACCTGTCACATTTGACGTAAGCGCATTAAAGCCAACAGCAGTATTTTCAGAAGCAGTGGTATTTGCATCGAGAGCATTTGAGCCAACGGCAGTGTTATTGATGCCAGTGGTGTTTTCCTCCAACGCTGAGTTACCGACAGCGGTATTATTGCTTGCAGTACTGTTCTTTTCTAAAGAAAGATAACCAACAGCAGTGTTTTGAGATCCAGTGGTGTTTTGATCTAAGGCTTCAACGCCAATAGCAACGTTTTTAGTCCCCGTCGTCGTTCCGGATGCGGCACCAGAGCCAACAGCAGTGTTGTTGTCTGCGGTGGACAAAGTCAAAGCATTAGCACCAACTGCGGTGCTATTGCTTGTAGTCGTATTTGCATCGAGAGCAGCAGAGCCAACGGCAGTGTTATTGGTGCCAGTGGTGTTTAAAGCTAATGCAGAAGATCCGACCGCCGTGTTGTCATGTGCGGTTGTATTAGCGCCCAATGCACTCTTGCCCACTGCAACGTTATCATCACCAGTTGTATTTGCATCAAGCGATTGGTAACCGATGGCGGAATTACGATCACCAGTAGTGTTGGAAAGAAGAGAATTAGATCCAACTGCTGTGTTTTGGTCTCCCTCTGTATTTGCTCCTAATGCTGAAGTACCTGCTGCCACATTGTGGTTGCCAGTGGTATTTGCATCGAGAGCAGCTCTGCCAACAACGAGATTGCCAGTCTGATTGCCTGCTCCACGGCCGACACTGACTCCATGAATCAGAGCGTCCCCACCGTCAACATCGAGAAGTGCTGAGGGAGACGATGTAGAGATACCAACTCTGTTATTACCTGCATCGAGGTTAAGAAGGTGTTGATCGCTGGTGCCCTCAATACGGAAATCAACATCGTTACCAGGACCATTGACTACAATCGAGGAATCGCCAATATCTAAGCGTTCTACACCATTTGTAGCGAAGTTAAGGCGATTATTTGCTGAATTGTATAGGCCGGTGTTTGTGTCCGAGGTGAAAAATATGCTGGGGCTGGCAGCAGACCCACTGGCAAAGCCACTGCTTAGACCACTGGAGCTGAACACACCAACTTCAGTACCAGCGCAAGCAATACCGATTTCATTGGCTGCTTTTGAGAAGAAGCCCGTATCCTTGTCCGTGGCGAAGGTAATTGATGGTGCAGCGACACTGCCTGCAGGGAAATCAACACCTACATTGACATAATCGGCACCAGCTAAAACAACACCAAAGAAAGAAGCACTGCCTGCAGGAGCAGAACTAAAAACAATATTATTTCCAGATAAGTTAAAACCTGATGAACCTGTCGGATCAGGTTCCTGAATAACACCAGCAACCGAGATCAGGCATTGCTGAGGATTAATCGGAAAGGGAACCGGGACAGCACCGTTTACATTAAGAGTGAAGCTCGTCTCAGAGCCATCAAAACCGCTGCTGATATCATCAATGATCAGATAACTTTGGAAAGCTACCTCAAGGTCGTTACCGATGTAAGCCATTTAAATTCCTTACAGACTAGGCTGGACAGGCCAACTAATATCTTCTAATCTAGCAGCCTGATAAGTTTGAGGAAGATCACGAAGTGCTTGTCTATATGCAGCCCAAGCAGCTTGATCAATAGTTGAACCCGGGGTCATCACCCAATCGGTTGAACGTAAAAGGGCATCTCTTTTCTGTCGTACAACACGCCAAGATGTATCTTCCTGGGCAAGAATCGCAACGGGATTAAGAAGGGCCTCAAGCTCCTCCACGCGAAGAGTTAAAGCTTTTACTAACTCTGTAGCCTCATTAGTTGTTAAGCCCATGACCTATTAAGGAGTCTGTTCTAAGTAACTAATAGATAAATCAAGTGCGGTTCCTGTATCACTTCTTGCACGAAGAACATCACTTGACTCGAGGATAATCTTCGATCCTGCGATAACCTCCAAGGTCGAACCAGCCGGCACTGGAGCATTACGAATCAAGTACACATCGTCGCCTGTATTAGTCACCAGGTAAATATCGACATCAGCGCTGCTGCTTGACTTGTTTGAAACCAAACAACTAAGAAGCACCAAGGTTGCGGTACTGCCTGCGGTAAGAACGTTAGTCGCAGCGTCCGTGATCGCCGTGGTCACGAGGCTTGACTTAGTGTCGATTTTAAAAGTGTTTGCCATATTATCCTAAGGCGACAATCAGAGCGAGGTTTTCGGATGAATCGAATGCACCGCTTACTGTCAAACTTCCAGTAATCGTGACATTACCCGGAACGCTAATAGCGCCAGCTGAATCTATTGTAAGCCTAGCAACACCACCCGTCACAAACGACACTTGGTCGGGTCCCGGTGAAATGATACCGGTGTTGGGGTCCGAAGCGAATTTGAGAGCACAGCTGCTAAGTGAACCTAAAGCAAGTTCAGAATTACTTCCATCATCTCTCAGGAGAGGAAAGCCCCCTGCTTTTACTGCATCGTGAATAACGCATGCATTCTTATCAATGTCGACAGTAACTTCACCAGCGGCGCCTGTAAAGACTGAATGCTGGACAGTTGTGCCTCTGCGGAATTGTACTTGGGTTGCCATAGATCTATCCTAATGCAACTGCAATTGCGGTAGCAAAATCTTCTGTAGAGATGGTGCCGCTCGAATTAGGAACGGTCATCGTTCGAGTCGTTGAGGATGCAATTCCTGAACACTCGAAAGCAAGCTGTTTTGTATTGTCTGAGTTATCTCTAACTCTAAAGCCACTATCGTTAGTGACTACAGCAGCTGAAGTCACGGACGTTAAGCCTGCAATAGTTGTAGCTGAACTTCCTAAAGCAATTGAGGTAGATCCAACTGTTACTGTCGAGTTTGCTAATTGAGAATTAGGAATTGCATTCGTACCAAACTCGCCACTTGTGCTGTTATATGTAAGACCGGATCCTGACGCCACACTTAAATGAGCACGAACCTCACTAGCGCTTGGACCTGTATAAGTAATTACTCCCGTTGAGTTATTGTAAGCGAGGCTGCCGTCCCCACCAGAATCAGTGACTGAAATTTCGCCTCTAATATTTGCAGCGGTGACTTTTGTATAAGTAAATGCACCGGTCGAATTGTTATACGCTAAAGAGCCATGGCCTGTTCCACTGTCACTGGCACTAAGTGATGTGAGCAGCGCTACAGTGCCGCCAGCGTCTGGAAAAACAATCGAACGATCTGCAGTGGCATCTGTCACTGAAATGGTTGTTTCATTCGCATTAGCACTGGAGCCCTCGAATGTAATCCCAGATGAGTTGAGGACAATCCCATTTGCCGCGTCGGCTGCACCGACCCGTACGGTCGTCGTGCCTTCAAGAGTGGTAGAGGTCAGTGATGTGAGCCCAGCGACCGTAGTTGCAGTAGCGCCCAGTGAAATACTGGTAGAACCTACTGTCAAAGAACTGTTGGCTAACTGACTATTTGGTATAGCGTTTGTGCCAAACTCTCCAGTCCCGCTGTTGTAAGTAAGTCCTGATCCCGACGCAACACTTAGATGAGCACGTACTTCACTAGCACTAGGTCCTGTATAAGTAATTACTCCAGTGCTTGAGTTATAAGTAAGCTCACCGTCGCCACCAGTATCCGTTACAGAGATTGCACTCCTGGCTCTGGCATTTGTGAAGTACTGATTAGTTCCCTCAGAAAGATCAGAAGTGCTATTGCCAGCAAAATTTAACTTATCCGAAGAAGTGTTTAGCTCCTGGATAAATCCTGAATTAAGGATTAATGAGTTTCTTGTTGCCATGGATCTATCCTATCAGTGGTAAAAATTAACTCAGAAGAATCGGAGGCTCTAATTGGATAATCAAGTTCGCCGTCGTTGATGCCTCACCTACTCGTACAAGATATTGTCCAGCTGTTGATGGTGGCGTAGATGTTATACCTCCATAACCTGTAGCAAGGTAAAACGGATCCCCTGCATCTAAACCAGAAGTGGCGAGAACACCTACTGTCAAAACACGAACTTCCTCGCCAGTGTTCTTTGCGGTTTGGGCAAATCCGACAACAGTGGCTTCATCTAGCGTCCCTGCAGCTCGCGCTAAACCAACCTTTCCGTCTGAAGAACGCGAATAGAGAGCTGCTCCTTGAGTCACATTTTCGAACGCAAGAGCACCAAAACCAGCAACCGCATAAACGGTTTTTCCTGCCATGGTATCTTTCAAGTCGATGAGTACTTGAGTAAGCCCCTCAGCATTCGAAGCGTACGGCTCGTAATTACTTACTCCCGCCATCAGTTCAGCCTCATGGGAGGCTCAAGTTGGATACTGAACTCGGACGTAGTAGCCCCTTCGCCAACACGTGCTACAAATTCACCAGATCCTGTCGGTGGTGACGTCGATATAGCTCCAGGGGTAGTGCTTAGAAAATACACATCACCTGGATCGATAGTGCTTGGGTAATCAAGCAATCCAGCAACAAGAACCTTTACAGTCGCACCAGACGCCGCAGCGTCATCCGCAAACCCGACGACAAGAGCCTCGTCCTGCGTTCCATCCGCCTGAGCTTTACCTACTTGGCCATCACTGCTTCTCATATATAAAGCATCGCCATCAGCAACAGCCTCAAAAGTCGTGGCATCAAAGCCAATCCTTTCTGGTGCAAATACAGGGAAGCCTTCTTTTAAATCTATAACTGCATCTACAAGCCCACGGTAATTTGGCTCGTAGGGTTGCCGAGTCATTGTGAAGGCGTTAGCGGTCATCAGGTCTACCAAGACTGCAATCGCACCTTCTATATTAGGCTCATAGCCGGTTGCCATATTTCAACCCCATAATTAACAATTCTAAATTGTTTGACCCTTTAGAATAGATATGTAAGAGAAGTAAGGATGTCACCTGAATTGATAACAGCTGTGATCACAGGTGGCATCGGCGCCTTCACGGGACTGTCGCGTGCCTTGAATAATTTCAACAAAAAAATTGATAGGCGTTTCGAACGTATAGAGGATGATTACGATTCCCTCTATGACAGCATGACAAAAGAATACGTACTGAAAGAAGACTTTAGGCGTGAGATTGAGTCAGTACATACCAAGCTGGACAGGATTCTCGACCACTTATTGTCTAATTAAAGAGTTACCCAAGCAGCAGCGTCTGCGTCGTACATAAGAAAATTCGAAGCAGTAGTGTCATAGTGAAGCTGCCCGTCAACAGGGCTTGTCGGCTGACCTGCGCTCCGCGACACAACAGCCTTCACGGTTTGAAAACTGGTGCCGTCATTGATTTTGAGTATATGTGTACTTGCGGTATCAAGCCAAGACTCGCCTTTACTACTGCTTGTAAAGCCGACACCAGATGCGTTCGGCGCAGTAGCCCCTACAAAGGTAGGTCCAGCCTTAATCAAACCAGAACCCGAATCTTTAACAAAGAGTCCAGGCTCTCCTGCATTTGTATTGATAGCAAGCTCGCCATCACCAAGTCTCGTGGGGAATGGTCTGTCTCTTAAAACAGAAGAGCGCCTGGAGAGAATCTGTACCGACATTTAGATATTGATGTATGTACCGGCATCAACTATTCTATCTTGATCAGTCAAGGGGCTATAAGTACTTGCCTCAATAGTGACAACAGAGGCTGTGCTTTCTGTAGGAACGCCACTAAGGTATTCTCCACCCTCAACAAAACCTTGCTCAAACTCATCGGTGTACTCACTTAGAGGTTGGTCGATCAATCCAAACTTCGCATTTTCAATAACCTCTGGTTGAAGATTAAAGAGTTTGTTGACCAGCTGCGCAAACCTGCTAGTCGTATTGAAAACAGTGCCTGCACGATCGAGCAGACCTTGAGCATTACGCCTAATGTCATCTGTCAACAGCATCGAAGGAGCTGATGCTCTGAAGTCAGCGACATCTTCAGGGTTGTTGTTTTGGCCGATGATATTTTGTGTTCCAGCCCAGCCAAAAAATTGCCTATCAAGAACATACTTTTCAGCAGCCTCTTTCAATTTAATTGACTCTTTCTCAAAATTTTTGTAGAAAGTTTCTAACCCTTTACCTACAGGTTGATCACTTGGTTCCAAGAGCCAGGTCCCGACATATTCGTGTGGCGCCAGGTTGGCGACATCACAGTAACCTGACGTCGTATCACTGAATGGGTAGACGATAACAAAAGTATTTGAGTCAGTGACCGAAGAAACTACATAGTCACCGCTGATTGCTGATCCACTTGTAAAAGTAATCTTTACTTTTTGTTTTTGCTCTAAATTATGATCAACCGCATTGATGGTGATGTTAGGTCCACTCTGGGTATATGACGAAGACAATGAAATCGGCTGACCCCCCTCGTCATGAATCAATGCCCACATGGAGGCATATATGTGTTTACACCAACGAGGTTGGTAATAGAGCAGTGTTTGAGAGGCGAACTCCTCTGTATCCTCGTACTCAGGTATTTGATAAAAATTGTTTACAGTTGTATAGCCAAAATCTTCAAACACACCAGGGTTGTCCCTGCTGTCGCTAAGTTCATTATTTTTATTAATTGTCTGTCCAGGGCTTAAGTTCTGTACAGGGGTTACTGGAAACTTATTTTTAGTTCTATCTTTAAAAAGATTGTATCCCTTTCTCTTTGTATAGTCCTGGCAAGTGCACTGCCACCTCAATTCGGTAGTCAAATATCTACCGACTGTGAATCCTCTGTGTGCAGGAACGACAGTAGCAGTCTGTCCTGAAATGGTTTTTGCTCCGTAACTATCTTTACGTTGAAATATTATTTCTTTTGTGGTGGCATCCGATCCTGTCACCGTGAATCCTACATAATCTGTGTAATCAAATCCCCTGACCAAGCGATTTACTTTTGCATTGCCACTTGTAGAACTACTTGTAATAGTTAAAAACGTAAAAGTAGTCGTTGAGGTGACAGTAATTGAATAACGACCTGTCGGCACATCGCCAGTGGATACATCGAGGAAAATTTTATTTCCCGTTGCTAGGCCGTGAGCAGAGCTAGTCGTTACAGTGACCGTAGAAGCTAGTCTGCTGTAAGTTGAATCGATACCTGGATCCCGCTCGATGATACGGTCGGTCATCCGTTCATCTTTTAAAAGGCTGACCTGTTCAGGAAGTTCGCGAAGCTTTACCCTGGTGTTCGTCCACCTTGTATCGGTAAAAGTAGTCGACAAGTAGTAAGTTACATTGCCACTTGTTGTGGCGGAACTTGCTGCTGTAAGAGTGAAAGTATTTTGCGTCCTGGAAACAATCGCTAATGTGTCATCAGTGGCAGAACCTGTTGTGAAGTCAAGATATATTTCATCACCTATAAAATAATTGTGATTTGACTTTGTAACAGTGATGGTAGTTCGAGTTTGGGTGTATGTCCCACTGACTCCGTCAGATAAATAGCGGAC
>QQUU01000088.1 GCA_003385605.1 Bacteroidota bacterium
AACCCCACTTTATATGTTGGTGCCCCCAGAGGGCTAAGGCTTGATGATATTATCATTTCTATTCAGTATCTTATGGGACTTTCAATCTAGCAAAGTGGTCCCAAAAGCGGTCCCGGAGGCACTGTAGAAAATATCAACGAGGCCTTCATTTTCAATTAATACTAGCGGCCATTTCTAGCCGCTCAAAACGTTGCAGCTCAATACGGCTTTGAGCCTCAAATATCACCGATGCTGCACAGCAAAGCAATGTCCACTCCTCGTACTCGTTCGCTGACAGCTAACTACTGACGGGGTGTCAGAGCTTCCATGCGAAGTTGACGGCTTTTTCCGATTCATTCCAAAGCTTTGTCATGACGGATTCATCATAGGCGTGAGTGTTTAGTGTGCCTTTGCCAACAGCCCCGACCATTTCCATTCGGCCCGTTGGACCATAGAGGGCGCGTTGCTCGGTCAGAGTCTCTTCAGTTGCGCACATGACCTCAGGATATGAACCTTGTTCTGCAGTCTGAACCATCGGCGTCTTGGTCATCAGCCACCAAATGGAGCGCATCACCCTGCTTCCGCTGGTGGCTATAAGCGAAGTGGCTGACGAGCCAGGGTGGCAGACGAAAACCTGAACATCCTTTCGCCCCGATGCGGTGAGACGGTCTTGCAATTCGTATGCAAACATCATTTGAGCCAGCTTACTTTGCGAATAGGCTAGGTTCGCACCATAGCCTTCATCCCAGTTAATATCGTCGAACTTAATCGTCTTGAGACCCATGTTATAGCCAAGGCTGGCAACTACCACGATCCGACCGTGGCTTTCAGAGATGCGGTCAAATAGCAGGCCATTTAGCAAAAAGTGACCGTAGTGGTTAGTGCCAAGCTGGCTTTCGAACCCATCAACAGTCAACTTGCGTACCGGCACCTGGGCTATAGCTGCGTTGTTGATAAGCGCGTCGATGTGAGATACCGTCTTGATAACTTCTGTCGCTGCCTCGCGCACGCTATCCAAAACGGACAGATCCATGCGGATAAAGCTCACGTCCGCTTGCGTGCCTAATTCGTTTTTCAGCTCCACAATTGCTGCCTCGGATTTCTCAACCGAGCGGTTCAGCATCACTACCTTAGCATTCTTCCTCAAAAGAATGCGCGTGGCCTGAAAGCCAACGCCAGAGTTTGCACCGGTGATTATGTACGTCTTGCCTGACTGGTCGCCGAGGCGCTCGGGTGTCCAGCCCTTAGGTCCGAATGTCATATCTACCACTTTCTGTCTCCAACCAGCGCGGGCTGGCGGTTTGCGGTTTTATTGTCTGAACGTACAAATAGGAACTGACAAAATGCAAAAACAGACGAATTTCTCTCAAATACTTGCCAAATCGTCTCAACCCCATTGAAAAGAAGGAAGCTCTCTGTCACCAAAAGTTCATGAGTAAGGCACAGATCAAAAAACTTATCAAGCGCCGTCTGCCAGAGGCAGGACTCCTAGATACCGCGCTAAAAGGCGTCCAGCTCTTCCACGTTACCGAGGCCATGCCATGCCTGCCTGCAATCTACGAGCCCACAGTGGTAGCTATTCTGAGTGGCAGTAAGCAAGCTGTTCTGGACGGTCAGCATCACGTCTACGGCAGCAACAAATACCTTCTGTGCCCGATGACCTTACCGGTGGAGGCGGGCGCGCCAATGGCGTCCAAGAACAATCCTCTTCTCGGCGTTATGATTGCAATAGAGCCACGTATGATGCGGGCGCTCACCATGGAGATCGAGACTACCTTTGGTGGCATCAGACAATCGCGGGACAGAGCGCTATCGGGTTTGGCATTGGCGTCCTGGGATGACGGTTTCACGCAGGCGCTGCTTCGGCTTCTCGATCTACTCGACAATCCAGTTGATTTAGATGTGCTCGGACAAGGACGATTGCGCGAGCTGTGTTACGCGGTGCTCATGGGCGAAGCAGGGGCAACCGCGAGACGGGTTTTTGGAGTCGGTAACGAAATCGCGCGCGCCATCGACTACTTCACGACCCGCCTGAACGAGCAGATCACCATTGACGATATGGCTGGTCATGTCGGCATGAGCCGCGCAGTGTTTCATCGGCGGTTTAAGGAAGCGACGACAATGTATCCTATACAGTTTGTGAAATCCATGCGGTTGAACCATGCCGCGATGAAGATTGCCGAAGGTAAGACAGTGTCGGAAGCAGCCTGGGACGTGGGCTATCAAAGCGCCTCTCAATTCAGCCGTGAGTTTAAGCGAATGTACGGCCAGTCGCCCCGGCAATGGAGCAACACTGCAAATGCGCCAGAACGACTGAATTAAAAACGCATTAAGCAATTAACACATACCTTCCCAAAAAGGAAAAACACCATGGAGATCCTAAAGATATCTATCGATTGGGCCCGGGCGGAACTTCTGTCAAACAGCCTATTTGCTCTTTTTGGAGCTATGTTTCTCGTGGCCAGCCTTCTTTTCTGGTCGCGAGGTGAAACCGAGGTGGCCAAAGCGTTCGTGTTCCCGATGATGATAGCAGGAGTATTGATGCTGATCCTCAGCGGTGGGCTGCTTTACGGAACGTGGAAAAGTTTAACAGGCTTCTCGACAGCCTTTGCCGATGACAATGCGAGATTTATCGGGTTAGAGGTTCAGCGCATTGACCGCACGATGTCGCAGTATGGCACCGCGGTATTTAACGTGATACCGCTGTTGATCGCAGCCACCGCTATTTTGATTGTTTTCGTGAATAGTCCGGGCTGGCGCGCGGCATTGATCACAGTAATCATCTTTTTAGGGCTCATCATGCTAATCGACAGCAACGCCAACGCTCGGTTGGAAAGATATAAGGCAGACTTGGTGTCTGCAACTTCGAGCCGTTAAATCCACAAGACTGCCATCAAAGGTCGAACGCACTGGCCGTTTCGCGTTTCTGAGGGTTGTCTAGTTTAACGCGTATTGCATCCGTTGAGAGAAATTTGAGAAATATTCCCCCGCCCGAACCCTCACAAGAAGAGCCCAAATCGATAAATGTTGCGCAAACCTCAAACGGCTGCTTTTGCGAAAAACTAATGCAGCCAGGTCTTTCTTGTTTAGGCTTGCGACCGTTGTAACATGCCGAAGAGATCACGGAGATCATCCGGATCGGCAAGCAAATCAAGATGCGTGAAGAATTCGGCACGCTGGATCGCGCCGTGGATGTAACGCAGTGCCGAAAAATCCTCAATCGCGAAGCCGACGCTGTCGAACAGGGTGATCTGTTTGTTATCTTTGCGGCCCTGCTCCTGTCCGGTGATGACACGTCACAGTTCCGTGGTCGGGTGATCCCTGTTCAACTGCTGAATCTCACCTTCGATCCATGTTTGTTCCGGTTATTCCACAAAGATTTCGGAGCGTAGCAGGATGTCGCGATGTAGCTCGGTCTTGCCGGGGCAGCCTCCGCCGATGGCGTTGATATGTACGCCCGAGCCTACCATATCGTCCGTCAGGATCGTCGCATACTGATTATCAGCCGTACAGGTCGTGATGATTTCAGCGCTTTCCATACAATCTTCGCCAATCAACCGCTTGCCATTCCGGTAATCATCGCGCCCAGGGCGACAATGTGGACAAGCATGAGTGCCTTATCGTTCCACAGTGCGCCTACTGCGAACCACCCCACGACACCGATTAGAAATAGGTAAAGGTTCCAAGGTGTAAGGCCAAACCCCGTCGCGGTGTATCCCATAATCTGGATGGCGGATGCGCCCCACTTGATAGCGAAAACAAAGCGCTCGCGCGGAGAGGCAAGGGCCATTGTATCAAACGGCACAGGTCAACCCTCCGTCGATACGCAGGTTTTGTCCCGTCATGTAGGCACCATCTTGTGATGCGAGCCACGCAATCAGCGAAGACACCTCCGATACAAAACCATAACGCCCCATCGGAATACGCGCCTTTCGGTCTTCGGTTTCGGGAAGGCTATCGATAAAGCCGGGAAGAACGTTGTTCATCCGAATATTTGCTGACGCATACTTGTCAGAATAAAGCTTCGTGAATGCAGCAAGGCCAGCCCGGAATACACCTGATGTAGGAAAAAGAGGATCAGGTTCGAATGCGGCAAAAGTTGAAATGTTGATGATTGCCCCACCGCCCTGCTCTTGCATCAATGGAGTGACAATTCGTGTCGGACGAATGACGTTCATCAGGTAGACTTCCATGCCTTGATGCCAGTCGTCGTCACTGATTTCGAGCACCGGTCCCTTGGGACCGTGGCCGGCAGAGTTCACCAAGATATCAACACGGCCCCAACGCTCTTTTGCACCTACCACCAATGCGTTTAGCGCCTCGTGGTCGAGGTTCGAGCCAGTTACGCCAAAGCCGCCAAGTTCGCGACCTAGCGCTTCACCCTTGCCTGATGCAGACAAGATGCCAATCTTGAATCCGTCATCTGCTAATTTGCGCGCGGCATCAGCCCCCATACCGCTGCCACCGGCTGTAATTAGAGCTACTTTTTCTACTGTCATATAGATTGTCCTTTCTTAATCGCGTCGTAAATAGTGCTTTATATAGCAAATTTGAATTCGGTATTGATGTTTTTTGACAGTAGAATTACTATTGCAAAATGACCGAACTTCCCCCTCTCAACAGTTTGCGTGCTTTTGATGCCTCAGGCCGCCGCCTCAGTTTCCGTGCAGCCGCGGATGAGTTGGGTGTCACGCAAGGGGCCGTTGCGCAGCAGGTGCGACAACTCGAAGCGCATCTTGATGTGGTCTTGTTTGAGCGAGTGCCAAAGGGCCTGGCTTTTACGTCAGTTGGGCGCAGCTACCACAACCAGATTTCCGAAGCGTTCGCAGACCTTCGAGCCGCAACTGCCGAACTGAAGCCAGAGCCGAACAAAGTAATAATCAGTGTAACGCCTACCTTTGCTGCAAAATGGCTAATCCCCAATTTACCGTCCTTCACAACAGCGCACCCAAATATAGATTTGCGGATCATGGCTACCGAAAAAGTCTCCAGCTTTCACAGTGATGGGATAGACCTTGCAGTTCGCCAAGGATCGCCGCCGTTTGGCGCTTCATTGGACGTAACCCTCTTGTTCAAGCAATCGCTTATTGCGGTCGCAGCGCCAATTTTTGCGGACGAGGGCGATTCCCCTCTGGGACCAGAAGCGCTCAGCAAACTGCCAAAGGTCCATGACACCCATGAACTATGGTCCAGCTATCTTGCGCAACTGGGCGTGAAGGACCAATCTGCCCGGCACCTTCGTCTGAGCCAAACGTCGCTTGCGGTTGATGCAGCCATCGCCGGGCAAGGTGTAGCGTTGGTGAGCAGGTTTCTGGTGACTTATGACCTCGAAGCAGGCCGTTTGGTCCAGGTTGGTCCAGCCTGGGACGCGGACAGAAGTGACTTCTATGCCCTCATGCCACGAACCGCCAAAGACAATGATACCGTGTCCAAAGTCGTTACGTGGCTCAAATCGTGCTCCGACAAAGTTCCCTGGCCGACGTGACCGATTAGCGGTCATTCAACTTCTTCGCAAGAATGGCGGCATAGTCCGCAACCCGGACCTATTTTTGCCCTGTTGCGAACGACCGCTTTCCGCCAAATTTACAAAAAATTGAGAACTATGTCCCCGCCCAAGCGCTCACAAGGAGAGCCCGGACGGGGAAGTTTTGTTGTTAGCGCCAGGAGCTATCCCAACCGTTTCCTCTCGACATACACCCTCAACCAAGCCCAGTAGTGCGCTTGATCGCGGAAGCCTTGGGCCTGTGCTGCGAGGTCCTTGGCTTGGTCGGTTGGAATGCCACCCTCGTGGATGAGGATGGCCACCCTTTCCTCGAATGCTTCGATGTCAGGGATCAGGGCAGGGTCTGCTATCGTGGTTGGGCTCATGACGTGCCCTCCCAGTCTGGCAAAAGGATACCATCCACAATCTCTCGCTTTTGTGCATCACTGATGCCTCCGGAGTAGAGGGCATAGGTTAGCTTGTTTGCAGAGCGTGCGGAGTGATGCCCCACCAGGGTTGCTGTGTAGTGCTCCGGTACCCCTGTCCGTTCACACTGCGTGATGAACCACTTGCGGGTTGAGTGGAACACCGTGCCCGTGAGGTTAGGATAGGATTGCCGTAGCTTGGCATAGGCCTTCACCACCTTGTCCACGGTGAGTGTTGGAAACAGCCTGCCTTGCTTTGGCAGGGAAGTATCCAAAAGCTGCTCCAGCTTGGTGTGCAGTGGCACCTCCCGCTCTGCTGCCTTGGACTTCAGCTGTCGGAACTGATTGGGTTGAATCTGGATGAACCGCCCCAAATTCCCTTTGCTGATGACATCACTGGCAAGTAGCCCACAGATCTCCCCTGAGCGCATGCCAGTGAGCAGGCCAAAAAAAAGGGCGCCTGAAAGCACCCTGTCCTTGGCTTGCAGCAGTGTTGCAACCTGTTCATCCGTTAGGACCTTGTGAGGGTAGACCTCTGGCTTTTCTCGGATGGTCAGGTGTTCCCAAGGGCTGGTACTAAGCTCCCCCTGTTCCACGCACCAGTCAAAAACCTGCAGCATATGTTTCCAGATCCGTGTTTGGGTTTGGGGTGCCAAGGTTTGCCCTGGTTCTAGCTCTGCCGAGAGTTTTGCTAGTTGGGTTAGTGATGTTCCCTTTGCTTGTGAATGCTTCCGCACGTTGGGGGACAGCTGGGTGATCAGGGACAGCACTTCCCTGCCCTGTGCTTGAGTGATGTCGCCCACTTTGATGGTTCCCAGATTGGAGACCAAGAGATCTGTGGCAAACCTGACGGCCTTGTAACTCCCTGGCCGTAAGCGCTCTGACTGATATGTGACGTAGGCTTTCGCCAAATCCTTCACCAACCGCTCACCCACAAGACGAGCATGGTGATATCGAGGGCGAGCCACAGGGACTCGAATAAAGTTGTCGGTAGAGCTGGCAGGATCTTTGCCAGTGTTTGCAGAAACATGCTGCTCTGCCTCCTTTACGATGTTTGTGTATGTTTGGTTCAGCTCAGCCACACGGGCCTTGGCTGTTTTGGCATCTGCGGTTTTCAGGGATTGCTTCAGGTAAGATCCAAGGAGGTGTTGCAGATGTTGGGGGTAGGTCCTGCGATAGATCCAGGTGTTATGCCGTTTGTAGGCATACTTTATCTGTGTCGACATACTGTCTCCTATTGGGGCAATTGCCCCGCTTTTCGTGTTGATTGGAAGTTT
>QQUU01000058.1 GCA_003385605.1 Bacteroidota bacterium
AGTACTTGTAGCGCTTTTATAGTTCGTCGTTGCAGCCAATGCCCATGAACCTCTGAGATAGATATCTCCACGAAGCTCAAAGTTCATGTAGTCATTAATGGGAAAGTACCACCCCCCATTCACAAGGCCGAGACCTTGTGTAGGAGAATTCTGAAAAGAAGGCATCAGCAGTCCCGAAATATCTGGTTTTTCAATGTTTGTTGGGAAGTACCCGTACGGGATAACTAGTGGCGTTGGAATTCCGAAAAACTCAAAATGCGCGGGACCTGTGATGATACGTTCACCCATTACCACTTTGCTTTTACCCGTTTTAATCTGAAAGTGCGGCTCTTCGTGCGAACATGTGGTAAATCCTGTACCCGCCATGTAGAGGGTATTAGAGTCGACTTTTTTTACCGCATCGCCGTTTAGAAAGTTTTCTCCTTCCTGGGTAAGCAGAGCCTTGATCTTGGCTTTTTCGGTTGACCAATTGTACCGGATCTCACTTAAGTAGAAGGTCTTACCACTCTCGACAAACACCGGTTGTTGAGTCATCTCCCCAGACGGTAGTTTGTAGCCTTTGGCCTCTACCAATTGGTCTTTCCAGTAAATCTTGGCATAACCGGCTTGTAGGGTTGTTTCACCAAATACAATGTTCACATTGTTAAACAATTCTACGGTGCCGTCTTCTGCATTACTGACAATGGAATCTTCGGCGGTATAGGCAATAGGTCTGTCTTGCGCGCTACCCGAAAATGGTGCACAACATGTGAGCAAAAAAAGCAGAATCGTAAGCCTCCTAACCACGCAGGTATGTAATTTGCATTGTAAGATTCAAAGGTAAAACGAACAATCGTCTCAGTTGGTATGAATACAGGAAGTTATAAAGGTTTACGCATCGCAGCTCTAGCGCTATTGATGACAGTAACTGCTGCCTTCAATCCAAGACCTTTTGCCCAAGATGACGAAGGTGTAAATATCATTGTAATAGACCCTGGCCATGGAGGGAAAGATCCTGGAAACCTGGGTACCGGCCGATATAAGGACCGCGAAAAAGACGTGAGCTATGATGTCAGTGTGCTCATTAAACAGTACATCGAGCAATACTTGCCAGATACCAAAGCCATTTTAACCCGCAATGACAACGAATTTGTAGAGCTGTACCAGCGTACTGTTTTTGCCAATAGAGCCAACGCAGACCTGTTCATTTCCATTCATTGTAACGCCAATGATAGTAGGGCTGCTTACGGTACCGAAAGTTTTGTTTTAGGGATGGGTGAGCGCGACCAGCGTTTAAACAAAACCGCACAACTTGAGAACGCGGCACGACTACTAGAGGACAACTGGGAAAGCAACTATGAAAAATTGGATGCCTCCAATCCAGCAGCAGTAATTGCACTTCGCGCCTACCAAGATGCCTTTTTAGAACAAAGCATCAGCATTGCCGATGAAATCCAGAATCAGTTTGAAAGCCGTGTGAAACGTCGCAACCGCGGTGTTAAACAGCAGCCGCTAGCGGTTTTAAGGGGATCAACAATGCCTGCCGTTCTCGTCGAGTTAGGATTTTTAACGAATCCAGGCGAGGAAGATTTCTTGCAAAGCACTCGGGGCAAAGAGCTGCTTGCTAGTGCTGTATACCGTGCGATTAAATCGTATAAACTTAAAAGAGAAAGCCGCGATGCCATCCTGCGTGAAGAAAGCATCTTTGATGAAGTGTTTGATGCTGCTCTCGAAGACAATAGTACGGAGGCGCCCGCAGAAAATGCGCCCGAGCCTGAGATAAAACAGGTAGAGGTTGCTGCTGCAGCACCATCAAATGCTGTGTATTACAGCGTACAAATTGCGGTGAGCAGAAATGATTTACCGCTTCTTCCGGAAAATTTCATGGGGCTTACCGACGTTTATAGAACAGATGTGTACGGTTTATACAAATACTTTTACGGTAAAGTCAGTTCCTTCAAGGAGGCCGAAGCCTTGAAAGCCACTGCAACCGCACATTACCCGGACGCTTATATAGTAGCTTTTGAAGGGGCAAAGAAAATTGATGTAAAAGAGGCTAAGAAAATTGCCCCTTAATGTAACTTAGAAGCAAAAGGAAAGAACCTGTGAAAACTGAATTTAAAATTGGGATTGCTTTAGTACTCAGCGTTATGCTGCTGTACTGGGGTGTCAATTACATGAAAGGAGAAGATGTCTTTTCGAAGCAGGATAAGTTTTACGTGGTTTACGAGAATACCCAAGGACTCCTTCCTACCTATCCGGTGACGGTCAATGGCTTCAAAATTGGCCAAGTGAGCGATATCAAATTCATGCCAGACGGCAGTCAGGATCTTGTTGTAGAGTTGAAAATCACCGGTGACTTCCCGGTAACGAAGAACACCGTCGCTAAAATCTACTCTTCAAGTATCATGGGTGAAAAGAGCATTTCATTATTCACCAAACATGGCGAACCACTCGCTTTGAGCGGCGATACATTACTTGCGGATACAGAGCGTGACTTAACTGAGGAGGTAAATATGCAGCTGGCGCCCATCAAGGCGAGAACAGAGGAACTCTTAGGAACGCTTGATACGGTTATTGGCTTGGCTTCAGGATTCTTGGACGAGAGAACCTCAGAAAATTTCAAATCGACCTTCGAGAGCATTGAAAAAACTTTTGAAAGTGTTCAGCAAAGTGCGGCTGAAATCAGTGATTACTTGTCAACGAACAAGGAAAACTTTGACGCTATTAGCACCAACTTTAGAACACTGAGTGAAGAATTGGCATCCAGGGGTGATGATATCAGTAAGACCATCTCAAATGTTGAGGCCATATCTGACTCTTTGGCGAATGCCAGGCTCACTGAGACTGTAAACAATGTAGAAAGCATCACCGCGCGTTTTGATGAGCTGTTAGCAGAGTTGCAGAATGGACAGAACTCAGCTTCAAAGCTGATTACTGACGATGAAGTATACACGAATCTTATCGAAGCGACCAACAACCTGAATAGATTATTGTTAGACATCAAGTACAATCCGAATAAGTACCTCCACGTCAGCGTGTTTGGTACCCGAACTCGATACACAGAACAAGAGATTCAAGCCATCGAACAAAAGCTTGATGAAAAAGAAGGCAACTAAACCATGCAATTCCTACCCAATGTAATTTTCGTAGCGTTATTAGGCGGCGCCATTTTTTGGTTCTCAAAAAATGTTGGTCGTATTCGCCGTAATATATTGCTAGGACGGGATGTAGATCGCTCGGACAACGCCTCGGGTAGACGAGCAAACATGCTTAGGGTCGCTTTTGGACAAAGTAAAATGCAAGCCAGACCCATTGCTGGTTTCTTGCACTTTATCATCTACGCGAGCTTTTTGATTATCAATATCGAGGTACTCGAAATTATCATTGACGGCATCTTTGGCACCCACAGGTACTTTGCACATTTTTTAGGCAGCGCTTATGATGTCATTATTTCATTCTTCGAGATTCTGGCTGTAGCGACTATTGTAACCGTAGTCATTTTTTGGTGGAGAAGAAATATCGGTAAGCTAGATCGATTTCATAAGCCAGAAATGGAAGGATGGCCCTTCAAAGACGCCAACATCATACTTTACATCGAAGTTGCACTCATGTTCGCCTTATTGAATATGAATGCGGTAGAAGAGAACTTTACCTCAAGCGAGCATAGCTTCATCGTGAGTCACAGCATAGCGCCTTTGTGGTCCGGCCTTAGCGACAGTGGCCTTCATTTGATGGAACGATTCTTCTGGTGGATTCATATCGCAGGAATTCTTGCCTTCTTGAATTACCTGCCCTTCTCTAAGCATTTCCACATCATACTTGCCTTTCCAAATACCTATTACGCAAATCTCGAAGCGAAAGGAAGGTTTGCCAATAATTCTACGGTGACCAAAGAAGTCAAGCTCATGATGGATCCTACGGCTGATCCTTTTGCAGCGCCGCCATCCGATGGGCCAATAGAAAAATTTGGAGCAAAAGATGCCATGGACCTAAGTTGGGTCAATCTTTTAAACGCTTACACCTGCACGGAATGCGGCCGTTGTACGAGTGAATGCCCTGCCAACCTCACCGGTAAAAAATTAAGTCCGCGTAAAATCATGATGGATACCCGTGACCGTATAGACGAGATCGGTAAAAACATCGAAACCAACGGCGAATTCAAGGAGGACGGAAAAACACTCCTTGGCGATTATATCACACAAGAAGAACTTTGGGCATGTACCTCATGTAATGCCTGTGTTCAAGCTTGTCCAGTTGATATAGATCCTTTGAATATCATCATGCAACTCCGTAACTTCGCCACGATGGAAGAGAGCAGTGCGCCAGCCGAGCTCAATGCCATGATGACGAACGTCGAGAACAATGGAGCGCCATGGCCATTTTCACAAATGGACAGAGCCAATTGGATCAACGAATAGCACCAAAAACAACCCAAATACAAACAGTAATTCTTTAAACGCGTTAAAACACACACATGGAAAAAAGCGCAAATGCCCACATCGACAACCTATTACGCGAAGCATCTGAAGACGGCCAGCTGATCAGCCCAATGCTGCCTGAAGAAATCAAGAATTACCTTATCGACATTGATGGCACCATCTGTGACGATATACCAAACGAGGAACCGGAGCGCATGGCTACAGCGAAGTTGTACCCAGATGCGTTGGATACCTTGAACAAGTGGTACGATGAAGGTCACGTAATTACCTTCTTTACCTCCCGTACAGAAGACCACCGTGAAGTCACTGAAAAGTGGCTGAAAGAAAACGGCTTCAAATGGCACGGTCTACTAATGGGTAAACCGCGCGGTGGAAACTACCACTGGGTAGACAACCACATTGTACGTGCTACTCGTTACACCGGTAAATTTACCGACCTAGTAGACAAGGAGACCACTATTCAAGTCTTCGAAGATTAAACACTTTACCTAACTCTATCACATCAAATTATGACCACCTTCTCAGTACCTACACTTGCACAGATGAATGCCTCTGGCCAAGCGCCGGAAGTGCTGTTTTGGGTAGGCTGTGCCGGTAGTTTTGATGATAGAGCGAAGAAGATTACCAAGGCTATGGCGAAAATCTTGCACCACTGTGGTGTAAGCTTCGCCGTTCTTGGCACTGAAGAAGGCTGTACAGGCGATCCCGCAAAACGTGCCGGGAATGAATTCCTGTTCCAAATGCAAGCCATGATGAACATCGAAGTTCTCAACGGCTATGGAGTGAAACACATTGTTACTACCTGCCCCCACTGCTTCAACACGTTAAAAAACGAATACCCGGAACTCGGTGGCGAGTACAAGGTGGAACACCACAGTCAATTTCTAAACGGACTGCTCAAAGAAGGCCGATTGAAAGTTGAGGGCGGTCAATTTCGCGGTAAGAAGATTACCTTCCACGATCCTTGTTACCTCGGTCGTGCAAACGACGAATATGAAGCTCCGCGCGCGCTGTTAGAAAAGCTGGACGTGGAACTAAAAGAGATGCGTCGTTGCAAGCAAAACGGCCTTTGTTGTGGTGCTGGGGGTGCACAAATGTTTAAGGAAGCGGAAAAAGGTGATGCAGAGATCAACCACGTTCGCGCTGATGAAGCACTCGAAACCAAAGCTGAAATAGTTGTCGCTGGTTGTCCTTTCTGCAATACGATGCTTACAGACGGTGTAAAGAACCGTGAAAAGGAGGAAGAGGTCCAAGTACTCGACCTTGCTGAAATGATTGCCCTAGCAGAAGATCTATAATTATGGGAATGCACACTATGAATCCAGAATCACGCATGTGGTTCTATGGTCTAAAGACACCCATGAGTGCTGCTCAAACTGAGGAACTTAGAGGAATCATGGATGAATTCGTAGGTGGCTGGAAGGCCCATGGCGCACAGCTAGCAGCAGCGTACCGAATCATTGCCGATCAGTTTCTGATCATTGCCGTAGATGAATCACAGCAACAAGCCACGGGATGTAGTATAGACAAAAGCGTTCACTTGCTTCAAGAGTTTGGCGCCAAGCACCACCTAGACTTTTTTAATCGCATGCTCGTTCACGTGATGGAAGACGGAACATTTACCTCCTACTCTACTTTAGAACTGAAAACGGCCATTGCCGAAGGAAAAATTGGACCCAAGACCCAAATCATGAATACCACCGCAGCTACTTTACAAGAAAGCGGGATGGGCACATTAGACCTCGCGGACAGCTGGGCTGCGAAATACCTCTAGAATATCGCACTTGCGATCTCGTAGATATTCTTGCTTTTACCCATGCTGTAGTAGTGCAACACAGGAACCCCTGCATCCTTGAGCTCCTTGCTCTGTTGGATACACCATTCAATACCCACTTGACGGACCTCAGCGTTATCTTTACACTTCAATACCTCAATGGCTAGTGTATCGGGTATATCTACATGGAAAATCTGTGGTAGAATACTCAATTGACGCTTGGTGACTAATGGTTTCAAACCTGGAACAATAGGCACAGTAATGCCTGCCTCACGACATTTGTCTACAAACGCAAAGAACTTGCTGTTGTCAAAAAACAGTTGAGTCACAATGTAATCTGCACCGGCATCAACTTTTGCCTTAAGGTGTTCGATATCAATATTCAATGAAGGCGCCTCAAAGTGCTTTTCTGGATAACCCGCTACGCCGATACAGAAATCTGTAGCCATGGTATTTTGAAGATCTTCGTCTAGATATCTCCCCTGATTCAAATCGTTGATTTGCTTCACAAGGTCAATAGCATAGTTGTTACCGTCCGGTTTCGGAGTGAAGTAGCTCTCCCCTTTTGCTTGATCACCACGAAGAGCCACCACGTTCTCTATCCCAAGGAAGTTGAGATCAATAAGTACGTTCTCCGTGTCCTCCTTGGTAAATCCACCACAAAGCACATGAGGAACAGCCTCCGTTTGGTAACGGTGCATCAAGGCAGCACAGATCCCTACAGTTCCTGGACGCTTACGCACTACTTTTTCTTGCAACAGACCGTTTGGAAGACGCTTGTATACCGTTTCCTCTCTGTGGTAGGTCACGTCAATAAACGGCGGCTTGAATTCCATCAACGGATCAATGTTGTCGAAAATCTCTTGAGCCTTCTGACCTTTAAGTGGCGGTAAGATTTCAAAGGTGAATTCACACCCCTTGGCGTTAGCTAGTATATCTGTAATCT
>QQUU01000044.1 GCA_003385605.1 Bacteroidota bacterium
GAGTGGGAACCTCACATACAGCATAACTGCAAGTTGGATGATCTCAGGACTGGTTTTGAAATAACGGAAAGATAACGGATTAGGCATGGCTTAAAAGCTACGTTCCCTATCGAAATCAGACAAGGTGGTTTAATCTGACAGTGCCATGAGTGCATATCAACCTCGGCAAATTCATATACTCGTTACAGAATCAGATCATACGATCCGCATAGTCAGGTTCTGGCGGTAGCATCGTGTTTCGTGACATCGTTCCTAAAATTGCTACCGTCAATTCTGACTGTATCGAGAAATGGTGAACTTCATTGGCGGTAGAGTAGCTTTGTCCCCCCAGACAACTATCAGCCGCCATTTTTTTGGTATGGCTTTCCATACTTCACAAATCTTCAATAAAGTCGCACTGTGAGACACCTCACTGAACGTCCCATGTAGTCAATGAGGCTACACGGCGCCGCCGTAATCCCCTACTCCAACGCGGCGCCGTAATTAAACTTTCAACGCAATCGGTCGTTTTAATAGATATGAAGACATTGTTTTTCATATTCTCTCCCTGTTGAACTGGCTGTCCCTAATCGGACAGCCTTTTTCTATCCAATGGCTGACTGAACTCTGATCTCTATCTCAAAGAGTACCACTATTCACTCTCCAGAACCTTCCACATGTTCCACACCTTCCACCTAAGTATCCCCACCCCAACTCACATTACCAATCACTCGTAATAAAAAGTGCAATGTCGTGGGTTTAAAATGCTACTGATGTAGCAAAGGAAAAGATTCATGCGAAACCTTATAAGTTGTGTCTTGTTATTATTTAGCTCTGTAATTGCTTCTGCTGAAGACCAGCTGACCTCAGCTGTTGCTGCAGTTGAGGCTGACGTAGTTTTTATGCGTCATGCATTAGCCCCAGGATTTGGAGACCCTGCTAATTTTGCATTAGATGATTGTGGCACGCAGCGCAATTTAGACAGCGTTGGCCGCAAGCAGGCGGCTAGTATTGGAGTCAAAATTAGACAAAGCAAAATCCAATTTGCCGAAGTTTTATCGAGTGAATGGTGTCGATGCAAAGAGACCACAGAACTCTTGGGTTTAAAAAAATGGGAGACCTTCTCAGGATTAAATTCATTCTTTCAAGACTTTGCAAACAAACAGATTGTCATGAATGAGTTAGAACAAAAACTTGAAGAACTGGGTACGGGAGTGACTTTAATGGTCACGCATCAGGTGGTGATACGTGCTGCTACGGGACAATCTTTGGGGAGTGGTGAATTAATTGCATTCAATACTCGATCAAAAGCTACCCAAAAATTCCGGTTAGACTAACAAGGCACAGACTAGTCCCCAACTCACATTACCAACCACTCACCACAAAAGCTTTTATGGGGTTTGGAGTGATTGCCACTGGTGTAACCAGTTATACACCTATGGTATTAGAACGCTCGCACCGAGTGTCGCCCCAGATTCAATCGCAGAATGCGCCATCACAGCGTCTTTTAAAGCATATTCGTAATTGATATTTGCATCCAAAATTCCATCACCGATGGCTGTAAATAAATCACGTGCTGTCCATTCTAAATCGGATCGTTTCGCAACATAGTGCATGATAGCAGGTCGGGTAATGAAGAGTGAACCTCGGCGTCCCAAATCCTGAATTATATCTACGGGATCAGGTGGTCCAGAAACATGCCCATAAGCCGCGCAAACCCCCATCATTCGCAGGCTATCTAGACTATCACTTAGAGTGTCTTTTCCAATTGCTTCGTAAACAACCGCAGCGCCTTCCCCGTCAGTCACTTCCCGAACAACATCAACAAAATTTTGCTCAGAACGCACTACAGCGTGATGGCACCCAGCAGCTCGTGCTGCCTCAGCCTTTTCATGCGTAGATACTGTACCGACAATCGTAGCTCCCAATGCTTTGGCCCATTGACATAAAATCAAACCCATACCACCAGCAGCAGCGTGTACCACAATTGTATCACCAGGTTGCACTGCATATGTCCGATGTAACAAATAATGTGCTGTCATTCCTTTCATAAGAAGCGCAGCAACCTGCTTATCTTCCAAACCATCAGGCATGTGCAAAAGCTTATCGGCGGGATAGTTTCGAGTTTCTGCATAGCTACCTAGGGGTGGGATACCATAAGCAACCTTATCTCCTGTTTTGAAATTTGTGACACCTTACACTACTCCCTCTACTATACCCACACCTTCGAAGCCTATCACAACGGGGGGGGTATCTACCTTCCAAGGATGAGAAATTCCGCCACGGTGATAGGTATCAGCAAAGTTGACTCCAATCGCTGTATGTCTAAGACGAACTTCGCCAGGTGACGGATCAGGAACATACCAGTCCCTCCATTGCATAACCTCTGGTGACCCAAACTCATTTATGACGTGGGCTTTGCTCATCTACATCCTCCAAAACTAACTCTCACTGTTAGACACCAAAAACTATAAATCAATTGAAAATAAGCGTCGCTTTAACCCAGATAACCGCACAAATTGTCTTGGGGCTGGTTTTAAAATAACGGAAAGATAAAGAATTAGGCATGGCCCAGACGCTAATATCCAGCACGCTGTCGGGCAAGGCGGTTTATTCTGACAGTGCTAACACATAGATAGATAATAAGCAGTCCTGATCATTACTAATTGCCCAAGTTATTAATGCCGTTTCCCACCATGCCGCCATAATTCGTTTTGTTCATGTCGTTGAATGACGTTGGACAGGTTTTTGAATTCTGCCTCTAGGTATTTGATGAAACGCGATGTCGCGGGCGATAGGGACCCTTTGGGATAAAGCAATCCCAAATTTCGATCCGGATGATCAATTTTAACCGAAAGTGCCGCCAATTTGTTTTGACGTCTAAGGCTATAAACAACCGAATAGGGCAGAACAGTCAATGCATCTGATCCCGTCAAAACGTTTGAAACCGCGCTCAGCGATCCACCACTAAAGCTGACCTTAAAATCACGTACTCCAATCCCCTCAAGTACGCGACGCAAATCGTGGTAGAGGGGTGAATTCGCGGGCGGCGCGATCCAGGCGTATTCCGCAATATCCCCAACCCGCAGGCCCTTTTTACGTAACAATGGATGTCCAACGCGGCAGGCAATCACATTGCGACCGGGTAAGATCGGCGTAAATTCCAAATCCGCATCGACCTCGGCTGTATTCATCGGCAAAACACCCAAATCCAAACTGCCACTGCGCAGACCCGTTTTCACTTCACTGGCGTATCCATAGCTTTGATCAATGCGCAGTCCTGCATGTTCCATCTGATAGGATGCCAGCATTTCGGAAATTACACCATCCATAAAGAATGGAGTTCCTGCAATGCGCACCGCCCCACTTTTCCCGCCCTTATACTGCGTGATCAACATGGCAGAGGTGCGCTGCGCCTCAAGCACTTTTCGTCCCTCTGCCGCAAGCGACAGGCAAAAGGGTGTTGGAACCAAAGGGCGTTTGTTCGGTTCAAAAAGATGCGTTCCCACGCGATCTTCAAGCATTGAGAGCGACCGCGAAACGCTTGGCTGTGATTTGCCAAGCGCCTTTGCGCCTTCGGTCAACCCACCGTGATCAACGATGGCCGCCAGAATTGATAGTAATCGCGGGTCCAAGTTCATAACAATAAGTTATGTAGTTCAAATAAAATTCGATCAACATAAAATTTTTTAACGCTACGCTTAACTGCAAGGGGGAATTTTGACCGTGCTGGACGCGCTAACAAAACAAAACGTACACTTTGAAATCGGAGGCCGCCACGCCCTTGGTCGCATCTTGGATGACATGGGTTTATCGCGTGCGATGATTTTGACGACCCCAGAACAATGCGATGCGGCCCATGAAATTGCGTCCATTATTGGGGATCATGCGGCGGGCATTTATTCACGTGCAACCATGCACACGCCTGTGGAAGTAACACGCGATGCGATTGCCCATGCGCGTGATATCAACGCAGATTGTGTCACCGCCATTGGCGGTGGGTCGACCATTGGGCTCGGCAAGGCGATCTCATTGAATACCGCCCTGCCCCAAATCTCCGTCCCAACCACCTATGCCGGCAGCGAAGCGACCCCTATTTTGGGGCAAACGGAAAACGGCATCAAAACAACGCTGACAGCTCCCAAGGTACGCCCCGCGGCTGTGCTTTATGATGCAGAGCTTGTTACATCGCTTCCAATTGCGATGAGCGTGACCAGCGGCCTAAATGCAATCGCACATGCGGCTGAAGGGCTTTATGCAAAAGAGGCGACAGAGACCACGCGTGACTTGGCGATAGATGGAATGCGCTCTTTTGCGGATGGGCTGCCAAAGGTTGTGCAAGACCCGAAAAATGTTCAGGCCCGTGAAGATACACTGCGGGGCGCATGGGCCTGTGGTGCGGTTCTGGGCACAGTTGGGATGGCGCTACATCACAAATTATGCCACGCGCTTGGGGGCAGCTTTAACCTGCCCCACGCGGAAACGCATGCCATCATATTACCCCACGCCATCGCCTTTAACGAAGTCGTAGCGAAGGCCGAACTTGCGCCTGTCGCGCAGATATTTGGCGATACACAGGCTGGCTCTGCACTTTGGACATTTGCCAAGACCCTCGGCGCGCCCATGCGATTGGCCGATCTTGGACTATTGGAAACCGATCTGGAACGCGCGGCCCAGATCGCGACAGAAAAACCGTACTGGAATCCGCGCGAAATTACCAAGGATGCAATCTTGCGCATTCTTAAAAAAGCTTGGGCGGGAGAGCCGCCGGAACTGACGTAAATCCAAGGGAGGACATTATGTTAACGCGTCGTAAATTACTTAAAACTGGGACTGCTGCTGGCCTTGCGCTGTCTGCGGGTGGCCTTGCTGCCCCTGCGTTGGCGAGTGGTGCGAAAATCAAACTGGGTTATGTCAGCCCACAATCAGGCCCGCTGGCCGCATTTTCCGAGGCCGATAACTTTATCATCAATAATTTCTTGGCCTCTTCGGGGGATGATTTTGAGGTGATCGTAAAGGACAGCCAATCAAATCCAAACCGCGCAGCAGAAGTGGCCAAGGAATTGATCATCGATGATGAAATTGATCTTATGTTGGTCGCCTCAACCCCTGAAACAACGAACCCCGTTGCAACCACCTGTGAGGCCGAAGAAGTGCCTGTGATTTCAACCGTTGCACCGTGGCAGCCGTATTTCATCGGACAACAGGGTAATCCGGGCGATCCAGGATCATGGGAACCATTTGATTATTCTTTCCACTTCTTCTGGGGGCTTGAGGATATCATCGCTGTTTTCACTAATATGTGGAACCAACTGGACACCAACAAACAGGTCGGTGGACTGTATCCAAATGATGGGGACGGAAACGCATGGGGCGATCCCGTTGTTGGTTTCCCTCCGGTTTTAGAGGCGCAGGGATATACTCTAACGGATCCGGGTCGCTATCAAAACCTAACGGATGATTTCACAGCGCAAATCAATGCCTATAAGGCCGCGAACTGTGACATTGTCACGGGTGTGCCGATCCCACCAGATTTCACAACATTCTGGACCCAAGCAAAACAACAGGGCTTCGCGCCAAAGGCCGCATCAATCGGCAAGGCAATTTTGTTCCCTGTCGCGGTTGAGGCATTGGGCGATGCAGGTCACAACCTGTCATCAGAAGTTTGGTGGTCGCCCAGCCATCCGTTTAGTTCTTCATTAAATGGAATGAGCGCGGGTGAATTGGCCGCAGGCTACACCGCGGCTACGGGCCGTCAGTGGACCCAACCCATTGGTTTTGTGCATGCCCTGTTTGAAGTTGCCAAAGATGTCTTTGGACGCACATCAGACGCAGGCGATGGGGATGCAGTTGCAGAAACAATCGCTGCCACAAACCTGAACACCATTGTGGGAAATGTTGCTTGGAACGGTGCAGGTCTACCGCCGTTTGCGGCACGTAACGTCGCCAAAACCCCACTTGTTGGTGGTCAATGGCGACTAAAGGATGGCGGTGGTTACGATTTGGTGATCGTCGACAATCAAACCGCCCCCATGATCCCAACGGGCGGCGTAATGGAAGAAATTTCATAAACGTATGCATTGATCGGGGCTGCACCTTTGTGGCCCCGACACGTCAAAGGGTATCTTATGACTATTCTAAGAGTATCAGGTGTTCAAAAATCATTTGGAGCCCTGCAGGTTGCGCAGGACATCACATTTGATGTTCCGCAAGGACAGGCACTTGGGATCATTGGGCCGAATGGTGCAGGAAAATCGACATTGTTCAATCTGATCACAGGCAACATCGACCCCGATCAGGGTCGTATTGAGTTTTTGGGCCGCGATGTTACCAAAACACCCCCGATGCAGCGCACATTGATGGGCATGGGGCGCAGTTTTCAGATCCCACAACCTTTTGACAATATTTCTGTATTTGAGAATGTTCTGGTTGCGGCCTGTTTTGGCCAAAACATTTCCGAAAGCGCTGCGATTAGCCAATGCGCAGACATTTTGGACCAAACCGAAATGATGCATTTGGCAAATACGCCCGCATCTAAATTATCCTTGTTAGAACGCAAACGTCTAGAATTGGCGCGCGCCATGGCAACGCATCCAAAGCTTTTGATGTTGGATGAAATTGCGGGCGGCCTGACGGATGCAGAATGCTTGTCCTTGATTGAAACAATCAAATCCATTCACGCAAGCGGCGTGACAATCATTTGGATTGAACACGTTTTGCACGCACTGACCTCGGTTGTTGAGCGGCTTTTGGTTTTGGACTTTGGCAAGGTGATCGCCATGGGCGAACCACAAAAGATTATGGAAAGCCGAGAGGTTCAGGAAATCTATTTGGGGATTGATGCCTGATGAGCCTACTAAGGACACATAACCTGACCGCATATTACGGTGATTTTCAGGCACTCTTCGGTGTTGATATCAAACTGAACGCGGGTGAAACCATTGCCATCATCGGTGCGAATGGTGCGGGGAAAACCACGCTTATGCGCTCCATTTCTGGTGTATTGCGCAATGCATCAGAGAGCGTGCTATTTGAGGGATCTGCAATCGGCGCCAAGGAAAGCGATGCCGTGATGCGCGATGGGATCGCAATGGTCCCCGAGGGACGGAAACTGTTCCAATCGCTAAGCGTCAAAGAAAA
>QQUU01000002.1:0-4365 GCA_003385605.1 Bacteroidota bacterium
TAAAAAACCCCAGCTCGCATCGCGAGCCGGGGTTTTTCTTCTTCTGAGGTTCCGAGCGGACTCGAACCGCTGTAGCTGGTTTTGCAGACCAGTGCCTAGCCACTCGGCCACGGAACCTTAGGGAGGCCAAAAATAGGAGAAAATATTTAACGGCCTCGAGTTTATTTTGTCTCTATCGCTCTGCTGTAAAAGTTAGCGCGACACGCTCCACGTCTCCATTGATGGGTGGGTTGAGCTTAGCGACGTTCACCCATGCTTTTTGAACCATGGGATGTTCGTTCATGATGCGATCAATCATGCGCTGGCAAACCACCTCGAGGAGCTTCGCACGAACGGCCATTTCTTCTTTGGCGATGGCATTTAGTGCAACGTAATCGACAGTATCCTCGAGCTCGTCAGAAGCCACTGAGGCGCTGAGGTCGGCCCATACACTGATGTTTACCTCGTAGTGGGAGCCTATGACAGCTTCCTCTTGCATACAACCATGGTTGGTATATATGCGGATTCCATGAACGTCAATCTGATGCATTGCTGCCATTATCCTAAAACTTCTACTGCTTTAGTAATGCGAGAAAGCACTTCTTGTTTACCAAGGACCTCACAAATCGCGAACATTGAAGGCCCCATGCCTTTGCCGGTTACAGCAAGACGGAAGGATGGACCTACTTTTCCAAAGCCCAATTCTTTCTCTGCCAAATAGCCTTTGAACGCAGCTTCAATATTGGCTTCAGTGAAATCGGTTAGCGCGTCAAAGCGGGCAGAAAGGTCCTGCATCATGCCAGCACTATCGTCTTTCCACTTTTTGTTGCGAGTCTTCTCGTCGTACTCGGTTGGGGTTTCGAACAGGAATCGGCCCTCGGTGAGCAGATCTTGTGGGAACGTCGCGCGCTCACTCATCATCGTTGCAATCTTGCCTAGGTGCGCTTCGTTGTATGAAAGGCCTTCTTTATCTAGCTCCTTTTTAAGCTCAGCGGCCAATTCATCTTCGCTCAATGCACGTAGGTACAGTTGGTTGAACCACTTGCCTTTTTCGAAGTCGAATTTTGCGCCAGATTTAGAAACCTTGCTCAGGTCAAAGGCGTCAATCAAACCTTGAAGGTCAAAGACTTCTTGCTCGGTTCCTGGGTTCCACCCTAGCAAGGCGAGCATGTTGATGAAAGAGCCTGGGAAAAAGCCAAATTCGCGGTAACCACTAGCTGTTTCGCCTGTATCAGGGTTATTCCAATCGATAGGGAATACAGGAAAGCCAAGGCGATCGCCGTCGCGCTTGCTCAATTTTCCTGGTCCGTCTGGTTTTAACAAGAGCGGTAGGTGAGCGAATATTGGGCGCTCCCAACCGAAAGCCTCATAAAGCATGACGTGAAGTGGTGCAGAAGGCAACCATTCTTCACCGCGGATAACGTGAGTTATGCCCATCAGATGGTCGTCAACGATATTAGCCAAATGGTAGGTCGGCATACCGTCGGCTTTGAAAAGGACCTTGTCGTCCATGTTGTTGGTGTTCACGCTCACCCAACCGCGGATGGTGTCCTCGAAACGAACTTCGTGGTCGCGCGGAAGCTTGATGCGTACAACGTAAGGCTCACCTGCTGCGATTTTCGCGTCAACCTCTTCTTTTGGAAGGGTCAACGAGTTTTTCATATTGCCGCGAGTGATGTAGTTGTACTGCCAGTTAGCAGCACCCGCATCCTTTGCCATTTGACGCATAGCATCCAATTCCTCCGAGGTGTCGAAGGCGATGTATGCCTTGTCGTCTGCGAGCAGCTGGTCTACGTATTCACGATACATTGGTTTGCGTTCACTCTGGCGGTACGGGCCGTTTCCCCTGTCTTCGCCGCCAATTCCTTCGTCAGGGCTAATACCACACCAGGCCAAAGCCTCAATGATGTATTGCTCAGCACCCGGCACAAATCGTGTTTGATCCGTGTCTTCGACACGCAACAAGAAATCGCCGCCGTGCTTCTTGGCGAACAGGTAGTTGTATAATGCAGTGCGCACCCCGCCAATATGAAGGGGTCCAGTAGGAGACGGTGCGAAACGAACGCGTACGTTTGAACTCATTATTCTGTCATTTGAATTGGTGCAAATGTACAATCGCTTAAACCATTAGGAAACACTAACTTTGTTTAATAAACACATCCTAAATATGTACCCAGAAGATATGATTGCGCCAATGCGCGCAGAGCTTGCAAATAGTGGATATGCTGAAACAAAAACACCGGAAGAAGTGACCGCTGCGATCACCGCAGAAGGAACGACTTTGGTAGTGGTAAACTCTGTATGTGGCTGTGCTGCTGGTTCGGCACGTCCTGCAGCAATGGCCGCGGCAAAATCTGAAGTGAAGCCAGACCGTATGATTACCGTATTTGCTGGTAACGACAAAGCAGCAGTAGACGAGGCGAGAAAGCACATGCTTCCGTTCCCTCCATCTTCTCCAGCAATGGCCTTGTTTAAAGACGGCGAGCTGGTACACATGATCGAGCGTCACCACATTGAAGGTCGCACTGCACAAATGATTGCCGGAAACCTTCTCGGCGCATTTGAAGAGTACTGCAAGTAATTCCAAAGACCTATCATGGAGAAAAGCAAAAACATTGAGACCCTTGCCATTCACGGCGGGCAGCACCCCGACCCAACCACCGGGGCAGTAATGCCGCCTATTTACCAGACCTCAACCTACGTTCAGGAGTACCCTGGTAAGCACAAGGGCTTTGAATATAGCCGCAGCCAAAACCCAACGCGTTTTGCGCTCGAAAGAGCTATCGCATCGCTAGAAGGCGGGGAATACGGCGCGGCCTTTGGATCGGGACTCGCGGCCATTGATTGTCTGTTGAAGTTCTTGAAACCGGGAGATGAGATTGTAGCCTGTAACGACCTTTACGGCGGCACATACCGCTTGTTTACCAAGGTTTTTTCTGACTACGGCTTAAAGTTCACTTTTGTAGACATGTCTGATGAAAGTTGGGCAGATGCTTTGGGCGCCAACACCAAAATGGTTTGGATGGAAACCCCAACCAACCCGATGTTGAACGTCTTGGATATTGCCGCTGTTTCAGCAAAGGCCAAAGCAGCAGGCGCTATGATGGTCGTAGATAACACGTTCGCTACACCGTATTTGCAGCGACCGTTAGATCTTGGAGCAGATGTGGTCATGCACAGTGGAACGAAGTATCTCGGCGGCCACAGTGATGTGGTTTTGGGATTGTTGGCTACGGCGGATAAGGACATTGCTGACAAGATGTATTTCATCCAGAACGCATCGGGCGCCATCCTCGGGCCTATGGATAGTTTTATTGCCCTACGCGGTATTAAAACGCTACACGTACGCATGGACAGACATTGTGAAAACGGTGCTGCCGTAGCGCACTTCTTGGATGCACATCCTGCAGTAGGCCAAGTTTTTTGGCCAGGACTTGAGGGACACAATGGCCACGAGGTTGCTAAGCGTCAGATGAAAAAGTTCGGCGGCATGGTAAGCTTTACCGTAAAGGGCGAAGGCTTTGAAAAAACAGCCGAGGTGGTAAGTGCGTTAAAAGTATTTACCTTGGCAGAAAGCTTGGGGGGTGTAGAGTCTTTAGCGGGGCACCCGGCGTCGATGACACACGCATCCATACCAAAAGAAGAAAGAGAAAAAGTGGGAGTAACGGACAACTTAATCCGACTCTCAGTGGGTATTGAGCACGTGGACGACCTATTGGCCGACCTCGAGCAAGCCCTCGACAAATAAGTAGTTATGAATAATAAGTTTGCGGTAATTGGTTTGGGCGTATTTGGCTCAGCCATTGCTAGAAAGTTATCCGAGCGCGGCGCCGATGTAATGGCGATTGACGAAAGTGAAGAGCGCGTTCAAATGATTGCCCAAGACGTGGCCTTTGCGGTACAGCTTGATGCAACAAATTCGGCGGCACTTGAGTCTCAGAACCTGAAAGAAGTAGATGCCGCGGTAGTGAGTATAGGGTCTAGTTTCCAGGAAATGCTACTGTGTGTTTTCCAGCTCAAAGAGATTGGCGTAAAGAAAATTATTGCCCGTGCGCAGGGACCTGTTCAGCGCAAGATTTTGGACAAAATGGGTGTTGACGAAATCTTAAGCCCCGAGCTTGAGGTGGCGAATAACGTCGCAGAGCAACTGACCAATCCAGGCGTTAAAATGTGTGTTGAGCTTCCGGACAACTACGAGATTATTGAAGTTGAGGCACCGTCTAAAATCATTGGGCGCACGTTAGAAGACATTGGGCTTCGCAAAAAATACAACCTCAACATGGTGACCGTTTTGAAGAAGACCACTAGCGGCGAAGGCGACGAGGAAAAGACAGAACACCACATTTACGGTGTGCCGGAGCCAGACAGTACAATCGCTGAGGGCGA
>QQUU01000002.1:5334-6686 GCA_003385605.1 Bacteroidota bacterium
CAGTTTATTCGCCAGGACATTTTAGGTGAATGGACGCTGAGTCAAGTAGCGTACAGCGGCGAAATGCCCAATCCGCTCAACCCTTCTGCCTTGGTGCAGTTCTCCGGACTAGGCACACAACTCATTGGCTCAGTGAATATTTATGAGATGCCCGATACCGGGAATATCGACATTGCCTTTGTGGCCGATTTGAATTCCATCCAAGTTCCGGTTTCCTTGAAAAGTTCTGGTTCATGGACGCTCACCAACAACGACAGCACCTTAGTTTTGGATAACGACAGCGTGAGCTTCAACTTTGTAATGGTCAGCGGACTGCCGACCCAACAAGTTTGGACGACGTCGTTTATGCAGGTTCCAGCAGACAGCAGCTACTGGGCAGATATTGATTTAGAATTGACCTTGATTAAATAAGAAAGTCACCAGCAATGGCGAGAGTATTAACAGGCATCCAGAGTTCTGGAAGACAACATTTAGGAAACATCTTGGGCGCAATCCGCCCGGCGATTGAAATGAGCAAGGACCCCAAGAACGAGGCCTTTTTGTTCATTGCAGACCTGCACAGCTTGACTACTGTAAAGGACGCGGATGTTCGTAAGGAAAACCTGTTGGCAACCGCAGCCGCTTGGTTGGCTTGTGGCCTAGATCCTGAAAAAGTAGTCTTCTACGCACAGAGCCATTTGCCGGAATGTACAGAGCTGACTTGGTATTTAAACTGTTTTACGCCGTATCCGATGCTGGCCAATGCACACAGCTTTAAGGACAAGAGCGACAACTTAAGCGATGTCAACGCAGGCTTGTTTGACTACCCTGTGCTCATGGCTTCGGACATTTTGTTGTACGACGCACACATTGTCCCTGTGGGTAAGGATCAAAAACAGCATCTGGAGATTACGCGCGATTTAGCTTCGAGTTTCAACCATAAATACGGCGAGACCTTTGTGTTGCCGGAAGCGAAGATTTCAGAATCTGTGATGACCATTCCGGGCACCGACGGTCGTAAGATGAGTAAGAGCTACGGAAATGTGGTCGACGTCTTCTTGCCGAAGAAGCAGTTGAAGAAGCAGATCATGGGCATTCAGACAGATTCTACGCCACTTGAAGACCCTAAAGATCCAGAGACGTGTAATGTTTTTGCGCTCTATAAGCTGTTGGGAACGGACGAACAGATCGCAGAGTTAGCAGCAAAATATCGCGGCGGGAACTTTGGCTACGGACATGCTAAAACAGCACTACTCGAGCTCATTTTGGAAGAATTTGGCGAGGCCCGCGAGAAGTTTGACCACTACATGGCCAACCCGGATGAGGTCATGGCCGCTTTGAAGGTAGGTGCAGAGAAAGCACGACCCGTAGCA
>QQUU01000109.1 GCA_003385605.1 Bacteroidota bacterium
CTCCCGGGGTCTATTTCCTTACCGTCGAAGTAGCGAATCCGTATGCGCCATCGCCAATTACAGCTACGGCCACTGTACACCTGCTACGTTAATCATTAAAAAACCCTTACCACGACTGTAGCAAGGGCCTTTGAGCAGTTCAGGTTGGCGCTTTAGGCTAAAGCGTAATGCTGTAATAGCCTTTTTTCTGAAGGGTAAATCCGTAAAGGATGCCGTTATCTACTTTGGTCATTTGAGAAGGGATGGCCGAAGGATCTACACCAAACTTTTTCAATGAAAAGCCGCAAGCGACAAGCTGTACCCCTTTTTCTTCTGCCAGCTTGATGATCGGGTCCATGATTTCAGGATTCACAAGGTCTTTAACGGCTTTTCCGCAGATTACTACGTTAAACTCACCAAATTGCTCGCCGTCCATTTCAGCGAGGTCTCCAGCTGCCAATGAAATGGCTTTGAGCTGCTGCAAATTGCGGTTAAGTACAAAGTAGTTTTGTGTTCCTTCGGACTGTGCAGAAAGTGCTTGTGGTGCAAACGAGCCAAAGGCTAGGGCTACGGCAAATAGAAATTTCTTCATCTTCATTTTTTTAGTGGAAGTGGTAATCGGTTCCCGGTAATTGAGACAATACGTTATCGCCTAAATCCAAAGACACGGCACGTCCATCACGAACAGGAGCAATGGTGTCGTGTACGGCAAGATATTCTTCGATAAGGTCGTGAATGGTGTAGTCCATAACCACGGTTTCAACAGTACCTTTCATGCGACAAAGCGTGCTGATTGGCTCACCTTCGCGGCGACACGCCGACATTTTATACAGCTTGTCTAATTCCATCGGCTCACCTTTAATAACAATCGAGCTCACGCGCTCGCCTTTTGGTGCATTGGCGTTGAACTTGAGTTCCATTCCTGAGAATCGAACGACCCAGCCACCGAAGCGTTCTTGTGGGTTTTCTGCAAATACATTGTGCAATTCCTTTTCTAGCCAATCTTTGATCTGCTGTCCACTAGCCTTACCAATTTTAACTTTCTCATTCACCGGCAGCATTTTCCAAAGGTCACCGCGCGTAATTGGTGCGACACCGTTTTCTCCAGGTACGATGGGTGGGCTAAAGCGGAACCCGTTGCTCAATGCGATATCTACATCGTTTTTCCACATAGAAGCATCTGTAATAAAGTTGTCCATCGGGTTCTCCACCACAAAGTAGCGGTACAATGGCGTTTTGGTGTAGCCCAATACTTGGTCGATTTCTTCTTTGTACGGTGCCACGGCTTCTTCAATCACTGCGGCCACTTCTGCATCTGCTTCGTACTTCGAAGGATCAACTTCCATAAGTTCATATTCCTCACTAAGCAGTTCGCCGTTTTGCACTTCCAAGACCATCTTGCCCACGAATGAAGCAAAGGCTCCCGGCTCTGTCACACGAGCATGGCCGGCTTGTAGCGGTTCACGAATGCGCTCGTGGGTATCGTTCCCTAGTACATAGTCTATTCTACTCAACGCAGGATTGTTCGCGAGATCGTACTGCTTTGAGATGCCGATATGGGTGACTAGGAAGAGGATATCTACTCCTTTCTCGTCCTTCATTTCGGTAACGAGAGCTTCAAGGTTTTCTAGAATTGGGTCAAAATCAAGGCCCACTGAAAAGCTTGGGTTTTGACGGATAGGAACTTCAGGATCGTTGTAAGACAGGAAGCCTAGACGCGTGTTGCCCACATCTTGAATGTAGTACTGCGGGAAGATCGGGTCCTTGCCGTCTTCGTGGTACATATTAGCGGTAATCACTGGCGTCTCGTAGCCTTGCATGACTTTCATCATTTGCTCTTTACCGTACACCACCTCCCAGTTTCCTGGAATGAGGAAGTCGTAATTCATCGCTTTGATGATAGAGCTGAATGCGGCACCTTCTGAAAGCGCTGCTACAGCACTTCCTTGGATGAGATCGCCACCGTCTAAGATGATGGTGTTCGGATTGGCTTCACGCTCCTGATCGAACAAGGTTTTCATGTTAGCTAATCCCCCAAGCGTTTTGTAGCTGATTTCGTCATTATCGTAGAACAACTCCGAGTGTGGGTATACCTGTCCGTGGATATCGGCAGTTTGTAGAATGGTCACTTTGACCGGTGCGGCATCCTCAGGTGTCGAACTACATGAGAATAGAAGTACGGCTGATGCAGCAATACTAAGCAGGCTTGATGGACGCATAATATTTTGAGTTCGTTTGTTGGCTCTAAGATACCGCGTCCGAACATAGTTGGTCGTGAGCCAGGTCACGAGCCAGGGAAGTTAAAGTGTGTTGCCTACTTGCTCTTTGATTTTCTCCAACTCGTCTTTCATCTGAACGACGTGCTGTTGCATAGGAGCATAGTTGCTTTTTGAGCCAAGGGTATTGATTTCGCGTCCCATTTCCTGTGCGATAAAGCCCAATTTTTTTCCGCTATTCGCCTCCTGCATGGTCTCGCGGAAGTACTTCAAGTGGTTGGCTAGGCGAACTTTCTCTTCGTTGATATCCAGCTTTTCGATGTAGAAGATGACTTCTTGTTCGTAGCGGTTTGAATCTACTTCAACGCCTTCTAGACCTTTCATCAATCGCTCGCGGACAGCCGTCAATCGAGCTTCTTCGTGTGGTGCAATACCTGCCATACTTTCCTCGATGGCTACAAGGCGTTCTTCGTAATCTTTAGCGATGCTATCGCCTTCTTGCTTGCGGAAGCTTTCTAGCTTTTCCAATGCCTCACCTATAAGGCCTTGTAAGAAGGTCCACTCTTCTTTGCTTAGCTCAGATTTTGAACTGCCCATTACATCCGGCATACGCATCACAGTAGCGATTAGATCCCCAGAAGAATCTGTCTCGCGTCCAAGTACCTCTAGCTGCGCGAGGTAGGCTTTGGCGAGCTCCATATTGATGCTCGCAGCACTTTCAATACCGGTTACTTCAGCGTAGATGTTGATATCCACTTTACCGCGCTTCACTGCGGCGCCGACCATTTTACGGATGTCCAATTCCTTTTCGCGGAAGATGGGTGCGATGCGTGCATTGAGGTCAAGCCCTTTGCTATTGAGGCTGCGAATCTCTACGGTGATTTTCTTCCCTGAAGTTTGTCCGATGGCTTTACCGAAGCCGGTCATGCTTTGAATCATGGATCGCTGAATTTTGCTCAAAGGTAGCAAATGCCGAGCAGGGAGTCTATGCCTTGAATTTTCGCCCGTAAAAACTCACGAAATACACGCCGGCGAAGATGGCCATACCGCCAATGAGCATGTGGATGCTCCACTGCTCGCCACCATAGACGAGGCTCAATAGGCTCGCCAAAAGCGGTTGTAGATAAATGTAGGCACCCACCGTTGCTGGGTGTAAGGTCTTTAGCGCAATGATGTTTCCTAAGTAGGTCAGAAAGGTAGTCCCGAGGATTACGAAGATGACCGCGCCGATGATGTTGGCGTCCCACAGCGACCATTGGATGTCCTGGAATTGGGGCCCGCCAAAAGGAAGAACAAAGAATACGCCGAAGGTGAAGACCCAGCGGATGATGAATAGTGCGTTGTATTTCGCCATGAGTGGCTTCACCAAAACCAAATAAATGGCATAGCTGCTGGCATTGACGAGTACGAAGAGATTCCCCTTGGCTACTTGGGAGGAGAAGAGGCCGTTCAATTGGAAATTAGCGCCTGAGTAGATGAGCCAAAAAGCGCCCAATGCGCCCAAGAAGATGCCAATGACTTTTGGCGGCGTGATGCGCTCTTTGACTAAAACGGCGCCTGCAATCAGAACCATAATTGGTCCGCTGACCATCATGATGGAGGCGTTCACTGGAGTAGTGATTTTCAATCCTTCGAAGAAGAAGAGCATGTTCGTGGTGACTCCGAAAACGGCACAGATGGCCAAGCGTAATCGGTCGTTAAGAGGAATCTTAAAGAAGCTGTGTCCGCCAGAAAGTGGAGTGAGTAGCCAGAAAAGTAGGGCGGCACCGGTAACCCGAAATTGGATAAATGCGCGCGGTGGGACGGCGCCCTGCATCGCTGCTTTAGCAATGAGAAAGGAGGAGCCATAAATCAAGGCGACACCCAACAATGCACCGTGGGCTAGGAGTACAGATTTACGGCTAGGAGCGTTCATCGAAGAGCTTCTGCTGCCGCTTCTACGACCTTTTTACTGTTTCCCACGAAAATCTGGTCGTTAAGAACGAGGACGGGACGCTTCAAGAAGGTGTATTCTTCGATTATTAGCTGGCGAATATCGGCCTCACTGAGGGACTTGTCTTTCAACCCCAATTCCTTGTATTTGCGTGCACGCTTGGAAAACAAGGCCTCCGCAGAACCCGCTAAGGCAATCATTTGATCGACCTGTTCAGCAGTCATCGGCTCCGTTTTAATGTCTTGGAGTTCGATGCCATTGGTATTCCAACTGCTTAAAATGCGTTTGCAGGTATCACAAGTGCTGAGGTAAAATATGCGTTTCATACGGGTCCAATTTTATTTTGCCAACCACGGCCCTGGATCTTGAATATCGGCGTCTTTCCAAATGCCGAATTGGACCATAGTTTTTCCTTCTTCATCTGTAAATGCCGTTCCTAAAGGCTGCTTCAAGCTAATAATATCGCCTGCCTTCACCTTCACGCCGATGAGGTTGCTGTACACGGTGAAATAGTTCCCGTGACGGATCAACACCATCACGTTTGCCCCAGGAATAGGGACCACAGAGCTCACTTCGCCTTCAAAGCTTGCGCGAACTACTGCGCCAACTTCTGTGCTGATTTCTACATGTGGGTTATCGACTACAACGCCCTTTACTACTGGGTGCGGATGCTTCCCAAACTTACCGGTGATCAAGCCACGTTCCACTGGCCATGGTAGGGCGCCTTTGTTGGAGGCAAAGTTGTTGGCCAATGCTCGCGCTTCAGGCGTCATAGCATACGAAGGCCCGTCGTCGCGCACTTCAAGGCCCTTTTCTGCGCGTGCTTTATCTATCAGTCGCTTCAACACCTTATTCGAAGTTCGAGGATTGAAATCTTTCCCCTTCACCAAGCCAAGATCTTCGGCTTCCTTCTCAAGGGCCATACGTTCAGCACGCAGCTTTGCCTTTCGCATTTCCTCGGCAATGATGCGCTTGATTTGCTTCTCCAACTGTTGAGCTTCGCGTTGCTTTTTCTGAATGTCTTTTTTCAGCTCGCTTTCTTTACTTTGAAGAGTAGCCACTGTTTTTTCTTGCGCTTGCGCATCAACGAGAAGTTCGTTTTTCTCGTTTTCTTGTGCTTTTTGAACGTTTAATTTTTCAGCTTTCTTCGCAATCAACGCTTCCTTTTCTTGCGCCAATTCTACCTGTGCGCCTTCAATCTGTTTGACCTGTCTTTCGCGGTACCCGGTCATATCTTTGAAGTACTGGATGCGCTTTAATGCTTGAGTAAACGAACTAGAGCTTAGGATGAACATGAGTTGATCCGCAGGCTGTAGGTTTCGCTGCGCGAGTTCAATAAGCTTGGCATAATCTGCTTTCAAAGAATCGATGCGCACCTCAAGCTCCACAATCTCTTGCTCTTTGGCCTTGACCTCACGGTCAATGTTGCGAATCTGGCGATTCATTGTGGTGATCAGTCGCTCGCGAGCTTCAATCTTTTGGTTGAGGGTCTGCAGTTGGTTCAAGCTGGTCGCTCTATTACTTTGAGTCTGCTTCAATAGAGTGCTGGCCAGATCTATCTGATCCTGCAGCAGCACCTTTTGCTTTTGGAGTTCTTCTTTGGTTTGGCCGTAAGAAACCGAAGCAAAGAGTAGTAGCGCTATGAGTACTCGTAGCGCCTTCATTAGAAACTAAATGGGGTGTTGTACGGCCCTTCTGTGCGGATTTCGCTGACCTCAATTTTTACCGTGTATGAGGGACGAGATTTTAGGGTCAATTCAAGCATTTTCGGGTAGCCCGTGCGCTCGTCTGTATTGGAGTATTCAATGTCCACAATTTCAGTAGGATCGGTGATGGTCATATGTTTCACGCGTAGATCGCGGTCGAGGTCGACTTCTACCTTCCTGTTTCCGGAGATGGCATATTTGGTCACCCATAAGTCACGCTTTGCATCAAACCTATAACGCATTGCCGTCTCTGCGCTAATCAGCTGTCCGCGCAGTAAGCGATTGAGGTATTGGAAGGGGACTTCGACGCCGGTCATGCCCGCTAAATCGTGTGCGGAACCTGTCCAGTCTAACCCCAACAGGGTGGAAGTAAAAGCGGCACTGTCCTCAATGACAATGACTTTCCCTACCCGTAGTCCAATCATGTCGTCACTAATGGCTGCCCACAGGATGCTGTCTTGTTTCGAACGAACCTGAACGCGAAAGCTTTGCTCGCCGTCAGGAGTGTTTGCTTCAATGCGTGTAAATATCTGCGCCCATTCAAATTTGTCCTCTACAATGATTTTGCGTGAGACGCCGTCGTTGATCTTTTCTCTTTTGAGCGGATGTTCTGGGGAAATTGGGCGACCACAATTGGCCACCAAAAAGGCGCCTGCTAAAAACAGCAATAATTTACTTGCGCTATGTGTGTACAGACGGTTCAAAATTCAATGGGCTATTTGCCTTTCAATTCCTTCGC
>QQUU01000097.1 GCA_003385605.1 Bacteroidota bacterium
AAGTCGGTGACCAGGGAGTTCACTGAATCGACCCAGTGACCTTCATTTCCTTCTATATCGAATGGGGATTGTTGAGCCAGTGCAAAGAAGCACGATAGAATGAATACTATGGTCGATACTTTTCTCATAACTCGTATCGACCTTCCTCGGCCTCATTGATTGAAAATTCACTCTTGTTTAAAGAGCGTGCGATGTACTTCGTGGTTGAAATAGTCCCTGGCTTCGAAGAACGCGTGATTTCTTGAACCTCTTGTACAGGATGCCCCCAAATGTCAAAACTGGTTTTATCACCGCCCTTCGTTAAACCGGCGACGACATCGCCATAAGTAATCCCTGCTTTTAAGGTAAGACCTGTTTCGGATTGAGCCTCTATGGCGGATCGCAACTCATTCAAGCAACCAGCAGAGATGTTTGCCTGTTCCATGGGGGTAAGTTTGGAGGCCTTGCAAACCGCCAATATCTTTTGTCCTGTATTCTTGATTTGAATAATCCCGTGATTCTGTGAAAGTCCTTGACAGGCTTTAAAGAGCGTATCCATAGCGTAGATGCGTTCGTCTGGACTGCGAAAAGTTTTGTTTTCCAATATATCCACCTGAAGTACAGCACAATTCTTCCATACCATAGGTGAAATGGTTTCCTCGTGGACCAAATCTCCAATGAGGTATTCGGGAATGTGTCGAGCGAGGTTCTTTTTCAGGGACTGCGCACGATTTGACATATTGCGTACAAGTCTGTTTGTGTTGATTCTTACTATTCCAAAAATCAACAGTACACCGCCAGCAAGAAGAATTAATCCTATGAGAGCTGCCTTACCCCACTCCATGCGGTTAAAGAAGTTGAACTTACGCTCCTCGGCTGCCTTAATGGCTTCGATTTCGTCTAAAAATCGGCTGAGTCGTTCGGGTTGAACTTCAACCATAGCGCGGATAGAATCCTGGCTCTGTTGGATTCTTTGCTCTAGTTCTGCTGTATCGGTAGTTGTATTCTGGGCCTGAGTCAATGAGGTGCACAGCAAAAGCAACACTGCAAAGAGTGCATGGAGTCTCCATGTTGTTGGCTGGTGCATAGTGCGAGCGACATTGGTTGGTTGGTTCCACTAAAATACCATTTTAAACGAAAAAACCCCGAAGCCTTAGCTCCGGGGTCTTTCATCTGATCGTATTGTTGGCTACACCAACTGAATGTCAACGCTTACAAGGTTTTTGAAGGCCTCAAGGCGTGCATTGATCTCTTCTGTGGTCAATTCTGCGATGCGCTCTGTTCCGAACTTTTCAACCGTAAAACTTGCCATGGCTGAACCCCAGATCACAGCGCGTTTCATGTTTTCAAAACTGATGTCATCGGTCTTCGCTAAATAGCCAATGAAGCCACCTGCGAATGTATCTCCAGCTCCTGTTGGATCGAACACTTCTTCCAGCGGCAATGCCGGCGCGCTGAACACCTTGTCTTCGTGGAACAACAAGGCACCGTGCTCGCCCTTTTTGATGATGAGGAACTTTGGCCCCATGGTCATGATCTTCTTAGCACCTTTTACCAAGCTGTACTCGCCCGACATCTGGCGCGCTTCTTCATCATTGATGGTAAGAACATCAACGCCTTTCAACGCTTCTACGAGGTCGTCCCAACAGTTGTCCATCCAGAAATTCATGGTATCAAGAACTACCAATTTTGGACGTTGTGGTAACTGGTCCAACACCTGCTGTTGAATAGACGGCATGAGGTTACCGAGCATCAAATACTTCGCGTCTTTGTATGCATCAGGAACAATCGGGTTAAAATCTGCCAACACATTGAGTTGGGTATCAATGGTGTCGCGCGTGTTCATGTCTGTATGGTACTTACCGCTCCAGAAAAACGTCTTACCGTCCTTGATAATTTGAACACCGTCAAGATCGGCTCCCTTCGATTTCAATAGGTCGAGGTGTTGCTGTTCAAAATCGGCCCCTACAACGGAAACAACATTGCTTTTTTCTACGTGGTAGCTCGCACTTAAAGCGATATAGGTAGCTGCACCACCAAGGATGCGATCCGTTTTTCCAAAGGGTGTTTCCAAGGCATCGTACGCCATGGTTCCAACAGTTAATAAGCTCATCTTCTGGGTTATTTGATGGGGCAAAGGTAACGGGGTATGGTTAGTTTCACAATGTATAAAAACTAAAAAAGCCGCGCTTATGCACGGCTCTTAAAAACGAGGTTAAAATCATTTAGTCTGCGTAGACAGAATGAATGCGCTGATAGACAACTCTGGCGCCAAAACCATCCGGCATAATCTCACTCATGTTGCTGTTTTTCTGGATATCCTCCCAACCGTCTAGGTCGTTCGGTAACAAAACACCTCCACAGTGTTGAATGGCATCAGAATAGGTGTCAAAACCATCTATCGTCAAAACCGATGCGTGCTTGGACGTGGCAGGAGCAAGGACACGGTACAGCTCCCAGCTTTTCGTAGGAATATTTCCTTCTTTTGCGTGGCGCTGGAACCACGGTCCCCAAAGGGTTTTATTTTCATCAATAAAGCCTTGAACATCATCAGGTTGGCCGTAATTCCAAACCCAATACTTGTTGCCTCCGTTGAACCAGTAAGCCTCTGATTTTACAATCATATCACCAACGGTGCTGGACATGCCTTCGGTCGTTGCCTCCTCAACTGGCACGGGCAATGCCTCCATAACATCACTCGTCCAGATATTCTCGTCAAAGTCTTCAATGCTTGAAAAAACATTTGCAAAGACGTAATTATGGTTACCGCCTTGGTCCATTCTTTTGGCAAGGACCCAGCCTAACATATCTCCTTTGTCCATTGCTGCTTTTGCCACTTTGGACCAATATTCAATTTCTCTACGCTCAAATTCAGCGGACTGGGAAGGATCTACCTGTCTGTATTGCATGTAGATGTACACGGTTTCCTGCGCCTTAGCAGGAATTGCCATTGCTAGAACAATGGCTAAGAACATGATTTTTTTCATATCTAATTGTTGTTGGTTACGTAACAATTAGGCTAGCGGTTTATTGGTTATCTCAAAATACAAATAATTGATATATAAATGATTAAGAGAGTGCCAAAGAACATTATTGCCTAACGTATGTTATAACAAATATGAAAGCAATATGGCTCCTAATCTCCCTAACCTGGTTCACAGTTGCCCAAGGACAAAGTATCGTAGAAATTCCCGCAGATAGCCGTGTAACCATAGGCTATCCGGATTCTGAAGATGCAGCACTGGCATTGAAAAACAAAAGCAGTCAAGGAATTGACGTAGCGACAGTCAATAAAGTCAGTGGTGTCCAATTAAGCGGCTTTGGTTTGGGTCCATTTGGAAAAGCTACGGTGGCAGTGCCTCCTTTGGCTCTGCTTGAATTGCATAACACGTCGGACAATGCGGTTCGCGTGAGTTATGAGGTTACAAAGGCTGCAAAGGAAGTAGCAGACAAAGGCGAACGCTACATAGGCTTCACTTTGCGAAACGAAACATTACGATCAATACCACTGATTATTCCAGGGGTAATGAATCCGAATTTGAGCCCACAATCGAACTCTGGAGTACGGTTAAAGGTTGGGCAAGAGATAAAATATAAGAAAGGCGGCAGAGCCCATCTGCTCTTAGTTGTGGACGATTCCATTAAAGAGGGTGATGTGCTGTTTGTCGGAGAACGTATAGCTCAAGTTAACGATTAGACATAGTAGATTTTACTAGACTTCAGCTTGCTCGTGCGGGGGACCTAAGGTTCTCCGCACTTTTTGTTTACTGTTGGTAAGGCGGTATTGCTCTTTATTGCGGCAGTTGAGGCCTTCAATTATTTTAAAAGCCAATTCCAAAAAAAAATTCTCAAGTATTGTGGGAAATTGGGGATTGCCGTATTATTGCAGCCCGATTTGAAAGAATCGGCACATAAAATTCCTCCTTAGCTCAGTTGGTTAGAGCATCTGACTGTTAATCAGAGGGTCCTTGGTTCGAGCCCAAGAGGAGGAGCAACAGAAAAGCACTTGTTAGCAATAGCAGGTGCTTTTTTTATGGTCAAGATTGCGCTAAAGTCCATCTATCTACAAAGGCGCGCTAAAGAGTATTTAGTATGGCTTAACATATTCATAATCAAATAATTATTTCAGGTGGTGTAAAAATGATATATTTAAAGAACTAAAAACACTCGCCATGAAAACAAAAACCACAATTACCCTAATAGGGGTACTGAACATCTTACAAGGCATTGGCTTCATTATCGGAGGCCGAACCTTAACCGAACAATCATTTCCATCGGAGATGCTCACTCCTGGAGCCGTTGAAGTAGGGACTGCAATGCATTGGCCTTTGGGCGTAGCTTGTATCGTCATTGGTATAATTCTTCTTTCAACCCGAGATCTTCCTTTAGTGAACGCAAAAAAAGTCCTGCTGTATACGGGTATCGCGTACACCTTCTTCCTGATAAACGGACTTACTCAACATTTCACAAGTCCTGTAAATGTCCCCATGCCTGCCCTAGGCTTAATCACGGTTTTAGCCGTTTTGGCCTTCTACACATCTCGAACAGCAAAATCTTAATATTCATCTAAACACTCTAAAACATGGAAATCTTAATTGTTGCAATTGTAATCTCTGCCATAAGTATTTATGGTGCAGTAATGCTTAAACGCTTGTACTTCTTATTGGGGTACTTCCTATTCTCGCTTCTAGCGTTAACATCACTCATTCCAACCTATAATGATGATAAAATACTTGCGCTTACCTCTATTGCGCTCTTTTTAGTAATGGGCATCATCTCGTTCCCTGCAAAAAAGAATATCACAGACTACGAGATGAACGAGGAAGCCAAGCCTTTAGTTAAATCTTTTATGTTGAAAACGCTGCTCTCTCTGAGTGCCGTCAACCTAATTGCCGTTTTGTTAGTGAAGTATGATCCTAATATGCCTGAAGGCATCACAGAATCTATGCGTATCTACCCGATGATCATGCACGGTGTGCTTGGCGTTCTTCCGCTTTATGTCATTGTGAAAATGTCACAATCAAGCAAGCTGAAATGATGGCATAGCATGCTTTAAATCCAAAGTAACTCAAAGCACTTGTTAGCAATAGCAAGTGCTTTTTTATGTGGCCGGAAGGTAATCTTTGGGCGATGAGGCCCTTTCTTAGTTTCTTGTGTACCTTTCCCTGAGACAAGCCAATAAAATTAATCGATGGCTGTTACCCAAAAATTCTCTTCATGAAACATTTCTTGACCACACTGTTTTTAGCAATTGTATCCGTTAGCTGGGGACAGACACTTCCATTCGATTTTGAAAGTGCCACCTCCGGGATGATTGGTTACGATGGCGCCACGTTTACCATCGTCGACAATCCTGATACTGCAGGAAACAGCAGCAGTAAGGTTGCAAAAATTGTGAAGGTCAATGTAAATGATCTGTGGGCCGGAGGAAAGATAACTTCGGTGTCCTCGTTGGACTTTAGTACCTCAGCAAGCAGTGTGCTTTCGATGAAGGTATATACCACCGAGCCTGTGGGAACGGTAATCAAAATAAAATTGGAGTCGCCGTATACCTCAGAAGTTGATGCCGTGACTACGGTAAGTGGCGCTTGGGAAACCTTGACTTTTGACTTTGGTATCCCTGCCCCTGCAGGAAGTGCAGATCTCGTGATCATGCCGCAGCCCCACACCAACGGTGGTGGAAATACTTTTTACATCGATGATATCGAACAGAAGCCTGGACTTGTTGCCACGCCTAGACTCGGTCCGCCGATTACCTTTGAGTCGGGCACCAATCCTAGGCACCTTTTTGACTTTGAAAGTGCCATTTCAGACGTGGTGCCGAACCCTGATATTAGTGCAGCCAACGGGAGCGCCATGGTTGGGAAAATTACTCGGTATCTAGGGGCTCCGTGGGGCGGTAGCAAGATTGAATTTGTCAATAATCTAGACTTCACCAATCACCCGCAGATTACCATGAAAGTATGGACCAATGCAGCCATAGGCACCTATGTAACCCTGAAAGCAGAAAAGCCATTTTGGGGCGAAGAGCGCAGTGTTCAGACGACCAAAACAGGAGAATGGGAGACCCTTACCTTCGACTTTACAAATGCTCCTACAGATATGAATGTCCTCGCGTTTATGTTTGATTTTGTTGCAGGCAGTAGCAACGTTGGAGACGGAAGTGCCGGCTCTACCTTTTACTTCGACGAGGTGAAGTATGCCAACGTACCCTTAGGAAGTGATGAGGGGTTGGAATTGGCCCCAATTTCTGTATATCCAAATCCGGCTTCAGACCGCTGGACGTTGTCTAATCCGACACTCACTATAACCGATGTTATTGTATTCAGTATCGACGGTAAACTTTTGGAGAAAGTTGAGCCAAAAGGTGACGGTACGGTGGATATTGATGCAAGCTTGTACCCTGCTGGTATCTACCTGGCCAAGGTAATCACAACAACAGGCGAGGAAGTGCTCAAGCTCTACAAAGACTAATTAAGGACCCTTCACCTCGAGGATGGAACGACTGAAGTTGCCGATATGCTTACTAATGTTCTTCGCTGCTACTTCCATGGTAAGCGCACAGGACTCGTCG
>QQUU01000046.1:0-2500 GCA_003385605.1 Bacteroidota bacterium
CACAAGGCGCAGGTCACAGTCGACGATGTATGGAATTTAATTAATGATTTGGTTGCGGGAGCAGGATTTGAACCTGCGACCTTCAGGTTATGAGCCTGACGAGCTACCGGGCTGCTCCATCCCGCGTCCTTTGGTGCAGATTGCTTTGTCAGGTTATGAGCCTGACGAGGCGAGGCTGGTTAGAGAAGCCTCCAGTGGAGGGTTCGACCAGTTGAGCGGGCTGCTCCATCCCGCGTCATGGGTGTTATGTCATCGTAGAGAGATACGTTGATGTTATTTATTAGGTTTGGCGGTGACTTACTCTCCCACACCTTAAGATGCAGTACCATCAGCGCGACGGTGCTTAACGGCCGGGTTCGGAAAGGATCCGGGTGTTTCACTCGTGCTATGGCCACCAAACCGAATAAATAACATCAGTCCAAGTCAGGGTTTTATGTATGACTTTGATTGGATTGTAATAGTCTGACTATTACTGGTTCAAATCAAGCCTATCGGGCCATTAGTACCGGTCAACTGAACATGTTACCATGCTTACATCTCCGGCCTATCGACGTGGTGGTCTTCCACGGCCCTCAGGGATACCTTGTTTTGAGGGGGGCTTCCCGCTTAGATGCCTTCAGCGGTTATCCTGTCCGATCATAGCTACCCTGCACTGCTGCTGGCGCAACAACAGGTCCACCAGTGGATCGTTCACCCCGGTCCTCTCGTACTAGGGGCAACTCCTCTCAAGTATCCTACACCCACGGCAGATAGGGACCGAACTGTCTCACGACGTTCTAAACCCAGCTCACGTACCTCTTTAAATGGCGAACAGCCATACCCTTGGGACCTGCTCCAGCCCCAGGATGAGATGAGCCGACATCGAGGTGCCAAACACTGCCGTCGATATGGACTCTTGGGCAGTATCAGCCTGTTATCCCCGGCGTACCTTTTATCCGTTGAGCGATGGCCCTTCCACTCGGGACCACCGGATCACTATGGCCGACTTTCGTCTCTGCTCGACTTGTCAGTCTCGCAGTCAGGCTGGCTTCTGCCATTGCACTCAACGAGCGATTTCCGACCGCTCTGAGCCAACCTTCGCGCGCCTCCGTTACTCTTTGGGAGGCGACCGCCCCAGTCAAACTACCCGCCACGCAGGGTCCCGGATCCGGATAACGGACCGCGGTTAGACATCAAGCAGAACAAGGGTGGTATCTCAAGGGAGGCTCCACAGAAACTGGCGTTTCTGCTTCAAAGCCCACCACCTATCCTGCACATGCTGTGCCTGATGCCAGTGCGAAGCTGTAGTAAAGGTGCACGGGGTCTTTCCGTCTAACCGCGGGAAGCCTGCATCTTGACAGGCAATTCAATTTCGCTGAGTCTATGTTGGAGACAGCGGGGAAGTCGTTACGCCATTCGTGCAGGTCGGAACTTACCCGACAAGGAATTTCGCTACCTTAGGACCGTTATAGTTACGGCCGCCGTTTACCTGGGCTTCAATTCAGAGCTCTCACCCCTCCTTTTAACCTTCAGGCACCGGGCAGGCGTCAGACCCTATACGTCGTCTTGCGACTTCGCAGAGCCCTGTGTTTTTAGTAAACAGTCGCCACCCCCTGGTTTGTGCCCCCAGCCCCTAGTTGCCTAGGAACCGGGCCTCCTTCTCGCGAACTTACGGAGGTATTTTGCCGAGTTCCTTCAACATAGTTCTCTCAAGCGCCTTGGTATGCTCTACCAGTCCACCTGTGTCGGTTTAGGGTACGGTCTGATGGAGGGCTATTTCCAGGAACCAATTAGCGGCCCACCCAATCCAATAAGGGTGAACAACCTTCATGATCCGTCACATCCTCCTGGCCTAGGAATATTAACCTAGTTCCCATCGTCTACGCATTTCTGCCTCGACTTAGGGGCCGGCTTACCCTGCTCAGATTAGCTTTAAGCAGGAACCCTTGGACTTTCGGCGAGAGTGTCTCTCACACTCTTTGTCGCTACTCATGTCATCATTCTCACTAGTGATCTCTCCACCGGATGCCTTACAGCCCGGCTTCACAGAAAGCACCTAAGCCTCCAAGGCAATTCAGAAGAATTGCTAAAGAGGCGTGGTGCTATATCACACTACGCTCCGCTACCACGCATTACTGCGTCCGAAGTTTCGGCTCATGGCTTGAGCCCCGTTACATCTTCGCCGCAGGACAACTTATTTAGACCAGTGAGCTGTTACGCTATCTTTAAAGGATGGCTGCTTCTAAGCCAACCTCCTGGTTGTTTTGGTCGTCCCACCTGCTTTCCCACTTAGCCATGAATTGGGGGCCTTAACTGTCGGTCAGGGTTGTTTCCCTCTCCACTACGGGCGTTAGCACCCGCAGTGTGTCTGCCATCTAGTACTCCCGGGTATTCGGAGTTTGGTTAGGATCAGTAAGCCTGTGGGGCCCCATTACCCATCCAGTGCTCTACCCCCCGGGGTATTCGGATGACGCTCTACCTAAATAGATTTCGCGGAGAACCAGCTATCTCCGAGTTTGAT
>QQUU01000009.1:2500-6152 GCA_003385605.1 Bacteroidota bacterium
CATCTAAGTACCCGGAGGAAAAGAAATCAACCGAGATTCCCTAAGTAGCGGCGAGCGAAAGGGGACTAGCCCTTAAGCTTCTTTTGATTTAGCGGAACGTTCTGGAAAGGACGGCCATAGTGGGTGATAGCCCCGTACGCGAAAGGTCAATTGAAGTGAAATCGAGTAGGTCGGGACACGTGATATCCTGATTGAATATGGGGGGACCATCCTCCAAGGCTAAATACTCCTGCCAGACCGATAGTGAACCAGTACCGTGAGGGAAAGGCGAAAAGAACCCCGGAGAGGGGAGTGAAATAGAACCTGAAATCGTGTGCGTACAAGCAGTCGGAGCCCTACGGGGTGACGGCGTACCTTTTGTATAATGGGTCAGCGACTTAATGTGTGTAGCAAGGTTAACCAGATAGGGGAGCCGTAGGGAAACCGAGTTTTAACCGGCGTTAGTTGCACGCATTAGACCCGAAACCGGGCGATCTATCCATGACCAGGTTGAAGGTTAGGTAACACTGACTGGAGGACCGAACCCACTGTCGTTGAAAAGCCAGGGGATGAGTTGTGGATCGGAGTGAAAGGCTAATCAAGCCCGGAGATAGCTGGTTCTCCTCGAAAACTATTTAGGTAGTGCCTCATGTCTCACCACTGGGGGTAGAGCACTGTTTCGGCTAGGGGGTCATCCCGACTTACCAACCCGAGGCAAACTCCGAATACCAGTGAGTGCAATCATGGGAGACACACGGCGGGTGCTAACGTCCGTCGTGGAAAGGGAAACAACCCAGACCGTCAGCTAAGGTCCCAAAATCTATGTTAAGTGGGAAACGATGTGGGAAGGCTCAGACAGCTAGGAGGTTGGCTTAGAAGCAGCCACCCTTTAAAGAAAGCGTAATAGCTCACTAGTCGAGTCGGCCTGCGCGGAAGATATAACGGGGCTAAACATAGTACCGAAGCTACGGATGCCTTAGGGCATGGTAGAGGAGCATTCTGTAAGCCGCTGAAGGTGAATTGTGAAGTTTGCTGGAGGTATCAGAAGAGCGAATGCTGACATGAGTAACGATAATGGGGGTGAAAAACCTCCACGCCGAAAGACCAAGGGTTCCTGTCCAACGCTAATCGGGGCAGGGTGAGTCGACCCCTAAGACGAGGGCGAAAGCCGTAGTCGATGGGAAACGGGTAAATATTCCCGTACCGGCTGTTATTGCGATGGAGGGACGGAGAAGGCTAGGCAATCAGGGCGACGGTAGTCCCTGTTCAAGCTAGTAGGCAGAGATCTTAGGCAAATCCGGGATCTTATATGCCGAGAGGTGATGACGAGTCTCTAAGGAGATGAAGTTGTTGATGCCATGCTTCCAGGAAAAGCTTCTAAGCTTCAGATAACAGACGATCGTACCCGAAACCGACACAGGTGGTCTGGTAGAGAATACCAAGGCGCTTGAGAGAACTTGGGTGAAGGAACTAGGCAAAATGGTACCGTAACTTCGGGAGAAGGTACGCCGGCTTTGGTGATGGGACTTGCTCCCTAAGCTGAGGCTGGTCGAAGTGACCAGGTGGCTGCGACTGTTTATTAAAAACACAGCACTCTGCAAACACGAAAGTGGACGTATAGGGTGTGACACCTGCCCGGTGCCGGAAGGTTAATTGATGGGGTTAGCGTAAGCGAAGCTCTTGATCGAAGCCCCGGTAAACGGCGGCCGTAACTATAACGGTCCTAAGGTAGCGAAATTCCTTGTCGGGTAAGTTCCGACCTGCACGAATGGTGTAACGATGGCCACGCTGTCTCCACCCAAGACTCAGTGAAATTGAAATCGCAGTTAAGATGCTGTGTATCCGCGGCTAGACGGAAAGACCCCGTGAACCTTTACTACAGCTTTGCGCTGGACTCTGAATTAATCTGTGTAGGATAGCTGGGAGGCTATGAAACCGGGACGCCAGTCTCGGTGGAGCCAACCTTGAAATAAAAGCATGGTTAATTTGGGGTTCTAACCTCGCACCGTTATCCGGTGCAGGGACAGCGTATGGTGGGTAGTTTGACTGGGGCGGTCTCCTCCCAAAGAGTAACGGAGGAGCGCGAAGGTACCCTCGGAACGGTCGGAAATCGTTCCATGAGCGCAAGGGTAGAAGGGTGCTTGACTGTGAGACTGACAAGTCGAACAGGTACGAAAGTAGGTCCTAGTGATCCGGTGGTTCTGTATGGAAGGGCCATCGCTCAACGGATAAAAGGTACTCCGGGGATAACAGGCTGATACCGCCCAAGAGTTCACATCGACGGCGGTGTTTGGCACCTCGATGTCGGCTCATCACATCCTGGGGCTGAAGCCGGTCCCAAGGGTATGGCTGTTCGCCATTTAAAGTGGTACGCGAGCTGGGTTTAGAACGTCGTGAGACAGTTCGGTCCCTATCTGCCGTGGACGTTTTGAGAATTGAGAAGAGCTGCTCCTAGTACGAGAGGACCGGAGTGGACGAACCTCTGGTGTTCCGGTTGTTTCGCCAGAAGCATTGCCGGGTAGCTAAGTTCGGACGGGATAACCGCTGAAAGCATCTAAGCGGGAAGCCTCCTTCAAGATGAGTTCTCACACCCCTTCGGGGGTCTAAAGGGCCGTTATAGACTATGACGTTGATAGGCTGGGTGTGTAAGCGTTGTGAGGCGTTGAGCTAACCAGTACTAATTGCCCGTGTGGCTTGACCATACAACACCGAAGCAGACCGTGACTCCTTCACAGGAGGCCATTTGGGCTTGGATTTGAGACTCTAATTACTTCATTTACGTATTTCGGGGACAGCGAGAGCTGTTGCCCACAGTTTGCTTGGCGACCATAGCGGTCTGGAACCACCCGATCCCATCCCGAACTCGGAAGTGAAACGGATTAGCGCCGATGGTAGTGTGGGGTTTCCCCATGTGAGAGTAGGTCATCGCCAAGCTTTTATTCAGCGAAAAAGCCTCAGCCTCGTGCTGGGGCTTTTTTGTTTGTGCACATCGAGGTGATGACCGTCAGTCATCGTGGCCTCCAGGAGGGAGGTTATGCCAGGCGACGCAGGGGTAAGTGCCTAGCCCGCGCTTTTAACGCCAAACCCCCGAGGTGCACTGCATCCCGGGTTTTTTTTGTGCCTGAGACTCAGGGCGATGATCGCTTAGCATTTGTCACGAAAACCGGATCGTTCGTGCCAAACTTGCCTTAAATAAAGAAATCTTTATATGCTATGTCGCTAATGCTCTAAAAAACCGCGGCCCTTGCATTGTCGAACACGGTGCAGGCGTCTAAAATGTTTGTCCGTTTGTAAAAACAAAATGAGTTGAACGTCACAATGTCTACGATCGCTGAAGAAGCTTTTGCCCCATTGCCAAACATCATCGAACCGAAGTGGTGGAATGGTGAGTACGCGATTGCGCCCGAGCGATTTGTAATTGACGGAAACAAATTTCGTGTAAATGATGCCCCGCTGAAGCCCAGTGCCGAGCTCGAAGAAGCGATGCAGCAAACCTACGACGCGGTCGGTCTGGTTCATGTTGTGAATACAGGGCTGGAAGATCTTACCGATATGCGCGCCATCGCAACGCAGGTTTTGAAAAACGCGCGCAAATACGAGGGCGGTGCGAACCCACGAAAGGCAATCGCACCCAACGTTTATGAAATTGGTGCTCCCTTAGAAGCCTGGTTGC
>QQUU01000100.1:0-2500 GCA_003385605.1 Bacteroidota bacterium
GAAGATAGTTTAGCTAAAGTAATTGAAACTTATCAATTAATGTTAGCTGAAAAGGGGGCTCAAAATGTAATGACCCAAAACCGTGGGCGTAGACATCTAAAATATGCAATGAAAAAATTCAAAGACGGGTTTTATATCCAAATGAATTATGAGGCAAACGGAGAAGTCATTACTGCACTAGAAAGAAGTATGAAGATCGATGAAACAGTATTACGATTTATGACTGTAAAAAACTTCATAAGAGAAAAAGCTGAAATATCAGTGTAAAAACTAAATAGTGAACTAGACAAAGACAAATGTTACTTATGTCTGGTTCACTATTTATTTTTTACACTGATATTATTAAATGTCACATTAGCTTTAGTGCGTAAAGTAGTAAAACCAGCTTGTTTTGTTAGGAATTACTTGATGAATATATTTAGGCAATTAAAAAATAAAAATGATAAAATATATGGTTTTGGCATTGTGCTACCTTCCCAAGGGACGACTCCCTAAGTATTATCGCCGCTGTAACGTTTAACTACCGAGTTCGGGATGGATCGGAGTGGTTCCATTACGCTATAAACACCAAAACCTTAAACTTTCAAAACTGTAAAGGCAAAGCATAGTTAAAATAAGCCCTCGATCTATTAGTACATCTCAGCTGAATACATTACTGCACTTACACTTGATGCCTATCAAACGGCTGTTCTTGCCGTGATCTTACCCGCTTATAGCGGTGAGAGTACTCATCTTGAAGCTGGCTTCCTACTTAGATGCTTTCAGCAGTTATCCAAACTGCACTTGGCTACCCAGCGTTTACCGTTGGCACGATAACTGGTACACCAGCGGTGCATTCCCCCCGGTCCTCTCGTACTAAGGAGGAGTCTTCGCAATACTCTAACGCCTGCACCGGATATGGACCGAACTGTCTCACGACGTTCTGAACCCAGCTCGCGTACCGCTTTCATGGGCGAACAGCCCAACCCTTGGGACGTACTACCGCCCCAGGATGCGATGAGCCGACATCGAGGTGCCAAACCTCCCCGTCGATGTGAACTCTTGGGGGAGATCAGCCTGTTATCCCTAGAGTAACTTTTATCCGTTGAGCGACGGCCCTTCCACTCGGAACCGTCGGATCACTAAGGCCGACTTTCGTCTCTGCTCGACTTGTAGGTCTCGCAGTCAAGCTCCCTTATGCCTTTACACTCTACGACTGATGTCCAACCAGCCTGAGGGAACCTTTGCACGCCTCCGTTACCTTTTAGGAGGCGACCGCCCCAGTCAAACTGCCCACCTGAAACTGTTCTTTGACCGGATAACGGTTCAAAGTTAGGATTTTATCATGACTAGAGTGGTATCTCACCAGTGGCTCCAATGATCCCGCAAGACCATCTTCAAAGCCTCCCACCTATCCTGCGCAAGCCATGACCAAACCCAATTCCAAGATACAGTAAAGCTTCATAGGGTCTTTCTGTCCAGGTGCAGGTAGTCCGCATCTTCACAGACATGTCTATTTCGCCGAGCCTATCTCCGCGACAGTACCCTGATCGTTACGCCTTTCGTGCGGGTCGGAACTTACCCGACAAGGAATTTCGCTACCTTAGGACCGTTATAGTTACGGCCGCCGTTCACCGGGGCTTCAGTCGCCAGCTTCGTCCGAGGACTAACCAACTTCTTTAACCTTCCGGCACTGGGCAGGCGTCAGCCCCCATACTTTTTCTTGCGAATTAGCGGAGACCTGTGTTTTTGGTAAACAGTCGCCAGGGTCAATGTATTGCAACCCCCTCGCGGGGGTACCTCTTTTTCCGAAGTTACGAGGTAATTTTGCCGAGTTCCTTAGAGAGAGTTATCTCGCGCCCCTTGGTATACTCTACCTACCTACCTGTGTCGGTTTCGGGTACAGGCATCTATAACTTATGATATTCCGAGCTTTTCTTGGAAGTATGACATCAACCACTTCGATACCTTGGTATCTCGTACTCACGCCTTAGCTCAGAGCGTTTTCGCCGCTCCTCAACACCTTTAACGCTTAAACCGGTAACCAACATCCGGCTGGCTTAGCCTTCTCCGTCCCTCGATATCAGTAATAGATGGTACGGGAATATTAACCCGTTGTCCATTAGCTACGCCTTTCGGCCTCGCCTTAGGTCCTGACTCACCCTCCGCGGACGAGCCTTCCGGAGGAAACCTTAGGTTTTCGGGGCATTGGATTCTCACCAATGTTTTCGCTACTCAAGCCGACATTCTCACTTCCACTTCGTCCACACCCGCTTACGCTAATGCTTCAATCTATTGTGGAACGCTCCCCTACCGATCTTAAAGATCCCACAGCTTCGGCAGATTACTTAGCCCCGTTCATTTTCGGCGCAGGTGCGCTTGATCAGTGAGCTATTACGCACTCTTTAAAGGATAGCTGCTTCTAGGCGAACCTCCTGATTGTCTCAGCATTCCCACATCCTTTATCACTTAGCAATCATTTAGGGGCCTTAGCTGGTGGTCTGGGCTGTTTCCCTCTTGA
>QQUU01000068.1 GCA_003385605.1 Bacteroidota bacterium
AACCTGCTCGAATTGGACCCCGACATCTTGAATGCCGTACAATACGGTATCGCGCATGCCTTGGGTGATTTTTAAAGTGTAGCGCTCGTCGTCACGAAAGCGCACTGCTCCTTGTCCGATCGGGATTTCTAACGTTTTCAGATTGCTCATCCCCGAACCGTTCCATACCCCTAGTGGGTCGGCCAATGCCACATTAACCGTATCCGTGTACTCTACTCCTTGAGTGCTTTCAATGCTTCTAAACAAGAAGAGGTTGTTGTACGGATACTCCGTCGAATGACGGATGTACATGCTCATAAAGACCGGATCTTCCGATTGCTCGGGCTCCCAGACTACCGTTACTACAGAATCCATGTGCCACCTACTGTCCTCAAAGGTGTGCAGTTCGTCGAGCACCACATTCTTTCCACAGGAGGCCAATAGCACTGCGGCCAATAGAGGTAGGATCTTCTTCATTACTTCTTTGGAGCCTTGTCGCCTTGTTTTTTGTTCCTGTTGCGGTTGCGGTTTCTATTGCGGTTGCCACGACCACGACGCTTCTTAGGTTGGTCGAAACGCGTAATGCTGTCTTCTGCATTGCCCCCCACAAAGTCCGCTACTTCCAAACCTGTGACCTTTTCAACCTTCACTTCTTCGAAACGGAAATCACCCAAATCCTCTGGGAACTCACCGTTCTCGTTGGCTTTGAGGATTTCATTGACTTGATCCAGCTTTAGTGGTACCCAATCGTTTGGGTTACTATTTGTAGCGTACCACAACATCTCCTTAAAGATGTCCATCTTCTGGAAAAATGCTACACCGCCCTTGAGCTTGAGCTTCTTGTTCGGTGATGGGAAGCGCTTAACCGCCTCCATGTAACTGTCGAGCTCGTAGTTCAAACAACACTTTAGCTTACCACACTGTCCGGCCAATTTCTGAGGGTTCAGACTGAGCTGCTGGTAGCGCGCTGCGGCTGTATTCACACTACGGAAATCTGAAAGCCAGGTGGAACAACACAGTTCGCGACCACAGGAGCCAATCCCCCCTAGACGCTGCGCTTCCTGGCGTGCACCGATCTGTTTCATCTCAATGCGAATGCCGAAGAGCTGTGCAAGCTCACGAATCAATTGACGGAAATCCACACGTTCGTCTGCCGTGTAATAGAAGATGGCCTTGGTGCCGTCCCCTTGGTATTCTACATCGGAGATCTTCATTTTAAGACCCAATCGAAGTGCCACCTCGCGGCTGCGCATCATGGTATCCTTCTCCAATGCACGGGCTTCAGCCCATTTTTCTAAATCCTTCTCTGAAGCATGACGGTACACCTTCATGTGGTGCTCCTGCTTCTCAGGCTTGAATTTTTTCTTACTCATTTGGAGCTTTACCAGCTCCCCAACGATGGAAACGTTGCCTAAATCATGTCCGGAGTGGGCCTCAACAGCCACTGCATCTCCAACCTGGAGTGTTAATTCGTTCGCATTGTGGTAAAATTCCTTGCGACCGTTTTTAAATCTGACCTCAACCCAATCAAATGGTTTCTCGGTTGAGGGAAGTTCCATATTTGAAAGCCAATCAAAGACTGGCAGTTTATTGCATCCTCCAGTTCCACACGAGCCGTTGCTTTTACAGCCTTTAGGAACGCCGCCACCGCTACTACAATTACTGCATGCCATGGTCGTTATTATTTTGCATCATAAACGTACAATTCCATACGTTTATTCCTCTACTAAGGTCGTAAATTGAACGCATGTACAGACAGCTCCGGTTATTTTTTATCATTCCGATAACAATCCTCAGTGTTTGCCTACCCTCGGCCTGCTTATATGCTCAGGATCAGGACAAAATAGCCGGCGCCGAGCCCTTTGAATTCTGGGTGGATCACCTGCCGTACAACACCTTTAAATACACCGCGGCACTGGACGACTACGTTTTCGCTGCTTCCTCGAATAATTTATTGGTGGTCAATTCCAATTCGGACGAAATCTCTCGCTATTCACGCATCAATGGATTGACCGGATCGAACATCACGGCGCTAAAGGCCGACGAGGCCTCCGGCACTGTATGGATTGGCTACGCCAACGGGCGCTTAGACATCTGGACCTCCCTGGGCATCTCCTCTATCGCAGCGATCGAAGAGACCCCTTCGTACACTGGACTCAAGCGCATTAACGATATCTCGTTTTACAACGGAATGGCCTATATCGCGACCGACTTCGGCCTCGTAGAATTTAACATAGCCACCCGCCTCGCCGGTCGCACCCTGCTGCTAGGAGCAAACTTCTCCCCCATAGCTATTAAATCGTTCGATATCAACCCTTCAGGTATGGCAGTGGCCTACTCGCCTTCACTCAACACTGAATTTCTGATAGGCGATTTGAAGGAAACACTACCATCTTGGAGCACGACAGATTACCGTTTAGGATTTGACCAATTCGATCCTCAGCACATCACCTACTTCCCTTCGGAACAGCGCTTCATCTATGCCGTAGACGATCTAACCTCAGGGTCCTATTTGTTGGCCTTGGCTGAAAATTCAACGGGGCAATGGACGGCGGAAGGCTACCCTACGCCGTTTCAATCGGGCGTAGGTGGTCAAAGCATCCAAGACATTTCAACGACGGCCAATTGGCTCATTATAACCAGAGAATTCAATGTGTTAGCGCGTGAATCCACAGCGAAAAACACCTTTGGCGATTCCCTCAACATCTCAAGCGCCCTTTTCGCGCAAGGTGTATTGCGCCCCATCGCTGCAGTTCAACATGAAGCCGACGGCTCTATCTACATCGGCAACTTCAAAACCGGTCTGATCCGTGTACGCGATGGCAGTAAGGTGAAAAGATTTTTGCCGCCTTCGCCCTACAGCGACCGTTCGTACAAGGTGATTAGCTACGGGCAGGGCAGGAACTTCACCTTCTCAAATTCCTTGAATCCGGGCGGTCCCGAGAGCTTTGGCGGCGTGATCCTCGCACCGGGTGCACTGACGGACCTTTGGACCAAAACCTTCGTCGCCGATGGAGCCAGTGTGTATTCGGGGCAAGATTGGACCAATTTCGGCTATGAAAAACTCTACAGCGCTACAGATATTGTCGACGCTGCATTCAAAATATCAGCTACAGGCGCCAGCGAACTTTACCTAAGCTCATGGGGCAAGGGACTTATTAAGCTCGAAGGCATCAGCGATCCTTCGTTTGCCGATACGGCAGCCTTCTTCAATACCACCAATACCGGTGGTGTCTTAAAAGGCGTTGGCGGTAACGCAAGCGACCTTCGCACCGGGGGCATCACCTTCGACGAAAACGGAACCCTTTGGGGCGTGCAGTCCTTGGTGAGCACACCACTTTACAGCATTGACGAAGAGGGCAACTTTAGTGCCTACTCGCTGAGTCCTGGGGCCGATGCCGTAGCCCTAAAAGACGTGGTCGCCCAGGACGGAATGGTCTTTATCCAAAGCAGAACCAACGGCTTGTACGGCTATTCGGAAAACGGAGGCGTTGGCATTAAGCGTCAGGTAAGCTCAGGGGTTGGAAACGGGAACCTTCCTTCAGATAAGGTGCTAAGCATGGCCTTTGATAACGACGGCGAGCTTTGGATAGGTACCGATGAAGGATTGGTGGTTTTGTACAGCCCAGAAAATGTGTTTGACGGCACGGGCAGCAGAGATGCACGGCCGATTCTTTTTGAAGAAGAAGGGGTCGTTCAGAAATTGCTTGGAGAAAATCCGGTGAGCGCCATCCATGTAGACGGCGGCAATCAAAAGTGGCTCGGTACTCGAGGTGCAGGCCTGTTCTTGGTCAGCCCAGACGGGTTAAGAACCATTCATCAGTTCACGGCGGAAAATAGTCCGTTGTTGAGCAACAATATTTTAAGCATAGCCACTGATCCTACGACCGGTGAAGTATTGATTGCTACGGATGCTGGATTGATTGGTTTTAGAGGAGATGCCACGCCAGGATACAGCGGCTACTACCCAGAATTACACATCTATCCCAACCCGGTTCGCCCGGGCTACGAAGGGCCTATTTTCATCCAAGGAAACAGCGAGGACGCAAGAATTAAGGTGACGGACGTGACTGGCGCCCTGGTCTACGACATGCAGGCTGCCGGTGGACAGGCGCAATGGGACGGAACAAAATTGGACGGTCATCCGGTAGCATCTGGTGTGTATATCATCTACGCCACGGACGATTTAGGAGAAGTAACGGCACAAGGAAAAGTTCTTATCGTACGTTAATAGTGCGGCGGACAAAAGGCTATTTTTGAACTATGGCAAAGCAACAAGAAGAAGGCGCAAAGCGTAAGTACACCAAACAGATAGTTTGGTCATTGGTCATTTTAACCGGCCCTGTTTGGGGGTTGGCGCTGGCTTTGTACTTGACCTCTTTGGGTGCCTTTGGAAAATTGCCGTCCATCGAACAGATTGCGAATCCCGACACCAAATTGGCCACTGAAATCATCACCGAAGACGGTGAGGTTTTGGGGACCTTTTTCCGTGAAAACAGAACTGCGGCAACCTACGATGAAATCTCTCCGAACCTGATCAACGCATTAGTTGCGACGGAAGATGAGCGCTTCTTTAAGCACAGTGGGATTGATGCCAGAGCTTTGGCCCGTGCACTTTCAGGACTGGGCCGAAAGGGTGGTGGATCTACACTGACCCAACAGCTCGCGAAGATGCAGTTCAATGACCCTGCACGAAACATTGTGGAGCGTATTGGTCAGAAATTGGGCGAATGGATCATTGCTGCACAGCTCGAAAGAATGTACACCAAGGAGGAAATTATCGCCTTGTACCTCAACGAATTTGACTTCCTCTACCAAGCGGTTGGGATCAACTCAGCGGCCCGAGTATACTTCAATAAGAAACCCATTGACCTTCAACTAGAGGAAGCTGCGGTATTAGTGGCTATGGCAAAGAATCCTTCGCTGTACAACCCACGTCGCTATCCTGAGCGCGCGAAGCAACGCCGTGACCAAGTCTTTGTCCAGATGGTTAAAAATGGCCTGCTTACTGAGGAGGCCAAGGACAGTTTGAAGGAGCTGCCTATACAGCTAGAGTTTCGTCCGCAAAGCCACACTGCCGGTCTTGCTCCGTACTTCCGTGAGTACTTGCGCGGCTATATGAAAGGGTGGATTAAGGACTACGAGAAACGCACAGGAAATGAATTGGACCTGTATACTGGTGG
>QQUU01000054.1 GCA_003385605.1 Bacteroidota bacterium
CAGAAAGCTGCTGAAGAGTTTGACGGCAAAGTCAGTATCGTTGATTTGAGAACCTTGGCCCCTTGGGATCGAGACCTAGTCATGACACAAAGCCGCAGACACGGCCGCGTTCTAGTGCTCACAGAGGAAAGCGCAACCCCTTCTTTTGCAGGGGCCCTGCAAGGTGCTGTACAGTCGGATTGTTTCGAAAGTTTGGATGCACCGGTAATGCTCTTAGGCAGTGAAGATGTGCCTGCAATCCCACTCAATGGCACGCTGGAACACGCGATGCTTCCGAATGCGGAAAAAGTGGCTGCGAAGCTCAGAGAATTGCTCGAATATTAGCCGCGGGTTATCCGGCAAAAAATCGGTATTTTAGTCGCTCAAAATTCAAGCAAATGAGCACAGCATTTCTAGGGATCATGGGTCCCAACCAAATGATTTTGATTCTTGTAGTCGTATTGCTTTTGTTCGGTGGTCGTAAGATCCCTGAGCTAATGCGCGGACTAGGTCGTGGCGTGAAGGAATTCAAGGACGGCGTAGCAGACGACGAAAACACAGAAGATTCTAAGGAATAAGCCCGAAATCATTCGATTATGAGCAGCACTGCACAAGCGGTTGAGACTTTTTTGTCCAAAATTGAGCAAACCAAAGATCTAAACATCTTCCTAGAAGTATGGGCCGACGAGGCGCGTGAAAAAGCGCAGGAAGTCGACGAAAAGATCGCTCAAGGAACTGCGGGAAAGTTGGCCGGTATGGTCATCGCGCTAAAGGACAACATCTGTTACCGCGGCCACAAAGTGAGCGCTGCCTCAAAGATTTTAGAAGGTTTTGAAAGCCAATTCTCTGCCACAGCCGTAGAACGTCTATTGGCAGAAGACGCTGTTTTTATTGGACGCACCAACTGTGACGAATTCGCCATGGGATCGGCCAATGAAAACTCCGCTTTTGGCGCAGTGAAGAATCCCGTTGACCCAACAAAAGTTCCTGGAGGTTCTTCGGGCGGATCGGCCGCTGCAGTAGCCGCAGGGTTGTGCCACGTTGCTTTAGGTTCAGATACCGGTGGTTCTATCCGTCAACCAGCAGCCTTCACTGGAACTGTAGGTTTTAAACCTTCATATGGTAGAATTAGCCGTCACGGTTTGATCGCTTATGCTTCTAGCTTTGACCAGATTGGACCATTTGCAGCCAACGTAGCAGATGCCGCTAAGGTCATGGAAGTAATGGCCGGTGCAGATGATTTCGACGCCACTGCCATGCAACAACCCATGGCTCCTGCATCGAAAGAAGCCCCGAAAAAAGTAGCCTACTTGAAGACTGCCGTAGACCATCCAAAGGTGGATGCGAATGTCAAGAAAGCCTTCCAAGCACAGCTTGAATTGCTCGAAAATGCCGGTTGTGTAGTAGAGCCTGTAGAATTTGAATTGCTTGACGCACTCGTTCCCGTGTACTACATCCTCACCACAGCTGAAGCGAGCTCTAACCTTGCCCGTTTCGACGGCGTCCACGCCGGTTTCCGTGCGGAAGACGTAAGCGACCTAGAGAGCGTCTACAAGAAAAGCCGCAGTGCCGGTTTCGGTAAAGAGGTGCAACGAAGAATTATGCTCGGTACGTTCGTATTGAGTGCAGGATATTACGACGCCTACTTTGGCAAAGCACAAGCGGTTCGCCGCATGGTGAAGGAATGGACGGATAAGACGTTGAGTGAATACGATGTACTGCTAAGTCCAACGACGCCTTCAACTGCCTTTGAACTGGGCCGCGAGGTAAGCGACCCAACAGTAAACTACCTCGAAGATATTTTCACGGTTCAAGCCAATATTGCAGGTACTCCAGCCGTTAGTATTCCTATCGGTGTGGATCCAAAAGGGCTCCCTATCGGGCTTCAAGTGATGGGTGCAAACGGTTCAGATTTGGACACGTTGGCCATCGCAGCATGGATTCAAAAGCAATAAAAATGCGCACATTCTCCCTAGTCTTTGCCAGCCTACTGGCCTTCTCTGCCTTTGGTCAAGAAACGGCAGTAGATTCTTCTGAAGTGGTGGCCGATTCAATCCTGGCTCCCGCCACAGATTTAGATTCAGCAGCCTTACATGCACTCGACGAGCGACTAGCGAGATTGGACAGTGAACACCTCATGTTTGCCTTCCACAGCCTGCCTGAGGTAGATACCATTAGCCCTTTGCCGTTATCGGATAGTGTATTCGAATACTACATGGCAGAATTGGACGCCCGAACGCCTTTTGAAATGGCGTACAATCCTGTGGTCAAGCGCTACCTGGAACGTTACCTCAAATACGGGACTGCGCGCTTATCGCGAATGATGGCCCACGGGCAATACTACTTCCCAATGTTTGAAGAGCACCTCGACAAGTACGACATGCCCCTCGAAATCAAATACCTCGCAGTGGTAGAAAGTGCACTCAACCCCAAGGCACGCTCGTATGTTGGGGCGACCGGGTTGTGGCAATTCATGTACGGTACTGGAAAACTTTATGACCTCAAGGTCAACAGCTATGTCGACGATCGCAACGACCCACTAAAAAGTACCGAGGCTGCTTGTCAGTACATGCTCAAGATGTACGATGTCTTTGAAGATTGGAACCTCGTACTTGCGGCTTACAATTCAGGGCCGGGAAATGTCCGCAAGGCCATTCGCCGCAGTGGTGGTAAAACTTCCTACTGGGAAATTCGCCCCTTCCTCCCTCGAGAGACTTCTGCCTATGTCCCGCTCTTTATAGCCGCCACCTATGCGATGGAATACGGACATCTCTACGGCATAGGTCCCGCAGATATTCCAGTGTATTACATGGAGACGGACACAGTGCGCATTACCCAGCAAATACATTTTAAGCAGATTCAAGAGGAATTGGGGGTAGATGAAGCTTTGATGGAATTCTTAAATCCTCAGTACAAGTATAAAATTGTACCTGTAGTAAAGGGCCAGGATTACTTTTTGAGCTTGCCTAAAGACGCCGCCAATCACTTCCGTATAGGCCAAGATTCCATCTACAAGATTGCCGAAGGTTACTTCGAGTCGCGCGCGAGCAGCATGCCGGATTTCACCCAAATGAACGAGCGTACAGTTCACCGCGTGAAGAGTGGTGAAACCTTGGGACACATCGCTGGAAAATACGGCGTTAGGGTCAGCGAAATTAAACGCTGGAACGGCCTGAAAAGCGATATGATTCGTGTGGGTCAGCGCATTGTAGTTTACCCTCGACGCCTCTAGATTCGCATCGGCCCTTTTGGCTTACTTTTTGACTACTTTAGAGCAAATACTTCTAATATGACTCGTAGACTCTTTTCACTTTTATCGCTCGCTTTCATATTTACTATGGCCTCATGTTCCTCCTCGGAAAAGGGCAATGGTTCTAAGAAAGATACACGCATCTTGCCTCCTTCGAGCGGTACACACAGTGAACTGTTGTTGGTGATGCCGGACGAGTTGTGGGAAGGTCCTGCAGGAGAAGCATTTCGTGAAATTTACCTCGCCGATCAAGAGGGGCTACCGCAATCTGAAGCCTACTTTGATGCTTCGCGCGTTGAGCCAAAAGAGGTGAACAAAATCTTGCAAAAGACCAAGAGCATCATGTGGGTGGAGAAGAGCGACACCTCCTTCGTTAAGATGCAGAAAGACCTGTGGGCACGCCCGCAGCGTATTGTACGCCTCACTGCACCAACAGAGAAGGCTATCACTAAAGAAATTAAGAGCACTGCCAAACAAGTAATCGATGCGTTTCAGGAGCACGACATGTCCGTCATACAGGGCAGATTGCGTAAGAGCGCCTATGCGTATACGCACGAGAACCTGAAGAAAATTGGCATTAAAAGCATGCTCCTTCACAAAGGTTTCGACCCTACCCTGGACAAGGAAGAGTTGAAAATTTTTGCGACGAAAACTATAAAGACCATTCAGTACGTCATTGTGAGCGAGCGCCCGATGACCGAGGGTATGGTGAGCGTCGATGATATTATCGCCCATAGAGATAGCATTGGTAAAAACTACTTTGAGGGCACCCATGAAGGTTCTTACATGGAAACCGAGCTGATGATCCCGCCGTCTATTGAAACCACTGAAATCAGTGGCATGTTTGCGCTTGAAACGCGCGGATTATGGCGTATGGAAGGCGATTTCATGGGCGGACCATTCCTCTCCTACACCATCTACGATGAAAAGAACGACCGCATCCTAACGGTGGAAAGTTTGCTTTATGGGCCTACCGCGAAAAAGCGTAATGTGGTCCTAGAAATGGAAGCGATGATGCGTTCCATCAAGCTGTAAAACTGAGGTTAAAATCGGTTGACCAAAAGCGAATAGTGCAGTACCTTGGGGGTAAACCCAAGAAGCATGATACTCACTAGCATTGAGGGTGGTGTAATGACCATCACCTTTGACCGACCGGATAAATTCAATTCCTTCAATCGCGAATTAGCCTTAGGCGTTCAAGCAGCGCTAAAAGAGGCAGCTGATGATGCTGCCGTTCGTTGCGTGGTCATTACCGGCAACGGGAAAGCATTCTGTGCGGGGCAAGACCTCTCTGAGGCTATTGACCCAAACGGTCCAGAGCTTAGCACCATCGTAAGTGAGCATTACAACCCCATCATTGTGGCCATTCGCAAGCTACCAAAACCCGTTATTGCCGCAGTCAATGGTGTAGCAGCAGGCGCTGGAGCAAACATCGCGCTGGCGTGTGATATCGTTGTGGCGCACGAAAAGGCGAGCTTCATTCAAGCCTTCAGTAAAATTGGCCTCATACCAGATAGCGGAGGCACCTTCACTTTACCTCGATTAGTAGGGTTCCAGCGTGCTAGTGCATTAATGATGACTGGAGATAAAGTTCCTGCCAACCAAGCATTACACATGGGCATGATCTACCAAGTCTTTACCGAAGAGGAGTACGAAGGACAAGTCCGCAGCTTGGCGCTAAAGATGGCACAGATGCCTACCAAAGGGTTAGCGCTCACCAAGGCCGCACTGAATAAAGCCTACGGGAACGACTTGCAACAGCAACTTGAACTCGAAGAAACACTGCAAGTTCGTGCGAGCAAAACGCATGATTTTAATGAAGGCGTACAAGCATTCTTAGAGAAGCGTGCCCCTGAATTTAAAGGAGAATAAAATGAAAGTAGCCGTATTAGGAGCTGGTGCCATGGGCACCGGTATTGGACA
>QQUU01000022.1 GCA_003385605.1 Bacteroidota bacterium
GCTTCTCCAACATTACTTAATTCACGCTCAAGTACATCGAGATTGAAACGCCAAGCCAATTCTTCCTTGGTTTTCCAATGGAGGCTTTTCATAAAGAACTGAATGATGCCAGGGCTCGTCAATGTTTGACTTAAGACAGCTTCAATATCCCTGCGACTCTTGGCTGCAGTAAAATCTACGCGCTTCATCGCTGAGATATATGCTTCGTGGTGAACGGGGTAGAACTTAGGGGCGATATCAACGACGATGACTGCATCGACCAGCTGTGGTTTACGTACGGCAAAATTCATCACTGTCTTTCCACCCATGCTGTGTCCCAGAAGTACCACATTTTCAAGATTGTGCTCGCTTATATACCCCTCCAAATCGGCTGCCATAGCATCGTAGTCGTGCACGTTATGGTGTGGGCTACGTCCGTGATTACGGCCATCTACAGCGTGAACTTGCCAGCCCTTAGTTGCAAAGAATTTGGCATGTGTCGTCCAATTATCACCCATCCCAAAGAGTCCGTGTAGGATGATTAAGGGGCGGCCTTCGCCGTAGACTTTTGAAAAGAGCGGTACTATTTCCATGAAGTTGGATTAAGGCAGTTGAGGTATTGCCTGATCGTATTGTGCAAGCCAAGGTATAAGGCATCCGCGATAAGCGCATGTCCTATGCTCACTTCGTCGAGCAAGCCGTGCAATTGCTGACCGAAATACGCCAGGTTTTCTAGGCTGAGGTCGTGACCCGCATTCACTCCTAGACCTATAGATTTTGCATGTTTTGCGGCCTCCACATAAGGGGCAACAGCATTCTCAGCATCCTTAGGATACCCAACGGCATAATCTTCCGTGTAGAGCTCAATGCGGTCTGCACCAACCTTTTTGGCACCATCAATGAGATCTAGGTTGGTTTCGATGAACACACTCGTACGGATGCCTGCCGCTTTGAATTTGGCGATGACCTCTGTAAGCAGTGCCTCATGGGTAATGGTGTCCCATCCCGCGTTGGAAGTCAGTACCCCTGGAGGGTCTGGAACCAAGGTTACTTGCGCAGGTTTATGGTTTAATACAAGCTCTATGAACGCCTCATTAGGGTAGCCTTCGATATTGAATTCAGTAGTTACCGCCGGGGCCAATTCCGCCACATCGCTGTAGCGAATGTGCCTTTGGTCGGGTCTTGGGTGAACTGTAATTCCCTCAGCACCAAATCGTTCACAATCCAGTGCTGTTTTTAGTACGTTCGGGACATCTCCGCCGCGCGCATTTCGCAACGTGGCTATTTTGTTGATGTTTACGCTGAGTTTTGTGTGCTCGTTCATGGGTACAAAGCTAAAGAAAAGGCCTATGTTTGTTATAGAATGATGAAACAATCCGTACATCTTGAACCCTTTGCGGCGCTAGGCCCAGAAACATCCGTCATCGAAGCCATTGATCGAATGGAAGAGATGAAGGTGAGTGATTTTCCGGTAGTCAACGCTGAGGGCATTTACCTAGGTTTGGTGAGTGAAGATGCATTGCTGGAATACGGCGACGATAACGCGCCAGTAACCAAAGTCATCAACCCTGCCAATGCCCACTTTGTTCTGCCCGACGCGCATTACTTTGACGTGCTTGCCATGGTGGTTCAATATCGGTTGACGTCACTGCCTATTGTGGCATCGGACGGAACCTATCAAAGTGCTTATTTACTGAGTGATGTTGTGGAGTTTTTTAGAAATACGCCCACACTGATGCAGCCTGGTGCATTGCTTACCATGAGTGTAGACCAGAGCCAATACTCCATCTTGACCATCGCCAATGCAGTGGAACAGAACGATGCGAAATTGCTCGGCCTATGGCTAATTGCTCCAGACCTCCCGTCGGAGGTCAAAATGGTCCTCAAGTTGAACGTTGAGCACAGTACGCCCATCGTTCAAAGTCTGGAACGCTACGAGTATCGTTTAGATGGTATCTCAGGAGATGCTAACTTTGAACTCGATTACAAGGAGCGTTTCAATCACCTAATGAATTATTTGAAGTACTAATGAGGATCGCATTATTTGGCCGAGCGCCCAAGACTCAGAACCTCCCGTACATAGAAGTCGTGTTGGAGAAACTCATCGAAGAAGGTGTGCAGATTGGTGTATACCGACCTTTGAGAGATGCTGTTCAGCAAATGAAGGAAGAAGATTTTGCGGAGCTCGAATATGTGGTGTACGACAATGAAGAAGAATTGGACAACTTTGATCCAGATTTCCTCATCTCCTTAGGTGGCGACGGTACCATCCTTGATGCCACTGTTTTAATCCAAAGCAAGGACATTCCTATTTTAGGTATCAATATGGGCCGATTGGGCTTTTTGGCAAACGTCGCTAAAGGCAATATTGAGAGTTCCCTCGATGCCTTGTTCACCGGGAGGTTCCAACTGGATTTCAGAAGCCTACTTCAGGTGCGCACTTCTTGTGGAAAGTTGATGAAGCCCAATTTTGCCCTGAATGAAATTACCTTGGCCCGTAAGGAAAGTACGAGCATGATTACCGTGCATACCTACCTCAACGGCAACTATCTGAACAGCTACTGGGCCGATGGTCTCATCGTATCAACGCCCACGGGTTCTACGGGCTACAGCCTGAGCTGTGGTGGTCCTATCATTATGCCAAACAGTGATAATTTTGTGTTAACGCCTATCGCGCCGCACAATTTAACGATGCGTCCTTTCGTTATCAACGACAGCAATACGTTGCGGATGCAGGTAGAAAGCCGTGAAAATGAGTTTTTAGCCTCTTTGGACAGCCGAATTCACAGCTTCACCACAGAGACTGAATTATTGATTCAAAAAGCAGATTTCCGCATCGCTTTGGTACAAACTGAATTACAAGATTTCCCGTCCACGATGCGCAATAAATTGAGCTGGGGACGCGACCATAGAAATTAATGAAAAGAAGCGTTTTCACACTTTTACTTCTCGTGGTATCATGGACTGCAAGTGCGCAGTTTTACGAACTAGGCCTTGGTGCAGGCGGTACACTCTTCCATGGAGACGTGGGTGCCGTTGCCTTTAACGCCGAGGGTACCTCTGGCTTTGTGCCGAATCAATCCTTCACCACAATTACCCTCCGTCGCCAGTTCAATTGGCATTGGAGCACCCGCTTTAATTACACGCGAGGAAGTATTGGCAGCAGCGACAGCTGGGCAAAGGACGATTTTAAATCGGTCCGCAATATCGACTTTAGAACAGCGGTCGATGAATTTGCCTTACTCACCGAATTTAATTTTTGGCCGTACGGAACGGGAACCAAGAACAACCAAAGCTTCTACATTTTTAGCGGTCTTGGATTAACAGCTTACAACCCTCAAGGGGAATACAACAATGAGTGGGTCGACTTGCGACCTTTGGGTACAGAAGGCCAACAAACGGATCTAAGCGACCAGCTATTCTACGGAACCACAACCATTACGGTGCCTATGGGTATGGGCTACAGGAGGTCACTTGCCCGTGACTGGAGCATGACTGCGGAGGTCGGTTGGCGCCGTTACGGGTCCGATTATATGGACGATACCTCCGGCGATTATGTGAACGCTGTAGACCTCGCTGAGGAGCGCAATGCAATGGCTGCCTACTTTGCAAACCCAGGAAACGTACCCTACAGCAATGGATTGGCGAGAGGCAATGCCAATACAACAGATTGGGCTATTTTTGCTGGCGTAACCATTTTCTATAACCTAAGTCCTCGTGATGAACGCTGTAGCGGATTCTAAAACATACCGAGACAATAGACTCAAAGCAGGTCTAGATCCCGACAACATGCCCAAACACATTGCTGTGATTATGGACGGCAACGGACGTTGGGCGAAGCAGCAGGGATTCATGACGCGCGTTCGTGGACACGAGGTTGGTGTAGAAGCTTTGCGCCGAATAACGACAGCTTCAGCAGAGCTTGGCCTTGGATTCTTGACCGTCTATGCCTTTTCAACTGAAAATTGGAACCGACCAAAAACCGAAGTAGATGCCTTGATGAATATTCTAATGACTGCGCTAGAGAAGGAATTACCGGTGCTTCAGAAGAATAATGTGCGTCTAAATGCCATTGGAAATATTGGCTCGCTACCTGAAAAAGCAAATAAAAAGTTAATCTCTGTAATTAATGCTACATCCGGCAACGATGGATTAACTTTGACGCTTGCATTGAGCTACGGCTCACAGGACGAAATGGTTCAAGCCATCCGGAAGGTAGCCTTAGAGGTGGCCGAAGGAAAATTGGACCCAGAAAGCATTACAGAAGAGCATGTGGAGAAACACTTGTTTACGGCAGGCATGCCTCACCCGGATCTTCTTGTGCGCACTTCGGGGGAGCAACGGATAAGCAATTACCTGCTTTGGCAGCTTGCTTATGCGGAGTTTTACTTTACTCCAGTCTTGTGGCCTGACTTCGATGCTGAGGGGTTGTACGAAGCCATCGCTTCTTTTCAAAAGAGAGAGCGTCGCTTTGGACAAACTTCAGAACAGCTAACTGTGAAGTAAGAACATGAAGAATAGATTTTTGGCCATTTTACTATTGGTCATTTCCTCTTTTACGACTAAAGCACAAGTCACCACTGCTGGCGACTTTAACCTTATCCCAGGGATCAATTATGAGATTGCCGGCATCACTGTAACTGGTGCAGGCTCGTTAGATCCCAATGTAGTCATCATGTTGACCAACTTGCGCGTTGGTGATAATATTCAGTTTCCAGATCCTAAACTAGCCGATGCGATCCGCACGTTGTGGCGCCAACAACTCTTTGAGGACATTACATTCAAGGTAGTCAATAAGGTTGGTAAGAAAGTCTACCTAGACATACAGCTGGTGGCGCTCCCAAAACTCAGTAAATACTACATGACTGGTCTGAAGAAGGCCTGGAAGGATGATATCCGAGAAGAGCTCGATCTACGCGCCGGTAAGGTGGTCAATGAAAACCTCAAGGTGATGAGCCGCAACAAAATCAAGAAGTACTTCTACGAGAAGGGCTATTTGAATGCAGCAGTAGAGGTGCTTGAAAAGGTGGATACTACCTACAATAACGCGGTGATCCTTGGCTTTAAAATTGACCCAGGTGCACGTGTGAAAATTGGCGACATTGTTTTCACAGGGAACGAAGCCGTGAGCGAAAAGGTGCTCCGCAAGGC
>QQUU01000083.1 GCA_003385605.1 Bacteroidota bacterium
CCCGCATCCTTATCGTAAGTGATGGCGTCAATACCTGAGAATCCCCAAGGACAGTTGTTCTTCGGAATGCTGTTTCTACATCCCTCCCATTTACCAATCTTATTGATGTAGATGTTGCGCGGCATGTTGGTGTTGGCCAAACGATGCGGGAAGAAGAATCCACGCTCCACGTTGAGCTCCGGTGCCAGCTGGCCTAGATTCATCCGCATGGTATGGCTCAATGTACCGCCTTGCACGTGTGAACCGCCCATATGCACGACATTGACTTTACCTTCGTATTCGAAGATGGCCTTGTCGAGCTTAGTGAAGAATCCTTCTAGAGCATCTTCATTTCCGTAGTACTGAATGTGGTTTTTCGCTGTATCCAAGAACGGATACTTCAACGCCAAAGCCTCCACATGGTCTTGTGCACTAAGGCTCAACGCCCCAAAACAAACGAATATGAAAAACCGCTTCATCATGGCTGCACACCAGTGCCCTGGCTCATTTTATAGGTTGTTATGCTATCTTCAACACGCTGCTTTTCCACGGCAATCTCTGCCTGCACTGCAGCATATTCTTGTTCCAATTCTCTTAACGCACTCACCAAAGCACTGCCCACCTTTGAGGCTCCCTTCGGTGTGAAGTGGATGTAGTCTTTCACGGCCAGCTTTGGATCACCCTCTACCCAAGCTACCATAGAACCTTCACCGCCCATCACGTCGTATAAATCCCAATACCCTGCACCGCGGCGCATCACCTCACTGCGAAGCTGCTCCTTCAACGACGCAATCAACGGGTAGGATTTCATCTCTAAGCCCTCCTTACGTGCCATATCCGACGGACCTATGAACAGGAAAGCTGCCTCTGGGTACAAGCGCTGAAGATGGCTGAGCTGACGACCTAAGGCACGCGCGAAACGACCTGCATGCGCCTCATCTTTGAGGTACGGCACCGCATTTCCACCAAACTGAAGGATGATTAGATCGTACCCCTCGCGCTTCAAGCTCGCCGAGAACTGTTCGTCGTTCATTTTAGAGAAGATCATCCCGGAAGCCCCACGCATGGCCACATTGTCTGCATGGAAGCCGTACGGGCTCTCAAAACTAATTCCGTAAATGCGGGATGGCGCTGAAGCGCTCAAACGCAAGTCAAATTCGTCGGTATCAGGAATGTCTAACGCCAAGGTCCACTCCCCTTCAGGAAAGACTCTAGTAGAAAACAGTGTATCGGCCACCAATATCTCCGCCTTGGTAGGTGCAGCACCCTCCAAATGAATTTTTGCTGTGGTAAAGTTCCTCGCACGACTGTATCCCCATTTGCGCTTTGCAAAAGAAACGCGTCCCTCATACGAAGTGCTGTCTTTTTGAGCCAAGAGCGTAAATGAGCCAAGGTGTCCGTACTTCATATCCTTGAATGCGGTGTCTCTGCGACCGAAAACCGTTTTACGTATAAACCCTTCAGCATTATTAAAGGCCAAAGAGGACGGCGCCACTAGTGGCTCTAATGCCACATAGCCGAACCCTGTACCGCCGTAACGACGCTGGTAGGCATCTCGAAGCTGCATAGTGATGCGGTCCCCCTCTAGCTGTGAGTCGCCAAAGTGCAAGACACGCACATTTTCTGTATTGCTCCCCTTTAGCGCTGCTAACGCATCAAAGAAGGGCGCAAAGGTCAAGACATCCGCTACCTGTATAGTCGTATCACGTGGTGCTGCTTCCTTAACCACGAGGTTGGTTGGAGGCACAACCTGAGCCGACGCACTATCTACAGGAATATCTGAAACAGAATCCCCCTCATTAATCAAGGCGTCTAAGGCTTCGTTCTCTTTAACCTCAACCACCACAGAATCTGAGCCGCTCCAAAGCGGGCCAAAGAGTTCTGAAGGGCTGTAATAGCTTAGCTCTGCATCGCCCAATACCACAGAACGTCCACCAATGAGCATACTGAGCCCACTCACTACGAGCGCCAGCACCAAAAGAAATGCGAAAAATTGCCCTGGTTTATTCATCGATTATTGCGCCCCAGGGTATTTCTCAGGTGAATAATCAGTAATCATTTGTGTCGGGATCTTGAGCTGCTCTCCGGCCTTAATGAGCGCATCCATCTTGTTGTAGCTCTTCAAATTATCCGCGCTCACTCCCGGAAACTTCTGTGCAATACTCCACAGGGTATCTCCCGGTTTAACTTCATAGGTTAAAAACGAACCGTCTTCAGTAGATTTCGTGGCCAATTCTTTTTTCTCTTCCTTCTTCGGCGCCACCGCTACCTTCTCAGGTTGTACTTCCTTGCCTTTAGGCATCCAAACGGTAAGCTTCTGACCTGGATAGATGGTATTGCCCTTGAGTTTGTTCCATTTACGGATATCACTCACACTCGCTCCTGTTCTCGATGAAATACGCCCCAGGTAATCGCCGCTGCGTACCACATAGGTCGAAGCACTGTGTGTCGTCGGGTCCGGCATGAAGCTCAGCACCTGCTTGCGTCTTTTCTCGTACTGGGTTCTTAGGTTGGCCGTATACGATTCTTGACGCTCCACCATGGCCAATGCATCCATAGCCGTTAGTGCAATGCCCAATCCGTAGATACTCGCACCCTTAGGCAGCACATCTCGGAGCAAATGCGGGTTGTTCTCTTCAATGACCCGCAGTGGTAAATCTGCCGCCGCCGCTAAGTCTTCCAACAGTACGGATCCGCTTTCTATGATGAGTGCATCAGCTTCAAGCATGTCTTCTCCGAAAGCATAAAACTTCGATGCCGCATTCTTCCCCTTCACTGGGTCAAAGCGTTCATCCAACAAAGTATTTACTTCGAGTTGCATACGAACGGCTTGAACACGCGTCAGCGCGGGAACCTCATCGTGGCTCCAACCCGCCGGTGCAAAGCTGCCCGCCTCTCCTTTCAAAGACCAAGAAGGTTCTTGCAGCTGCCCCCAGCCTACGCTCGGTAACAACAGCAATGCAGCTAAAATTCCAACAAATGCTTTTCTAAACACCATCCTTGTAAAGATAACGCTTCGACCGCGCAGAAATGTGCGAACAAACTCCAGAAAAATTCCAATGTATTCACAGGCAATGTGAACAACCTAATTGCCTAGTCAATCACCTGACCGATCAAATCGTAATCGTGTGCCTCAACAATTTTCACCCGGCAGAAATCACCAATCTTTAAGTAGATATCTTCTGCAGGAATAAGCACCTCGTTGTCTACATCCGGAGAATCGAACTCTGTACGACCCACGAAGTAGTTGCCTTCTTTACGATCGACCAACACTCGGTATTCTAAACCAATTTTTTTCTCGTTGAGCTCTCTGGAAATACCCATCTGCAAGGCCATTACCTCATCCACACGCTGCTGCTTTACCTCTGCAGGAACATCGTCCTCAAAGTTGTAGGCGTGCGTGTTTTCCTCGTGGCTGTATGCAAAGACACCCAAGCGGTCGAAACGCTGCTCTTTGACCCAATCCAGAACAACCTGGTGGTCTTCTTCCGTCTCACCAGGATACCCCGCGATTAGGGTAGTACGAATAGTAATGCCCGGTACTTTCTCGCGCATCTTATCAAGCAAAGCATCCGTCTTCGCCTTGGTCGTACCGCGGCGCATGCTCTTCAAGACAGGATCTGCAATGTGCTGCAGTGGAATATCAATGTAGTTACACACCTTAGGCTCCTCACGAATCACATCCAAAACGTCCTCAGGGAATCCAGAAGGGAACAAGTAATGCAGACGGATCCATTCGATACCCTCCACTTTTACCAGGGCGCGCAGCAAATCTGCCAACTTGCGCTCTTTGTACAAGTCCAAACCGTAGTAGGTCAGATCTTGAGCGATAAGAATGAGTTCCTTGGTTCCTTTCGCAGCAAGCTTTTCAGCCTCTGTGACCAATTCTTCTATCGGCGTACTGCGGTGCTTACCTCTCATCAGTGGAATAGCACAGAAACTACACGGGCGATCACAGCCCTCAGCAATCTTTAAATACGCAAAATGCTTGGGCGTAGTCGTCATACGCTCACCCACAAGCTCGTGCTTATAATCTGCACCCAATACCTTGAGCAATTGCGGCATATCACGCGTCCCGAAGTAGGCATCTACGTCTGGAATCTGCTCTTCAAGGTCCGGCTTGTAACGCTCAGACAAACAACCTGTTACATATACCTTCTCTACCTCACCACGCTCTTTCTTATCTGCATAGTGCAAGATGGTATTGATGCTCTCCTCTTTGGCATTATCAATGAAGCCACACGTATTGATTACTACAATATTGTTCTCGTCCTCCTCTGGGGCTTCGTGCACCACCTCTTTGCCGTTGGCTTTGAGCTGGCCCATCAATACCTCACTGTCGTAGATGTTCTTCGAACACCCGAGGGTCACAACATTGATCTTGTTCTTACGAGTGGAGCGTGTACGCATTTATTTCTGGAATAAACTTGAAGCAAAAGCTTCAGGGTTGAACAACTGTAGGTCTTCGATGCCTTCGCCGACACCGATGAATTTTACAGGAACACTGAGTTGATCAGCAATCCCAATCACCACACCACCCTTCGCAGTACCGTCCAGTTTAGTAACGGCCAACGAGGTAATCTGTGTAGCCTCAGAGAATGCTTTGGCTTGGTTTAAGGCGTTCTGTCCGGTAGACCCGTCCAGTACCAGCAATACCTCGTGCGGTGCATCTGGTACTACTTTCTGCATGACGCGCTTCACTTTAGAAAGCTCGTTCATCAAATTCTTCTTGTTGTGCAGACGTCCCGCCGTATCAATGATACACAGGTCCGCTCCCGCACTTACAGCGTGTTGTATGGTGTCGTAAGCCACTGAAGCTGGGTCAGAACCCATCTCCTGCTTAATCACAGGCACATCGTTGCGCTCTCCCCATACAGCGAGCTGATCGATTGCCGCTGCTCTAAAGGTATCCGCAGCGCCTAACACTACATTATATCCTTTGGCTTTAAACTGGTGGGTCAATTTTCCAATGGTGGTGGTCTTACCTACTCCATTGACCCCTACGACCATCAGCACATACGGACCTTCTGTCTTTGGAAGCTCAAAGTCTTCCCAAGCACCGCCCGTGTGTTGCATGAGTTCAGAAATGATTGCATACAACATGTCCATCATCTCTGTTTAACCCATCACCTTGTTTCGA
>QQUU01000048.1 GCA_003385605.1 Bacteroidota bacterium
ACTTCAGCCCCAGGTTGCGATGAGCCGACATCGAGGTGCCAAACCTCCCCGTCGATGTGAACTCTTGGGGGAGATCAGCCTGTTATCCCTAGAGTAACTTTTATCCGTTGAGCGACGGCCCTTCCACTCAGAACCGTCGGATCACTAAAACCGACTTTCGTCCCTGTTCGACTTGTAGGTCTCACAGTCAAGCTTCCTTCTGCTTTTGCACTCGTCAGCTGATTTCCAACCAGCCTGAGGAAACCTTTGTGCGCCTCCGTTACCTTTTAGGAGGCGACCGCCCCAGTCAAACTGCCCACCTGATACTGTCCGCTCCCCGGATAACGGGTGAACGTTAGAACCCTAGCTCTGAAAGAGTGGTATCTCACCAGTGACTAACTCATAGCCGCAACCATGAGATCAACGTCTCCCACCTATCCTGCGCATTCAGAGCCCGGGCACAATACCAAGCTACAGTAAAGCTTCATAGGGTCTTTCTGTCCAGGTGTACGTAGTCCGCATCTTCACAGACAATTCTATTTCGCCGAGCCTCTCTCCGAGACAGCGCCCTGATCGTTACGCCTTTCGTGCGGGTCGGAACTTACCCGACAAGGAATTTCGCTACCTTAGGACCGTTATAGTTACGGCCGCCGTTCACCGGGGCTTCAGTCGCCAGCTTCGCTTACGCTGACCGGCTTCCTTAACCTTCCGGCACTGGGCAGGCGTCAGCCCCCATACATCGTCTTGCGACTTAGCGGAGACCTGTGTTTTTGGTAAACAGTCGCCAGGGCCTCTTCACTGCGACCACCTTGCGGTGGCACCCCTTCTCCCGAAGTTACGGGGCCATTTTGCCGAGTTCCTTAGAGAGAGTTACCTCGCGCACCTCGGTATTCTCTACCACCCCACCTGTGTCGGTTTCGGGTACTGGCAGTCATGCCTTAACGGGTATAGAGCTTTTCTTGGAAGCTTGACGTCACCAACTTCGCTGCCGTAGCAGCTCGTACTCACGCCTCAGCTCGGAACGTTTTCACCGCTCCTCAACGCCTCGAACGCTTGAACCAGTAACCAACATCTGGCTTGGCTAGCCTTCTCCGTCCCTCTTCCCAAAACATGACCGGTACAGGAATGTTGACCTGTTATCCATCGACTACGCCTTTCGGCCTCGCCTTAGGTCCAGACTAACCCTCCGCGGACGAGCCTGCCGGAGGAACCCTTAGGGTTTCGGTGCATGGGATTCTCACCCATGTTTTCGCTACTCAAGCCGACATTCTCACTTCTATGCAGTCCACGCCCGCTCACGCTAACGCTTCGCCCCACATAGAACGCTCCCCTACCATAAAAATCCGCAGCTTCGGTACAACACTTAGCCCCGTTCATTTTCGGCGCAGGATCGCTCGACCAGTGAGCTATTACGCACTCCTTTGAGGATGGCTGCTTCTAGGCAAACCTCCTGGTTGTCTATGCAATCCCACCTCCTTTATCACTTAGTGTTGATTTGGGGACCTTAGCTGGCGGTCTGGGCTGTTTCCCTCTCGACCATGGAGCTTATCCCCCACAGTCTGACTGCCTCGCTACACACAGGGTATTCAGAGTTCATCTCGATTTGGTACCGCTCTCGCAGCCCGCACCGAAATGGTGGCTTTACCCCCCTGCTGGAGCACGAGACGCTACGCCTCAACGTATTTCGGGGAGAACCAGCTAGCTCCGGGTTCGATTGGCATTTCACCCCTAACCACAGCTCATCCGCTGACTTTTCAACGTCAGTCGGTTCGGACCTCCACTTGGTATCACCCAAGCTTCATCCTGGCCATGGTTAGATCACCCGGGTTCGGGTCTATAAACACTGACAAACGCCCTATTCAGACTCGCTTTCGCTATGGCTCCACCATTTCCGGTTTAACCCGCCAGTGCCTATAAGTCGCCGGCTCATTCTTCAACAGGCACACGGTCACCCTATAAGTAGGGCTCCCATTGCTTGTAGGCTCACGGTTTCATGTTCTATTTCACTCCCCTCCCGGGGTTCTTTTCACCTTTCCCTCGCGGTACTGTTTCGCTATCGGTCACACAGTAGTACTTAGCCTTACGAGGTGGTCCTCGCGGATTCACACGGAATTTCACGTGCTCCGTGCTACTCGGGATACAGCTAGCTCAGTTCAGTTTTCGGTTACGGGGCTTTCACCCTCTGTGGCGTGCCATTCAAGCACTTCTCCTAACTTCCCTGATACACGTTGCTGTCCCACAACCCCGATACTCGAAAGTATCGGTTTAGGCTCTTCCCCGTTCGCTCGCCGCTACTTAGGGAGTCGTTTTTACTTTCCTTTCCTCCAGCTACTAAGATGTTTCAGTTCGCTGGGTTGGCTCGTGCCAGCCTATGGATTCAGCTGGCCGTATTAAGGGTTGCCCCATTCGGAAATTCCCGGATCAAAGCGTGCTTCCAGCTCCCCGAGACTTATCGCAGGTAACCACGTCCTTCATCGCCTCTGTGTGCCAAGGTATCCGCCGTGAGCCCTTTGTAGCTTGACCAATTAACCTCCTGAACGCTTACCGCCGTTGAAAGCAGATTCTCAAGTTTTTATTGCTAAAAACAAGATCAAACTCTGATTGGCTCGACACCAATCAAAGAACGCTCAAGAGTCTCGGCTCTTGCTCAAAAGAATTTTCATTGTTCTAGATCCAATCTCCCTTTCAGAAGATCAGATTCAAAACAATGCATCTGTAAGATGCTTTGTTTTTTCCAGACTCACCTATGCAGTTGTCAAGGTTCTGCTAGAACTTCAAATCAAATCATCAATTGCTTGATCATTTGATCCGAGCCCAGCATCTTATCAACCAAATTCAAGGCATCAACCTAAAACTTGGAATGACAGGAAGCTGGGGTCATCCAGCGGACACATCTAAATCACACTCCAATCGAGCTCAACTCCAAAAAATTGGAGATGGGAATCAAGTTCGGTCAGTGGAGGTTAGGAGACTCGAACTCCTGACATCCTGCTTGCAAAGCAGGCGCTCTACCAACTGAGCTAAACCCCCAACACCGAATGGGCCATCCTGGACTTGAACCAGGGACCTCACCCTTATCAGGGGTGCGCTCTAACCACCTGAGCTAATGGCCCAGGAGTCTCATCCCTTTTGGGGTGTGACCTAGACAAAGTTTAGGAACTGAAAATCTCCATCAAGCAATCAACATTGCTGCTGATCCTTGACTTCAAAGCTGAGGTACCGATCGACCTAAGGTGACAGGATTTCGGCCTAAGAATAAAAGCACTCAGGCATCAAAATCATTGTGTTGTCTCCCTGTTAGGAGGTGATCCATCCGCACCTTCCGGTACGGATACCTTGTTACGACTTCACCCCAGTCATCAGCCCCACCTTCGACGTCCTCCTCCACAAGGGTTGGAGTAACGGCTTCGGGCGTGGCCAACTTCCATGGTGTGACGGGCGGTGTGTACAAGGCCCGGGAACGTATTCACCGCAGTATGCTGACCTGCGATTACTAGCGATTCCGCCTTCACGTAGGCGAGTTGCAGCCTACGATCTGAACTGAGCCACGGTTTATGGGATTTGCTTGTCCTCGCGAACTTGCTGCCCTTTGTCCGTAGCATTGTAGTACGTGTGTAGCCCAGGATGTAAGGGGCATGATGACTTGACGTCATCCACACCTTCCTCCGGTTTATCACCGGCAGTCTCTCTAGAGTGCCCAACTAAATGCTGGCAACTAAAGACGTGGGTTGCGCTCGTTGCGGGACTTAACCCAACATCTCACGACACGAGCTGACGACAGCCATGCACCACCTGTCACTGCGTTCCCGAAGGCACTCTCCTGTTTCCAAGAGATTCGCAGGATGTCAAACCCTGGTAAGGTTCTTCGCGTTGCATCGAATTAAACCACATACTCCACCGCTTGTGCGGGCCCCCGTCAATTCCTTTGAGTTTCACACTTGCGTGCGTACTCCCCAGGCGGAACACTTAACGCGTTGGCTACGACACCGAGGGGGTCGATTCCCCCGACACCTAGTGTTCATCGTTTACGGCCAGGACTACAGGGGTATCTAATCCCTTTCGCTCCCCTGGCTTTCGTCCATGAGCGTCAGTGATGGCCCAGCAGAGCGCCTTCGCCACTGGTGTTCTTCCCGATATCTACGCATTTCACCGCTACACCGGGAATTCCCTCTGCCCCTACCACACTCAAGCCCAACAGTTTCCACTGCCATGATGGAGTTAAGCTCCACTTTTTAACAGCAGACTTGAAGGGCCGCCTGCGGACGCTTTACGCCCAATAATTCCGGATAACGCTTGCCACTCCCGTATTACCGCGGCTGCTGGCACGGAATTAGCCGTGGCTTATTCATCAAGTACCGTCAGATCTTCTTCCTTGATAAAAGAGGTTTACAGCCCAGAGGCCTTCATCCCTCACGCGGCGTTGCTCCGTCAGGCTTTCGCCCATTGCGGAAAATTCCCCACTGCTGCCTCCCGTAGGAGTCTGGGCCGTGTCTCAGTCCCAGTGTGGCTGATCATCCTCTCAGACCAGCTACTGATCGATGCCTTGGTGAGCCATTACCTACACCAACTAGCTAATCAGACGCGAGCTCATCCTCAGGCGAAATTCATTTCACCTCGCGGCATATGGGGTATTAGCAGCCGTTTCCAGCTGTTGTCCCCCTCCTGAGGGCAGATTCTCACGCGTTACTCACCCGTCCGCCACTAACCCGAAGGTTCGTTCGACTTGCATGTGTTAAGCACGCCGCCAGCGTTCATCCTGAGCCAGGATCAAACTCTCCGTTGTAGATCATTTCCTCTTGGAAACTTTCGCTTCCTCAAAATGATTTGCGTCACCCATTACTCAGTCAAAACTGGCAACAGTTGAGGCCTCCTTTCGCTGACACAAAAGGGTTCTTAAGAGTGCATCTCTAGATTTCTCTGTCAATGACTTTCCGGGATCTCAGATCCGGTTGTTGCTCCACAATTCGCACACCGGCAACAAGAGAGCTCGTGAAAACCCTCCCGTTGCAGCGAATTGCTTCTTCGCAACGAAATTTTTTGACGGGACCTCACACCTTTATCGCAATATCATTCGAACCTTCACCTC
>QQUU01000113.1 GCA_003385605.1 Bacteroidota bacterium
GGTATTCCAGGTATTCGCGCCAAAGATTTACTGTTTCATTGTTACCAATCACAGCACCAGGGAAGTCTTCTGCCAAGACATTGTATCCTACCGGTTCTCTTTCTGGCGGACAAGGCTCAGAAGTTTGCGTACAGGATATGATTAGTAATGCGGCTAAAACGCCTAAAATCAAATTCTTCATTTTTTAAAGTGCTTCGGCACGCTCTTTTGAAGCGGTCCAGTTATTATCTGTTTCGTAAGCTTTCATATACATCTCCTTCGCCATGGCGGTATCGCCTGCTGCGAGGTAGTAATCTGCATAAGAGTCATAGGCATTTGCAACCTCTGGATTTACCCTCATAAATATTTCGAAGTGTTGCTTCGCTTTATCCATGTTGCCTGCAGCCATATGCTTGTAGCCCATCATATTGTTGACTCCACCGTTTTCTGGTAAGCGGGCCCATGCATGACGCATGATGTCCAATGCACGCTCAGCGTCCTTTTCACCCCAAGAATACCACGTACGAATCATAGGATCTACCGGTGCAAAAAGTAAGGCCTGCTCCAAGTGCATTTTTGACTTCTCACGATCCGTAGTGTACGAGAGAATGAAGTGCTTCTCCGCTCTACTGGCACCGTCCAACTTTGACACTGCTTCAGCATGTGCGGCATTGAAGTTTTCAACGTCTTGGTTCATCCAGTAATAATGCAACTGACCAAGGTGCGCAGTCGCCCAAGAAGGATCTGCAGCTACCAAAGAATCTGAAAGTTCCAGAGCGCGCTGATTGTCCAAATTCATCATGGCGTTACGCATCTCATTGTACGGCTGTAAACCGCCTTCAATCTCATTGCTTGGCCATAAGAATCCCCAAGCCAATTCTGAATTATCCGCACCCATAAAGCGCGACCACTTCATCTGACCGTCTTCCTTGGTGACCACGCCTGAGAAGTTTCTATAGGTAGTATTTACCCCTGCGATGTACCACTGAATGGTTCCCATGACATTCGCATGGCTGCCCATCATGTATACATCATGTAAAGTCACCTTAATAGAATCTTCATAGAAGTAACTTCCATCATCATTAGGATCTTTCTCATAATCACGCGGCATGTTCTTCCATACCGGATTGTTCCAAACCTTAAGGTCGTCCGATAAGCCTGCATAGTAAGGCTCGACAGCATCAGCATAGCCGATCTGGTTTTCAATGTGCGAGGTAGCAAACTCCCTTACCTCATCCTCGCTTAAGCCAGGCTGCACGCAGCTCGCCAACAGCGAACCACACAACCCGATTACGATATATTTCTTCATGGTTGTTTAGTTTATGATTAATCTACCCAGAGGACTTCTCTGGTAATTTTTCCATCATTGTTGAACGAGTGGCTCAGGTGCAAAAAGACCGTATCTTCCTCACCGGTTTCAGCACTTACAAAGGTGTGGTTCCACCAAGAAAGTACTTCCCAGCCACCATCACCTTTCTCATAGCGAATAGCATCAGGATAACCGTATACATTCATCTTACGCGAGCTTGTTCCGGCGATACCTGCCGACCAGCTTTCTTTTCTAAAAGCTAAATCTTTGTCTCTATAGCCTTCACCCTCGCCTAGTCTATAGAACCTACAATCTTCCGCAAAATGAGTGGCCATTGCCTCGGCGTCTCCCGCCTCCCAGCTCGCAACTACTTCATTCAATTTCTCTATAAGCGGATGCTCGTCATAAATTCTACCGTTGCGGTGCCACCCAAAAGACTCTTGAATCTGAGCGCCGATGGTTTCGCGATCGAAATAACTAATAGACATGGCAATTTTGCCGTCATCATTTACAAAATAAGCGCTGTGAAGAGGTCCTTCTACAGTGTCTCCACTCTCTTTGTGGATGCCTCTGAACATCATCCAATCAAAAACATAAGCCCCTTTGTTACTTCTGTATTGAGTGGTAAAATGTCTTGCCGGATTCATCTCTAAGAAAGTGACATCAAAGTTCTTCTGCCACCAAAGCATGCCCTGAACTTCCCCATCTACATCACCAGCTTCTTTATCGCCAGGTCCCCATATTTGGGCATTCTCAGCATACAATGCTCTTAATTCTTCTTCGGTTCCAGACTCCCATACGCGGTAAGATTCCTTCACCACATCGTAGGCTGGATGCTCAGAATACACCGAGCCTACTCTTTGTTTTTGACCTACTGCCAATACAGGCAATAGCATCAATAATGCAATACGTTTCATAGTGTGTGTTGGTTTTGTTTGAAGAAAAATTAGGAATTCCAAAACCAATTCTTGTTTCATTTTGACCCTAACGCGTTAATTATGAGTAATTTATACGTTAACTTAAGTCTCAATCAACAAAAAACCCTCCCTAAGCCAAGGCCTAGAAAGGGTTTTAGTAGATATGTGTTTAAGAGAGTTTTTCTCGAATTAAATACTCTTACTTACGCTTGTAATCGTCCTGCACACGCACGATATCGTCCTCGTCTGAAGGATGCTCAGGATCGGTGTGCTGCCAGAATTCAGCAACCACACCCCAGTTTTCTAATCCAATCAAACGGTGACGTTCGCCTTTCTGAAGAACAACAGTTTCCCCTGCCTCAAAAGAAACCAGCTCACCTTCCTTATCCGTAGCACTGCGAACAATACCCACAGGACCCTCAATTACGCGCCAAGTCTCCGCACGACGGTGGTGGTATTGCCAGCTCAAACGAGCCTCTGGCTTTACCAATAAGATCTTAGGACTCAACTTTCCGCCAATACGCAATGGCTCAACATCCAAACCGTCAAAGTAGATATCCGCAAAAGTCTGTGCTTGATTCTCATCTAAAACAAAGAATCCACCCCAAGGACGCTCAAAATCATATCGATCAATTCGTAGCCCTTGATTGGCCAATTTTTTACCGGTAAGCTCAAAAATGTTCATCTGTAGAATAACTGATTTGGTAGGGGCGAATATATCATATTTAGCTTTTTATCTCTTACATTACCTACAATTGCGTATTTTTTGGCGCTCTTTCTCACGAGCGATTTTTAATCTCGTGAAAAAAGTGTGGTCGAGATACGTAACGAACTAGTTTGATAGAAACATTCTCACATACTCCAGAAATGAGCCATTACATTTATGTAGTGGCTTTTTTATGCATTGTCATTGGCCTCCTCTGGGGCCGATTCAAAGCCATGCACGTCTTCGGCTTTACTGTACTCGCGCTGCTACTATCGGGATTCATGGGCATCAAGCACATATACAGTGCAGCTGTCAACCCTTCGCTACTCACGGTAATGGCGCTCATCGCTTTAACAGGAGTACTTAAAAAGCAAATAAGAATAGACCTACTGCTAAACAGATTGGGCAACTACGAACGATCCTTCCTCTTCTCAACCTCAGCATTCACCGCCCTGCTAAGCGGCTTGGTCAATAACACCCCTATTGTAGCACTACTAATTCCAAGCATCAAACATCGCTCCACTTCAAAAGGGTGGAATACGGGACTATTTCTCCTTCCGATATCCTTTGCTGCTGTCGCTGGTGGCACTATCACCTTAATTGGTACCTCAACTAACCTTGTTCTGAACGGTATGATGATCGAGAACGGCATTGAAGGTTTTAAATTCTTCGACTTTCTCATCCCAGGAGCCCTAGTTACCCTCGGGGTGCTCATCATATCAATAATTCTAGCACCAATCGTTCTCAAATCTGATGATAGTAATAACGGTCAGGAACTAGTATCCGCCAGAAACTACACCACAGAGCTAAAGGTCATTCCTGGAGGTTCCATGGACGGTAAGACAGTTAAAAAGGCCCGCCTAAGAAACCTTAACGACCTATTCTTGGCGGAGATCTATAGAGATGGTGAATTCATCTCTCCAGTAGCCCCTGAAGAAGCGCTTCAAGCCAACGACACCCTATACTTCACAGGCGCCATAGAACACGTTAATGAGCTGCTCGATCAATTCCCTAAAGGGTTGAAAAACGTAGAAGAGAAATTCAAAGTACAAGGACGCTCTAACCTCATCGAGGTAATCGTTCCAAACAACTCTGACCTCATAGGACGCCCACTAAAGGAAACCAACTTCCGTCTTCGCTACGATGCAGCTATTATTGGTGTTCAAAGAGGTGGTCAACCGCTAAAAGGAAAGATTGGTAGACAGATTCTTCAAGCCGGAGACCTACTCCTACTATCCACTGGAAAAAACTTCATTGAACGCAACCAAGAAGAAACCACACTTATTCCGATTGGTCAACACAACCGAATCTCTGAAAAGAGAATAGGCAGAGAGCGTTTCTTTTTGCCGAGCCTTCTCATAATTACAGCATTAGCTTTCATACTGAAATGGACACTTCTCATTACCGTAGCATTACTCCTGATTAGTGCCATAGCCTGTGGACTTTCTCATGCGGAAAAGCTCAAGCAAGAATTTAACTCCCAACTCTATGCACTCCTCGTTCTTTCTGTGGCGTTTGGCTCAGCAGTAGTAGAAGGTGGTCACGCAAATTTCTTCCTGGAAAAAATCAATCTGCCAGAAAGCAGCACACTTGCAGTGGCTGGTTTATTTGGCCTAACAGTGCTCTTTACCAACTTCATGACTAATGTCAGTGCAGTAGCCATTGCCTTCCCTTTAGCAGCAGCCATCATGCAACACTATGGCCTTTCCAACCTTGAGGTATTCCTTCCTGTCGCTTTCGCAGCAAGCGCTAGTTTCTTGACCCCAACCAGCTACCAAACCCACCTCATGGTTATGGGTGCTGGCAACTACTCAAACAGAGACTTCCTGCGCATG
>QQUU01000120.1 GCA_003385605.1 Bacteroidota bacterium
CAAACTTCTGAGCCTTGTCCGCCAGAAAGAGAACCGGTAGGATACAATGTCTTGGCAGAAGACTTCCCTGGTGCTGTGATTGGTAACAATGAAACAGTAAATCTTTGGCGCGAATACCTGGAATACCATAATACCAGAGATTTTGACGCGATTGAAGCCCTCGATGCCGATAGTATTAGAATCTATCCGCCGAACGGAAAACTTGTAGTCGGTAAAGAAAATCACCGTGCTCAATTAGAAGAATGGCTTGCCAATGAAGATGTTCGTTGGAAACCTGTTTGGGGTACGTCGATTAAATCTCCAAACGACACTTCTGATGGGGCCTTTGTAATGGCGGTATCAGATTTAGCTACATATCATTCTGAGGACTCAGTTTCAAGAATGAACAACATGTTTACGGCTTGGATCCAAGGAGGTAAAATTCGTGCTTTCTGGATTTACGATCGTCAGTTTACAGAAGAAGAATTAGTACAAATAGATAAATCAGAGGAATAGGATGAAAAAGACGCTATTACTAACAATGATTGGCTTGGCAGCAGTGAGCTGTCAGATGCCGGAAGGAGGCTCCGATGTGGGCGCAACTTTTGAAGCAAACTGTGAAACGGTAAGAGCAGTATTAAGTGATTTTCAGAATGAGGTGGCAGATTACAGCCATTACAGTGATGATTTCATCAGTGCTCAAACCAATATGAACCCAACGGGAGACTCAACGAATTTGGAGGAGTTCAAAGCAAACCGTCCGAACTGGTGGGCTAAGTACGATGCAGAACTACTTACTGAATTAAGACTGTTGCCTGGGGTGAATCCAGAGACTAATGAAGTGGACGGTTCAGTTCGCTATTACGGTCAGTGGAAAGTAACTAAGAGCGCTACAGATTCTACGGAAGCTACATCAGTGGTGATTCCATTGTACAGCTCGTTTGACTTTGATGCCGACGGTAAACTTTTGTACCAACAGAACTACGGTGATTTCACTGCAGCATTTACTGCATTGAACGAATAGCACAGTTAAGTGACGAAACTCGCGAATGATTTATGAGTTTCAAAAAAGACCCACCTTGCCAACCCAGGGTGGGTTTTTTATATTGTAAGACCAAACCAATACAACCTTTAACTATGAAGCGAATCATATTTCTTGTTTTGCTGTGGTCAAGTTCTTTGATAGGCCAGCAGAATTTTGAGGCCTTTAATACCCTTTCCTTTTCTACGAATTACATGAGACCGCTTATGGGTATTGTTGACGTGAATGTTCAAGTACCAACAACTCCATCTCAAGCATTAATAGCGGGTATTCATCACTATTCTTGGTTTTACATATACGACCGAGCTAACTCATATAATTGGCTGAGTAATTACGGCGAGACCGAATATGTCGAGTGGGTGAGCGGTAATACCATTGCAGCGGATTATCGTTTTTATTTGAACGTTTTTGAGCGCCGTAAGAAAAGGGCCACCTACTTCACGCTTATTAACAGGGTTGCCCTTGTGAATAGGAGGTTTACTCGAGATATTATTCCAAACCCATATTATGACAATCAACCAGACCCGTCAGACCCTAATTATGATCCCGAATGGGACGATGGAAACTTTGGCTTTGGCAGCGAGCCTCAGTTTTTACCCGCCTCTTATGACAACTTACAGTCAAAATTGACTCCGAAATACCGCTTTGGATTCGAGTATGGGAGACGCACATTGAGTTTGGATGAATCTCGTTTTAGAGAAATCGGGTTTGCACTCATCCTAAATCCTCAAGGAGAACCGTGGGCGGTTCTTATCCCGATGTTTAATTTTAGGAGAGGGTTTTGATTATGAAAAGATATCTTCTGCTATTGCTTTTATTCCCAATTGTGGGCTTAGCACAGTCCAAGTTTCACTGGGAAAAGCCGGAGAATCAGATTTCCTATGCCCCATATACGACTCATTATTTTCGCGGAGATTTGGCTGTGAGTCACCTTTCTTCAGCTAATTATGGTTGGGTAGAGGTAGGTTATTTTATTAATTCCTACCGCGATGCTACTGTGGCACTTTGTTACAAGACTGAGGTTTTTGAAGCCTCAAGGTGGACAGGTCATTTAATTATTGGAGCGCTTTATGGCTATCATAAAAACTTGCATCATTATCCAAACATCCCTTTTTCAAGTACCATTTTATTTAGTACCGAATTCACTCCTATTGGAGGTGCCACAATTGAGTACCAGGTTACAGAGAGACTGGGGCTTAAGGCTACATTTGTTCCTTTAGTTGGTGGTGTAGGGCTGAATTACAAACTCTGAAGACCGGTGCTTAGGATCCACGCACGGTTGCCCTTGTCGTTGATAGAGGCTTTCGCTGCATTGGCTTCTATGCGGCTCTTGTGCATGCTGTGGACCACGTAGTATTTGTTGTTGTAGCGTGACAAGAAAGCTTCAGGGGCCCAGTCGTTAGAGATGTCGTTGAGGAAGTTTTCTGCTAGGTTGCGTTCCACAAATCCGCCCACAATAATACTGTAGCCTTTCACCGTGCCCGGTTCTGGGGTTTCATCGGTGACCCAAGTGTTTTTCTTAGGTGTAGTAGTTTTTGTAGTTGACGCTATTGTTGTTTCCTCTGTTGCTGTCGACGTTTCTGTTTCTTCTGAATTCGTTTCTTCTGTTGCAGTTGCTAGAGCAGTGCTATCTGTTGCCGTGCTGTCGGTGGTTTCCTCTGCAGCTAATACAGGGGTTGGTTCCGGTAGTGGCGTATAGAACATGAAGTTGGATACGCCGCCTTTGCGCTTGCCTTGGGCAGCCATATAGGTGCTGTCGTTGATCTGAAGTAATCCCATATCGTCGCCTCGGCCGTTGATGGCTAGGGCAGTGGCTGCAGTGTCGCCTGGGGCGATGGTGTGCAGCTGTAGGCCGTAGTTGCGTGTGGCTCTAGAGAAGGCCATGATTTGTCCGGGGAGTAGTGTTGGGAACACTTCGCTGGCTTCGGAATTGACATTGGCGACTGCCGAAGGTTGGCTCCATACACCGTCAAAGCTTAGGGTGCTTTGGTAGATGTCGTAGTTGCCCGCGTGTTCAACATCTGAGGCGAAGTAGAGCGTGTAGCTTTCCTCGTCGAAGAATGGGTGTACGTAATTGGCCGCCGGGTCGATGAACGGGAGTTCACTGTTGGCGGCACCACTGAACGAGAATTGGCTAAGGGTCATTCTCACGTTCCCTTTATCGTCTGGTTTTTGACGGCTGTGGTTCATGATTATGGCCGAGCTATCTGGTAAGAGGGCCGCAGGACCTACATAGTACTTAAGATCGTTAATAGCTTCATTGCCCTTGTATGCAGTGACCTTGCGGTCATTAAGTCGCATTAGGTAGAGTGAAGGAAGCGGTTTATTGGTCTGTGGGTCTTTCGGTGTAAGTGCGGTAGCGTCTCTGTTTGAGCTGAAGAGGACATGGCTCTTGCCGTAAGGAACGGCGCCGTAGTCTTCTGCTGTTGGGTCGCCCATCATTTCGACTTGCAAAGAATCCGGGGTGCTCAGAAGCTCTAGAGAAATTTGAGCGTGTAGAGGTGCAACGCATAGTAATGCACCAGCAAGGAACGAGAAGGTGTATATCATGCGCATCATAGGAAGAATCTTGGAGAGGTTAATTGGGTAGCCTTGTTGGTCACGTTAAATGCGAAGCCCACCACATGGCTGCTGCGCGTTACATAAACGAGGTCGGTCAGCGGGAAGTTGTATTGGTAGTACAAGTTCCAGTCTTTGGCAGTGCTGATCTTCATCATCATGCCCATTTCGTCTTCAGGGCTGTAGTGAAGTCCCACTCCCCATTTCTGGTCGTACTCCATAAACAGGTGGAAGTTTAAATCGGCAGGGCTGTTGGTCGTTCCCGTAGCGAGGAAGCTTGTGCGTGCCGTCCAGCCATTTTTGAGGGCTTTGCTGTATCCACCAAATACGTGAAGGATTTGAGCGGTGTAGTTGCTTTGGTAGATCTCTGCACGGTTGACGTTTTTGTAGCTCACACCGAAATAAGAGTTTTTACCGTTTAGCGTGGTACCGAGGTCGATGTTCGCGATGAAGGGTCCAGCCAAAGTATAGATGCTTGGATCGAGCTGGTCGTAATACACTTCATTGCTGAGGTCCACAGTGGTGCGCCCAACGGTGGCACGAATACCAGTGCTCAGGGTCATGTTTTCACTGACCGGAAGGTGGTAGGCCGTGCTTAAGGCAACTTGCCCTGTGCTCATTGGGCCCACAGCATCGGTAATGGCTGTGATATTGAATCCGAGGCCTTTTAGGGTCTTGAAATCTGCCGAGAGGATGCCCGTGCGTGGTGCACCCGGCACGCCAACCAGCTGTGCATCGACCAAGCTAACAACGTCTTGGTTCTGCATACCGGCATGGGCAGGAGAGATAGCCACGGGGGTAAATAGATAATTGTCTAAGGACGGGTGCTGTTGCGCCCAAAGTCCGTTTGCGAAGAGACACACGAGGAGTGCCGAACGCATTTGCTTGAAAAATGTCATTGGGTTACTCATGATCTTATCTGTTAATATAGAGGTATCCATTCATGGTCAAATCGGTTCCACCGAACTGGATGTAATAATAATAGGTTCCTGTAGGCAGCTCGCGCGTATCGTTCGTGAGGTACGTCTGTACGTTCGCGTTGCCGTTAAATTCAT
>QQUU01000080.1 GCA_003385605.1 Bacteroidota bacterium
CAGCATTTGGGTTCGCTCAAGTGGTGAGGACGATTCATTGATATTAAGTTCTCAGGCACGGTCTCAATTCCCGTGTCTGAAACGAGTTGTAACAAAACATACTGTGACTTAAGCGTCACAACATCCGGCGCGCTGATGCACTAACCTTTGCATCAGTGTTCTAAAAGTACCTAGCCTTTGCACAAGGGGGTTAGGGAAATGTCTTCTTGAGCTCTTCGGAGCGGTATCTTCGGATGCCACAGATAACTTCGGTTATATGGTCAAGTGACTAAGCGCATACGGTGGATGCCTTGGCAGTCAGAGGCGATGAAGGACGTTGTAGCCTGCGATAAGCTTCGGGGAGTCGGCAAACAGACTTTGATCCGGAGATTTCCGAATGGGGAAACCCACCCTTTACGGGTATCTTGCACTGAATACATAGGTGTAAGAGGCGAACCCGGGGAACTGAAACATCTAAGTACCCGGAGGAAAAGAAATCAATTGAGATTCCCACAGTAGCGGCGAGCGACCTGGGATCAGCCCTAAAGAACTTGGTGTGATAGTGGAACGGTCTGGAAAGTCCGGCGATACAGGGTGATAGCCCCGTACACGAAATCTATCCTTGTTTTATTCGAGTAGGTCGGGACACGTGTTATCTTGACTGAACATGGGGGGACCATCCTCCAAGGCTAAATACTACTGACTGACCGATAGTGAACCAGTACCGTGAGGGAAAGGCGAAAAGAACCCCGGAGAGGGGAGTGAAATAGAACCTGAAACCGTATGCGTACAAGCAGTGGGAGCACCTTCGTGGTGTGACTGCGTACCTTTTGTATAATGGGTCAGCGACTTATTGTCTGTAGCAAGCTTAACCGTTTAGGGGAGGCGTAGGGAAACCGAGTCTTAATAGGGCGCATAGTTGCAGGCAATAGACCCGAAACCGGGCGATCTATCCATGGCCAGGTTGAAGGTGCCGTAACAGGCACTGGAGGACCGAACCCACTAACGTTGAAAAGTTAGGGGATGAGCTGTGGATCGGAGTGAAAGGCTAATCAAGCTCGGAGATAGCTGGTTCTCCTCGAAATCTATTTAGGTAGAGCGTCGTGTCTTACCCTGGGGGGTAGAGCACTGTTTGGGCTAGGGGGTCATCCCGACTTACCAAACCCATGCAAACTCCGAATACCCAGGAGTACAATCACGGCAGACAGACGGCGGGTGCTAACGTCCGTCGTCAAGAGGGAAACAACCCAGACCGCCAGCTAAGGTCCCAAATACCAATTAAGTGGGAAACGATGTGGGAAGGCTTAGACAGCTAGGAGGTTGGCTTAGAAGCAGCCATCCTTTAAAGAAAGCGTAATAGCTCACTAGTCGAGTCGGCCTGCGCGGAAGATGTAACGGGGCTAAATTGGTAACCGAAGCTGCGGATGCATGCTTGCATGCATGGTAGAGGAGCGTTCTGTAAGCCGTTGAAGGTGAACCGAGAGGTTTGCTGGAGGTATCAGAAGTGCGAATGCTGACATGAGTAACGACAAAGGGGGTGAAAAACCCCCTCGCCGGAAGATCAAGGTTTCCTACGCAACGTTAATCGGCGTAGGGTGAGTCGGCCCCTAAGGCGAGGGAGAAATCCGTAGTCGATGGGAAACAGGTTAATATTCCTGTACTTCTTCTTACTGCGATGGAGGGACGGAGAAGGCTAGGCCAGCACGGCGATGGTTGTCCGTGTTTAAGGTAGTAGGCTGGAATCTTAGGCAAATCCGGGATTCTAAGGCCGAGAACTGATGACGAGTCCTCTTTTGGACGAAGTGGTTGATGCCATGCTTCCAGGAAAAGCTTCTAAGCTTCAGGTAAGAAGGAACCGTACTGTAAACCGACACAGGTGATCAGGTAGAGAATACCAAGGCGCTTGAGAGAACTCGGGTGAAGGAACTAGGCAAAATGGTACCGTAACTTCGGGAGAAGGTACGCCGGTTTTGGTGATGGGACTTGCTCCCTAAGCTGAGGCTGGCCGAAGTGACCAGGTGGCTGCGACTGTTTATTAAAAACATAGCACTCTGCAAACACGTAAGTGGACGTATAGGGTGTGACGCCTGCCCGGTGCCGGAAGGTTAATTGATGGGGTTATCTTCGGAGAAGCTCTTGATCGAAGCCCCGGTAAACGGCGGCCGTAACTATAACGGTCCTAAGGTAGCGAAATTCCTTGTCGGGTAAGTTCCGACCTGCACGAATGGCGTAACGATGGCCACGCTGTCTCCACCCGAGACTCAGTGAAATTGAAATCGCTGTTAAGATGCAGTGTACCCGCGGCTAGACGGAAAGACCCCGTGAACCTTTACTATAGCTTCACACTGGACTTTGACTTTATTTGTGTAGGATAGCTGGGAGGCTTTGAACTATGGACGCCAGTTCATAGGGAGCCGACCTTGAAATACCAGCCTGGTAACGTTGAGGTTCTAACCTAGGTCCATTATCTGGATCGGGGACAGTGTGTGGTGGGTAGTTTGACTGGGGCGGTCTCCTCCCAAAGAGTAACGGAGGAGCACGAAGGTGCGCTAATCATGGTCGGAAATCATGAGGTTAGTGTAAAGGCACAAGCGCGCTTGACTGTGAGTCTGACAAGACGAACAGGTACGAAAGTAGGTCTTAGTGATCCGGTGGTTCTGTATGGAAGGGCCATCGCTCAACGGATAAAAGGTACTCCGGGGATAACAGGCTGATACCGCCCAAGAGTTCACATCGACGGCGGTGTTTGGCACCTCGATGTCGGCTCATCACATCCTGGGGCTGAAGCCGGTCCCAAGGGTATGGCTGTTCGCCATTTAAAGTGGTACGCGAGCTGGGTTTAGAACGTCGTGAGACAGTTCGGTCCCTATCTGCCGTGGGCGTTGGAGAATTGAGGGAAGCTGCTCCTAGTACGAGAGGACCGGAGTGGACGAACCTCTGGTGTTCCGGTTGTGTCGCCAGACGCATTGCCGGGTAGCTACGTTCGGACAGGATAACCGCTGAAAGCATCTAAGCGGGAAGCCCCTCCCAAGACTAGTTCTCCCTAACCCCTTGAGGGTTCTTAAGAGCCGTCCAAGACTAGGACGTTGATAGGCTGGATGTGGAAGCGTTGTAAGGCGTTGAGCTAACCAGTACTAATTGCTCGTGCGGCTTGACCATATAATCCAAGTTGTTTTGTGTGCGCTGCTTAAAGCACACGTAAGAGGACACTGGGTGTTGTGACAAGTCATTGTGTGTAGCAGGGTTTATCGCCTGCGAAAGATTCAGTTTTAATTTACCTACACTATTTAGATGGCCTTTGGGCTGCTTAGCAGAACATCTGTCATCTATGCCGGTTTGCCTGGCGACAACAGAGCATTGGAACCACCTGACTCCATTCCGAACTCAGAAGTGAAACGATGCATCGCCGATGGTAGTGTGGGGCTTCCCCATGTGAGAGTAGGTCATCGCCAGGCTTCAAAATAAAAAGGGTCGCACGTTAGTGCGGCCCTTTTTTTATTTAAGGGTTAGTGGTTTCTGTCACATGGAGTTCCCGATGAGAGAGTAGAGTGAGCTCACGAAAGACGAAGCCAACAGTTTGGCCAGCTTTTAGTGACAAAGCTCCAAAGCGAATGACGCGAGCTTTGCGAGGGGCTGGCTTAAGGGCGTTAGCCCGCAGAGGCGCTAGGCTTCTAAACAAAAAAACGAGTGCGAAAGTGCTCAGATTTTTTTAATGGGTATTCTTCGGGGGCTACTTAGCTAATAAAGGTGAAAATAATGAAATCCAACGCCGATATCGTTCGCGCAGCCTGCCACGTGATTTGGACTCAAGGACAAGGCGATCGCGTGCCTGAGTTTTATTCTGAGGGCTTTACGGCTGACTATGCTTCCACAGACTGAGGAGCCGGAATGAAGGGAGTCAAAGCGCTGGCCTCGAGTGTTCGCGTTGGACTTCCTGACTACCGCGAAGAGATTAGACTGCTCATCGACGGTGGCGAATACATTGTTGTCGAGCTCTTGATCGAGCGCACCCATACCGGACCCATGCATGGCATGGCGCCCACAGGTAACGCTGTGGCCTTCCCCGATGTCACCATCCTCAAACTTCGAGAGGGTAAGATCGTCGAGCAGCGCGGCCTGTCGGATTATCTAACGATGTTTCAGCAGTTGGGTGTTATACCTGAGCTGGTCTGACCGACCGCAGGTAAAAATCTGTAATTATTCGTCTATGACCATTGCTCGATGATGTCATTGGAAGCCTACAAACAATACCACCCCCTTTTTATCGAGGGCATGAGTGGCTACGATAAGCGCGACCCGGACAGGGTAGCGATGAGCGTGGTGGCGTCATTGCGTGAGTACTGGTTAACGCGCCCGCCAACAAAGCCTGTGTTACTGATGCTTCAAGGTGACCCACTGACTCAGCGCGGCATTTCTGCTATCACGCGCCGAGTCGCGAGCACGTTGGGTGTGCCCCGGGGGTTA
>QQUU01000077.1 GCA_003385605.1 Bacteroidota bacterium
AAAGTTATGGGGTCGGTAAGCGTTGGGTCAAAGGAGAGAACGAACTCCAACTTGGAGGTATGGGCTTTGGCCAAACTCTAGTACCGCATGTGATGCTGAAGCTCCGTAAAGGTCGTGATTATCTATCCTACGAAAATGTAGGAAAGCTCCAAGAAGCCGCTTGGGGCTTTAAGCGCGGCGGTTGGAATTCTTATGGCCGACTTCTTCATGTTCCCGAGCAATGGACCCAGAGAAGCTTGCAACAAAGCAACGGAGTTATTGGAAATTCGCTCAGTGTGGGGACTTTTCGGTTGAACCAACAAAGTGCATTCTATCAAAATCAAGGTGAACTCTTTCACTTTCACAACGCCCAAATACAGCTTGGAGGTAAGGGGTTTCAGTGGATTACCCGAGGTGTGTATTCGTCCAACGGAATGGCTCGTACTTCGTCACAAGCGACGTATAGATTGGGGAGACATAGCATAAGTGTTCGAAACCAAAGGGCGATAGTCAAAGCCGGGACACAAAGCCAATGGATGGGTCAGTACTATTGGCGAACGCCTAGAAGCAACTTTTCATTGAGCGCCCAACATCTAATGAGTGGATGGACGGTTCGCTCTTATGGAGGGTGGTCGTTCCGCTCCTACTCCATTCATGTTCAAGGGGGCTATTCTTCGCTGCCTTCTTCTCCGTGGTTTTACCAAGCCAGCCTTTCAAAAAAGGTGGGCAACCAACAGATTAGTGTAGTAAGTAGTCGAAGGATGCCCTTTCAGATCGCTGTCCGTGGGACTTTGTTTCATCCATCAGAATATGTAAATATCAAAGGTCGCATCGTTGATGGAAAAGGAATGGGGCTTTCCGATGTGGTACTTCGTTACGGTGATCGAATCGTTCAGACTGACGCTAAGGGAAGTTTTGAGTTTAACGGTGTTGCTCGTAGTTGTAGTCTTACGATAGAAGCCGCAAGTTTGCCGTTTGCCCATTTTCCTTCAGAAGGATATGCACAAGAATTTGAACTTAAATCAAGGCACAATCGTGTGGAAATTCGATGCTTCACAAGTGGCGGTATTCAAGGCGAGGTGCACACAAAATTTACAAATACTGTTGGGCTGCGGAGTCCAATCCGTTATGATGATTTAGTGATTGTACTTCAAAAGGAAGAGGAGAACTATACCTGTGAGATTGACGGTACTGGAGCATTTCGAATCAGTGGTATTCCACCGGGAGAGTACCGGCTCTACATACAAGGATTGTCCAACGACTACCGCTTCTCTCCTTCCACAGTGAGTGTGGAGGAAGGCAGTATTACTTCCCTGCCGCTAACCATTTGGGAAGTGGAACAAACCATACCCATGCAACAGTTATGAAAACCATTATCGCATTCTGCTTACCATTGTTGGTCAGCGCCCAATCTTTTTTGATTACCCAGCATACCTCTTTGAGCATTTCATATGAACCTATTGCCCTTATCCGGGTGCAGGCATCGACGACAGCAGTGGCCACAGAAGCTCCTTCTGAAGCAGGTGAAGGATTTCTTGGTAGTGGTCAAAGTATCGGACAAATAGAGCTCCTTATGAGTGTCTCGAAGCATAGTCCAAAAGATGTGCTTGGCCGACTATTGAACCTACCGCCTTTGCGTATTCTCTGTAGTGCTTCGGGACAGCCGGTGTACTCAGGAAATTACCAAGGATATGGATCCGTCCAACTAGATGCGGGCAATCAACCCTTGCTCCATATTCCCGATGGGATGTGCACTGGATTAACTCATGGCGTACCCATTGAATTCATTCTTGAACAAGGAGTGGACTATACCGCACTCCATGCCGCACAATGGTGGCTGAACCTACAATACGAAATACAATGAGAATAGTGTTCTGCTGGATTTTGTGGGCGCAAGGTTTTATCGCCGTGGGACAGAATGTATGGATAGACATTATTCAAGCGTCTAATGAGATCGGTGCGGAATCTTTAAGCCCGCCTCAAACCGCTGGAGCTGATTATTCCAATGAGATTGTGCTGGAGTCCCAAGCCGTAGTCAATGTAACTGAGATCTCCTCTCGAACGCCGTGGTGTTTGAAGGCTCAGGAGACCAATGGAGCTCAGGGAGTTGCTGATATTGTCCTTCGACCAGATCATTCGAGCAGTGCCGGAGGACATTGGAACAATATCGTTCTAAGTAGCTCTCCTCAACCGGTATATTCTGGCGAGGGCCCTGTAGAAGGGCTGCTCATTGAATTTTTACTTGTTGGGGCAAAACTTGATAGGGATTGGGAGGCAAGGGAGGTAAATGTAGAGTGGACCGTAGTTCATGGGAAGTGTCTACTTTGAGACTTTCTTGGTGATTAGGTCGTGCCAACACCTTTGATGTATACCTTAGAGTCATCAATAAATCTAAGCGTACTTGTTGTGTGTACCACGCGAACGATTTCAACCCTGGCCCAACGAGTGCCGGGGTTTTTTTATGCTTTAAAAATTTCAATATCGCCTGAGGAAGTGCTTTTTAAAGTACTCTTAGGCCACGTGGTTCCGGTGCTTTCCGCATCCACTGATGCCTTGCTTAAAGCTACCTTTTCAGGAGGGCATTCTGCTACGATGTCCTTGGCGCGCTTAAATACTTCCCCCCAGACGCCGTATACGCCGCCGGAAGATTCAAGAACCCCTGAATCTACAGATCCCATATCAATCCCGACACTCAAGGTAGTTTCGAGTTCTCCATGTTCTGCTTTCCATTTCTTGACCGCCTTCTGCATCGCATTAGCTGCATTCAGTGTCATTCGAGGTGAAGCGAATTTTTCATTAAGACCTCCTGCGGCAATGAAGCAGCATTCTTCTGTCCTTATCTTTTGAAGCCCGTATTCGTCACACACGTCTTTGAGTCGGCTGAACCCATCTTCAAGTGTGGCAATGAATTCGTCCGGATCTAGTTGAGAAGAAAGGGCGTTGAAGTCGTTAAAATTGGCCGCCAAAACGATGACATTGTCGTAACGCTTTAAGACTGCTTTTGGTACTTGCTTATCGGCTGTTATCGATTGATCGGGAACCATACTGTCTAGCAGCTCTTCTTCGCGCTTTTGCAAGGTTTTTAACTCTGTAATTAGTGCTTGACGTTCCTTGTAAGATTCCCAAGAGCGACGGAGCGCATAGAGTAGAATAATTAAGAAAAGTGTAGCCAGGGAAATAGTGTAAATAAGCTGATTTATTCCTTGAGCTGTTCGGTCTGAATTATCGACACTTTGTAGCAGTTCTTCACGACCGATGGCAGCAATCAAACGTTTGAGTTCCCCGGTAGCCAATAGATTCTCATTAATATCCTCCTCAGTAGATATTTCAGCTGCAAGCTTGAGTCGATAGGCACTGTCAATGGATAGCATCTGCTTCATTGCGTAGACAGAAGAATCTGGCCTTACCAAATCGTACCAACGCTTCAGCAAGTAATAAGCGTCTCTGTTGGTCTGCCATTCGCCCTCTGTATAGGCAATTTGACTTTGTAAAATTTGACGAATGATACGCTCGTTCTCGACAGTGCGTGGAAGGATTATATCCTCTAGCCCTTCTGTATTGTAAAGGGCTGAATCCTGCCAATAGGTGAGTGAGAATTCTGCTTTTGCGACCTCAATGGTCTGGTAGTACGTATCGTAGTACTGAATAGCTTGTTCGTCCTTAATCGCGTTGTACGCTTCCAAAAATTTCTCACTATCGCCCAGCTCTAAATAGGCTGTCAAGGAGTTAAACCTTGGCATCCAGTTACGTACACCGTTCGCTTCATACAATGCCGAAGCACTGTCGTAGGCTGTAGCCGCTTCGCGGTAATTCTGAGCCATGTTATAGGTGTTTCCAAGCTGATTGTAAACAGCTGCGCGCAACCTTCCCTTGGCGGTTCGCAATGACGCGTTCGACATTTGTAAGCTGTGCTCGTAATCTTCAAGCTTGTATAGAATGAGTGCTGCTCGATCTTGTACCGCCCCTTCGTACGGGCCTAGTTCATGTTCAATGTCAATCTTAAAGGCTTCGTGGAGGTAGTACGATGCAGAATCGAACGACTCCTTAAAGATGAAGGTGTTCCCAATTTGGTAGTTGGAGAAGAATCGAAGTTTTACGCTGTCTTTGGGGGCCCAGCGCTTCACGTCTTTCAGGATGCCCGTATATATTTCAAAATCGGCACGTTTGTCCCAAATGCGGTAGGCTCGATAGCTGGCCATGCTCTTGGATATGCTATCCGCAGATGATGTATTGATCGCTTCCAGTAGACCCAAAACCTCATCGCGGATTTCCAGTTGTTCTTCAGCGCTTTGAGCATACCTGAAGTCGGTGACCAGGGAGTTCACTGAATCGACCCAGTGACCTTCATTTCCTTCTATATCGAATGGGGATTGTTGAGCCAGTGCAAAGAAGCACGATAGAATGAATACTATGGTCGATACTTTTCTCA
>QQUU01000019.1 GCA_003385605.1 Bacteroidota bacterium
CTCCTACACAAGGTCTCGGCCTCGTGAATGGGGGGTGGTACTTTCCCATTAATGACTACATGAACTTTGAGCTTCGTGGAGATATCTATCTCAGAGGTTCTTGGGCATTGGCTGCAACGACGAACTATAAAAAGCGCTACAAGTACTCTGGAAACTTCAGTTATAGTTTTCGAAATGTAAAACGCGGATTGAAAATCTACGAGCCGTTTGGACGCTACTCGGAATCAAACAACTTTAGCATCAAATGGTCCCACAACCAAGACCCTAAAGCGCATCCAACGCGGAAGTTTAACGCAAGAATCAATCTACAGAACCCCAACTTCTTCAAGAACGCTGCTAATGCAGAAGATTTGATGAATGGGACGATGACTACAACAAATAATACGATGAATTCGAGCATTACCTACAATCAAAAATTGGGTCGTGCGAATCTAACAGTCAGCGGAAATCACAGTCAAAACAACGGTACTCAGAGCTTTACGACCAATCTACCGAAAGCCTCTCTCAATGTCCCTCGTTTCTTCCCCTTGAAGACCAACGATGGAAAGAGCCAATGGTACGACAAGGTGGGAATGAACTACAGGTCGGTGGCCGAAGGTAGGGTGAAGGGGAACTTGGGGACTATAGCTACAGACCTTGACAGTACAGCGGGTTACGATTTCAGCGATGTACTCAGAGAGTACGGTCAATATGGAGTAAAGCACACCACGAGTTTGAGTACAAACGGAAAAATTCTAAAGTACATCACCTTTAATCCAAGTGCCAATTACACTGAGCGCTGGTACTTCCAGCAGTATGATTATGCCTTTGACAGCACGTTGAACAAGGCTTCGGTCGTAGATACCATCAATGGGTTTCAAGCGGTTAGAGATTTTGGGGTTAGCGCCTCGATGAACACGAAGATTTATGGAACCTTTCAAATCTCTAAAGGACCTGTTAAGGCAGTGCGTCACATGATTACCCCAAGGGCAAGCTTGAATTACCGTCCTGATTTTGGTGATCCATTCTGGGGGTACTACCAAACCTTTGTAGATACTCTCGACAATCAGCTTTATTACAACCGATACACCGGATTCTTGTATGGTTCACCGGGTAGGGGTTCCAACGGTTCGATTTCTTTGAACCTCGACAACAATGTAGAAGCTAAGATGGTTGCCAAGGGCGACACAACAGGAGAATTGACCAAGGTGAAACTCTTGGAGCGTTTTAATTTTAGCACGAATTATAATCTAGCAGCCCAAGACGGCTACAACTGGAACATCGTGCGTCTCACGGCGCAGAGTTCTCTATTCAACAAGAAGTTAAGACTGAGCTACCAGGGTCAATTTGATCCCTACAGTTATACTGAGGAAGGAGATAGACAGCCCATCTTAGCAGCCCGCGAAGGGCAGGGGTTAATGGTTCACCGCACTTCTCAATTCTCGGCAAGTACTTCCTTGAAGAGCAACCGAGACAACCGTCGCGATGCGGTCGTTCCCGAGCAGCGCGGTGGCAGTTTCACTCAAGGTGATATCGACTATTACCGCTACGACGGTTTGGTGCCACTGCGCCAAGACTGGGACATTCGATTGAACTATGACGTACGCTTTGTGACCCAAGTTGAAGCTGGAGAAGAAGGAAGTGACCGACCTATGTTTGTCAATGAATTTGCCGCCCACTCATTGAGCATGTCTGGAAGTTACCGCCCGACAGATAACTGGAGCATCAATTACAGAACAGGTATTGATTTTGCAGAACGTAGCATCGCATTTACAAATATTAATGCCGTTCGTGATTTGCACTGTTGGGAAATGCGTTTCACCTGGGTGCCTTTTGGTTCGACCCGTTCCTACATGGTTGGGATCAATTTAAAGAATCAGCAATTCCGTCAAGTAAAAGCTCAGCGTCGCCGTACGGCCATCGACTTCTAGGAGAGCGACTGGACCCAATTTTCCATCATCTTGAAACCTTCAACCGTGAGTATACTCTCCGGATGAAATTGGACGGCGTAAGCCTTCATCGAATGGTTTTCCATAACCATAGGTGCGCGATCATCCATGGCTGTTGCGCATACTTTCCAATCTTTTGGCAACCCTTCAGCAACGATGGCCCAGCTGTGGTATAGCCCAACGGTGAGGTCCTGCACATCTTGCAGCAATAGGCTTTCCCTAATGTTTTGAAGTTCTGCAGTTCTGCCATGCATTACGCCATCTCTGTTGTAGAGCTTCGCCCCTGAGTGTTCTGCAAGTGCCTGCATACCGAGGCAAATGCCAAGGATGGGCTTATTGCCATAAGCGTTAGCAATGACGTCCATGAGCTTGCCACTTTCTTTCGGCAAACCCGGTCCAGGACTAAGCACCAATGCATCGAAAGCCTCGATCGAAGGTATATTTTGGTCGTTACGAACGACTTCAACCTCCACATCCATTTTTTCTAAGTAATGGACAAGGTTGTAGGTAAAACTGTCGTAATTGTCAATGAGGAGCACCTTCATACTGCAAATATGAGCTAAATTGAATTCTGAATAAATCAGAGTTATGAAAAAAGCGATTGAAGGCAAGGGCTTGGCACCGGCCATTGGACCGTATAGTGCTGGAGTAGAGGTTGGAAACATGATTTTCACCTCCGGTCAGATTGCCATGGATCCACATACCGGGGAATTGGAGCTAGATTCGATTGAAGTTGAAACCGAACGTGTGATGCGAAATTTACAAGCCGTTCTTCTAGCAGCAGGGTCCGATTTTAATAACGTCGTGAAGACCTCGATTTTCTTAAGCAGCATGGACCATTTTCCTAAGGTGAATGAAATTTATGCGCGTCATTTTAGTCCTCCATATCCTGCGAGAGAGACGGTCGCGGTAAAAACTTTGCCTAAAAATGTGAATGTGGAGATATCCTGCATTGCAGTCCGTAAGAGTTAAGGAATTGGGTATTAAATTGCACGCTCATTTTAAACACATCAGAAATGGATTTTGACGTAATTGTAGTGGGTTCAGGCCCGGGTGGTTATGTAACCGCAATTCGCGCATCGCAGTTGGGATTGAAAACCGCTGTAGTAGAAAAAGAAAATCTAGGAGGCGTTTGTCTTAACTGGGGTTGTATCCCTACTAAAGCTCTGCTAAAGAGTGCTCAAGTATTTGAATACGTGAAGCACGCAGAAGACTTTGGTATTAAGGTGAGCGAGTACGACAAGGATTTCAACGCTGTAGTAAACCGTTCACGTCAGGTGGCTAACGGTATGAGCGGTGGTGTCCAGTTCTTGATGAAGAAAAATAAAATCACAGTTATCGACGGATACGGTAAGGTACAGCCAGGAAAGAAAGTGGCAGTAACTGCTGAGGACGGTAAAGAGACAGTTTATTCTGCGAACCACATCATTATTGCTACCGGTGCTCGTTCGCGCGAGCTTCCTTCATTGCCGCAAGACGGTAAGAAGATCATTGGTTACCGCCAGGCGATGACCTTGGACAAACAGCCTGAGAAATTAGTGGTTGTAGGATCAGGTGCCATTGGTATTGAGTTCGCTTATTTCTACAACAGCATGGGTACTGATGTAACTGTTGTGGAGTACTTGCCGAACATCGTACCATTGGAAGACGAAGAAGTAAGCAAGCAACTCGAGCGTACCTTTAAGAAGAGCGGCATTAAAGTAATGACGAGCTCAGAGGTTACAGGAGTAGATACTTCAGGCGACGGTTGTAAGGTCACTGTGAAAACGAAAAAAGGCGAAGAAGTACTCGACGCTGATATCGTTTTATCCGCTGTAGGTATTGCACCAAACGTGGAAGGTATTGGTCTAGAAGACGTAGGTATTGCAACAGATCGCGGTCGCGTGATGGTCAACGATTACTACCAAACTACGGTTCCAGGATACTACGCTATCGGTGATATCGTAAAAGGTCCAGCATTGGCACACGTTGCTTCTGCGGAAGGTATCCTTTGTGTGGAGAAAATTGCAGGTCACAACGTCGAGCCACTAGATTACGGCAACATCCCAGGATGTACGTACTGTTTCCCTGAAGTAGCTTCAGTAGGTATGACAGAAAAGGCTGCAAAAGAAGCGGGTTACGATCTTAAAGTAGGTAAGTTCCCATTCTCTGCTTCGGGTAAGGCATCTGCTTCAGGCCACAAGGACGGTTTTATCAAGGTAATCTTTGATGCGAAGTACGGTGAGCTACTTGGCGCTCACATGATTGGATCAAATGTTACAGAAATGATCGCTGAGGCAGTCCTAGCCCGCAAACTAGAGACTACTGGTCACGAAATCCTAAAGGCTGTTCACCCGCACCCAACCCTCAGTGAGGCGTTCATGGAAGCAACAGCAGCAGCTTACGACGAGGTAATCCATTTGTAAGAAAAGGCTTTAAATAGTTTCAAACCGCCCCAACTATGGGGCGGTTTTTTTGTTA
>QQUU01000025.1 GCA_003385605.1 Bacteroidota bacterium
ACACCACCTCTCTAGTCATCTAATAGAATGGTGTAGCAATAAAATGTGACATTAGCTAGTTAAATTATTATTAATAGCAGGCTAGTGTCGCACTTTTCACTACTAGCCATTTGTTTACCAATCTTGCCACTTCATCACTTCACCGCACTTTGCTATACATATGCTATACACTCCACCGATAGAGTTGGTATTCGTCCATCGTTGTCGGTGAAGGTCGGTGTGAAGTTCTATTTTACTAGAACCTCATCACCTAACTCGCGTACAAACTTCGGTAGTGCGAATGTTTGAGAGTAGTACTTGTACTTTTGAAAGCACTTCATGTTGTCGAATCTTTCTTTACATAACTCATATACTTTGTCATGTGAGTACTTGTGTACTTTACCGTCGTAGTCTGTAAATTTGACTGTGACATTTTTACCGATTAAAGATTTGCGAATGATAAATCTTTTTGAAACTAGTGTTTGATTTTTATTTGACATAATTTTAATTTTTAATTGTTTACATTTATATTATCTACTTAACTTCGTGTTTAGTTTGTATAACTTTCTTCACGTAACTCTTCTAAGTTTTTTATTTCTCGGAGGACAGATCGGTACTGAACCCAATACCCACAATCCTCATACCAATTTGCTTCTTGGTATAACTTTTTTATTTTTTTATTTATATTCATAACTATTAATTTGTTTCATATATATTATCGAGTGTAGTTCGTGGTTGGTCTGTAAATGCTATACGCAAATGCTATACATCTGCTATACACCCTCCGGGTGCTTTGGGGCTTTATTTTATTTGTATTGTTGGATTAATTTATTTATATCTTTTAAGTTTTTAAAGTGATAGTGATAAATGACTTTATTATTATTTAGAATAGTGAAATCATACATTTTGAATTTATCAGAATAAATTATTTGAAAGATGTTTGGTGATTTAGTATTGAAATAAGAAGTCATATTATTTATTTTTATATTCAATTATATTATCGAAGTATAGTCGTGTTCGGGTTGTAATGGGGCGGTCATATTGCTATACACTGCAGGGCGGTGCCCTTTCCATGAATCGGATGTAGTTATCCAGGTGACTCTGACCGTTGAAGGTCTTGATCGATGAGCTATAGTTACCCATCCAGTTCTTTGTATTAATTCTTACTCTCATAGTTATTAGGTTTAGTAGATACCGTACGATACGGAATCAAGGTTAGACAATACGGTTACGATACCGCCGATAAGCATAGTCAGGTAAGCGGTTACGATTACGCCGACGATTATTTGTTTGTGTGTGAATTTACGTTTCATAACTGGTAATTTAATATTCAAATATATTATCGGTGCAGGATCGTGGTTAGTCTGCAAAACGGCGAGCGGCTCTTTGCTATACACGCTCCGCGCTGCGGCTATCCGGAAAAACCCCGGAAGTTTTCGTAAAATTTAGATTATTTGTTACGGTTACGGTCTACCGGCAAAAGCCAAAAAATCTCGGAATATCCGTAAAAATAAGGGGAACCCGGCAAAAATAAAATGGTTTTCGTATAGTTTTATGTAGCAAAAAATTAGTATATAACCCCAAAACCCTAAATATCTGACACTTTTTTTAAAAACACACCCCCTAAATTATTTGGGTACCTAAAATATGCGACGGTAGCCAGTTAAGGTATATATAATAGATAGCTATTGTCACCCCGATGCTTGTAAAAACGGTGAAAAGCGTGTAAATTAGTATTATATACGTAAAAAGAATTAAATGGGTAAGCAAAAGTTATCTCCGGCAGCCGCAAAACGCAAGAAAGAGCGTGATTTGAGGTATGCTAACAGTGATGACCGCAAGAAAAAGCGAGCAGATAGTCAAAAAAAGCGCCGTGCAGCCAAAAAGGCTGGTAAAAACATAAATGGTAAGGACTATGATCACTATACTGGAACTTTTGTAACAGCTCATAGAAACAGAGGTGGTATGAACCCTCGCAGAAACGGAACAAAAAACGAATAAATGCCTAAAATAAGTAGTTATCCACAAATAGCATCGGTTAGTAACGATGATTTATTTGTTGTATCAGACGATTCCAAAAATGATGCTACCAAAAGCATGACGGTTGAGCAACTGGTGAGTTATGTTGGGACAAGAGCAGTCAAAGTTGGTGATATTGTAGACCCAGCCGAGGCTGGTAATGCAGGAACATTTAGATATAGAGAAGTAGGCAACAATAGTTACATAGATTTAGCCATGCGAACAGGGGCTAGCTCTTATGCATGGATTAATATAGTACAAAATAACTGGTAATACGATGGCAAAAAGATATATAACAGACAAAATTTCAGCTAAAACAGGTTTCATTGGAATTACCCATGAAGGAGACGCTACATTTATAGACTCGGTAAAAATAGGTACTGCTCATAATGTAAGTGGTGATAATAATTTAGCTTCAGGTTACAACAATACTGTTTCAGGTAATTATTCTGTTGCTTTTGGAGCTAATAATAGTATAACAGGGAACAGATCTGGTGGATTAGGCGCGAATAACGCCGTTGCGGGTGGTCAAGTTTGGGCAACAGGTGATGGAAACAACGTGGGTATTAATATACTAAACGTGGGTGGAAATATTGTTACTGCTGGTTTTAATAACACTGTTAAATCAGGTAATTCATGCGTAATGGGAACTGGTAATAATTTAACTAATACGCAAGAACTACAGACTGTAAATACAAATTTTGTCTTAGGGTCTGGAAACGATATAAATGATGTATCAGAAGGTATAGCTATTGGTTTTAATAACACCATAAATAACAATGAAAGTGTTATATTAGGTAGAGCTAATACTATAAACGGGTCCCCCGCTTATGCTGTAGGTAAAAATAATAGCCTTAGTAGCTTTCATGATTACGCATTTGGACTTAATAACATTATCGGTAATAGCGCAAATAATGCAATGGCTCTTGGTCATTCTAACAGTATAGACGGACCTACATCTTACGCTATAGGTTCAAGTAATAACCTTAATAGTGAGAGCGATTATGCCTTTGGATTTAACAATACAGTTGGCGCTAATGCTAACCTCGCGATGGCTATTGGACAAAATAATAATTTAGCAGGAAGTCAATCTTATGCTTTTGGTAGAAGCTTACAAGATGGGGGCGAGGATAACACTGTTATAATTGGACGTTTTAATGCAACTCCTACCGCTACTGGTAGAATTGTATTTGGTACTGGATTTTCTAATACCGGTAGAAAAAATGCAATAGAAATACAAGCAGGCACCAACACCCAATCTGGTTTACTTTTTAAAGCTCTTCAAGCTTCAAATAGTTACGCAGATGATGCAGCAGCTGCAGCTGGAGGAGTTGAGCTAGGAGAGTTATACAGAAACGGGAATATAGTACAGATTAGAATGGTATAAATAGTAAAAATCACTTAAACCAAGTGATATAGCTGAATAAAACATAACATATGGCAAGACTAAGTAGTTTTCCTTCTGGCCCTGTTGAATCAGGAGATTACTTTATTGGGTCTACCCAAAAAGGCAAAACCAAAAAGATAACTATGTCCAGCGTTATTGCGTCTACAAAAGATGCAATTAACACATTAGATAACTTTGCTGTTGCTAATACGGATAACGGATATACACTTAGCTGGGAAAGAAACACATTATCTATAGACGGTCCAAGTATTGAAGATGCAATATTAAGTGTATCTGGATCAGGCCCTGTTGAAAGTGTTACCACAGATAGAAACACAGTACTTAGTTTAAACTACGAAGGTGCTGGTAATATCGTAGATGCTGCTAAAAAATATAAAACAAGTATTGATAATGTTGAATTTTTAGTACAAGATAAAAACAAAGCAGCTGTAAAAAAGTTAGGTATTGGTAAACTACCGTACACAAATAACGAAGGCACAGTAACAAGTGTAAGTATTGCGGACGATTTAGGAGCGGCCTCTACTATTACCTCAGAAGGTACAATAAATATTAAAGGTGGTAATGGTATTACAACCAGAATGGTTGGATCCGACTTAACAGTTGAGTATCTCGGAAAAGTCGGCGGGACTGTTAACAAGGTAACATCACTTGATGAAACAGCAATACTTACCAGTATATCGCAAGATGGAAGTGAAGTATCTATTCGTCCTGCAAAAATACCACTTTTAAAAGCAGGTAAATATGATTTTGCAAGTGTAACTGTTGACCAATTAGGTAGAGTTACAAAAATTGAAGATCAAAAAAATAAAATTGACGCGCTTACAGCGCGTATAGAAGAATTAGAAAATCAAATAACAGCATTACAAGATGAGTCAAGCACTGATACAAGCAATTG
>QQUU01000126.1 GCA_003385605.1 Bacteroidota bacterium
CAATCGCCCACCGGAGCCTATACCGCCCCGCAGCGGTTGGTCGTGGCCAAGCAAAGTGTGTTTGTGCGCACCTCCCCGGATGCCTCCTACCACGGCGCTTGGTACGAGGTCGGTGAAAACAAAAACATCTTCAAAACAGCCAAAGCCGGCGAGTTTATCGGCTATGCAACGGGTAAGCAGCACTACGACGCGAAGAACAACGTCAAATTCATTGAAGTGGCCTACAAAATTGGTCCACTGGCCCCGGCAAGCTTGCAATCCCAGATCGGTGTCACCCGCCTGTTGTGGATTTCCGCTTCGGCCACCTATACCGATCAATTCAGCACAGTAGCCTCGATGGAAGCGCGTTATCCTGCGACCAAAGGAGTGACCAAGTACTACCTGCCCATCAGCGGATTGGGTTGGTTGTCTGCGCCGGGATCTCGAGTGGTTACCATTGCAGGTACGCGCGTGATGGACGAGCAATTTCAAACCATCGGTAACGTGAAATCCGGTGTGCTCATGGGCTATCCCGTGATGAGCCTAGACGGACACGACGCCCATTTTACCCTGGTACGAACCCTAGAAGGCCACGACCGCTGGTTGGCCTCTAACGACATTCAAACCCAATAGGACATGACCAAAGAACAATTTACCACCATGTATTACCCCTTGGCCAAGAAAGCCGGTGACCGATTTGGGATGAACCCCGAAATCATCCTGGCCCAAGCTGCCCTAGAGAGCGGCTGGGGATCGAGCTACGGCGCGCGGGTGCGCAAGAACTTTTTCGGCATCACTGCCGCAGGAGGCCCCAATGAATTTTGGGACGGAAGTTTCTCCGTCGGCCAAAACCAGTACGCACTAAAATTTCGGGTGTACAAAAGCGAGCAGGACAGCTTCTACGACTTCGCGCGATTAATTTCGAGCAAGTACAAAACCGCACATGCGGTAAGCAGCGACTCAACCGCCTATGCCCAGGCCATCGCCTACAGTCCCTACATCGCTGAGGCCAATGGAGACTCCCGAGAAGGCTACCGCAAAGGCATCCTTTCCACCTTCAACAGCATCAGTGACATTGTAAAAAAAAAGGCCTTGCAGTGATCCAATCCCCGGTAGGCCTTTCCATCGGCGCCTTGATCGTTTCAGGAATCGCCGCTTGGTTTTGGGTAACACGAAACAAGGAAAAAAAGTAGCATAGATATAATGGCATTTACCCTCAAAGAAATACGCACCGGACAACTGCGCACCTTTTCAGCCAAGGAAATCCTCGAGCTGATTGGTGATCGCATCAACGATGAGATCATCATCCGCGATGAAGTATACCGCATCTCCTCTTGTGTGGACTTTTCCCTAGGTGGTGACGGCGGTACCTCTTCGGGTACCATAGACTGGATCACTCTGGAGCTGTCCATGGAATCCAACGGTGAGACGGTCTTTTACAACCCTGAGGTCATCAACGATACGGACTCGGTCTTTCTCACGGTCAACAGCGTACTGTATCAGTACGGCGTGGATCGCGACTTCCACATCGAAGGCGACCGCCTGTTTTGGCACGGCGGCTTTGATCTAGAGACGACCGACCGAGTGGTGCTTCGCTACCCCAAAACCACCCCAACATCATAAAATCAATCATTAATAATCAATTAGTATGAGTGAATTCATCAAACAAAAGCAGGTCGAAGGCTTAGTAAGTGCCTTGGCCGCCAAAGCCCTAGACTCCGCAGTAGTCAAAAAGGCCAACAACCTTTCGGACGTAAACGCCGCTTCCGCCCGCGGAAACTTGGACGTCTACTCGAAAGCAGAAGTGCAAAACTTAGTTGCCGGTGCCGAAGATGCGTACAGCGTCGCCTCCATCGCAGAGCGCAATGCATTGACTGGACTCAAAATTGCCGACCGCATATTTGTTGGCAACGACGGAGACAGCAAGTGGGCACTATACATCGTTACACGCGTCACTGACGGCAAGGGATCTACCTCGACCTTTACCAAGGTAGCCGATGAAGATCTGTTCACCAACGCCATTTCTAAGGATGCCGTAAAGCGCGCCTACGAGAGCAATGCCGATACCAACGCATTTACCGATGCGGAGAAAACCAAGGTGGGACACCTTTCGGTTAGTCAAGCTGTTGATCTCGATACGATGGAAAGTGACTTGGCTAGCACAAAAACTACTGCTACTAATGCACTGAACACCGCAAATAGCGCCTCCACAGCCGCCGCAGCAGCACAAACCACAGCGAACTCAGCCGTAAGCGATGCAGCAGCTGCTCAAAGTACGGCAAACAAAGCCGCTAGCGATGCTGCAGCGGCACAAAGCACCGCTGATACAGCAGTAGCAGACGCCGGTGATGCTCAAGCAGCAGCAGAGGCCGCACAAACTACTGCCAACAGTGGCGTTACCAAGGCCAACGCTGCCCAGAGTACAGCCAACACGGCACGCAGCGAGGCCGCCGCCGCTCAAAGTACCGCAAACTCTGCATTGAATGCTGCCAATGCTCGTGAGTTAGCTTTCACGGAAATAGTGGAAGATTTTACTACGTTGTCTGGAGAAGCAACCGTTCCGGTAGCGCTAACACTCGCCAAGAACATTGCCGATGGTTTTACGCCCTTGGTGTTCTTTAACGGAATTCGTGTAAAGACCGTTTCATTTACAACAGGGGCGAATAACGTAAGCTATACCGTTCCCTACATCACAGAGCCAACAGATACTATTTCTGTTCACTACGCAACACGATAAGTAGGTAAACCATGGATCGAATTAAGGTAAAGCAAGTAGAGGGTGCGCTGGACACACAGTCCGAGCAAGTAGTGACGGGGAGTAAGGCATTTGCCGCTCCCCAACACTTCCTTGGTGAAGGGCTCGTAGTGACCATCGCCGAAGGATACCTCTATTGGTGTCAGAACCAAGGGCGCTTAAATGAACTTGGAAATACCCGCATTCGAGCCCAGGACGGAACACTAACCATTGAATTCTACGACGGAAGAGCATGGATACGCCTATAAAAGACAAACGCACGCGATTGAAGATCACCCTGGCAGCTGCTGTGTTCTTGGTGGCGACTACCTACGTAGCCATTTTCAAAGGAATGGAAGCGGTGGCAACCACCTGCATTGCCGGGGTCATGACCGTGCTGTCTACGTACATCTGGGCGGAAACCAAACGACCAAGTAATCCCAAGGAGTAGATGATCCAGCGCAGAATTTCAATGGTTTTAGGGATAGGATTGGCGCTTGCGCTGATCCTATCTTTCTCCTTTTGGCGGTTGTGGACCACTGAGAAAGACAACTACCAGCGCGTTTTTAAGGCCGGTGAAGCCCTGGGGCAAGAGATCACCACGCTTCGTCTTGAAAACGGACAGCTCGCCAGTGAAAACCAAGTACTTGAGCTTAAAAGCAAAGAACTGACGGCCCTATTGCCGGAGCTGGCCGCAGAGGTGCGAGGATTGAAGGTTCGACTGGATAGAGCCCAATCGGTGAGCACTACCGGATTTAACGTGCAAACCCCAGCTACGGTGCGCTTGAGGGATTCGGTCATCTACGATACGGTACCAGTCCGCGTGTTTGATTACCGAGACGGGTTCTTCTCCGTTGAGGGAAAAGCCATCGGAAATAGGCAGCACCTAGAACTCAGCTATCAAGATACCCTGGTCCAAGTGGTCTACCGCGGAGAGCGCGAGCGCCCCTGGCTATGGATATTCTCTCCCCGCAAGCTCATGCAACGCGTAAGCCTGAAAAACCCGAACGCCCATATTCACTACACCCAACACATTGAAATCATCCAATGACTATGAAACCATATGTAATCCCCCAACACCACGGAACAATTGTCTTAGACGGCGTAGATCTAAATGAACTCGATGCCAAGATGAAGACCTTACAAAAGGAATTCACCGTGCGCGAAATTGACATCACCTTCAAAGAAGAGAAAATCGCTTTTAACCAAGTGCGCTCTTCTCGAGATGCGTACAACTTTATCAAAGACGTGCTCTTTGACGGCATGGAGGTTCAAGAACATTTTGTAGTACTCTTTCTCTCGCAATCCAATCAAATCATTGGGTATTACCGACATTCCAAAGGAACCATTAACTCCACCCAAGTTGATATCGAACTCATCATGGCTGTGGCGATAAAGTCATTATCCAAGGCCATGATTGTCTCCCACAACCACCCTTCAGGAAACAAAAACCCAAGTGAAGCCGACCGAAGAATGACCAAGAAACTCAAGCAAGCCGCCGCGCTTTTTGATATCTCGGTTTTGGACCACGTTATT
>QQUU01000023.1 GCA_003385605.1 Bacteroidota bacterium
CTTTTTCACATCTATTATTGTACGATTAGTCGTTACGCGCGTGCTTGATCGGCGCCCACAAACGCTTGTTCGTTAGGTACAGCAGTACTGATAGAACAGCCAAGAACAGTACCCCACGGAACCCTGCGTCCTGACGGTCCATCATCTTGGGTTCTGCGGCCCACATTAGGAACGCAGCTACGTCTTGTGCTTCGCTTGCAAGATCGTTTGTGTGACCGTCGTCATAGTCCACATCCTCACCATACAATGGTGGACCCATTGAAATCCAACGCCCAGGATAGGCGGTATTTTCATACAGTGTCACACCTGCCTCTTCCTTCTCTTCTCCAGTGTAGCCAGCAAGAAGAGCCGCAATATACTCTGCGCCACCCATACCTTTTACTAACTGATTTATACCAGTCCCATAGGGTCCGTGAAAACCTGCACGCGCTTTCGCCATCAAAGATAGATCAGGCGCACCTGCATCAACATTTTCTGGGAAATTATCAGCAGGTTTAGCAGGCCTCATGTCGTCGAGATCTGCATCATAAACTTCAAAGTTGTCAGCAGCATAAGTCCTCACCTGGTCATCCGAATAACCAAGGCCATTTCCGTCCGCAAGAGTACGAATTGGAACATACTTCAACCCATGACACGCAGAACAAACCTCTGTGTAAACTTTTAGACCGCGACGCAATTGCTCTTGATCAAACGTCCCAAAGGGGCCTTCGAAAGAAAACTGTGTATCTTCGACCTTACCTGCTCCGCCAGCGGCGAATGCACCACCTGCTACACACATAAGTGCTGTGCAGGCGGTAGATATGATGTATTTCAACATAATTAGTCCTATCTTACTCGGCTGGTGTGGCAGACTTGCCAATATGAGCATTAAAGTCGTCCTCAATTGTAGCCGGTTGCGCATTAGGTTTTTCAAGCACACCTAACAATGGAAGGATTACCAGGAAATAACCAAACCAGTATGCCGAACCAATCAAAGATAGCGTTGCATATGGTTCTTCCGCAGGCATCGCGCCCAACCACATCAAAAAGAAGAAGTCTGCGACCAAGATCCAGAACCACAGCTTCAACTGTGGACGATACCGTGCTGAGCGAACGCTTGATGTATCTAACCAAGGAGCAAGCGCCATAACCGCGATCGCACCAAACATTGCAAGAACACCAAAGAATTTCGCGTCAACAATTCCACCGGTGACGAATGAAACCAACTGAACGGCCCAAACATCAGCAGTGAACGCACGCAAGATTGCGTAGAACGGCAAGAAGTACCACTCAGGAACAATATGCGCAGGTGTCGCAAGCGGGTTCGCCTCTATGTAGTTGTCTGGGTGACCCAAGTAGTTTGGCATAAAGCCAACGATTGCGAAGAATACTGCCAAAATAATGGCCAGTGCAAACAAATCTTTGATCACGTAATATGGCCAGAATGGAACTGTGTCTTTCTTCGCTTCTTCTTTTGAGCCACGACGGACTTCAACACCTGTTGGGTTGTTGTTTCCAGTGGTGTGGAACGCCCAAATATGCACCATGACCAAACCTGCAATCAAGAATGGGAATAGGTAGTGCAAGGAGAAGAAGCGGTTCAATGTCGCGTTATCAACAGCCGGTCCGCCCAACAATAATGTCTGGATCGCGTCACCCACGAATGGGATCGCACCAAATAGACCTGTGATAACTGTCGCGCCCCAGAAGGACATCTGACCCCATGGTAGTACGTAGCCCATAAACGCTGTACCCATCATCAACAGATAGATTAGCATGCCGATGATCCACGTGATTTCGCGTGGCGCCTTATATGAGCCGTAGTACAAACCGCGGAAAATGTGGGCGTAAACCGCTATAAAGAACAAGGATGCGCCGTTCATGTGCAAATAGCGGATCATGTGACCGCCGTTCACATTGCGCATGATGTGTTCAACAGATGCGAACGCGTTATCAACATGTGGTGTGTAGTGCATCGCCAAAACGATACCTGTCACAATCTGCAGCCCTAAACAAAATGTCAGGACGATGCCCCAGATCCACATCCAATTCAAATTTTTTGGAGTAGGAATGGTTAATGTGTCGTACAAAAGGCCAGCAATTGGCAAACGTGAATGTACCGCTTTTGCAAAGTTACCCTTTGGTTCGTATTGGTCGTGAGGAATTCCACCCATGGTAAGTTCTCCGTTAACCTAGTTTAATTGTTGTTCCGTCGACAAACTCTGCGACAGGTACTGGCAAGTTCGTCGGTGCCGGACCTTTGCGGATCCGACCAGATGTATCGTAGTGTGAGCCGTGACATGGGCAGAACCACCCATTAAAGTCACCAGCGCCGTCACCCAAAGGCACACAGCCAAGGTGCGTACACACACCCATCATGACCAACCATTCGCCTGCTTCGTCCAAGCTGCGGTTCTCATCAGATGCATCAGAGCCTGGAACGTTTTCGTTACGTGAATCAGCATCGGCCAAATCGCCCAAGGCAACCTGACGTGCTTCTGTGATTTCTTCTTCCGTGCGACGACGAATAAACACAGGCTTACCCAACCATTTAACAGTCAGCTGCGTACCCGGCTCGACGTCGGCCACATCAACACGGATCGACGCCAAGGCGCGGACATCCGCTGAAGGATTCATTTGATTAACAAGCGGCCATACTGCGGCTCCTGTTACAACGGCACCGGCACCAGCTGTCGCGTAGTAAATAAAATCGCGGCGTGTGCCTTCGTGATCGTCTGCGTGTGACACGAGGTAAACTCCATTGTTTGGTTAGTCGTTCGACCATACCGGTTGCGTTCGCAAAATCGCGAAAAGTACTTTGCTGCGTTTTAGCGAGGAATTTTGGGAAGTCCAGTGTACATTTGTATTCGCCTGTTTTTCGCGCTGTCGTGTCGCACGAAAAGGCGCATTTTGACCGTTTTCAGCATGCGAGCAGGTAAATAACCGGTAAAGAGTGATTCTATTTCGCAAAGGGTGCCGCAGACCCCCAAAGTTCACGTATCCTCTGATCGCGCCCGCACGCGTTCCGATATAAATGATAAACCTCCGATTGCTTGCGATACCCAAAACGCGTCAGCACACGCGTATCCAACTTGTAGTAATCTTGGTGATAATCCTCGGCCAAATAGTATACAGTTCGCTCCAACACAGGGGTTACAATATTCTGGCCCAAATCTGCCTCGGCCTGTTTGATCGCCTTTTTTGCGGCGCTCCGCTGGGCAGAGGTTGCGAAAATCGCTGTGCGATAGCTGTCACCCCGATCACAGAACTGCCCTCCATCATCGGTTGGATCAACACTTCGCAAAAAGTCATGCAGCAACGTTTCAACCGACACAACGGCGGGATCAAATGAAATCTCAACCGCCTCATAATGGCCCGTGCCGCCCCGAGTTACCTCTTTGTATGTTGGGTTCTTGGTTTTGCCGCCTGTGTAACCAGAGGTCACTTCAATAACACCATCAACCTTTTCAAAATCGGCCTCAACACACCAAAAACACCCCCCTGCAACAATCAAGGTGTCCGTCGCAGCCTGCGCCATCTTGGCGCCAAAGGTGGCAAGGATGACTGATGTAGCAATCGTTAGGGCGTGGGTTTTACAGGTTTTCATTTTGGCAAACATAGCGATTGTCCCTTTAGAAATGAGGATGCCTTTAGTTTAGAACACTTGCACCAAAAGTAAGCCCCCCTCACAACAAGGTGAAGGCGCGAGAGCGTCATCTTGATACCGCTTGCACTCAGATTCCGTCCAATCTACGATCCCCAAGAAACATTATACTGGGGGTTATCGTGGCAAAGTCTCTTTTCGAGCTAAAACCAAATACATCTATAGCAATAGATGGAGATACCCGTCTGTTTCCAGTAAACCGCGTGTTTTGTGTCGGTCGCAACTACGCAGAACATGCCGCCGAAATGGGAAACACGGTTGATCGAAGTGCCCCCTTTTATTTCACAAAATCCCCACAATCCGTGATTAACGGGCATCCACAAATAAAATATCCAACTGGTACGCAGAATTATCATCACGAGGTCGAGTTTGTGGTGTTTATGGCAAAAGCTGGGCACAATATCACTTCAGACGCCGCGATGGATCATGTGTTTGGATATGCCTGTGGATTGGATATGACCCGTCGCGATCTGCAGGCCATTGCCAAGGAAAAGCGCCGCCCATGGGATTTAGCAAAGGATGTTGAACAATCTGCTGTGATCGGCAGCATTACACCCAAAGAAAAT
>QQUU01000056.1 GCA_003385605.1 Bacteroidota bacterium
GCGACGCCTTGGTTCACACACGAACTGAGGGGCGTTCAATACATTTTCATTGCAAACCTTTGGGCGTCTATCTTGATGTTTGTGCTCCTTCTGCCCACGTTTAGAGGATTCAAATTCAGTCTTGAAAGAACGTATACTAAGGGATTGTTGGCCTTTGGAATTCCACTTTTGATCGGTGGATTGGCCGGGATTGCCAATGAGATGCTCGACCGTCAATTGCTCAAATATTTACTTCCACAGGACAGTTGGGCGCAGGGTGTGGGTATTTATGGGGCAGTCTATAAGATTTCGATTTTCTTGGTGCTGTTCAACCAAGCCTTCAGATATGCTGCAGAGCCTTTCTTTTTCAAAAACGCCAACCTAGGCGATGGAAAAGAAAAAATGGCGAAAGTCATGGAAGGTTTTGCCTGGGTGATGTGCGTGGGCTTTGTCCTGATCATTGCAGGGTTGGATTACTTGAAATTCTTTATTGACGAGAAGTTTTGGGTCGGCCTTCATTTGGTGCCAATTCTATTGCTCGCCAATGTCATTTTGGGCATCAACACAAATCTGAACATGTGGTATAAGGTGAGTGACAAGACCACCTACGGGATCTACATCACGTTTGTGGGCCTATTCTTTACCGTGGTTGGGAATGTTACACTTATTCCTCAGATGGGGATTCTAGGGGCCGCTATCACTACGCTTATCGCTTATACCGCCATGTTTTTCGCCAGTTTGATCTGGGGAAACCGCAACTACAAGGTGCCTTACAACTGGAGTAAGATTGGGGGGCTTGTTGTGGTTTCGAGCGGTTTGGCTTTTGCCCTTCACTACTTCCCATTGAGCGATGTCTCTCTTAAAATTGGACTCGGACTCACTTACCTTTTCGTTATGTTCCTTGTGGAACGCAACGGACTCTTTAAATTCGTAGACAGAAAATGAAAATCCCAGTAATCTACAGCGGCAAGCATGCCCTTCCTCAATTTGAAACGCCGCAAAGTGCCGGCATGGATTTGCGTGCCAACATAGATGCCCCGGTAGTACTGCAACCAGGCGAAAGAGCACTCATCCCCACAGGCATTGCAATGGCCTTGCCCGACGGATTCGAAGCACAGATTCGCCCACGTTCTGGTCTAGCATACAAGCACGGTGTAACTGTTTTAAACAGCCCTGGAACGATCGATGCGGATTACCGCGGCGATGTGGGCGTCCTGCTGATTAACCACGGCAGCGAGCCTTTCACAGTAGAAGATGGCATGAGAGTTGCACAAATGGTCGTGGCCAAATACAGCCAGTTCCAATGGGAAGCAGTCAGCGACTTGAGTGATACAGACCGCGGTGCTGGTGGATTTGGAAGCACAGGAAAGAACTAATAACAACAACCAATAAACCCTTACAAACATGAAAATTATCGTACCGATGGCAGGTCGCGGATCGCGTCTTCGACCCCACACCCTCACCGTACCTAAACCCTTAATTCCTATCGCAGGAAAGCCAATCGTTCAACGTTTGGTGGAAGATATTGTGAGCGTATGTGGTGATAAGAAGGTGGATGAAATCGCTTTCATTATTGGCGATTTTGGCGAGCAAGTTGAAGCTGACCTTAAGAAGGTCGCAGAAAACTTAGGTGCCAAAGGAAGCATCTATTACCAAGACAAACCGCTCGGTACGGCACACGCCATTCACTGTGCTGCAGATAGCATGGACGACGAGATCGTTGTAGCCTTTGCGGACACCCTATTCCGTGCAGATTTCACCCTAGACACCGATGCAGATTCTGTGATTTGGGTAAAACAGGTAGACGACCCTTCAGCATACGGTGTGGTGCAGTTCGCCGAGGACGGTAGCATCAACAACTTCGTGGAAAAACCGAAGGAATTCGTATCCGATTCTGCCATCATTGGGATTTACTATTTCAAGGACGGCCCAGGATTACGCAAGGAATTGAAATACATCTTGGACAACGACCTTCGCCCTAGTGGAGAGTACCAGCTTACGGATGCTTTGAGTGCCCTAATGAACCAAGGCAAGGTATTCCGTCCAGGAACAGTGAGCGATTGGATGGATTGTGGAAACAAGGCCATTACCGTTGAAACCAACAACAAAATGTTGGGCTATTTACAAGGCAAGCCAGAGCTAAGAGGGGAGAACATCACCCTTGAAAATTCAGAGATTATCGAGCCGTGCTACATTGGTTCAAACGTGGTGTTGAAGAACGCTAAAATTGGTCCCAATGTGAGCTTAGGCGATAACTGTGTGGTAGAAGATGCCACCATCGAGGGCTCTTTGATTCAGACCAATTCTACCATCACCAATATCAACCTCAAGGACAGTATGATCGGAAACCACGCACATGTCGATGGTCGCTGGACTTCTGTATCTTTAGGCGACTATTCAAGAATGGACTAATGCAGAAATTGATAGGGGCACTACTTGGTGTCCTCATTTCTATAACAACCTTTGCGCAAGACCCTTCGAAAGAGGGGTCTTCTGCTTTATCGGCGCTTTTCTACAAAGCCGAAACCTACCGCATTACTGGAAGGTCGGAATTGGCCAAAGAGGCCTACACCATGCTTTTGGCGCAAGACCCCACGCACGAGACTGCCTTATACCAGCTCGCACGCATCTTCTTTACCGAAAACAACTTTTTCGAAGCTGAACAACTGCTCGCGACGGGTACCTCAGCTTACCCGGAGAATCAATGGATGTGGCGACTACAAGCCGTTAATGCACGGCAACTTGGGGATATGTCCACCGCGCTTTCTTCTTACGAGGCACTCATGGTGCTTCGCCCAGACCAACCAGAATATGTACAAGATGCCCTTCAAAGTGCGCTTGCCGCAGGAAACAGTGAGAAGGCTTTGACCTTCCTTAGCACACTGGAGCGGTTATACGGTGATGGCCCTGAAATTGTGCAACAGAAAATGGAGATTCACCTTCGCAATAACGATGCAAAGGCTGCAGAGAAAGTACTAAAGCAAGCCATGAAAGACCACCCACAGCGCGTGGAATACCGAGGGCTCGCTGCACAGTTTTACGACGCGAACGGCAAGGCGAAAAAGGCAGAGAAAATCTTACGCACAGCCGTTGAAGACTTCCCGCGGAATGCGCCAATCGCCATGGAATTGGCCCGAGTGCTGCAGGCAAAGGACCAGCTCGATGAGAGCATGTACTATTTGGAGCGTGCTTTGGTACTGCCCGGCATGAGTTTAAAAGACAAAGGCCCTGTATTGCTTAGTCTGTGGGAGACCGCAAAGAAAGATCCAAGCATGCAGCCAATGACCGATAGGGCGTGGGCGGCCACAAAAGAAATCCATGAAGGAGAAGGCGCCTATTATTTGCTCGAGGGCGAGCGCTTGATTTTTGAGGGTGAATTTTCACAGAGTGTCTTGATGTATCTCGAAGCCATAGAGCGCGGCTTCAATACACCCGAGGTCTACACGCAGGTCGCCGAACTATGCCGACAGACCGATCAGGACGGTATCGCCCTTGAAGTGTTGCGAACCATGGCTCGTGAGTTCAGCGACAACATGGAAGTGCTCAGCTATGTGACCTTTAGTTTTTACGACAGAAGTTGGTGGACAGATTGTGCGCAAATCGCCATGGAAAGTGCACCAAAGGCGTTGGACGATGAAACTCAAAAGTGGTTTTACAACCTTGCCGGTACGGCCTATTTCTCACAAGATTCCGTCGAGCTTGGCGTTAAAGCCTATGAATTGAGCTTGGAGATCGAGCGGGATGCCGCAGCCTTGAACAACCTCGCGTGGGAGCTAGGCAAGCGGGGATTAGAACTTGAGCGAGCACTTGAATTGACCAAGGAGAGCAATGAAAAAAGTGCACTCGAAGCAACCTATCTCGACACTTGGGCATGGGTATTGTATAAAATGGGGAAATACCCTGAAGCACAGGCCAAAATGGTCTTAGCTTTGCAACTTCAGAGAACTGCTCCTGATGCTACGCTGTACAAGCATGCAGCTGCTATTGAAAAAGCACTTGGCAACGAGGAGAAAGCTCTCGAATACCGGGATAAAGCGAAGGAATTGAAAGGCAAATAGCCCATTGAATTTTGAACCGTCTGTACACACATAGCGCAAGTAAATTATTGCTGTTTTTAGCAGGCGCCTTTTTGGTGGCCAATTGTGGTCGCCCAATTTCCCC
>QQUU01000010.1 GCA_003385605.1 Bacteroidota bacterium
TGTCCTTCTGGGGTCGATATGGCCGCCATGAAGTCTGAATACTTGTATCAAAATAGGTCCAAGCGTACCATTGCGGATAAGGCCTTTGCCAACTTCCACAAGAGTTTGAGCTATCAGGGATGGTGGCGTTTCATCAATCCAGTTTTGAAATCAGGACTGACCAAGCGATTGATGGGCATTCACCCGGAGCGTTCAGTGCCCGGCTTAGCACCTCCCGCCTATATGAAGGCGTATGAAAAAGGCTATTCGGTAGAAAGCGCCGCAGGCCACGAGCGCGCCGTGATTTTGTGGGTGGATGAATTTACCCAGGCGAACGATCCAATGTTGGTGGGTAAAGCGTGTGATGTGCTCGGCGCGCTCGGCTATAGTCCAGCGGTCGTTTGTAGCCCAAGTGGACGCGCTTCGCTAAGTGGTGGTTTTTTACCAGAATCGAAGAAAATTGCCCAAAAAACACTAAAAAAGCTCCAAAATGCAGCAAAAACGCTCAAAAACGCGCCGATTTTGGGTTTAGAGGCAAGTGCCGTTCTCAGCGCTGTGGATGAATATGGAAGGTTGTTGCCGGAAGAAAAAGCCTGGATTGAAGCGCAAAGGATTGGGACGATTGATAAATTCTTGGCGGACGAATTGCCAAAATTGGACCGAGCGAGTGATGCTTTTGAGGCGTACGAAGAAGACATCTTGTTGCACGTGCATTGCCACCAAAAGAGCTTGGAGAGTGCGGGAGATACCGCCTATGTTCTTCAGGTATTATTGGGTGCCAAGGTGGACCGCGTGAAAAGCAGTTGTTGTGGTATGGCGGGTTCGTACGGGATGAAAAGGGAGAATTATGCGATGAGTAGGAAGATGGCAGAATTGGTCCTGCTTCCAAAAATTGAATCTTTTGAAGGAGAGGTCGTTGTAGCCACCGGAACCTCGTGCCGACATCAGATCGCAGATTTTAGTGAACGAAAGGCAGAACACCTCGTTGATACATTATGGGCGCAGTTAAAAAGATCTTAGAACGCTGGGTAGTCTTCCGAGGAGGATTGGCTGTATTCGGTACGTTGGCGAGGATGAAAGCGTACGGATTAGCTGGAGCGATGAGCAAGAGCTCTGCCAAATTGAACCTTAGTTTGAATAAGCCCGAGGTGGCCACTAGTGTGGATGAGCTTGGCAAGACTTGGGTGAGTTTGATGCCGCCCGATGCACAGCATAAATTCAAGTTTACCGGAAGCGATGAGAAGACGGCCTTCACGGAAATTCACATCAAATGCCCGCTTCGAGGCAGCGGTGATCCACACGCCTGCTACCACCTGATGAACTACGACAGAACCTTGATGGAAAAGGTCGGCGGCCAGTTGATTGTACTAGAGACTCAAGCCAACTCTGGCAAAGACCATTGCAAGCTCGCTATTCGTAAGGCAGGTGAAGATATTAGTGACTTGGTGCCGGCGCACGAAAACAACTAAGCTACCTTTTCTAACTCTGCGCGATATTCCTGTAGTCGTGCGTTAGCATTACTGTCTACTAGAAGAATGACTACCATCATTCCAATGGTGAGGATAGAAGCCGCTCTAACGCTTGGGTTTTGGAAAAACACAATGAGTAGCGCTGCCACCACAATAATCATTGGGATAACCTTGAATACTATGGTACGATATTCTCCAAGTGATTTATCGGTCCGTTGAATCTCTGATTGAACGAAAGCCGCAGCATCCTTTTCATAGGCTTCTTGAAAAGAAGTAATTCGCGATTTGTTGGCATAAAAGATTCCTACTCCCACAGCTAAAAGCAGGATGCCCGTCACCAATGATGGGATAATAAAAGATCGTGCTATTTCAGTTTTACCGAGTTGCCAAAAGCCCACACTCCCTGCCAATAGCAAGAGTGCGAAAAAGATGAAAAAGCGGGCGGAGAACACTTCGGCCTTTGCCCATTCTGTAGCGAATTTGATGATTTCCATTACTAGTTCAGTTTAAAATTGTCTCGGTATTGCCTCGGGCTAACTCCCGCTTTTTTCTTAAAAAGTCTTGAGAAGTAGGTAGGGTATTCAAAGCCGAGTTCATAGGCAACTTCGGCGATCGTCTTGTTGGGGTTGAGCAGGCTATTTTTAGCTTCATTGATAAGGTATCCTTGAAGCAACTCAGTGGAAGTTTGACCCGTTTCTTTTTTGAGAGTATCACTGAGGTAGCGCTGAGAAACGCTCAGTTGCTCCGCTATGGATTCGATGCTTGGAATACCGTTTTCGGCAGGGAGATTCGAAGAGAAATATGAGGAGAGTTCGTGGTTGAATTGCTCCAACAAACCTGAAGCAAGCTCCTTGCGGTTCAAGAATTGGCGTTCGTAATAACGGTTGGTATACTTCAAAAGCGTGGCCAATTGCGAGATGATAATATCCTTGCTAAAGGCATCCTGGTTGTTCTTGTATTCAGATTCAATACTCTCAACAATGGACTCCAGCTGCTTCTCTTCCTTCGGGCTCAAATGCAGCGCCTCGTTCGCTGAATAGGCAAAAAATCCATAGTGTTGAATCTGTTTTGCTAGCTCGGTACCTTTGAGAAAGTCTTCATGGAAGGTGATATTGAAACCTTTCTGATCAAACACTACGCTGCTGTCCCATTGCAGGACTTGGCGAGGGCCAATACAAATCAAAGCACCGTTTGTAAAGTCGAACTTCGTGCGTCCGTATTTCACCTCGCCTTCCACGACCTTTTTCAAGCTTATGGAGTAGCAATCGTTTGTGATGGGGGGCGAACTTTCTCTCGGGCATGGCAGGAATCCATCGCCTGAAGCTGAAAAAACACTGAGCAGGGGGTGCTCAGGCCTCGGCAGTTCTACGTAGTCCAAGTATTCTGAAAGAGTCTTGAAGTGTTGCATGCACTTTAAGTTACAAATTCCATTTAAAATTCACTTCCTTTTCTGAGCGTTCCCAGAGTTTAGAAGCTACTTCCATATCTTGAGCGTGAGGCTCCTGTCTACATTCTCCCACTGGTCCCTTCCATTGCATCAATCCTGTGGGACCGTAATATGCTTTTTCGTTGAGAATTTCTGACGACTCCGTTGCACACATCACCTCTGGATAGGCGCCTTTTTCAGCCGATTGAACAAGTGGTGTTCGAGCCATAATTCCAAAAATGATTCGATCGCGTAGACCGGCGCTGTTTTTAATGAGCGAGGTGGTTGAGGCGCCTGGGTGGCATACATAGACTTTCGTGCGTTTGCCTTGAGCTTTGAGCTTATCTTGAAGCTTGTAGGCGAACATTATCTGTGCCAATTTACTGTGGCAATACGTGTTCATAGGATTGTAATTGCCATCCCAATTCATATCCTCAAATTGGATGGTTTTAAGTCCCATATTGTAGCCTTCACTCCCTACAACAACGATGCGACCTGAAGAGGCTTCGATACGATCTAGTAGCAAACCACAAAGTAAAAAATGTCCGTAGTGGTTGACGCCTAAGTGGCTCTCGAATCCATCTGTGGTCATTTCTTGTTTAGGCACCTGCGCGATGGCAGCATTGCACATGAGCGCATCTATTTGTGGAACTTTAGCCAACACATCTTCCGCAGCTTTTCTAACAGAACTTAAGCTGGATAGATCCATTTGAATGAATCGAACGCATACATCTGCACCCTCGAGCCTTTTCAATTTGTCTATGGCCGCTTCTGATTTCTTAATGTTTCGGTTGAGCATAACCACATCAGCACCCTTACTGAGCAAAATTCGAGCTGCCTCGAATCCTGTACCGGAATTAGCGCCAGTAATCAAATATGTTTTTCCCTTTAATGAGGTAATACGCTCTGGCGTCCAGCCTCTCTTTCCAAAATTTGTAGTGCTCATTTAGTTCATTATTTAAGACTACAAATGTGGTATGGATGCCGTTGAAAAAACGGATACATATTTCCGTAAATACAATACTTTTTCGCTGACAGTTTACTCAGTTTCCTTGGAGCGAACCTGCTCGAATTGGACCCCGACATCTTGAATGCCGTACAATACGGTATCGCGCATGCCTTGGGTGATTTTTAAAGTGTAGCGCTCGTCGTCACGAAAGCGCACTGCTCCTTGTCCGATCGGGATT
>QQUU01000108.1 GCA_003385605.1 Bacteroidota bacterium
AGGGTAGAAGACCAAAGATCTTGTCCGATAACGGCTCATGTTATATCTCTGAGGATATAAAAGACTTCATGAAAGAAAAAGGCATCACGCAAGTGCATGGAGCACCCAATCATCCACAAACACAAGGAAAGATAGAGCGGTATCACAGATCCATGAAAAATGTCGTAAAGCTCCACCATTACTACTCCTTAAGCGATTTAAAAAAAGCTATTGACGAGTACATCGAATACTACAACAACGAACGCTATCACGAATCCCTAAATAACTGCACACCAGCTAGCGTTTATAACGGTACGAACAAAATAATCCTTGAACAAAGACGACTACTAAAACAAAAATCTATGAAGCAGCGAAGAAGAAATCACCTTAGAAGTAAATCAGCAATTTTTTTGTAAATTACTCCAAACAATAATGTCCAACTTATTTGAAGACGTACAGTAAACTAGTATCTATACAAACAGCACATCATCAATAGCTTTTCTTACACGCATTTTCATCCTCTCCTTTAGAAGGAATGAATCATTCTGTAGACTTCCCTAAAAATGAAGACTTGCCCTAGTAAGTAATCTTTAGAGTTTATTTTGCAAACCCATAATAGCCAGCACTTTACCTGATCGTGTCCAATTCGTGTACCAGAGCTGATAGACTTCCAGGTCAGTCCTTCTAGCCCCTACTCTTCAGCAAAATGGTTCAAGTCGGGGCACTCCTTGAAACTCAATTAGATCAAAGTACCTCTACCTTTTCAGTATACAAAACCTTATTCGCCATTACTTCGACCACGTATGTTCCTGCGGGAAATATTTCATTTAACTCTATCAGCTTTGTATTGAAATACTCTTCCATAAACACGAGCTGCCCATTTATGTTCTGAATCTTTAAGTACACCTTTTTTGAATATTCAGGCAACTCAATAGTCAATGGCCCATCAGTAGGATTTGGGTAAACCACAATATCCTCAACAGGATCTATGGGCCATTCCACTACACCAATACCTTCTCCACAGTTTGCGGAGTCCAAACAACCATTAGCATCAAGACTCAGCAACCAAAGGTATTCATTGGTTCTTGTTGTGTCATAGTTGTATGCATTTAGATAAAACCCCATGCCTAACAGTCCACCATCTCCCCATTCGCCTATTCCAAATATTTGGCTTCCATCAAGCCAATCGCCATGGTAATACACTCTTCTCCAGATAGTATTCATTTGCCTGTCTAGCTTCCACATTACTGACTTGTACTCCCCGTACCAATAATAACCGGTCACTAAAATATTTCCGTCATCTAGCAACTGAGCATCCTTAAGGCTGCCATATAGCAATTCTTCACTGTAAACCGTGTCACTTATTAGAGCTCCTAAAGTGTCCCTAATGGGTAAACTCCATTTACTCCAGATAGTTGAAGAGGAAACTGGGTCACTCTTAGAAATCTGGGTACTTGGCAGCAATAAAGAATCATTGCTCAATGGAATGGCACCATAATGCATTCCAGCCCATCCATTGATTTGGTACCTCTTATCAAATACTTTATTTCCCACTAAGTCTGTTTTGATCAGAAAGCCTTTTGAAGTCTGATTTGGATACCTTGATAACCCTGATACATAATAATTATCCCCTAAGCGTGTTAATGTATTGGGAAAGGTATAGCCATGATAATTGTTTGGCCCATAGTACACTGTATCCTGTATTCGGCTACTCCAGATTAGATTTAAACTATGGTCATACTGCTTTATAAATAGATCCTGATCGTACTTAGCGTTGTCTTGGACAAAACCAGTCACTGTTATTGTGCTGTCTTCAACTAGAAGATCAAAAACCCTAACTGTACTACTGTTCTCACGCACCCTAATAGAATCTCGCACATTAAAGGAGTTATCCATTAGAAGCAATTGGGAACAAGCAGAATCCCAATTATTATAAATCAAGTAGATTGAAGAGACAATTGTGCTATCGTTTAATCTTTGCAGAGTGCCTTCATGAGGAGAAACCCCTACTATCTGACTATCCCATGTCCAGGTACGAGTAACAGAGTCTAATAGTGCCCCAGAGCGATCCACGCTTCTAAAAATAATATCTTTCCACCCCCAGTTATTTCCAGAGGCCGTATATGCAACATTGCTGTCCAAAAGTAGTGAGGGTGCCGCTGCCAAATAGTCTTCACTATAATGAAAGATTTTACTGTACTGCTGTCCTTGAACTAAGTAGGACAAGGACAGCAGAAATAAAAATAAAACAGTTCTATATGAATGAGCTCTACTCATTAAAGCACCTCTATCTTTTCTGTAGTTAACAATAAGCCTTCTGAATACACTTTAAAGGTATACAATCCAGACGACCATTCATCCGTTTCTACCAGCTGTGTATTCTTCATATAGTCATCAATTGTAATTTCCGTGATCACTTGGCCACTGGAGTTATAAACTCTAACAACAATGACATCTTTCAAACCTTCTTCTAACCACTCCCAACGCAGTATCACATATTGGTCTGCTGGATTTGGTGAAAGTGTGATAGATGATGCTGCTCTATGAGGTCTATCTACTATTTTGTTTTCATCCTCTTTTTTGGAGGCAGAGTTATCTAAGTAGACGGGTTCAATGTAGCTTCCCCTCTGGTCACCATACTCGTAAAGCAAACTAGTTACACGATGTCTAACCACTTCATTTTGAGTGCTATTGTAAAGGGCCTGAAGATTTGTTTTCTTGGTAGCCCCAAGTGAATCCAAACCTTCGCCATCAGTCAAGTCACTAGTGAGGTAGTTATAAACACTTTTAATGTGTAAGTCGTCAGCATAAGTTGGACTAAAGTTAGTATTTTTTAATGGAGACTTTAAAAGTATATGAAGAGTCTCCCAACACTTTAGTCAAAATGAAAAAAGGACCAGGAAGGCCGAAGAAGTCAGAGGCCATTATCAAAGATGTAAAACGTCGTACCAAGCGCTTATTCAATCCTGAAGAAAAGATTGCTATCGTATTAGAGGGGTTAAGCGGTGATGAGTCTATTGCAGCGATCTGTCGAAGAGAAGGTATTGCTCAATCCGTCTACTATAGCTGGAGCAAGGCTTTTATGGACGCTGGTAAGGCACGATTAAATGGTGATACCAAACGTGAAGCAGATAGCGGTGAGGTTGCTGAGATGCGCAAGCAAAACGGTGAACTTAAAGAAGCCTTAGCCGAGGAAATACTTCGTAACCGCTTTTTAAAAAAGCTATCGAAAGGCATGGAATAGACCCTTATCAGCGCTACATGAGATATACGAAAGAAGAAAAGTTGGAGATTATAAGACTGGTAGAGTCTTCTGATCTTCCGTTAAAACGGACGGTGAAGGAGCTTAACGTGAGTACGTCAACGTTCTATAGCTGGTACAACAAGTTCCTTGAGGGCGGTCCCGATGCACTAGAAGATAAAAAATGCCGCAGCACATGGAATAAGATCCCAGAAAGCTACAGAACGAAGGTGATAGAAGTGGCCTTAGATCGGAGTGGGGACTCCCCTCGTGAGATAGCCACCTTTATGACCGATAACAGTGGACATTTTATCTCAGAGAGCTCTGTGTACCGGATCCTGAAAGCAGTAAATTTAATCACAAGCCCCAATCACATCTTGGTTAAGGCCGCAAATGAGTTCAAGGATAAAACCACGCGTATTCATCAGATGTGGCAAACGGACTTTACCTACTTCAAAGTAGAAGGATGGGGATGGTTTTACCTCTCAAGTATTATGGACGATTACTCGCGGTTCATCATTCATCATGAACTGTGCACAACTATGAAAACACCGGATGTAGAACGTAATGTGGAAGCAGCACTGATAAAGACTGGACTTCCTGAGGGTAGAAGACCAAAGATCTTGTCCGATAACGGCTCATGTTATATCTCTGAGGATATAAAAGACTTCATGAAAGAAAAAGGCATCACGCAAGTGCATGGAGCACCCAATCATCCACAAACACAAGG
>QQUU01000005.1 GCA_003385605.1 Bacteroidota bacterium
AGTATACGCCTGATGATAACAACGAATGCGTTTGGTGGATGGAACTTGAAGAATTGAGTTCTCAAGATTATACCTGGACATCGAAAGGATTGAAGGTTGATCTATTTAAGGACCATTACATTCAGCCCGGTCTCTTATCTACATTGAAATCTTCCAATGCACTGCCGTACGTCCTTGCGGGCATTTTTGCCAAGGAAAATGGTTTTGATGCAATGCTATTGGTAAATGATAAAAAGATGTTAGTCGAGGCAAACGCGGCCAATGTCTTTGTCTTAAAGGACAACATTTTAAAGACTGCTCCTTTGGAAGATGGACCATTGAGAGGCGTGTTCAGAAAGAATCTAATTGGTTGGGCAAAAGAAATTGGCCTTGAAATCAAAGAGGAAAGTATTAACCCGTTTGAGCTTCAGAAAGCTGACGAGATTTGGCTCACCAATACTATAACAGGGGTACAATGGGTGGAGAAGTACAGAAAGCGTACCTATAAGGGCGATAAAGCAAAAGAGCTTATCGAATTGCTTCAACGCAAATTGAACGTCTTAGGGGCCCTTTAATTTAGTAACGGATCGGAGGGGGCATTTGCCCAAAGCGCATACTTACCGCCCATTTGTTTCATCAGTGTTCTCCAAGCATCACTTGTAGCAGAAAGTGGGTCTATGTTGAATGGAGGCTCCAGTATAATCCAAGTGTCACTTTTTAACTCTTCCTCTAGTTGACCTGGAGACCAACCGCTATATCCTAAGAAGAACTTTGGTTGTGGCAGAGGCATGGATAGCTCTTTTTGTTCCGCATACAATACTTTGAATAATTCAAAGTCGCCACCTAGGTAGAGTGAATTACCAACTTCTACGGCTCCTGGTAGCTTGTCGTAACCGTGCAAATAGAACAAGGCATCTTGTTCCACCGGACCGCCATAAAAAATAGTGTCCCTTCCACTAAATTCGTCGATAAAGTCCTGGGCAATGAGGGAGGACACCTTATTCAAAGTGAAGCCTAGCGAACCTTCCGCATCGTGTGCAGTTAGGTACACAACGCTTTGTTCAAAGAATCCATCATTGATCAAGGGCTTGGATACGAGGATGCATCCTTTTTTAGGGGTATTAGTCTGCTCCATTACACTAATTTAGCATTATGGATTTACATAACATACGAGAGACCTACAATTTTGATTCATTGGACACTGATAAGCTAAAGGACAGTCCTATGGATCAATTCCAACATTGGTTCGAGGAATACAAGCAATTGGGCGTTAAGGATTACAACGCCATGGCTATTTCGACCGTCAATGGAGATATTCCCGAGAGTAGAATCGTCCTATTAAAGGAGATTCGTGATAACGGATATGTCTTCTATTCAAACTACGGTAGTACTAAGGGTATAGCCCTTGAGTCCAATCCCAATATAAGTGCCTTGTTTTTCTGGCGTGAACAAGAGCGTCAAGTTCGAATTAGTGGGAAAGTTGTTAAGATTAATGAAAAGGAAAGCAAGTCCTACTTTGAAACGAGGCCATACCTCAGTAAAATTGGAGCAGCTGCTTCAAATCAGAGCCGACCTATTGGTTCTCGTAAAGAGTTAGAAGATAAGTTCGATTCGTTCACCTCTAAGTACCCTGAAGGTTCAGACGTTCCTATGCCTTCTGAGTGGGGTGGATATTTAATCATTCCAAACCGATATGAATTCTGGCAGGGTAGAGAAGGAAGACTCCACGACCGTCTGGTCTTTGTTCTGGAAGACGACCGTTGGAATATTCAGCGCATTCAACCATAAATGCAGGTATAAAAAAAGCCCTCTCCGTGTGGAGAGGGCTTTTTATTCAAAGTCCAGTAAAGGATTAGAGCTTACCGTTTAGATCAGCACCAGCCTTAAACTTAGCTACTTTCTTAGCAGCGATTTTGATTACTGCACCAGTCTGTGGGTTACGACCGTCACGAGCTGCACGCTGTGAAACAGAGAAAGAACCGAAACCTACTAGAGATACACGGCCACCGCCTGCTAGTGTAGAACCTACGTTACCAGTAAAAGAATCCAAAGCTGCTTTAGCTTGTGCTTTAGAGATGCCAGCGTCTGCTGCCATTGCGTCGATCAATTGTGCTTTGTTCATTGCAATTAGTTTTTATTAGTTGTTATTAATACGAATGCTTATCAAATATAGCCGAAATTTGCATCTATCCAAGTATTCACGGGGGTTGAGCGAAAAAAAGTTTGGCAAAAATTGTTAATAACTCAGATTTGAGGCAAAAGTGAGTATAAAAACTTATCAATCAAGGGGTAAAACCGCCACTTTAAGCCCGTTTATGAATGATTTTGCATCCATATTCTTCTTTCCGTTAGGCTTAATCTCAATGATTTCAACACTTCCGAGGGGATAATCAAGAAATAAACGCTTTTCAGAAACGCGTAAAACTGGATTTTCGGACGCATGCATTCGCGAACAAACTCGTGCCTTCATAAACTTAAAATTTCCATAGTAGGACCCCGGGAAAGGATTTAGTCCCAAGATTTGTTGTGCCAACTCGTCCGGAGTTTTCGATAAATTAAGCTTGCTATTGTCCTTATTGAGTTTAGGAGCATGAGTTGCTAGCTCGTTATTCTGGGCTATCGGGCTTAGCGTACCGGAAACAAGACCTTCAACGGTATTTAATACAAGCTCTGGGCCTAATGACATAAGTTCATCATGAAGTTCGCCCGTGGTCATCCCATCTTTTATTGGATGTTCAATCTGTAAAAGCGTACCGCCAGTATCTATTTTCTTGTCCAACAAAAATGTAGTGAGTCCCGTTGAACGGTCACCGTTAATGATTGCCCAATGTATCGGCGCCGCACCTCTATATTTTGGCAACAATGATCCGTGCAAGTTAAATGTGCCTAAGGCAGGCATAGACCAGACTATTTCAGGGAGCATTCTGAACGCCACAACAATAAATAGATCTGCATTTAACGACCGTAGTTCAGTAACAAAGTCTTCATCTTTTAGATTGGTGGGCTGTAACACCTTTAAGCCATTTCTAACAGCGCATACTTTTACTGCGCTTTCTCGCAGCTTTCGTCCACGCCCAGCTGGCTTATCGGCAACGGTTATGACCGCAGGTATTGTATAGCCGGCCTCAATTAAAGCTTCAAGAGGAGGAACGGCAAATTCCGGCGTTCCCATATATACAATACGTGTATTAGTTCTTGAGCTCATCAGGGTTGCAATTAAGATCGAACCAAATATCATCAAAAGAATGACCATCTCTTAGCATTTGTTCGATAATCATAGGATCTGGATAATGATTAAAAGTACATGTGCTGCAAACACCACATTGCTTATCATCCGTTTGACCGAAGTAATGCGCTATTTGTGTGGTCATGCATTCTTCACTTTTCAAGAAAGCTAGCATCGCATGGGTGCGTTCTTTTTTAGCATTGATATAAGCATCAACAAAAGTGGAAGGAAAGCTTACGTACTTATCGGCAGGACGCGGTTCCATGAACTGAATAGCACTTTTGTTGTCTGCGGCCTGGTATTCTATCAACCCTTTGGTTTGAAACGAGAGTAACAACTTATCAAAATCAGAAGGGGTTAGCATAGCCATTGCAGCCAAACGTTTTCGATCGAATCTCACGGGGCCATCAACAGCGAGTGGATACATTCTATAGAGGGCCACGAGAACTTCTTTTGATTCTTGAGTAAGGCTATTCCAGTTTTCAGGAGTAGAGGTAAATTTGATTTTAGGAACAGTAAAAGCAGATTCAATGAATTGCCAATAACCTCGTTGCTGTATCAGCTTAATGAAGTTTAGCAACTTCGGAATGGGTAA
>QQUU01000099.1 GCA_003385605.1 Bacteroidota bacterium
ACAAATAAAAAACCCCCGGAGCCTGTATCCGAGGGTTTTTACACGATTTAGGTCATCGCTTACAACAAATAATCCGTCGTCATCCATTTGCTTTCGCCACTAGAGATGACACTTCCTACTAGTTTCTTTTGATCATCTCCTGATGCAACCACTGTGCGAATAGAGAAACTGCGCAACGCATCGTGGACACTCAAGGTGGCCACTGCACTGTCCTTGCGGCCGGTAAACGGCAAATAGTCCGGTCCACGCTGACACGCTGCATTAATATTCACACGACATACCTGGTTTACCATGTTGTCCACAGCATAAGCAATGGTCGCTTGATTCTCGCTGAAAAGGCTGCACTGCTGGCCGTAATCCGATTGTGAAATCGAATCCATTACCTCTTCAAGATCTTCGTATTCTACAATCGGCACAACCGGTCCAAACTGCTCCTCGTGGAAAATATCCATAGAATTGTTTACCGGGAACAACACCGTTGGGAAGAATGTGGTGTCGCTTACGGCTCCGGCATTGGTGTTCATCACCTTTGCGCCTTTAGCAACAGCGTCATCCACATACGCCTGCATTTGCTCTACCTTGTTGCGTTCTGGTAGTGGCGTCAACATGGCGTCTGTTTCTGGATGGTCCAATTTTAACCCGTCAACCGCCTTACTAAACTTCTTCATGAACTCGCCACTTATGCTCTTGTGCACAAAAATCAGCTTGAGTGCAGTACAACGTTGCCCATTGTAGGATAAAGCGCCGTTAACACACTGCTTGACCGCAAGGTCAATATTCGCGTCATCGAAGACGATACCCGGATTCTTGGCCTCAAGGCCGAGCACCTGGCGCAACCTGTTTGGCTTCGGATGTTGAGCAACCAACGCGTTTGAACTTTTTGAGTTTCCTATGAGGGCAAGCACATCCACATCGCCGGTCTTCATAATCGGACCCGCCAACGTACGACCGCGACCAAATAAGATGTTTACTACTCCTGGAGGGAACGCTTCTTGGAACGCCTCGAGCAGTGGGGTCAACAACAAAACTCCATATTTAGCGGGCTTAAACACCACTGTGTTTCCCATTAAAACTGAGGGAATAAGCAAACAAAACGTCTCGTTTAGGGGGTAATTATAAGGGCCCAAACAGAGTACTACGCCCAGTGGTCCTCGTCTTACCTGAGAAATAATGGCGCCCTTGCGAGCAACCTTTGAGCCACGACGGTTGAGCTCTTTAAATTCTTCTATAGTGTCTTCAATGTAGTCCACCGTACGGTCAAACTCTTTGTACGCAGAGCTCTTGTTTTTAGCAATCTCCCACATCAATAGCGTGCTGACCTCCTCGCGCTTGGTCTTCATGATCTCCAAGAACTTCTCCATAGCACCGATGCGCTCTGATGCACTAGCCGTTGGCCAGTAACCACGTCCGTTGTTGTATGCTTTTTTCGCTGCATCCAACGCTTTCAAGCCCGCCGCTTCGTCAAGCGTAGGAGCCTCTCCTAAGTATTGTTTCTGAGTCGTGCCATCATCATTTATGGGGCCCATCGGGCTGTACACTTGTTCCATATCGCCGTTCCAAGTGTGCATTTGACCATCTATTAAATAGTGCTTCCAGGATATAGGGGCCGGAGCTTCAAATTGCTGAATTTGCTTTGCTAAGTTTTTAGCGCTCATATTGAGAATACGGTTTTGTTAGTGGCGCTAACATCGTGGTTTTCATACCCGCGAAGCGTGTGAAAAGTCACCTGTTAGGCTAATGTTGTTCGTCTTACGGCACGGCGGTTTTAAGACAATTTATTAACGCACAATCAGTTATAATGTTTAGGACAAATAGGGTGGTCAATTCCACCACCCCTTTTGTACCTTCGGGAAAAATCCTATCCAAGATGACCATCTACCCAATTCACACCGGTAATTTCAAGCTTGACGGCGGCGCAATGTTCGGCGTTGTGCCCAAGGGTTTGTGGGAAAGAACCAACCCTGCCGATGAAAAAAACCTTTGTACCTGGGCCATGCGCTCGCTCCTTATTGAAGACGGAAATCGACTCATTTTAATTGACACAGGTATCGGCGACAAGCAGAGCGAGAAGTTCTTCAGCCATTATTATTTGCACGGAGACCACAGTCTTGATGCTTCATTAGCTAGCCATGGGTTCAATCGAAATGATATTACCGATGTTTTCCTCACCCACCTCCACTTTGACCACGTGGGTGGTGCAGTGCAATGGAACAAGGACCGCACGGGCTACGAGCCTGCGTTTAAAAACGCCACATATTGGACGAACCGACGCCATTGGAAATGGGCGACCGAGCCCAATGCACGCGAAAAAGCAAGCTTTCTAAAAGAGAACATCCTGCCGCTCAAAGAAAGCGGCCAGCTTAAATTCATTGAAGCGGCAGACGACGCCTACAGAATAGATACCGGCTTGGGTTTTGATGCCTTCGTAGTCAACGGACATACAGACGCTCAAATGTGCCCTATCCTCGAATACAAGGGAAAAACTGTGGTGTTCATGGCGGATCTCTTGCCTTCTACGGGTCATATTCCGCTTCCTTATGTAATGGGTTACGACACCCGACCTCTAATCACTCTCGATGAGCGCAAAAGAATATTTACCGAAGCTGCTGAGAAGGGCTATCACCTGTTCTTGGAACACGACGCCTACAACGAGGTGTGTACTCTTCAATTGACTGAAAAAGGGCCGCGTCTTTTAGACAATGGCCGATTAGACCACTTCATGTAATCCACAACAAATGAGAAAACTCCTTTCACTTCTTTTCATTTTTGGCGCATTAGGCGCACAAGCCCAATATTGGCAACAGGCCGTCGACTATAAGATGCACATCGACCTAGATGTAGAATCGCACCAGTACGATGGAACAAGCACCATCACTTACACGAACAACAGTCCGGATACCCTGCGTAAAGCATATTTCCACCTATACTTCAATGCGTTCCAACCGGAAAGTATGATGGATGTCCGCAGCCGTACCATCAAAGATCCTGACCGCCGCGTTCAGGACCGCATTTATGGATTGGGTGAAGATGAAATTGGCTACCAAGACATTCAAATGTTGACCCAAAACGGCATAGAGATGTCTTGGTCGGTTAGCGGGACAGTGCTAAAGGCTGAACTTGCTGAGCCTATGCTTCCTGGCAGCTCAACCACATTTGAATTGGCCTGGAAGGCTCAAGTGCCAAAGCAAATTCGTCGTTCTGGGCGCGATAATAAGGAGGGCATCGATTTTACCATGACTCAATGGTACCCTAAGCTTGCTGAGTATGACGAGGACGGCTGGCACCCTGATCAATACGTTGGTCGAGAATTTTACGGTGTGTGGGGGAATTTCGACGTAACCATTGATGCACATCGCGACTACCTCATCGGTGGAACTGGTGTGCTTCAGAATCCTGATGAAGTAGGTTTTGGCTATGGCGGTGTTGAAAAGGTGCGCGTTCGCAAAAACAAAAAGCGCCGTTGGCACTTTAAGGCTGAGCGTGTACACGACTTCGCTTTTGCGGCAGACCCTGATTACGTTCACCAACAGATTGACATTCAAAACGGTCCGGTAGTCCACTTGCTGTTTGATCCTGAAACGGCCAATGAAGCGAATTGGGAACTGCTAAAAACAGATTATTTACAGCGCTACTTTGACTTCATGGCTGCCCATTTTGGGCGATACCCTTATCCTCAATTCTCGATCATCCAAGGCGGTGACGGCGGTATGGAATACCCGAT
>QQUU01000030.1 GCA_003385605.1 Bacteroidota bacterium
ACAGATTTATTTTTTATTTTATCTGTAATTTTGTTGATTTTAATTCGATTTAAGTATCTTCCTACTCTTTCCTTAATATATTGTTTTTTTGTATAATTAACCCAAAGTTTTTGAAAAAGCTCTTGGTGAGATTTTTCTAATTTAAATGGTTGCTTTTTTGTTTTGGAAGAGCTTGAAAATATACTAGTACTTTGAATTATCTTTAATTTATTTTCAAGACCAATTAATAACTTGTAGATGTCATTAGTTGGATTATAATTTTTTTTAAATAACAAATTTTCAGTTTCTAAATTAACTAAAATCAATTCATTTATCAGATGATAGTTGCAGTATGAATTTTTATTTAATTTTTTTGCTAATTTAATAATTTTTAGTTTAATTTTTTTTAAATTTAACATTCAAGAAATCTTTATATCATTAAAAATTTTTTTCAGTGCATAAATCAAGCCAATTGAGCTATTAGTACTGGTCAGCTGCACGCATTACTGCGCTTCCACACCCAGCCTATCAACGTGGTGGTCTACCACGGCTCTATTGGAAGAACTAGTTTTGAGGTGAGTTTCCCGCTTAGATGCTTTCAGCAGTTATCTCGTCCATACTTAGCTACCCGGCACTGCAGCTGGCGCTACAACCGGTCCACCAGTGGTATGTTCAACCCGGTCCTCTCGTACTAGGGTCAACTCCTCTCAATTCTTCTACACGCATAGCAGATAGGGACCGAACTGTCTCACGACGTTCTGAACCCAGCTCACGTACCACTTTAATTGGCGAACAGCCAAACCCTTGGGACCTGCTCCAGCCCCAGGATGTGATGAGCCGACATCGAGGTGCCAAACACTGCCGTCGATATGAGCTCTTGGGCAGTATCAGCCTGTTATCCCCGGCGTACCTTTTATCCGTTGAGCGATGGCCCTTCCACTCAGAACCACCGGATCACTATGACCGACTTTCGTCTCTGCTCGACTTGTCAGTCTCACAGTCAGGCAAGCTTATGCCATTGCACTCTACGAACGATTTCTGACCGTTCTGAGCTTACCTTCGCACGCCTCCGTTACTATTTGGGAGGCGACCGCCCCAGTCAAACTACCCACCATACAATGTCTTGATGCCGGATAACGGCAATCAGTTAGATACCAAGAAAAACAAAAGAGGTATTTCACTGGTGACTCCACAAAAGCTGACGCCTTTGCTTCAATGTCTCCCTCCTATGCTAAATATGTTTTTCCTAATACCAATGTAAAGTTGCAGTAAAGGTGCACGGGGTCTTTCCGTCTAACTACGCGAACTCCGCATCTTCACGGAGAATTCAATTTCACTGAGTTGATGTTGGAGACAGCGGAGAAATCGTTACGCCATTCATGCAGGTCGGAACTTACCCGACAAGGAATTTCGCTACCTTAGGACCGTTATAGTTACGGCCGCCGTTTACTGGGGCTTCAGAAATGAGCTTGCACCCATCGCATTAACCTTCCAGCACCGGGCAGGCGTCAGACCCTATACATCCACTTACGTGTTAGCAGAGCCCTGTGTTTTTGATAAACAGTCGCTTCTCCCTGGCTTGTGCCACCCATCTCTAGTTGCCTAAAAACAGGTCTTCCTTATCCCGAAGTTACGGAAGCATTTTGCCGAGTTCCTTCAACATCATTCTCTCAAGCGCCTAAATATACTCTATTAATCCACCTGTGTCGGTTTAGGGTACGGTCTAATGATGGAGCTATTTCTTGGAACCTTTTCGCGGCAAGCTCAATCCATTAAGAACTCACAACTTACAAGATCCGTCACTACCATCTGGTTAAGGAATATTAACCTTATTTCCATCGACTACGGCTTTCGCCCTCGCCTTAGGTGCCGACTAACTCTGCGCGGATTAACCTTGCGCAGAAACCCTTGGATTTTCGGCGAAGAAGTTTTTCACTTCTTTTATCGTTACTTATGTCAGCATTCGCACTTCTGATACCTCCAGGATCCTTCGCAGGTATCCCTTCACAGGCTTACAGAACGTTCCGCTACCAGTTGCAATTTTCGAAAAAATTACAAATCCACAGATTCGGTATATGATTTTAGCCCCGTTACATCTTCGGCGCAGAAACTCTATTAGACCGGTGAGCTGTTACGCTATCTTTAAAGGATGGCTGCTTCTAAGCCAACCTCCCGGCTGTTAAGGAATTTCCACATCCTTTCACACTTAATCATAATTTGGGGACCTTATCTGGTGGTCTGGGCTCTTTCCCTCTCGACCATGGACCTTAGCACCCACAGTCTGTCTGATGAAGAACAATACTTAGCATTCGGAGTTTTATTAGGTTTGGTAAGAATCTCTTCCCCCTAGCCCATTTAGTGCTCTACCTCTAAGCATCTATTTATTCATCGCACTACCTAAATAGTTTTCGCGGAAAACCAGCTATCTACGAATTTGGTTGGCCTTTCACCCCTTACCACAAGTCATCCAAAGACTTTTCAACGTCAACTGGTTCGGTCCTCCGGTAAGTGTTACCTTACTTTCAACCTGCTCATGGTAAGCTCATTCGTTTTCGGGTCTAATTCATTAAACTTATCGCCCTATTAAGACTTGCTTTCGCTGCGCCTACACCTAGATGGCTTAAGCTTGCTTAATAAATTAAGTCACTGACCCATTATACAAAAGGTACGCCGTCACTCTAAAAAGAGCTTCGACTGATTGTAGGCATGCGGTTTCAGGTTCTATTTCACTCCCCTAATAGGGGTTCTTTTCACCTTTCCCTCACGGTACTAGTTCACTATCGGTCACTGAAGAGTATTTAGGCTTAGAGGGTGGTCCCCCTATATTCGAGCAGGATTTCACGTGTCCCGCTTTACTCAAGAATTTTGTTAAACATTACTCATACGGGACTATCACCCTCTATGGTTAGCATTTCCAAACTATTCAAATTTTTTTAACAAAACTACTGGCCTAGTCCGCGTTCGCTCGCCACTACTAACGGAATCTCAATTGATTTCTTTTCCTCTGGTTACTTAGATGTTTCAGTTCTCCAGGTTGTCTCTTTAAACCTATGTATTCAGTTTAAAGTACCACATAAAGTGGTGGGTTTCCCCATTCGGAAATTTTCGGATCAAAACTTACATACAGCTCCCCGAAACTTATCGCAGTATATCACGTCCTTCATCGGCTTTCAGTGCCAAGGCATCCGCCACACGCCCTTAAACGCTTGATTTATGCACAGAAAAAAATTCTGTGTTGAATCAAATTTTTATTTGAACATTAACTTGATAACAATTTGTTAATGTTCGGATATAGATATTGATATTATTAAATTTTATTTACAATTTTATATAGCTAAGTGTTTTGGTGGAGGATAGCGGGATCGAACCGCTGACCTCCTGAATGCAAATCAGGCGCTCTCCCAGCTGAGCTAATCCCCCCTTAATCTTTTGGTGGGCCGAGAAAGACTCGAACTTTCGACCCCACCCTTATCAAGGGTGTGCTCTAACCAACTGAGCTACCGGCCCCCATTCAAGAGAAACACTCACTTTTAAGAAGAGAAACGAGGACGGTCAACATTAACCTGTATATTATTTAGAATGAAAACAAGTTTTCATTCATCCTTAGAAAGGAGGTAATCCAGCCGCAGGTTCCCCTACGGCTACCTTGTTACGACTTCACCCCAGTCGCTGACTATACCGTGGTCAAGGGTTTGAAACCTTGCCTTAAGGT
>QQUU01000060.1 GCA_003385605.1 Bacteroidota bacterium
GGTGCCGAGATAAATCAAATGCGGAACATTCAAAATCACATCTTCTAGTCCATTTCCAATGGTTACACCACTTAAATCTCTTTGCTTAGCTTCTTGGTAACGGTAAGCCGCCTTGACCATCGTTCTATGGATAAGCTCATACTGTGCGCCGATCTGATAAGACAAAGCGTAGGGTCTGTTCACGGTATTCTGAACGAGAGAGACAATAGCAGAGTCTGCGCTGTAGTCAAAGTCAAAGATGACCTTGGAATCAAACGTATTTAGATACACATCGGCATACCACTGAAGTTCCTTATAAAATACATCTTGAGTCCAAGTGACTCCTGTACCTAATGTGGTGCTTTTTTCAATAGGCATCTCAAGGCCTTCCGGGGTTTCTAGGTTCGTAAAGTTGAATCCGCGACTGTTTGCCATATATCCCATGTATTCTGCTCCAAGCGTGGCAAGACGGTAGGATCTACTCGCTTGCGTTCGCAGCGCCCAAGGTCCAATGTTGTATTTCACATGAAGGCGAGGAACGTAGAAAAATTTGGGGTCATTACCGGTATATAAACCGTCCACACGCTGACCTAAAATCATGCTTAACCCTTGGCCGTCGGGCGAGGTAACAAAACTATACTCGCCATAGGCACCCGCGACCATTGCGCTGTAGCTGCCGTCTCTATTCCAGAGTTGTTGTTCGATCGCAAAGGCGTTCAAATCTAGTCCGCCTTTGAAGGTGTGCCTCGTATCCCATAAATTATCTTGAAAAATCAAGTTTCCATACAGGCGTTGCTCTTTTCCGGTAAACGCTAGGTTGCCAAAGTAACTGTCTAGATCTTGGTAGGTGGCCGAGAATTGTGTTCCAATACTGCGATTGATGCCGCCGTCAAGAAAATAACCGCGTTTGGCCCACAGCTCATAGCGTTCGGTTTGTAATTCGTGCGACCAGATAGGAACCAGCGTTGGGTATCCATAGAGGGTACTACCTCCTATATTTTTGATAGCACTTGCTTTTACCCCAAATTGGGCTTCACTGTTTTTTCCGCTGTGCTTCCAGGCATTTTGGACGAAGTAATGTTGGGAGAGCGGAGTGTCTAAATAGCCGTCGTTGTTGTTGTCCCAGCGAAAGAGTTGTTGGCGGCCATGGACCATTACGTTTGATGACCACTTTGGACTCTGATGCCATGTATATATCGCGTTTTGCTCAAGCCTACCTGGTCCAGCGAAGAGATTGAAATGTGCCTTTTGCTTCGTGAAGCTTGGTCTCAATTCATAGTTGATCTGGCCACTCATGGCTCCCGCACCATTAACCACACTACCCGGCCCTTTGGTCAACTGAATACTTTGAATCCAGGCACCGGGAATGAGTGCCAATCCTAAAACTGAGGAAAGTCCACCCATAGTTTGAAGATTACCCCGAGTATAAAGCGCGTAGGGGCCTTCTAGGCCTAATAATTTGATTTGACGAGTACCCGTAACGGCATCGGTAAATGATGCAGAGATAGAAGCGTTGGTCTCAAAACTCTCGCTGAGGTCACAGCATGCTGCTTTGCGCAACTCTACTTCTGAAATTAACTCTTGGCTCAGAATAGATTTACTGGAAATACTCACACCGGGGTCACGCTCGATAGATACTTCATCAAGCGTTTCAAACAACTGAATACTCGAGGTATCCACTTGTCCCCACAAGAAGAAAGGGAATAGCCCGAGGAGGACTATCCGAAGAAATAAAGAATTCATCGTCCCTTATTTTTTCTCCTCGGTGCAAAGTGCGTCGCCTAGTCCGTGATTAGCTCTCAGGCCTTCATCGCGATAGCGGCAGCAACCGTGAATGTTCGCATACTGCTCCTCAGAAGCAATAGCGCCTTTAACATCATGACCGGCATCGTTGATTGAGGCAATGATTTCTTCTTTGCTTACTTTATCATTACGAAATACAAGGTCGAGCTGATGGGTTTCTTTATCCCAGTTGACTTTTTTGACACCGGGTAAGTAGGCCGCATTCTCAATGCGCTGCTTACACATACCACAAAGGCCGTCTACTTCAAGTGAAGTTTCCGTGATTTTAGATTGTGCAGTTGAGTTAAGGGTCATTGCTACCACTGCAAGTAGCGAGAAAATATACTTTTTCATTGTTTAAATACTTTGGTTGATGCTTGTTTTCGGGCGGTAAACAAGGTTTACGAATAAACAATGATTTGTTGAAGTCGCAAATAGAGTGGAGGCCCGTTAGTTAAGATTGGGCCTCGTGTAGAATGAACCGCTAATTTTTGATTTGAACACAACACTGCCGACTTATTAGCGGTTGATGTTGTGAATATCGCGGTAACCTCTTCTTGCGAAACAGTGGTGTCGTCCAAATCTACATGAGAGGTAATGCAACAATCCTCTTCATCGGCAGAAGTAGGTGCTTTTGGTATAGGTGCTTCGCAATGTGTAGCAGAGGTGTGGCAGCACGATGGGGTGCTGTGATGGTCTTCGTGTGCAATGCTCAGATGCATGTTTTGCTCGTGCCCGCAGAAGTGCAATAGGGTAGGTGCCCCAGTACTCAGTAGGGCATAAAACAATGTAAATATGAGAGTTACAATGCGACGCATGTGACAAAATTAACCAATACCTTTGAGACACAATAGTCGTACCATGAAGAAAGTAATGATGTTGGGCTCCGGGGAGCTCGGAAAAGAAGTTGTAATTGCCTTGCAGAGACTCGGATGTACGGTCATTGCTTGTGATGCTTATGAAGGAGCACCTGCTATGCAAGTTGCCGATGGGTTTGAGGTTTTTTCTATGCTCGATGGCGATGCGCTAGAAAAAGCAGTTCGAAAGCATAGTCCCAATATTATTGTTCCTGAAGTGGAGAGTATTCGTACGGACAAGTTGTACGAATTCGAAGGGGAGGGCATCCAGGTAACACCCTCAGCTAAGGCAGCGAACTTTACAATGAACAGAAAGTTAATTCGCGATTTAGCGGCTAAGGACTTGGGTCTTCGCACAGCGCCGTATGCCTATGCGACAAACATCGAAGAATTTCAATCCGCTGTTGAGAAAATAGGCCTGCCTTGTGTGGTGAAGCCTTTGATGTCGAGTTCCGGTAAAGGACAAAGTGTGGTGAAGGATGCTAGTGAGCTAGAGGCTGCATTTACCTACGCAATGGAAGGAAGTCGTGGAGACCTCAAAGAGATCATCGTAGAGGGTTTTATTGATTTCCATACCGAAATCACACTACTAACGGTTACACAGAAAGAAGGAGAAACCTTATTCTGTGCGCCTATTGGTCACCGTCAAGAACGTGGCGATTACCAAGAAAGCTGGCAGCCTTGTGCTATGGATTCTGCTCAGTTGGAAGAAGCTCAGGCTATGGCTAAGAAGGTCACGGAAGCATTGGGAGGTGCTGGAATTTGGGGTATTGAATTTTTCTTGGGTCACGATGCTGTTTACTTCTCCGAATTGAGTCCCCGCCCACACGATACAGGAATGGTGACGCTCGCTGGTACGCAGAATTTTAATGAATTTGAATTGCACGCCCGTGCACTTTTGGGCTTGAA
>QQUU01000016.1 GCA_003385605.1 Bacteroidota bacterium
CGCCCAATCACGTACACGCTGCACCAACTATTGCTGCCCTGGAAGCAGGCTACCACGTCGTTCTAGACAAGCCGCTCTGTACTTCCATGGAGGAGGCTCATGCCATTGCTGCGGCCGTTGAAAAAGCGTCAGGATTGTTCTGCCTGACCCACACCTACACGGGCTATCCAATGGTGAAAGAGGCCAAGCACCAGATTGCTTCAGGAGCCCTTGGTAAGGTGCGTAAAATTTATGTCGAGTACCCGCAAGGGTGGTTGTCGACGTTCTTGGAAAGCGAAGGTCAAACCCAAGCCGCATGGCGAACCGACCCGTCGAAATCGGGTAAAGTTGGTGCCATGGGTGATATCGGAACGCACGCCTTTAATCTGGCAGAATACGTTTCGGGTGAAACGATTACTGAAGTATGCGCGCAGCTCAATATTGTGGTTGATGGTCGCGCTTTGGACGATGATGGAGCTGTCATGTTCAAGACCGCTTCAGGTGCCACAGGAGTCTTAATGGCTACGCAGATCGCTGCGGGTGAAGAGAACAACCTCAAGGTTCGCGTCTTCGGAGAGAAAGGCGGCCTATGCTGGGAGCAGAAAGACAACAATACATTGACGATGATGCCGCTGGACGCACCGGTGCAAGTATTGCGCACTGGAGGCCCGGGCACCTCGGAATTTAGCTTGGCCAACCACCGCGTACCTCCAGGTCACCCGGAGGGATATCTCGAGGCCTTCGCCAACCTGTACAAAAACTTTGCAGCCCACGTGAAGGCGCAAGCAGCAGGAGAAAAACAAGATCCGAACTTAGATTATCCAGGCATTGAGGACGGCGTTCGCGGGATGAAATTCATCGAAGCGATCGTGGAAAACAATGCCGGAAACGAAAAATACACAGCACTATGAAAACGCTGAAAGGACCGGCCATTTTTGTGGCACAATTCGCCGACGACGTCGCCCCGTTCAACTCTTGGGAATCCATTTGTAAATGGGCGGCCGATTTGGGCTACAAAGGCATTCAAATCCCCTCTTGGGACGCTCGATTTATTGACCTCGAGAAGGTTGCGAGCAGCCAGGATGCTGCCGATGAATTAAAAGGAGTGGCTGCCGAGCACGGCATTGCCATCACGGAATTAAGCACCCACCTTCAGGGCCAGCTGGTCGCTGTACACCCGGCTTTTGACGCGCAGTTTGATGCTTTCGCCCCGGCTGAGGTACACGGCAATAGCAAAGCGCGCACTGAATGGGCCGTAAACCAAGTCAAGCTTGCAGGTACCGCCTCGCAGCGCCTCGGACTTTCTGCCCACCCAACATTCTCAGGGGCACTCGCCTGGCCGTATTTCTACCCGTGGCCACAACGCCCGGCTGGATTGGTGGAAGAAGCCTTCAAGGAATTGGGCCAGCGCTGGATGCCTATCCTGGGTCATTTTGAAGATTGTGGCGTAGACCTCGCCTACGAGATTCACCCGGGTGAAGACCTCCACGACGGCGCTACTTTCGAACGTTTTTTAGACGAAGTGGGCGGCCACAAGCGTGCCAATATGTTGTACGATCCTTCCCACCTTGTACTCCAAGGCATGGACTACCTCGGCTACATTGATTTGTACCACGAACGTATCAAAGCCTTCCACGTGAAGGACGCAGAATTTAACCCGGATGCAAGAACCGGAGCCTATGGCGGCTACCTCCCATGGGTAGAGCGTGCGGGCCGATTCCGTTCCGTAGGCGACGGCCAGATCGACTTCCCGGCCATCTTCGCCAAACTCGCCCAGTATGATTACGACGGATGGGCTGTTTTGGAGTGGGAGTGTTGCCTCAAAGATTCGGCTGCCGGTGCGCGCGAAGGTGCTGAGCTCATCGCAAACTGGATTATACCGGTCGCTTCGCGCGCCTTCGACGACTTCGCAGCTACGGGCGTAGATACTGCAGCTAACCGCAAAGCATTGGGCCTTGAGTAAAACTGTTCTCATCACTGGTGCCACTGGGATGGTGGGCAGCCATGTACTAAAATTGGCTTTGGCTTCTGACCAGGTCTCGAAAGTCATTGTCTATGGACGAAGCTCTGTAGATTTTAAGCACGAGAAGATGGAGGAATACCTCAGTCCTATTTTCACGCAATTCCCCGTTGATCTCCTCGCTCACATGGGCGATGTAGACCACATCCTCTTTTGTGTGGGCGTCTACACGGGTGCCGTGCCACGCGATCTTTTTAGAGAGATTACGGTGGATTATCCGGTGGAATTGGCCCGAAAACATTTGGAGGCAAATCCAAAGGGATCCTTCTCCCTACTTTCTGGACAAGGTGCAGACCGCAGTGAGAAATCGCGCATGATGTTTGCCGAGGACAAGGGCGCCGCAGAAAACCTGCTGAGCACTATGTATGCCGGCACCTTCTACACCTTCCGTCCAGGCTACATTTACCCTGTGGAGAAGCGTGTTGAACCTAATTTCAGCTACAAACTATCGCGCAGTTTGTACCCGCTACTCAAACATTTGGGTCCTAAATTTAGCATTACCTCGCACCAGCTCGCCGAAGGAATTTTTACTTCTGTGGTGCGTACCCCTGAACAAGAAATATTAGAAAATCACGAAATACTCAATTACATACACTCATGAAATACCCAATCCTAGGAGCTGTCGCTTTACTTGCCACAGCGTGCAATGCCCCAACTGAGGCGCCGGCTGAAACTGCTGAGGCAGTAATAGAACAAAAACACAACACCATCACCGAAGCTGAAATTATAGACGGTTGGGAGCTGATGTTCGACGGGCAGTGTACCGGAAACTTCCGCAAGTACGGAGATACCGTAATCGGCAAGGCCTGGGTCATTCAAGACGAAGCTTTGCACCTCGATGCGAGCAACAAGGACGACTGGCAGACCAATGGCGGTGGCGACATCGTCTACCAAGATTTCGACGGTTCGATCCGAGAGTTTGAAAACTTCCACTTCAAAGGCGAATGGAAAATCGCTGAGCGTGGAAATTCTGGTATCATTTACCTCATTCACGAGGATACCCAGCAATACCCGTACTGCTGGATGACCGGTTTAGAGATGCAAGTGTTGGATAACGGCACCGATTCCACCGAAGGTCACCCAGATGCAGCTATTTACAAGCACCGCGCAGGAGATCTTTATGATATCAATGCCGCTCCAGAGGGCGCTGCCAAGCTCGCCGGCGAATGGAACCAATTTGAAATCATCGTTCAAGACGGACACCTTACGCAGATCCTCAATGGCGTAGTGACTGTGGACCGTCAGCTCTTTGACGACCAGTGGCGAGCTGACGTAGCCGCTTCGAAATTCCACGAATGGGCCGGTTACGGAACGTATACTAAAGGAGGTATCGCTTTACAAGACCACGGCGATAACGTCTGGTACCGCAACTTGAAGATCAAGAGCCTCGAGAGCGACGCTGCACAAGCAGAGGAAGCTGCTGAAGAGTAGCCATAGAAAAAATTAAGACCTACATCCAAGACCC
>QQUU01000045.1 GCA_003385605.1 Bacteroidota bacterium
AATTAATAAATCCCGAAACGCCTGGCTTGACGGCCAGGCTGGACGAATGATGAATACAAAAGGAACGAGCACAAGGGCCGCGCCAACAAAACGAAGAGCGAGCAGATTGAGAGGCGTGGTCGACTCCAGTGCAAGTTTCGCAACGCCATATCCAGCGCTCCATACGAATAGGAATAACCAAGGAGCGATCGGTAACCAACGTGGCTCGTTTGTCAAACTCATACACAAATCCTAGAGAGTCCAAAATCACTCGGCAATAAAAAACCCCGCCTTCGCAGAAGACGGGGTTTTTCACGATAAGATGCCTGACGATGACCTACTCTCACATGGGGAGACCCCACACTACCATCGGCGCTAAGCGGTTTCACTTCTGAGTTCGGGATGGAATCAGGTGGTTCACGCTCGCTATTGTCGTCAGACAAGCCGGTGTGTTGTGCCGCAAAGCCACACAACAAAAAGGGTGTTGAATTAACAAGTATCAGCACATTTGGTGAAATCGTGTCATCGATCCTCGATGAGTTCGAGGATTGTATGATCAAGCCTCACGGACAATTAGTATTGGTTAGCTCAACGCCTCACAACGCTTACACACCCAACCTATCAACGTAGTAGTCTTCTACGGTCCTTTAGGGGCCCGAAGGCCCGGGAGATCTCATCTTGAGGCAGGTTTCCCGCTTAGATGCTTTCAGCGGTTATCCTTTCCGAACATAGCTACCGGGCAATGCCACTGGCGTGACAACCCGAACACCAGGGGTTCGTCCACTCCGGTCCTCTCGTACTAGGAGCAGCCCCTCTCAAATCTCCAACGTCCACGGCAGATAGGGACCGAACTGTCTCACGACGTTCTAAACCCAGCTCGCGTACCACTTTAAATGGCGAACAGCCATACCCTTGGGACCGGCTTCAGCCCCAGGATGTGATGAGCCGACATCGAGGTGCCAAACACCGCCGTCGATGTGAACTCTTGGGCGGTATCAGCCTGTTATCCCCGGAGTACCTTTTATCCGTTGAGCGATGGCCCTTCCATACAGAACCACCGGATCACTAGGACCTGCTTTCGCACCTGCTCGACTTGTCAGTCTCGCAGTTAAGCACCCTTATGCCCTTGCACTCATTGCATGATTTCCGACCATGCTGAGGGTACCTTCGTGCTCCTCCGTTACTCTTTGGGAGGAGACCGCCCCAGTCAAACTACCCACCACACAATGTCCCTGACCCGGATTCACGGGTCTAGGTTAGAACCTCAAACATGCCAGGCTGGTATTTCAAGGTTGACTCCACCGAAACTAGCGTCCCGGTTTCAAAGTCTCCCAGCTATCCTACACAAGCATATTCAAAGTCCACTGTGAAGCTGTAGTAAAGGTTCACGGGGTCTTTCCGTCTAGCCGCGGATACACTGCATCTTAACAGCGATTTCAATTTCACTGAGTCTTGGGTGGAGACAGCGCCGCCATCGTTACGCCATTCGTGCAGGTCGGAACTTACCCGACAAGGAATTTCGCTACCTTAGGACCGTTATAGTTACGGCCGCCGTTTACCGGGGCTTCGATCAAGAGCTTCGCATACGCTAACCCCATCAATTAACCTTCCGGCACCGGGCAGGCGTCACACCCTATACGTCCTCTTACGAGTTTGCAGAGTGCTGTGTTTTTAATAAACAGTCGCAGCGGCCTGGTTACTTCGACCAGCAACAGCTTAAGACGCGAGGTCCATCACCGTCACCGGCGCACCTTCTCCCGAAGTTACGGTGCCATTTTGCCTAGTTCCTTCACCCAAGTTCTCTCAAGCGCTTTGGTCTTCTCGACCTGACCACCTGTGTCGGTTTCGGGTACGATCCCACGTGACTGAAGCTTAGAAGCTTTTCTTGGAAGCATGGCATCAATGACTTCGTTTCCGTAGAAACTCGACATCAGATCTCAGCATTGAGAGCCCGGATTTGCCTAAGCTCTCTGCCTACATCCTTGAACAGGGACAACCAACGCCCTGATCACCTAGCCTACTCCGTCCCTCCATCGCATCACGTGGTGGTACAGGAATATTAACCTGTTTCCCATCGACTACGGCTTTCGCCCTCGCCTTAGGGGTCGACTCACCCTGCCCCGATTAACGTTGGACAGGAACCCTTGGTCTTTCAGCGAGGGGGTTTTTCACCCCCTTTATCGTTACTCATGTCAGCATTCGCACTTCTGATATCTCCAGCAAACCTTACGATTCACCTTCACAGACTTACAGAACGCTCCTCTACCATCTCTTACGAGATCCGCAGCTTCGGTACTAGATTTAGCCCCGTTACATCTTCCGCGCAGGCCGACTCGACTAGTGAGCTATTACGCTTTCTTTAAAGGGTGGCTGCTTCTAAGCCAACCTCCTAGCTGTCTGTGCCTTCCCACATCGTTTCCCACTTAATCTAGATTTTGGGACCTTAGCTGGCGGTCTGGGTTGTTTCCCTTTCCACGACGGACGTTAGCACCCGCCGTGTGTCTCCCATGATTGCACTCCTCGGTATTCGGAGTTTGCATCGGTTTGGTAAGCCGGGATGGCCCCCTAGCCGAAACAGTGCTCTACCCCCGAGGGTGATACATGAGGCGCTACCTAAATAGCTTTCGAGGAGAACCAGCTATCTCCGAGCTTGATTAGCCTTTCACTCCGATCCACAGCTCATCCCCATCTTTTTCAACAGATGTGGGTTCGGGCCTCCAGTCAGTGTTACCTAACCTTCACCCTGGCCATGGATAGATCGCTCGGTTTCGGGTCTACTTCCAGCAACTGATCGCCCAGTTAAGACTCGATTTCTCTACGGCTCCCCTAAACGGTTAACCTTGCTACTGAAAGTAAGTCGCTGACCCATTATACAAAAGGTACGCAGTCACCTTACGGCTCCCACTGCTTGTATGCACACGGTTTCAGGTTCTATTTCACTCCCCTCTCCGGGGTTCTTTTCGCCTTTCCCTCACGGTACTGGTTCACTATCGGTCAATCAGGAGTATTTAGCCTTGGAGGATGGTCCCCCCATATTCAGTCAAGATTTCTCGTGTCCCGACCTACTCGATTTCACAACAAGTGCCTTTTCAGATACGGGGCTATCACCCACTATGGCCGGCCTTCCCAGACCGTTCTCTTAAAACACAAGTTGCTTAAGGGCTAGTCCCCTTTCGCTCGCCGCTACTCAGGGAATCTCGGTTGATTTCTTTTCCTCCGGGTACTTAGATGTTTCAGTTCTCCGGGTTAGCTTCCTTACGGATAGTCCTAAGACTGGGTTTCCCCATTCGGAAATCGCGGGATCAAAGCTTGTTTGCCAGCTCCCCCGCGCTTATCGCAGGCTACAACGTCCTTCATCGCCTCTGATTGCCAAGGCATCCACCGTGTGCACTTCGGTACTTGATCATACAATCCTGGAACTCACAAAGAGATCGTTCATGCATGGCACCGATTACAC
>QQUU01000014.1 GCA_003385605.1 Bacteroidota bacterium
TTCGGGGAAGGTCCACGTAAAATCACCATTTTCCTGAAACACAAAATCCCCACCACGAACATTCATAACCTCACCTGCAGGAACCAATTTACGGATCAGTATGGTTTTGTCTGGGTTCTCCGGGTCAGGAATGCGACCCTTGAACAAGATTGAATTTACATCGCCTGTTACGGGAAAACTGGAGTCATCTTTATTAAGCCGTTCAAAAATATTTCCCGTCATGACGGTTAACTTTTCGGCCTCATTCTTTTCGTGTGTACTAAAACGGTGGCCTAATTCTGTTGGTGTAAAAGCTGTCCAAAAACCTGCAGTTTTTGAAGCGACCTCGGACCTTAGTGAAGTAGTAATTAATGCGACGAAGGGCACTATCCAAATAAACACTATCAATGCTAACACAACGTGCCGTAATGAACGAGATATCATCATACTCTTACCCTTAATGTCCGATTTCTTTTTGCTCGCGTCTAATGCGCCAAGCATTGAAAGCCATATTTGGAATAACGGTTAGCATTAACATAATTGCAATTGATGCAAATAAGTTATCGACATTGTCGCCACCAATTGACCAATTGTTACGCGCATTTTCCATCATAGTTGCAAGCAACAATTTATCATCATCATTTGCCGATAAAGCATATGGAATATCGAACATTTTCAAAACGAGCACGATCAATGTTGTCCACACAACCACTACAGTGGAGTAGATTTGAGGGAGTTTTATTCGGAAAAACATTTGATATGGACTGGCCCCATCAATTGTGGCCGCTTCAATGGTGTCTTGTGGTACTCCACGGAGGGCCGCGGAGAAAATCACCATTGCGAAGCCTGTCTGAACCCAAACCAGTATCCACATTAAAAAGAAGTTACCCCAGAACTTCAGATTGTATAAGGGCTCGTTATACGATGGTGGATGACCAAGAATACTTTTAAGTAAACCAATTTGATAGGACGGTGTTAAGCCATTAATCGTTTGTTGTGCTTCGATGCCACCACCTGCAAAAATATTGCGCCATATAATTGCGGCGCCTACGAATGATATTGCAAGTGGAACAAAAATAATAGTTTTTGCTACTATTCCCCAACGGACAGAGTCAGCGAGCACGGCAATTAGTAAGCCGAGCGAAATACAGCAGGTCGGCACGAGTATTAGCCACATTAAACTATTTCGCATCGCCAACCGAAATTGCACATATCCCAAAGCGGATGGATCCCATAGAAATGCATAATTTCGTATTGTTGGGGTCCCATCAGCCTCTTGAAAAGAAAGGCTGAGGGTGGCGAATGCGGGGATTAATAAAAATAGTATCAGTAGCGTTAATGCCGGTCCTACGAATATCCAAGGCTGAATTGACTCAATTACTAAAGATTGTTTTCCTATTGATCCTTTTGATCGAATACGTGCAAGTCCGTGATTAAGCCAATTAGTAATCCAAAAATACAAGAAAGAAATGCCTACGGATATGATAATCGCCCTTAAAGCAAATCCTATTTTTGTAAAGCGTTCAATGGTGTCAAATTCATCGAATTTCCATTGATAATTCTGATGGAACCACACGCCGATATCCGCAAATAAGTCATCAATTGGCGCAGATGCTATAAAAGCAAAAACAGCCGTTGTGGGTAACAGGACAACCACGGTTAATAGAATTGCCAAACCATTGCCGGCGATTACGGTTCTAATTGAATGCATGAGTAGTTCCGAAACGATTTAATGATGTTTCAAATTGAGGAAAGGGCGCAACTGCGCCCTTTCATTATAATATTCGCAACCTAAATTATTTGATTGCGTCCCAAGCTGCTTGGATGTTGTCGGCAGTTGTTTTTGCATCTTGACCGTTTGCAAACGCTGTCATTTCTGACCAGAACGCGCCTGCACCGATCGCACCTGGCATTAGGTCAGAAGCGTCAAAGCGGAATGTTGTCGCGTTTGCCAAAATCTCGCCCTGTTTACGAAGTGCAGGAGTTGCATAAGCATCAAGATTCACGCCTTTGTGAGCTGTTAAGAAAGTCCCTTGTGACATCCACGCCTCATGCGCAGATGGTTCTTTCATAAACTCAAAAAATGCGCGCGTTGCGGGTGAGTCTTTGGTCATGGTCCAAAGGGTGCCCGCTCCGAAAACTGGGTTGCCTAAGTCTTTAGAAGCATATGGTGGGAAGTAGAAGAAGTCCGCTTCACCGTTTGCAACTTCTTCACCTTTTTTCGGGAAGAACGCTGGAATGAATGACGCCTGACGGTGCATCATACAGCTGGCCGGTGAAGTGAACAAACCCTTTGGTGCATCACCAAAGAACGTTGTCGCAACTGATGCCGCACCGCCGGCTACGTAATCATCATTTCGCGAGAATTGACCATAAACTTCCATCGCGTTCAAAACTTCTGGGCTGTTAAACGGTAGATCGTTTGATACCCAGCGATCATAGTTTTCAGGCGACGTTGTGCGCAGCATCAGGTCTTCCATCCAGTCTGTCGCTGTCCAGCCAGTTGCGTTCCCTGACTCAACACCGATACACCATGGTGTATTTCCATCTGCGACCATTTGATCAGAAAGAGCGATAAGATCTTCCATAGTCCCTGGGATCTCATAACCGTTGTCTTCAAACTGCTCTGGTGAGTACCAAACCAGAGACTTTAGGTCCATTTTGAACGCAAAACCGTACATATTTTTGTTACCATTTGCGTCCGCATATGTCCCTAGGTCGACCCATGATTGGCCTGCGCCGTAGTTTTCTGCCATCCAACTTGCAGTCGCGTCACCGAGAGGGACTAGGTGCCCTTCTTTAGCCATGTCTCCGGCCAAGCCAGGCTGCGGGAAGATTGCAATATTGGGCGCGTTGTTTGAGCGAAGATCCGCAACAATAAGTGCAGCGAAGTCACGCGAACCGGAGTATTCTACTTTGGCACCAGTCGCTTTCTCGAAACAGCTAATAGTATTCAGAAGCATCTCTTCATCTTGGCCGCCAGTGATTGAACCGGCGATAGTTATTACCTCACCTGAGAAACTACCCAAGTCACCAATTGGTGTCAGGGTATTACAAACTTCTGAGTGTGATCCTGCAAAGCTTGCGCTTGCAGTAAACAAGGACGCTGCAATTGCTGTGCCTCGCAAAAGTTGAGTTTTATATGACATCATTTCCTCCCTGTATGCCATTGTTAAAAATTGGGTCGTTGTCATTAGCTTCATACCGTAACTTACGACCAAAAATGATAGCGGTATCATTATTATCGATACCCTCTTGATTTGCTATGTCAACTGCTCGTGTAAAAACCTTGT
>QQUU01000076.1 GCA_003385605.1 Bacteroidota bacterium
TTGTAAAGCACTTTCACTGGTGAAGATGATGACGGTAACCAGAGAAGAAGCCCCGGCTAACTTCGTGCCAGCAGCCGCGGTAATACGAAGGGGGCGAGCGTTGTTCGGAATTACTGGGCGTAAAGGGAGCGCAGGCGGTTCATTCAGTTAGGCGTGAAAGCCCCGGGCTCAACCTGGGAACTGCGCTTAATACTGATGAGCTAGAAAACAGGAGAGGGTAGTGGAATTTCCAGTGTAGAGGTGAAATTCGTAGATATTGGAAAGAACACCGGTGGCGAAAGCGGCTACCTGGCCTGATTTTGACGCTGAGGCTCGAAAGCGTGGGGAGCAAACAGGATTAGATACCCTGGTAGTCCACGCCGTAAACGATGACAGCTAGATGTCGGGGGGTCGCCCCTCGGTGTCGCCGCTAACGCATTAAGCTGTCCGCCTGGGAAGTACGGTCGCAAGATTAAAACTCAAAGGAATTGACGGGGGCCCGCACAAGCGGTGGAGCATGTGGTTTAATTCGAAGCAACGCGCAGAACCTTACCAGTCCTTGACATGGGTAGTATGGTGTTTGGAGACAAACTCCTTCAGTTCGGCTGGCTACCACACAGGTGCTGCATGGCTGTCGTCAGCTCGTGTCGTGAGATGTTGGGTTAAGTCCCGCAACGAGCGCAACCCTCATCTTTAGTTGCCATCGGTTCGGCCGGGCACTCTAGAGAAACTGCCTGCGATGAGCAGGAGGAAGGCGGGGATGACGTCAAGTCCTCATGGCCCTTATGGACTGGGCTACACACGTGCTACAATGGCGGTGACAATGGGCAGCGACAGGGCGACCTGAAGCAAATCCCAAAAAGCCGTCCCAGTTCGGATTGTACTCTGCAACTCGAGTGCATGAAGTTGGAATCGCTAGTAATCGCGGATCAGCATGCCGCGGTGAATACGTTCCCGGGCCTTGTACACACCGCCCGTCACACCATGGGAGTTGGCTTTACCCGAAGCCGGTGCGCTAACCGCAAGGAAGCAGCCGACCACGGTAAGGTCAGCGACTGGGGTGAAGTCGTAACAAGGTAGCCGTAGGGGAACCTGCGGCTGGATCACCTCCTTTCTAAGGAAAAACACAAGGTGGATATCCTCATATATCAGGTATCGCCTCCCTCGAATCTCTTTCAAACCGGTATTTCAAGACAGAAGCCAGCGTTACAGGCGCGTAGCTCAGATGGTTAGAGCGCACGACTGATAATCGTGAGGTCGGCAGTTCGACTCTGCCCGTGCCTACCATCTTCTGGACGCTCTGTTTGCTGTTTTCAGGCGAACATGACGCGGCGCTGGCCGTCCGTACCGGGGAAAGTAACATAGTTTTTTGCTGAGAGAGCAGGCAACTGCACTCTCAACGCTGTTTGACAAGGTAAGTGAAGACATCCAAGACCGCGGGATTGGATTGAATTAGGGACTATCTTGGCCCCTGATGATAAACAATCTCGCAATATTCAAGCTTGTGTTGTGTCGTAGATGTAATCGGCGTCTTTATGGACGGTGATTGCCTTTACGTACGATACAATCAAGCGTCTTTAAGGGCATTTGGTGGATGCCTTGGCGTTGAGAGGCGATGAAGGACGTGACACGCTGCGATAAGCCGTGGGGAGCTGCGAGTAAGCTTTGATCCGCGGATTTCCGAATGGGGAAACCCGGCCATTTAGGCCATCCCGCAAGGGAAGCGAACCCGGTGAACTGAAATATCTAAGTAACCGGAGGAAAGGACATCAACCGAGACTCCGTTAGTAGTGACGAGCGAACGCGGACCAGGCCAGTGGTCCGGATGGGAACAACCAGAAACAGCTGGAAAGCTGTGCCATAGTGGGTGATAGCCCCGTATGGGTAATGTCCCGACCGGATCCTTGAGTAGGGCGGAACACGTGAAATTCTGTCTGAACATGGGGGGACCACCCTCCAAGCCTAAGTACTCCTCAACGACCGATAGCGAACCAGTACCGTGAGGGAAAGGTGAAAAGCACCCCGATGAGGGGAGTGAAATAGACCTGAAACCGGATGCCTACAAGCAGTCGGAGCCACTTTACGTGGTGACGGCGTACCTTTTGTATAATGGGTCAGCGAGTTACTTTGACGTGCAAGCCTAAGCCGTTAGGTGTAAGCGAAGCGAAAGCGAGTCTGAATAGGGCGATTTAGTACGTTTGAGTAGACCCGAAACCGGGTGATCTAGCCATGGGCAGGTTGAAGATACGGTAACACGTATTGGAGGACCGAACCCACTTCTGTTGAAAAAGGAGGGGATGACCTGTGGCTAGGGGTGAAAGGCCAATCAAACCCGGAGATAGCTGGTTCTTTGCGAAAACTATTTAGGTAGTGCGTCAGATATTACTGCAGGGGGTAGAGCACTGGATGGGCTAGGGGGGCGCGAGCCTTACCAAACCTAACCAAACTCCGAATACCTGTAAGTACAGTCTGGCAGACAGACTATGGGTGCTAAGGTCCATAGTCGAGAGGGAAACAGCCCAGACCACCAGCTAAGGTCCCCAAGTTATGGCTAAGTGGGAAAGGATGTGGGAAGGCCAAGACAGCCAGGAGGTTGGCTTAGAAGCAGCCATCCTTTAAAGAAAGCGTAACAGCTCACTGGTCTAGTTAAGCCGGCCTGCGCCGAAGATGTAACGGGGCTAAAGCCATACACCGAAGCTGTGGGCGTGCATTGCACGCGGTAGCAAAGCGTTCCGTAAGCCTGTGAAGCGTAACCGCGAGGTTGCGTGGAGGTATCGGAAGTGAGAATGCTGACATGAGTAGCGATAAAGAGTGTGAGAAACACTCTCGCCGAAAGCCCAAGGGTTCCTGCGCAAGGCTAATCCGCGCAGGGTGAGTCGGCCCCTAAGACGAGGGCGAAAGCCGTAGTCGATGGGAACACGGTTAATATTCCGTGACCTGATGGTAGTGACGGATGACGTAAGTTGTGCATGCTTATCGGATTGTGTGTGCAGCGAAGTTGTCCCAGGAAATAGCTCCATCGTTAAGACCGTACCCCAAACCGACACAGGTGGGCAGGTAGAGCATACCAAGGCGCTTGAGAGAACGATGTTGAAGGAACTCGGCAAATTGCCCCCGTAACTTCGGGAGAAGGGGGACCTCTGCTTGGGCAACCAGGCAGGGGTGGCACAGAATAGGGGGTGGCGACTGTTTATTAAAAACACAGGGCTCTGCGAAGTAGTTAATACGACGTATAGGGTCTGACGCCTGCC
>QQUU01000112.1 GCA_003385605.1 Bacteroidota bacterium
TCCGCCGTTAGTGGCGTAGCACCAGTGCGTTTGCGGTAAAGAGAAGCGCGCGAGCAACCCAACACCGCCATAAGGTCAGCGGTAATCTTTGATTTGCCTTTGGTTGAGCTGAAAATCTGCTCAAACAATTGTTGTTGAAAGGCGTTGGGTTGAAACATGGTTGTATAGAATGTTACCATAAATGTATCTATTTTTGGCGCAATGAGTCATACCCCTCCAAAATCTTCGAAATTTTCCCAGATGCCTGGGAAAATATTGAGTCATCCAGAGACCGGTGAGGACCTGTTGTTTTCTGCACCAAATTTTCGAAAAGGCAATTCGAGTTTCTTGAAGAGCCGGGGCTTACAGTTGTTAAATGCATTAGCGGCTTTGAAAGTCCAAGTTGTAGGGAGTTTTTGGTTGCCTGGAATGCACCTCTTCACTCCGGAGAAACTCGAGGAAATGCGCAATATCCCGGGAGTGCCAGACTATTCTTTGTTTGTGGGTACGTCCGATGCGCCTGTCGCAGAAAGGAACTGGTATAGTTTTAAGGGTGATCCATTAATGGTCGTGGAGAATAGATGGGAGACTGTTGAGGAGTATGTGGCCAGCTTTAAAAAGAAATACCGCGCTCGGTACCGTAAAGCAATGGATTTGAATGAGCGTGTAGAGACGTATTACGTGAGCTCCGAGCGGGATTTTCAAGAATGCTGCGAAATGTTTCAGGCAACTTTAGCCCCGAAGGTGGCTGCACTGCCAGATAATCTGTCTGTGCTGCTAGAAGGTTTTGGCCATTGGTTTGGTGATTCTTATCAAGTGCTTGCTGCACAAGAAGATGGTCAAATAGTCGGATTCATTGGATTCCTAAAGGACGGAGATGTTCTTCGTGCAATGCACTACGGCGCTTTGGATGAAGCTCCAGATGGACTGTATAGCTTGCTGATGTTTGAAGTTATTCATCGCGGCATACAGGGTGGGTTCGCCGAGATTAATTTAGGACGTACAGCCACAGAAATAAAGAGTACCTACGGCGCTAAGGCCCGAGAAAACTACTTTTCCTTCTACACGAACAAACCTGTTATTAAAATGATCCTCAAAGTGGCGCACAAGCGTTATCGTCCAAAAAGCTATACATTAAGAAGCCCGTTCAAGGCAACTTAAGAGCGGTCATTTTTCACGATAACTAGAAATGTTTCAATCCTTCAGCAATTCATTTGGTAGTATTACTGTCGCCTCGATGGGTGCATCTCTCGTACAAGCTGAGCTGAACGGTAAGGAATTGCTCCACGATTTTGGCGATCAGTGGCATCAGTGGGCCGCTGGAGCGGTGATGTTCCCATTCCCAGTGCGTATGGCATCAGGGACGGTGATGGCATTCGAATCAGCCCAATATCATTGGCCCATCAACGATGAGAAACACCGGGCGGCGCTACACGGCTTTACGCCTTGGGAGGAATTTGAATTGGCCCAACTGCCAAATGGTATCAAAGCGAGCTGGAACTATGATGGTGCAAAAGCACATTATCCTTTTCCGTGCCGATTAACCATTAGCTATACTCTTGATGAGAATGGTCTTACTCTTAGCGGACGTATAGATAATCTTGGCGAAGCAAATTTGCCTTTTCATATGGGGTGGCATCCTTATTTCAAGACCAATGCCCCAGCATTAAACCCAGTGCCGACCCATCGATTAAAGAAGAATGAAGCAAGCCATCCGGGCGAAAAGATTCCTTTTGAAGGTTTTAATTGGACCGAAGAAGTGGACGGCGCCTTTTTTATGGATTCTATCGAGCTTGGGGATGTTAGTATCCAACCGCTATCCGCCATTACCCAGGTATTCCGACCTGCGGACGCCCCTTTTGTGGCTGTTGAGCCGATAACGGGCCTAGGTCATCCTGATTTCCCTTGGCGGACTGTGTCACCAGGAGAAGCTGATGAGGTAGTAACAACTATTCGCGTAGGGAAGTAAGGGTACCTTCTTTAAGTCCTTCGAATTCCAATTTATTAAAAGGCTCCTTCGGGAAGAAGGTAGCCGTCATAACGGTTAACCCTTCGTCGGCTAAGAGCTCAAGACTCATAACGTCTATGTACATTTCGTATCCAGCGCCGGTGGTTTTCCTAGGGCCGCTCATGATGTTTTTGAAAGAAGGTTCGAAATCTACCAAACCGCATTTGGAGCGGTCGATGTAAATGGAATCTACACTGGTCCAAATGTCTAAGGTATCGCCTGCAGCAGAAGTCAATCGCAGCGACCATTGCGGCTCCGCAGAGAAATTGATTCCAAAAGTATTGGCACCACGGAGCCCCATTTTTGGTTCGAGATTAGTTTGGAAACCATTGCCACCATCTAAGCGGAACTGTTGTTTGATGTGGAATTGGCCATCAAGCTCTACTAGAGATAGTTCCCTTGGCAGGGTCATGCTACTGCGCCATTTGTAGGTGGGGACCACTTGAGCATACTCCCAATTACTCATCCAGCCCATAAAAAGCTTCTTGCCGCGGTCAGTTGGGGCGTTCCACCAGTTCACGCCGGCGTAATTATCACGACCCCAATCCATGTAGCGTTCGTCTTCATGTTCAGCGGTGAAGGTAGTCCCGTCCCAATGTCCGACGAAGTACTGCGTTCCAGATCCGCCGTTTGGTGCACCACTTCCTATGCTGACCAGGAGGATGTCTTTGCGGACGCCTTCTTCCGTAGTGAGTGAAAAGAGCTCGGGGCATTCCCATACGCCGCCATGGTTGCCGTGTTCGCCTGAAAATTGGCTTAACAGGGTCCAATCCAATAAATTTTCACTGCCGTAAAATGCAATTTCTTGACCCACCGTGAGGGCACTTATCCATTGCGTTCCGTCCCACATCATCTTAGGGTCTCGAAAGTCTTTTAATTCCGGGTTAGGGAGGACAGGGTTGTCTTCGTAAAAGTCATAAGTCATCCCACCGTCAAGGCTGTAGCTGATGCCTTGGGTTTGTATGTCGCCCGGACGTTTGTGGAACGTGTACATGGCGATGACGGGAGGGGTACTATCCACGGCTAAGCCGCTCACGTTAAAGGTGTCAATCACTGCCGACCCGCTAAAAATGTAGCCCAAGACTGTATCCGGATAAATAGCGATGGGGTGCTCGGTCCAATGCACCAAATCTTTCGTACTCGCGTGTCCCCAATGCATAGGTCCCCACTGATTTCCCTCAGGGTAGTATTGAAAATACAAATGGTAGGTCCCGTCTTTGTAAAACATTCCGT
>QQUU01000139.1 GCA_003385605.1 Bacteroidota bacterium
GAGCAAAACGCATGATTTTAATGAAGGCGTACAAGCATTCTTAGAGAAGCGTGCCCCTGAATTTAAAGGAGAATAAAATGAAAGTAGCCGTATTAGGAGCTGGTGCCATGGGCACCGGTATTGGACAGATAGCCGCACAGAACGGCTGTGAAGTTGTGTACTATGACAGCTTCCCGGGAGCCACTGACCGCAGCAGAACCTCTATCGAAAAGATCTTTGGCCGCTTGGTCGAGAAAGGACGCATGAGCGAAGAGCAGCGCACGACAACCTTGTGCAGAATGAGCTGGTCAGATGAGCTTAGCGCCGTATCTGGCGCCGACCTTGTCGTAGAAGCCGTCATCGAAAACCTAGAAGTAAAAAAGGACTTGTTTGCGCAGGTGGAACCGCTGATTTCAGAAAGCGCCTGGCTCTGTACAAACACCTCAAGCCTTAGCATAGCCGCCCTTTCTAGCGGACTCAAGCACCCGGAGCGCTTTGGAGGACTCCACTTTTTCAACCCGGCACCGTTGATGCCCCTAGTAGAGATTGTTCCCGGTGTAAAGACCGGGGAAGAGTTTGGTGAAACCATGCTCGAGCTAATGAGCAGCTGGGGTAAGACGCCTGTAATGGCGAAAGACACGCCAGGATTCATTGTCAATAAGGTAGCACGTCCGTTCTACAGCGAGGCCATTAAACTTTACGAAGAAGGTGTGGCGAGCGTCGCCGAAATCGATGCAGCCGTAAAGAGTATAGGCTTTAGAATGGGACCTTTCGAACTCACAGATTTGATCGGTCACGACGTCAATTATACCGTTACTGAGACCGTTTGGGGCCAATTCTTTTACGATCCACGTTTCCGTCCTTCCATCACCCAAAAGCGCCTAAAAGAAGCTGGTTTGCTTGGTCGCAAGACAGGGCGCGGTTTTTACAATTATGCCTCGGGCATGGATGCAGCCGTGGTGGCCCAAGAAGCTGCAGAGATTGATCCGCTATTGAGTGAAAAGATCGTAGAGCGCATCTTGTGTATGATCATCAACGAAGCCCTGGACGCCGTGTGGCAAGGCATTGCAGATCCAGAGAACGTAGACCTTGCCATGACCAAAGGTGTAAACTACCCAAAAGGACCTATTCAATGGGGCCGTGAGATGGGCTGGGACCAAGTCCTAGAAACCCTTAAGCGCTGCCACAAACATTATGGCGACGACCGCTACCGCCCATGTCCACTGCTGCGCCACCTGAATTCAGGCAACGCCGAACTGGGCGAAGGACAGCTTACTGATAATTTTATGGTCTAATAGCATGACCAAACCTAGCGACGAACTACTCAAGCGCGCCTATGCGCAGGATGCTTCCATCTACCAGGAAACACCACAGGACGTTGCTTTTCCTGCCTCCGCAGAAGAGGTAGTCGCACTGGTCCAATCGGGCAAATCGCTGATTCCTCGCGCCGCAGGAACCTCCCTCGCGGGCCAAGTCGTGGGCGATGGCACCGTAATAGATACCGGAAGGCACATGAACGCCATTGTCCACATCAACGTGGAAGAGCGATGGGCAGAGGTGCAACCCGGCGTTGTCCGCGACGAACTCAATTATCATCTTAAAGAACACGGGCTGTTTTTCGGCCCCAATACCTCCACCTCCAACCGTTGTATGATGGGCGGAATGGTGGGCAATAACAGCTCAGGCTCGACCTCCATTTCTTATGGAACCACCCGCGAAAAATTGCTCGGCCTGGAGCTGGTCACCGCGGACGGGGTGCTGCGCGCCATGGGCGATATTCAGTCCGACGGCATGCGTGACATTCCTTCGGCAGTGGAAGATTGGTTAGTGCAATGGCAAGATGCCTGGAGGTCGCAAAACCTCGAAGCGCATTTCCCAGATGCGAGCATTCACCGAAGAAATACGGGGTACGCGATTGATTTAATTGGCAACGATGCCGATGCACTCTTAAGCGTGATGTGCGGTTCAGAAGGTACGTTGGGTATTACCACCAAGATTCGTGTGGCCTTAGATCCCCTACCTCCTGCTCATGTGGCTGTTGCGGCATTGCACTACCACAGTATGGATGAAGCCATGGGTGCCACGCCAAAATTGATGGCTCACAAGCCTTATCAACTTGAGCTCATGGACCGAATCATCTTAGAATGTACACGTGAGAGCAAGGAATATGCAAGCTACCGGGATTTTGTCCAAGGCGATCCTGCGGCCATTTTGTTGGTGGAAGTTCGCGGCGAAAGCGAGGCGGAACTCGCTGAAAAATTGGCTGCGCTGCACTGTGAGCACAGTTATGCCAGAGCCGAGCTCTTTGGCGGCGACAGCGATAAAGTTTGGAAGCTCCGTGCCGCGGGGCTCGGATTACTCTCCAATGTGCCGGGCGATGCAAAACCTGTGGCATGTATTGAAGATACCGCTGTACGTATTGATGTGCTCCAGGAATATATCCGTGAGTTTGATGCGTTGATGCAAGGCTTCGGCCAGGAAAGTGTGTACTATGCGCATGCCGGTGCCGGGGAATTGCACCTGAGACCTATTTTGAATTTGAAGACTTCTAAAGGGGTCCGATTGCTGTATGAAATCAGTAAGGCTAGTGCGGAATTGGTCAAGAAATACGGTGGGTCATTATCGGGAGAACACGGCGACGGTCGCGTCCGTGCAGCATTTATCAAAGACTTTTACGGCCCAGAGGTTTACCCTTGGATGGAAAGCTTCAAGATGGCGTGGGATCCTGAGAACCGGTTGAACCCCGGCAAGATTGTGGGCGCCAAACCCATGAACGAAGATTTGCGCTATGAAGTAGATCGAGAGGAGCCCGTTTTAGATACGCAGTTTCCCTTCAGCGAAGAGGGTGGATTCCTGCGTGCCGTAGAGAAATGCAATGGATCGGGAGATTGCCGAAGATTGCCTTTCACCGGTGCCTTAATGTGCCCTTCATACATGGCCTCGCGGGACGAATGGGACAGTACTCGCGGACGGGCGAATGTACTCCGCAGCGTGCTGACCGAGCAAAGTATCGCAGGGTTTAAAGCGCCAGAATTGGCCGAAGCAATGCAGCATTGTGTCGGATGTAAAGGCTGTACCAAGGAGTGTCCTTCTGGGGTCGATATGGCCGCCATGAAGTCTGAATACTTGTATCAAAATAGGTCCAAGCGTACCATTGCGGATAAGGCCTTTGCCAACTTCCACAAGAGTTTGA
>QQUU01000024.1 GCA_003385605.1 Bacteroidota bacterium
GTTCAAGTCCATAATAGCCCATGGCACGGGGGTATAGCTCAGTTGGTAGAGCGCTGCCTTTGCAAGGCAGACGTCAGCGGTTCGAGTCCGCTTACCTCCAGCCGAGCCTTTAACAAAAGGCATATCAGAATTGTGATTATTTCAAAACAAAAAACAAAATCAATCAATAAAGGGCATATGGTGGAGACCTAGGGACCTAGAGCCGATGAAGGGCGTGACAACCGACGATATGCCTCGGGGAGTAGGACGTATGCGCTGATCCGAGGATTCCCGAATGGGGCAACCCAATGCATTCCTTCTTGAATTCATAGAGAAGAGAAAGACAACTTGGTGAACTGAAACATCTTAGTAGCCAAAGGAAAAGAAAGCAAAAGCGATTCCCAAAGTAGCGGCGAGCGGAATGGGAACAGCCTAAAAGGACTTTGACAGCAATGTAAAGACCAGGTCATGGGACCAAACATATGGCATTGTATGGAATGAGAAACGAAACAGCTGAAACCTGTACCATAGATGGTGAAAGTCCAGTCGTTGAATCAATACCAACTTCAGCCGTTTGGCTCCCGAGTAGTATGGGACACGTGAAATCCCGTATGAATTTGCGAGGACCACCTCGTAAGGCTAAATACTCCTAGGTCACCGATAGCGAATAGTACCGCGAGGGAAAGGTGAAAAGAACCCCTTTACGGGGAGTGAAATAGAACATGAAACCGTATGCTTACAATTTGTGGGAGGATGAACACATCTGACCGCATGCCTGTTGAAGAATGAGCTGGCGACTTAGAAGAAGTGGCAGGTTAAGATTTTCCATCGAAGCCAAAGCGAAAGCATGTCTGATAAGGGCTCTCGTCCCTTCTTCTAGACCCGAACCCAGGTGATCTAACCATGACCAGAATGAAGCTTTGGTGATACGAAGTGGAGGTTCGAACCGACCGATGTTGAAAAATCGACGGATGAGTTGTGGTTAGGGGTGAAATGCCAATCGAACTTGGAGCTAGCTGGTTCTCCTCGAAATGCGTTGAGGCGCAGCGGTTGATTATGGACTTTCAGGGGGTAAAGCGCTGTCTCGGTGCGGGCTGCGAAAGCGGTACCAATCTGTTGCAAACTCGGAATACCTAGAATGTTTTCAATCAGCCAGTGAGACTGCGGGGGATAAGCTCCGTAGTCAAAAGGGAAACAGCCCAGACCACCAGCTAAGGCTCCTAAATAAAAGCTAAGTGGCAAAGGAGGTGAAAGTGCAGTGACAATCAGGAGGTTTGCCTAGAAGCAGCCACCCTCTAAGGAGTGCGTAATAGCTCACTGATCAAGCGCTTTTGCGCCGAAAATGACCGGAACTAAGTTTTTTGCCGAAGCTGTGGCTACATCACACAGATGATGTAGGGTAGAGGAGCGTTCCGCCCAGGGGGAAGCCAAGCGCGTAAGCCGCGGTGGACAGGGCGGAAGTGAGAATGTCAGCTTGAGTAACGTAAACATTGGTGAGAATCCAGTGCCCCGAAAACTCAAGGGTTCCTGCGCAAGGCTCGTCCGCGCAGGGTCAGTCAGGACCTAAGGTGAGGCCGAAAGGCGTAATTGATGGCAAGAAGGTTTATATTCCTTCACTAGTCTAGGCTTAGTCCTGAGGGACGAACAAATAACACTCGGCACAATGGCCTTCCTTGGCAGGAAGGAACAACCCATTGTTGTTTGATGGTATTTTTTCCAAGAAAAGCTCATTCGACTTTGAGTCTAGACTACCTGTACCGTAAACCGACACAGGTGAGTGGGTTGAATAAACTAAGGGGAGCGAGATAACTCTCTCTAAGGAACTCGGCAAATTGGCTCTGTACCTTCGGAAGAAAGAGTGCCCCTCAGGGGGCCGCAGTGAAGAGATCCAGGCGACTGTTTACCAAAAACACAGGTCTCCGCAAAGTCGTAAGACGATGTATGGGGGCTGACACCTGCCCAGTGCCAGAAGGTTAAAGAAGTTGGTCAGTCTTTGACGAAGCTAACGACTGAAGCCATGGTGAACGGCGGCAGTAACTATAACTGTCCTAAGGTAGCGAAATTCCTTGTCGGGTAAGTTCCGACCCGCACGAAAGGTGTAACGATCTGGATACTGTCTCAGAGAGAGACTCGGTGAAATAAAACTATCTGTGAAGATGCGGATTACCTGCACACGGACAGAAAGACCCTATGAAGCTTTACTGTAACCTGGAATTGCTCTCAAGCTTATCTTGCGCAGCTTAGGTGGGAGGCTACGAACCTTTTCTTCCGGGAAGAGGGGAGCCATCAGTGAGATACCACTCTTGGTAAGCTAGAGCGCTCAGTCTTCACCGTTATCCGGTAAGACGACAGTTTCAGGCGGGCAGTTTGACTGGGGCAGTCACCTCCCAAAAGGTAATGGAGGTGTGCAAAGGTTCCCTCAGGCTGGACGGAAATCAGCCATAGAGTGTAAAAGCAAAAGAGAGCTTGACTGCGAGACTGACATGTCAAGCAGAGACGAAAGTCGGCTTTAGTGATCCGACGGTGCTGTGTGGAAAGGCCGTCGCTCAACGGATAAAAGTTACTCTAGGGATAACAGGCTAATCTCCCCCAAGAGTTCACATCGACGGGGAGGTTTGGCACCTCGATGTCGGCTCGTCGCATCCTGGAGCGGAAGTACGTTCCAAGGGTTGGGCTGTTCGCCCATAGAAAGCGGCACGCGAGCTGGGTTCAGAACGTCGTGAGACAGTTTGGTCCATATCCTGTGTAGGCGTTTAGAGCATTGAAAGGATCTCCCCTTTGTACGAGAGGACCAGGTGGGGACAGACCGCTAGTGTACCAGTTATCCCGCCAGGGGTACACGCTGGGTAGCTATGTCTGGAGTAAATAACTGCTGAAAGCATATAAGTAGGAAGTTCACCTTAAGATGAGTGCTCTTTTGTCTCAATCGTTCAGTTTTACTGACAAATGAAAGACAAGGAAGGTCACGGCAAGACGAGCCGTTTGATAGGCATGAAGTAGAAGTGCAGTAATGCATTCTGAAGCTGACATGTGCTAATAGACCGAGGGATTTGATTTTGTATACCA
>QQUU01000132.1 GCA_003385605.1 Bacteroidota bacterium
ACTCCCCGGTGTTACAACGGTTGGGGAAGGCGCCTCTGGATTCAATGTTCGTGGTGGTAAAACCGATCAAAACCTCATCTTGTTGGATGAAGCACCCGTCTACAACTCTTCACATATTTTCGGGTTCTTCTCGGTGTTCAACGGAGATGCAGTTCGTGATTTGAAATTATACAAGGGCGGTATTCCAGCACCCTTCGGCGGTCGTCTCTCTTCAGTGTTGGACGTTCGTCAAAAAGAAGGTAATACCAAAGAATACGGCGGTACTGTTGGTTTAGGACTACTCTCTTCTCGAGTGATGTTCGAAGGTCCTATTGTTAAGGACAAAGCGAGCTTTATGATTGCTGGACGTCGTTCTTACCAAGATTTACTATTACGCTTGGCACCAGATGATGATATCAATAGCATCATCGCAAACTTTTACGACCTCAATGCCAAGGTCAATTACAAATTCAGCGACAAAAGCAGATTATTCTTGAGTGCCTACTACGGCAAAGATGCTTTCGGCGTTCCTGGACTTGTGAAATTTAACTGGGGGAACCTCGGTCTAACTGGACGTTGGAACTATCTCATTAATGACAAGCTCTTCTTGAATGTTAGTACCATTTATTCCGATTACGATTACGCCATTGGCTTTGACTTCCCAACGGTACAGGTAGATAATATTGCCTACATTAATAACCAGAACAATAAGGTTGCCTTTAGCTGGTTCCCAAATGCAAAACACCAAGTCAATTTTGGTGGTGAGGCCGTTATTTACGACTTCGAACCGTTTAGCGTAAACGCCAACTTCGTCGATAGCAATATTGCAGACATCAGTATTGAGTTACAGAACGAATATGCCGTGGAGCCTGCATTTTACATTGAAGACAACTGGAAAGTAAATAACCGATTAACTATTCGTGGTGGGTTGCGCTACAGTTCTTTCTACAACGTGGGTGCTCGTGATGTAGTCAATTACAACCCAACTTCTGCAGGTACTTATAGAAACGATCGCATCATCGATACCACTAGCTTCGGCAGTGGCGAGATTATCGCAGCATTTGACGGCTTGCAAGGATTAGAACCACGTCTAGGAATCAACTACAAGAGCAGCGAGAATAGCGCGATTAAGTTCAGCTACAACCGCATGCGCCAGTACATACACTTAATTTCAAACACTACCTCATCACTCCCTATTGATACTTGGAGACCTGCGGGCAACTACATCAATCCAGGAACTGCGGATCAAGTTGCTGCCGGAGTAAACCGCAACTTCAAGGATGGTGAATGGCAGCTTAGCGTTGAAACCTACTACAAAAGCTTACGTGACCTTGTCGACTACAAGAACGGAGCTCAACCAACCGGTGTCGACAACATCGAAGTAGATTTAATGACGGGTCGTGGACGTAGCTACGGTGTGGAGGTGCAGCTGGATAAAAAAGTAGGCGCACTCACAGGTTGGATTGCCTATACTTACAGCCGATCTGAGCTTCAGGTTGATCTCGGCGCTACCCCCGACGAGTGGATCAACTTCGGCGAGTGGTACGCTGCAGCACAAGATAAACCGCACGATTTTGCGCTGGTTGCAGCCTACGCTTGGAAGCCAAACATTAGTTTCTCAGGGTCATTCATTTACCAAACGGGTAAGCCCTACACCTACCCTGAAGCAAAAAGTGAATTTGACGGCATACTTTACCCGTTCTCACTCACGAGAAACAATGCTCGTACTCCAGCTTACCACAGATTGGATTTAAGTATGGATGTAAAGATTCCAAATAAGAAGGATCGCGATTGGGAAGGCAGTTGGAATTTCGGGGTGTACAATGCCTACGCTCGAAAGAATGCCTTTAGCATCTTCTTTGAGGAAGTATTAGACGACGATGGCAACGCCACAGGAGAGACAAAAGCTACGCAGCTCAGCATCTTCGCTACAGCCATCCCTACCATTACCTACACATTAAACTTTTAATCGGCCATGAAAAAACTACTTGTACTACCGATTATCGCTCTATTCTTCGCCTCATGTGAGACGGACGTTACAGATAAAGTACGAACTGATGCCTACAACAGCACTTCAGCAGTAAGTATCGCTGGTGCCGTCACCGATGTAGATACTATGGGAACTTATGTTGATTTGAGGCTGAGCAACCCCTACCTTGATAACGGTGCATTTACCGGAATTGAAGGCGCTACGGTAACCTTATTTGATGGCGACTCTACCTTGGGTACCCTAACCGAGGTAAGCAGTGGACGTTATGAGAATCTCGATTACTTGAGCATTCCTGGACATTCATACCGCGTAGAGGTGGTTGTTCCCTCAACCTACGGCGAGGCTGCAGGAACTTGGGAAAGTACACTAGACCGTTGCAACGAGCCGTTTACCCTGCTCGCACCACTCTTTCCTATCCTCGAAGGCGATTCGATCTACTACGACTTCAGAGTGGATGATACAGTGAATTACAAAGATGCCGATTCAGCTTTCTATAGCCCCTATCAGTTCTTTAACGACCCTGCTGGTGCTGGGAATGCTTATTGGGTAAAATCCTACTCGACCACAAAGGTCTATGCACCCAACGGATTGATTGGGCCATTTGAGCCGCAAGAGACTGAAATAAGTCTTGCGTCGAGTATCAATATCTACAACGACGAGCAGTTCATCGAAGGGCCACAAATTGGCCGATTAAACTTCGTTGGCCCTCCATACACAGTATACCGCGACACCTTAATCAACTTCGTTTTCGAAACACGCACAATCTCCATGGACCTGTTCGACTACCTCACTATCATGACCAACAACGTCAATAGTGGCGGTCTTTTCGCAGTGCCTTATAGTCCACAGATTGGAAATATTCGCAGACAAGATGATACAACCGTGTTCGGATTGGGATATTTTTACGCAACTTCAGTTAGATTTGATAGCGTAACTATGTTTCACCCGTTCTAATGGAAAAAATTCACTGGGCAAGCCAATGGCTCGCCAATCAAAATATCGACGAACGCTATATCGAATGGATTGCCCTCGGTATAGATATTCTTTTATTGGCACTACTTTCTTTAGT
>QQUU01000084.1 GCA_003385605.1 Bacteroidota bacterium
TACTGCCGTTTGAATGGTCATGTGCAAACAACCGGCGATGCGTGCACCTGCCAATGGTTTACTTGCACCAAACTCCTCACGGAGCGCCATAAGACCTGGCATCTCTGCTTCGGCAAGCTTGATTTCTTGTCGACCCCATTCGGCCAATGACATATCTTTAACTTTGTACGGTACGTACTGAGTTGCTGTACTCATTTGAAAATGTTTATTGGTTGGATTACAAAAATGACTATTAAAAATTTAAAGCCATCGGTTTTTTAAAAGAAATTATCTCACCATCCCCGCTGCAACCGTTTCGTTGGTGGCCTCGTCGACTAGGATGATAGAACCTGTTACACGATTAACTGTATAGTCGTCTGCGAAGAGGGGTTTTGTGGAGCGGATTTTTACTCTGGCGATGTCATTCATTTTGATGGCCTTGTCCTCTTCCATTCTATGGAGAGTGTTGATGTCCATCTTGTATTGAATGTCTGTAATCATCGCTCTAGCTTCCGCGGTAGTGTGCTTGATCACATACTTTGCTCTCGGGCGTGGTGGGTTTGCGTTTAGCCAGCACAGCATCACGTCCAAATCTTGACGGCCTTCCGGTCTGTTCTCGCTTCGCACCAATACATCGCCTCTGCTGATATCTATATCATCTTCCAGGGTAATTGTAACACTTTGTGGCGGGAACGCTTCCTCGAGCTCGCCAGTCATCGTGTGGATGGCTGAGATCTTGCTCTCCAATCCTGAAGGAAGAGCTACGACGCTATCTCCTTTTTTGAAAACACCACCAGCAACACGGCCAGCATAGCCTCTGAAGTCATGGTATTCGTCGCTGTGTGGGCGGATCACCGTCTGAACTGGGAAGCGACAGTCTCTTAAGTTATGGTCTGAAGAGATATGTACGGTTTCAAGGTTGTGGAGTAGGGTGCCGCCTTCGTACCAGCTCATATTGTCTCCGCGTGATACTACGTTGTCGCCGTGGAGGGCTGACATTGGAACGAAGCGTACGTCTTTGACGTTGAGCTTGGCGGCAAAATCGGTGTATTCTTTAACTACCTTATCATAGGCTTCCTGGCTGTAGTCCACGAGGTCCATCTTGTTGATGCAAACGAAGATGTGTGGGATCTGTAGCAAGGACGCGATAAAAGTGTGGCGTTTGGTTTGCTCAATGACACCATTGCGGGCATCAACAAGAATAAGGGCAAGGTTAGCGGTTGAAGCACCCGTCACCATGTTACGGGTGTATTGAACGTGTCCTGGGGTATCTGCGATGATGAACTTACGCTTTGGGGTGGCGAAGTAGCGGTAGGCTACATCAATGGTAATGCCTTGCTCGCGTTCGTCTTTCAATCCGTCAGTGAAGAGGCTGAGGTCTACGTGCTCGAGGCCTTTCTTTTTTGAGGTTTGTTCGATCTGCTGGACTTGGTCCTCGAAGATGCTCTTGCTATCGTAAAGGAGGCGTCCAATCAATGTGGATTTACCGTCGTCAACACTACCGGCGGTAGTGAAGCGAAGCAGTTCCATATCTAAATATCCTTGGGTGTCGAAATTGTTTTCCATCGTTTCTTTTGCTTTGATGGTTAGAAGTAACCTTGACGTTTTCTGTCTTCCATGGCGCTTTCACTGCGCTTGTCGTCTTCGCGATTACCGCGTTCTGTTTGACGAGAAGAAGCTACTTCCTGTATGATTTTCTCGAGTGTATCTGCATCGCTTTCCTGTCCACCGGTAATGGTGATGTCCCCTAGAGTACGGAATCGGACCATCTTCATCTGAGGCTCATCAGTATTTTTTAGGGTGATGAACTCACTTACTGGAAGCCATGAACCGTTTCTCCAGATCACGTTGCGCTCTTTGGCGAAGTAGAGTTCGGGAATAGCTATGTTTTCTTTCAAGATGTACTGCCATACGTCCATTTCGGTCCAGTTAGAAATAGGGAAGACACGGAAGTGCTCGCCCATGCGCTTTTTACCATTAAACAGGTTCCAGAGTTCTGGACGCTGGTTCTTAGGATCCCACTGACCAAAGTCGTCACGGTGAGAGAAGAAACGCTCTTTCGCTCTTGCTTTTTCTTCGTCACGACGGGCACCACCCATACATGCATCGAAGTTGTTGAACTCGATGGTATCTAAAAGGGTAGTGGTTTGAAGGGCATTACGAGAGGCGTTCATTCCGGTTTCCTCTACTACGGCACCTTCGTCGATAGACTGCTGTACAGAACCTACGACGAGGTTCGCACCCATCTCTTTGATGAGGTTATCGCGGAACTCCATCGTCTCTGGGAAGTTGTGACCGGTATCAATGTGTACCAGTGGGAAAGGAATCTTCGCAGGCCAGAAAGCTTTGCGTGCCAGATGGGTCACTACGATACTGTCCTTACCCCCTGAGAAGAGGATGGCTGGGTTGTCGAATTGGGCATAGACTTCACGAATGACGTAAATTGCTTCTGCCTCTAATTCTTCGAGGTGTGTTAGTGAATAGTTACTCATTGATCGAGTGCTATTTTGGTGTTTATATAATCCACAACCATAGCGGTTGCTTCTTCAATACTCATTTCGTGCGTAGGCACATCAAGCTCATGGTTGGTTGGCTCTTCAAAAGGAGCGCTAATGCCCGTAAAGTTGCTGATCTCTCCAGCTCTTGCTTTCGCATACAATCCTTTTACATCGCGTTGCTCACAAACTTCAAGCGGAGTACTGATGAAGATTTCTGAGAAATTACCTTGGGCACATTCTCTAACGAAATCACGGTCCTTTTGATAAGGGCTTACAAAGGCGCTCAGTACCACAAGACCGGCATCTTTCATGAGCGCACTGACGTGTGCAATGCGGCGGATGTTTTCTTCTCTTGAGGCGGCACTAAAGTCGAGATCGCTGTTGAGACCTGTACGAACATTATCCCCGTCTAGAATGAACGTTCTGATGCCTTGTTGGTGAAGTTCGCGTTCCACTGCAGAGGCGACTGTACTCTTTCCGCTACCGCTCAAACCGGTGAACCACAATACGTGACCTTTATGGCCGTTT
>QQUU01000130.1 GCA_003385605.1 Bacteroidota bacterium
GCTCCCGAGATGACAAGTGTCCAATGGAAGCGCTCGCTCAATTGGCCCCCGAGGATTCTACCTAAACCTAGGGTAATGGCAAGGATGCTGGCCATACGTATACTGTTGCTTTCGCTCAACGCCAACACCTTTTCGTTAAACGTGGGCAACCAAGTCATGATGCCCTGCTCCACCATCACGTATAGGAAGGCGGAGAAGACAAATACGACGACCAAAAGCTTGGTGATCAGGCCGAGCATTGCAGAGAACTCTTCGCTCAGGGGCGTGCTGTTTTCCTCTTTAGGCAGCTCTGGAATGCGCGCAAGAAAGGCTACGGCTACCAACACCAAACCAGTGAGTAGGAGGTAGACGTTGAGCCAAGCGCTCGGGTCAGTTTCGCTATTGAAGGCAGGGAAAAGGAAGTAGGCCAAGGCGATACCGAACATAAAGGTTCCTTCCACCGAACTCATTAGTGCATTGTGTTCTTTTTCTCCGGAGGTTACCTCGCCGATAGAGCCATAAACCGCCACCTTGATCAGGGCAAAGGAAGACCCAACAATGGCAAACAGGATTTGAGAAGAAACAAAGCTATTTCCCGCCCACATTTGAATCAGCCCTAGTGAGGTAATTGATAGGGCGATGACCATGATTTTCTTGTAGCCGATGCGTGGGACAAAGCTGGCAATGAGGAAGGAAACGATGGCAACAGGCATATCCTTGAAGAGCTCAAGGGTGCTGGCCTGCACTTCACTTACGCCATAGTTGTTTATGCTTTTTAAGATGACAATCCCTACACTGTTCAGTAGGATGGCGTACACAAAGAAGTTGATGTGCAACGCCCATTTGAACGGCTTATTCATTTCCTGTGTAGGTCGTTAAGTTGGCATCTAGGTAGGCCCCTAATGTGCGCCCTTGGCTCACGCCAATCTCGATGGCTGGCATGTAGTGGATGCCGCCGTACAATCTTGAAATGGCCGCTTCGTCAGAGGCAGCGGTGAAGCTTTCGTAGGAGCGGTCTGGAAGTCCATAAACGCGTTCTGTGGAATCTTGGAAGGTGAAGTTCTCGCCAAAGACGCCGGTAAGCATCACACCTGCAGCACCTGAAATCACGCTGTGTCCCGAGGTATACTCTGGGAATGGAGGCGTTTGCAGTAGCGGGGTCCAATTCTCGTCAAAATTCTCATTAATCACTGTCTCTGGGCGGACCAACTCTGAACGGTACTTCTCGTCCCAACAAGAGATAAAGCCGTCAAACAAACCCGTAGCAGCGCGCAAGTGCGCATTGATGGTAGTACCGTAATCGGCACCTGCTTTGCGACAAGCAATGCCCGTAATGCCCATCCAGTGACCTCCAGGAGTAATCTTTTTTGTCGCCAACATCACGTGACCGCGGTGCACACTCACATACGGATTACAATCCCAGAACTGTGCAATAGCTTCTTGCTCCGGCGTAAGGTTGTTGACGGTGTGGTAGACCTGCATGAGGTCTTTGTAGAATTTCGAGGCGGTATCCAAAGAAGGCGTTGGCGGCGGAACCGGTTTGAACATCTGTGCGCTGTCCATCACAAGCGTACGAATGTTTCTCCAGTGCGGCTCAATACCGTCCATGTAATCCGGAGGCGTTGGCTTCCAGCGCATCGGATCGTCGTTGATCTCGTATTTGGTAAACGTGCGACTTTGGTTGTAGTTATCACCCTGGGCCCAATTCAACACAGCATCTGCAACGCGTTGCCCGTAGGCGCGACTTACGGCGATGGCTTCATCGCTATGGTGCTCACTCATCTTTTCGAACAAGCCGTCCATATGTGCTTGCATGCGGTCTTCTGAGAAGATTAAGGCTTTGCCGACCACGCCCAAGGCATGAAGCGAAGCGAGTTCGGGCACGTAATTTTCATCCGTTGGTGCTGGGTCTACTGTAGGGAATTCGTGGAATTGACCAGCGAGAGAACGGTAATCTGCATTGCTTTGCGCCACTACCTCGTAAGCTGCTGCGCCAGAGTAGGCATATACCCTTGCGGCCACAGGTGGCGAAAAAATATCATGCACCAAGATGTCCGTGATCGCTTGAAAAGCATCCTGCAGATCACGTGAATAGTCGTTGTACGGCTCTTTGGGACCTTGGCAAGAGGTCGCCACAAAGGCGCTTAAAGTGAGTGTTAGTAGAAGTCGTTTCATGTGTTTCAGGTGTTAACAGTCGCAGAAATAGCGAGCAAGTCCAGTTTCAAAGGATATATCCATAGTGTCCGCGGCTTTCGGAAGCAGGATCCAATTGAAGCTGAAGTTGTCGCACAACAGCTGGTTGCACTGGGTTTCATCGACGGTTTTAAGGGCATAGCGCCAACCTTCGGGCGTACTTGTCAGTTTTAGGTAGTTCGTGGCTAGACAGCTAATTTCCGTAGAAAAGCCAATCAACGTGTATTCGTCAAAATCGATTTCAGGATATACGCAGTAGGGGCATTCTTCATCACGCGAGAATTGTGTGAGAGCGTCGTAAGCGCTATCGCTGCGGATGATGTATGGCTCAAACAGCTCAATATTCGGATCAAACTCAGGCGTGAGTAAAACGATGTTGGTTTGTTCTAAATCGGTCGTGAATTCGTAGGATTCGAAGTCGGCATAAAGGTCCGTCCATTCACATTCTGGATCCAAGGTACACGAGTTGAGCAACGCCCCGCTGATTAAGGCAAACAAAAGAAAATTTCGCATCTCGCTAAAATAGGGAAAACACCTCTATAAATCACCCGTGTAAAGCAATGCAGCGTCGTCGTTTTGAAGGAGCACTAGACCGTGCGGAGTGGAAACAAGTTTGGCCGTAGATCCTCGTAAAATGAAGGGTGCGTCACTGCACAAAGGTCCGGAGGAGCCGTAGGTTAGGAAGGTCCCACAGAAGCTCTCCTGTGTACCGATAGAGGTGTGCATGTTGTCGGCACCACCGCACAACAACAGACCACGCTCAGTAGCAATAGCTGCATTGATGGGTGCCTGCTGTGCGGCAGAAGGCAAGTT
>QQUU01000033.1 GCA_003385605.1 Bacteroidota bacterium
TGGCCATGAGTAGACATAGGAAGGGTCTATACGGTTGATTCTAACCGTTCACAACCCGCAAGCCATCTCAAGACTTCTTCTTTTTCGCCTTGCGCCGCCGATGTTGATAAGAAATCTTCTTTGAACCTGTCTTCTCTTTTTTAAAACGAGCCTTTTCTGCAGGACTCATCTCTTTTGTAGTTTTTGGCGTCTTATCTGACACCCTGCGTGATGGTCTACACGCTGGATAAGCCCTGTCTTCGCCTTTGGAGCGGCCACAAGGCTTCCCGGTCTTTATATCGACCCATTTCTCGTCAAACCATCGGCCAAGGCCACCACGGCCTTTACTTTTTGGTTTTGCGGGTTTTCGTGGTTTTTTTCGTTCCGCCACTGGTTGCTTTCCGATAAGTGCCACCACGCTTCTTATATTCGCGTACCAGCCACGCATTTGCATACGCGCTCGGATAAACCGCGAACTTGCGCTTGGCCTCAGCCTTTACTCGGGCGTAAAGCGCCTTGTTTACTGGGACGTTTTCACTTGCCACAGCTACACCGCATCTTCTTGCTTCCCTTCTTCATACCTTTCTTCTTGCCGTTGGGTTTTTTCTTGCCGCCAGCTCCGTAATGACCAGGCATGACAAACAGGTGATGGGGTGTTTTTAGTTTAACCAGCCTTGGATGCGTATTCCAGGGTTACGCGGCGTTTACTTCCTTTCGGTGTGTTCCAGCGAGAAAATTTGACGCGGATTGATGGATCCAGTGGTTCCTCGGGCGATTGCAGCGTCTTCCAGCGGTGGTCGCAGTCCAAACAACGACGCTCACGCACACAATCGTTTTCCTGTGATGTGTAGCGTCCCAGCACTTTTGATTCTTCTGATCCGCATTTTGGGCAGAGGGGCGCGTTGAGCGGACGAAACATCCTTAATACAGGCGGTATGACGTAGTTCCCATGGCCTCAGGCTTGGCCAAGTTGAACTGCTGGAGCACAAGATACCCGAAGGCGTCGAAAGCGTGGTCTACTCCAAGGTTTTTGTTAGGTAGGCCCGTTCCAGGGGCGTAGGTGAGGGTGCGGAGGGATTTGATGAGTTCTTTGCAGCGGGGGTGGATTTTTACGCGGCGGGCGCCGGATGCGTCCATGAGGCCGGTGTTGACGGCGGTGATTTTGTCGCGGATTTTCCAGGGGGAGCGGGGTGATTGGACGGTGAAGCCGCTGCGGCGGAGGATTGCGTGGTCGGTGACGCCGACGCCGCTGGTTTTGCGCGCTCCACCTGTGGGGTCGGGGCAGGCGATGACGCGGCGGTCTACGCCGTAGCGGCGGGTAACTTCTTCGGCGAAGTCCCAGGTGGTTGCGCCGCCTGTGAGCATGATTTCGTCGAAGACGTAGAGGGTGTCGGCGTCTTTTACGGCGCAGATTCCGCTCATTGGGTCCACGTTGAAGTCCACGCCCAGGAGAAGGGGCTGGATGGAGATGTCTTTGGCGTCGGTGGAGATGTTGTCGTCGGAGAAACTGATGGCTACGAGGCCGGTGAGGTTCTCGAACGACGCTTCGAATTCCTGGCGGAACGTGCGCGGGTCAAGTTGAGCGCGGGCTGCCTCAACTTCGTCGGCTGGGACGTTTCCGCCTTCGATGGTGGTGTAACACCAGCGCTTCCATTCGTTGGTTGGGTCATCTTCGCAGTAGCACCAAAGGTCGTAGAACCAGCTGGCCGTTCCATCCGGGGTGGAAATGAACAACGCCCAGCCTTGTTTGTCGGCCAGGGCGGGTCGAATCACTTCGAACCAGACCTCGGCGTCCATAAATGCGGCTTCGTCGAGCACGACGCCGGACAAACTGCGGCCACGGAGGGCCATTGCGTTCTCTGTGCCCTTTAATTCGATGGTTGAGCCGTTGACTAGCTCTAATTTCAGGTCGGTTTCGTTCTTAGTTTTGATCCAGGCTTTGGGAACGAGCTTTTTGAGCACTTTCCAGGCAATATCCTTCGCCATCCGGTAGGTGGGGGCGCAGTAGAAGAAGGTTTCGCCGGGATTATTGATCGCTCCACGCAAAAGTTCGACGCAGGAAAGGTATGACTTCCCGAAGCGGCGGCCTGCAACTAGGACGCGGAATCTGTGTTCGTCGGTGAATACTTGCCCCTGTGCCCAGCGGAGACTAAGTGGGGGTGCATTTTGTACGGCCATGGGTATTACATTAACTGCTTTTTCAACCCCTACCCCCCGGTGGGTGTAGTACAATCAAATAAACTGGGATGTATCAGTAAGTTCCCCGCGCTTGGGTACAAGTGTACTACTTTGCAACCCTACCCCCCGTGTGACAGTTGCACCAACTGGCATACAGTACAGATTTACTAAAAAATTTCCCGAAAAATCAGAATTTTCTGAGCGTGTGACAGCTGACACAGTGGCACAGTAAATTGTAGCACAACAAATTTTTTGCTAAGCTACGCTTAGCAACTGAAAGTTCTGCGAGTTACTAACACTTAGCAGATGCTCAGTTGTTGTCACTAACCCACCCAAAGTTGTGCATTCTAAGTTTCTACTTTTCTCTCTGATTTCTCTGCTCTCTACTATCATTTTTGTAGGTAACTTTTTGAACGAACAAGAAGAACTAGCCTACAAAAAATGTATGCAAACTAACAGCAACAACAGCTACTGCAAAGTGTTAATCTGGGGTCGCTGAGTTACTAACAAAAACTCCCGCAAAGTTAGCTATACTCTGCGGGAGTATTTTTGTACCTTAAATTTTATAGTACACCAGTACTGTAAAATTGCACCTTGACAATTTAATTCTTAATTCTAATTATTTTGCAAATAAAATTGTAAAGTAATTGTTAGGCCTGTCAATTCTTTTTATCTTCTATTTGTATTGACAGCTCAGGAACTTGCAGCGCCAGCTGCTCCGGAGCTGCTTCGCCTATTACGCGGCCCATG
>QQUU01000031.1 GCA_003385605.1 Bacteroidota bacterium
CTGGCGCCGACCTGGTCGTAGAAGCCGTCATTGAAAACCTAGACGTAAAAAAGGACTTGTTTGCGCAGGTGGAGCCACTGATTTCAGAAAGCGCCTGGCTCTGTACAAACACCTCAAGCCTTAGCATAGCCGCCCTTTCTAGCGGACTCAAGCACCCGGAGCGCTTTGGAGGACTCCACTTTTTCAACCCGGCACCGTTGATGCCCCTAGTAGAGATTGTTCCCGGTGTAAAGACCGGGGAAGAGTTTGGTGAAACCATGCTCGAGCTAATGAGCAGCTGGGGTAAGACGCCCGTAATGGCGAAAGACACGCCAGGATTCATTGTCAATAAGGTAGCACGTCCGTTCTACAGCGAGGCCATTAAACTTTACGAAGAAGGTGTGGCGAGCGTCGCCGAAATCGATGCAGCTGTAAAGAGCATAGGCTTTAGAATGGGACCTTTCGAACTCACAGATTTGATTGGTCACGACGTCAATTATACCGTTACTGAGACCGTTTGGGGCCAATTTTTCTACGATCCCCGCTTCCGTCCTTCCATCACCCAAAAACGCCTAAAAGAAGCTGGATTGCTCGGTCGTAAAACAGGGCGCGGATTTTACAATTATGCCTCGGGCATGGATGCAGCCGTGGTGGCCCAAGAAGCCGCAGAGATTGATCCACTATTGAGTGAAAAGATCGTAGAGCGCATCTTGTGTATGATCATCAACGAAGCCCTGGACGCCGTGTGGCAAGGCATTGCAGATCCAGAGAACGTAGACCTGGCCATGACCAAAGGTGTGAACTACCCTAAAGGACCTATTCAATGGGGCCGTGAAATGGGCTGGGACCAAGTCCTAGAAACCCTTAAGCGCTGCCACAAACATTATGGTGACGACCGCTACCGCCCATGTCCGCTGCTGCGCCACCTGAATTCCGGCAACGCGGAACTGGGCGAAGGACAGCTTACTGATAATTTTATGGTCTAATAGCATGACCAAACCTAGCGACGAACTACTCAAACGCACCTATGCGCAGGATGCTTCCATCTACCAGGAAACACCACAGGACGTTGCTTTTCCTGCCTCCGCAGAAGAGGTAGTCGCACTAATCAGATCCGGTAAGCCACTGATCCCTCGCGCCGCAGGAACCTCACTCGCGGGCCAAGTCGTGGGCGATGGCACCGTATTAGATACCGGAAGGCACATGAACGCGATTCTCCGCATCAATGTGGAAGAGCGATGGGCAGAGGTGCAACCCGGCGTTGTCCGCGACGAACTCAATTATCATCTTAAAGAACACGGGCTGTTTTTCGGCCCCAATACCTCCACCTCCAACCGTTGTATGATGGGCGGCATGGTGGGTAATAACAGCTCAGGCTCCACCTCTATTTCTTACGGAACGACCCGCGAAAAATTGCTCGGTCTTGAACTCGTCACCGCGGACGGGGTGCTGCGCGCCATGGGCGATATTCAGTCCGACGGGGTGCGTGACATTCCTTCGGCAGTGGAAGATTGGTTGGTGCAATGGCAAGATGCCTGGAGGTCGCAAAACCTCGAGGCGCATTTCCCAGATGCGAGCATTCACCGCAGAAATACCGGGTATGCGATTGATTTAATAGGCAACGATGCCGATGCTCTCTTAGCCGTAATGTGCGGTTCAGAAGGTACGCTGGGCATCACCACCAAGATTCGTGTGGCCTTGGATCCCCTACCGCCTGCTCATGTTGCGGTTGCAGCTTTGCATTACGACAGTATGGACAAGGCTATGGGAGCCACCCCGAAATTGATGGCACATACCCCGTATCAGCTTGAGCTCATGGATCGCATCATCTTAGAATGTACACGTGAGAGCAAGGAATATGCAAGCTACCGGGATTTTGTCCAAGGCGATCCTGCTGCCATTTTGTTGGTGGAAGTTCGCGGCGAGAGCGAGGCGGAACTCACTGAAAAATTGGCTGCGCTGCAATGCGAGCACAGTTATGCTAGAGCCGAGCTCTTTGGGGACGACAGCGATAAAGTTTGGAAGCTCCGTGCCGCAGGGCTGGGATTGCTCTCCAATGTGCCAGGCGATGCGAAACCTGTGGCATGTATTGAGGATACCGCTGTACGAATTGATGTGCTCCAGGAATATATCCGTGAGTTTGATGCATTGATGCAAGGCTTCGGCCAGGAAAGTGTGTACTACGCGCATGCCGGTGCTGGAGAATTGCACTTGAGACCTATTTTGAATTTGAAGACCTCTGAAGGGGTCCGGTTGCTGTATGAAATCAGTAAGGCCAGTGCGGAATTGGTCAAGAAATACGGTGGTTCCTTATCAGGAGAACACGGCGACGGTCGCGTACGTGCAGCATTTATCAAAGACTTTTACGGCCCCGAGGTCTACCCTTGGATGGAAAGCTTCAAGAAGGCGTGGGACCCAGAGAACCAATTGAACCCGGGCAAGATTGTGGGCGCCAAACCCATGAACGAAGATTTGCGCTATGAGGTAGATCGAGAGGAGCCCGTGTTAGATACCCAGTTTCCCTTCAGCGAAGAGGGTGGATTCTTGCGTGCCGTAGAGAAATGCAATGGATCGGGAGATTGCCGAAGATTGCCTTTCACCGGTGCCTTAATGTGCCCTTCATACATGGCCTCGCGGGACGAATGGGACAGTACTCGCGGGCGGGCGAATGTGCTCCGAAGCGTACTGACCGAGCAAAGTATAGAAGGGTTTAAAGCGCCGGAATTGGCCGAAGCAATGCAGCATTGTGTCGGCTGTA
>QQUU01000074.1 GCA_003385605.1 Bacteroidota bacterium
CCTGGCTCGAACCTGCGACCACCTGATTATGAGTCATAAACATATTAAGTATTTCTTTAGTTGTGAAGATACCGAAAACATTGGGATTCTGGAATTACACGTGATTCCAAACGTGTGTTCGGAATATTCCGAACAAAACTAACGCGATCAAAGGAGGCGTCATCTGATCACAAGGAGATTCATAGATGAAATTGAACGGTGCCAATGAATATGACTTGAAGTTTCCCGTGAGGTGTTTCGGGAAGTAAACCCATGAACAAAGTCAAGTTCGAAATCCTTAATTTGGGACTTCAACTAACTGACTTATGAGATTACTTCTACTCGCAATTTCAACTATTAGCTTTCTATCACTAAGTGCTCAAGACAGGGTCAACGGAGCTACCTTTCAAACGCGCAGTCCAGTCATAGCTGAACACGGAATGGTGTGTACCTCGCATCCCCTGGCCTCTCAGATTGGATTGGATATTTTAAAGCAAGGTGGAAACGCCGTAGATGCTGCCATCGCTGCCAATGCGGCGCTCGGCCTTATGGAGCCCACTGGTTGTGGCGTCGGAGGCGATCTTTTTGCCATAGTATGGGATGCAAAAACGCAAAAGCTCTATGGTCTCAACGGCAGCGGCCGCTCTCCAAAATCTATGACCCTAGACACATTGAAAGCTATGGGGCTTGAAAAGATACCAGCTTATGGTCCGCTTCCAGTGAGTGTTCCTGGTGCCGTAGATGGATGGACCTCTTTACACGATAAGTTTGGATCCATGCCACTGAAGAAAATTTTGGCTCCTGCTATCGAATATGCTGAAGAAGGATTTCCCGTGACAGAATTGATTGGATATTACCTAGGCTCTATCGATCGATTTTCACGCATGGGGTATCCAAACATCAAGGAAACTTATTTCGACCCGAACGGCGGACAACGTCCAAAGAATGGAGACCGCTATCGTAACCCAGCACTGGCCGATACCTACAGAGCCATTGCTAAAAAAGGTCGCGAAGGGTTTTACGAAGGTGAGGTCGCCCAAACAATCACCACCTTTATCAAAGAACAAGGCGGATTTCTATCACTGGAAGATTTAAGCGCCCACCGCAGCCAATGGGTAGAGCCTGTAAGTGTAAATTATCGCGGGTACGACGTTTGGGAATTGCCTCCAAATGGGCAAGGTATCGCCGCGTTACAATTGTTGAACATACTTGAAAACAAAGACTTCAGCGAGATACGCTGGGGCAGTGAAGAGCACCTGCATTTGTTTACAGAAGCCAAGAAGCGCGTCTTTGAAGACCGTGCAAAGTATTATGCTGATATGGACATGGCCAAGGTTCCTGTAGAAGCCCTGTTGAGCAAAGAGTATGCAGCAGAAAACTATGCGGAGCTTAAGCCCTATGCTTCAAATTACGATGCAGGTGAGATCAGCGCTGGAGAAACCATTTACTTGACTGTGGCCGATAAAGACGGAAACATGATCAGTTTGATCCAAAGCAATTACCGAGGAATGGGATCCGGTATGGTTCCTCCTGGCCTTGGTTTTATGCTTCAAGACCGTGGTGAGTTGTTCAGCCTGGAGGAAGGGTACAATAACACTTATGAACCTGGCAAGCGTCCATTCCACACCATTATCCCGGCATTCATCACAAAGGATGGCGCGCCACTCATGAGCTTTGGGGTAATGGGCGGGGATTTTCAACCGCAAGGGCATGCACAAATAGTAATGAATATGGTGGATTACGGCATGAATGTACAAGAGGCAGGCGATGCACCTCGCTGGGACCACAGCGGTGGTAGTTCACCGGTAACAGGTCATTCCAAGGATAAGGGGGAAGTACATGTTGAAAGCGGTATCCCTTACGAAACAGTTCGAGGCTTGATGGGACGAGGCCACAAGGTAGGATTCGCTCGAGGCATTTATGGCGGTTATCAAGCCATCTACCGCGATCCTGAAACTGGGTTCTATCACGGTGCAAGTGAAAGCCGCAAGGACGGTCAAGCTGTAGGGTATTAAGTATCTTGCAGGCGCCTAAAATTGGCCCCACATGAGAAAAGACATTGAAATACCTGAGGTTAAAGACGTTTATGTTGCCGCATTAGAGGTCACTGATGAACACGGTGATACTACATGGTGGATGCACCTCATTAACGATACTGATGGTCCTTTGGAGAATATTCTAGTCCAAAGCAAGGGATATAGCGATTTAGAGACAAAAGGCGGCAAAAGCACGGCTACGCTGCGTAAAATGGTCAAGGTGCTTCCTGCGAAATCCGCGGCAAAGCTAGAGCCAATGATGCCGGAGATTTTTGACTTGTTCAACGAATACTGGGTAAGTTTCTTCGAAGGCGGTCAGATGAAAGACCGTAAATACATTTTTGGTCCTGGGACCATTGATATGGCCTTCAGCGAGCCCCTACCCGTTTTACAGAAACAAGGAATATTAGTTCGATAACTATGGACTCAATAAAAGTTGGACTTGCCCAGATTGCCCCTATCTGGTGTGATCGTGAAGCGACTACAGAAAAAATCAATCAGTACATCGCAGATGCAGCCACAAACGGATGTGGTTTAGTCGTTTTTGGAGAAGGCACATTGCCTGGGTATCCATTCTGGTTGAGCACTTCTAATGGGTCCAATTTTAACAATCCCGTTCAAAAAGAAATCTTCGCTCACTACGCACAGGCCGCAGTGGTTATTGAACGTGGTGATTTAGATACCG
>QQUU01000122.1 GCA_003385605.1 Bacteroidota bacterium
GGTCAAATTACAGGGGTGCCGGAATCGACACCTTTTTTAATGGAATTTTCGGCACTTTTTGAAGGTCCTATACATTTCGAAGCGAATGAAAATCTATGGGAAATGGGAGATAAGGACGGTTACCTATGGTACATCCATTTCGGTTATGGCTTTGACCGTATTCTACTCGAAGACGGCACGAAGATGCTAAATGGAATGACCGAGCCGGGAATATTCATTTGTGACGAAAATAGTTTGTTATGGGGTGGACCGTCAAAAACGGATGCAATCATGTATACACCTGGTACTGCCTATAGACTAAGCCATAAAGAGTGGAAAGATTTCGTCGTCAAAAACGAATCGATGCGAAATGTTTTATTGCACATCAACTCACACTTCGTTCAGATGCGAAAACTTCGCTTGTTGAAGATGAAGATGATGGATAAGGTCGAATACTGGAAATACATCCAAGACAGATTCCCAGGCATAGAAAAATATTGCTCTCAGACAGAGATAGCGCGGTATTTCGGTGTGAGCAAGAGTACAATGCATCGCATTATGAAAACGGCTTAATCCGGAGAAGTTGAATTGAGATACTTAGGTGTAAACCTTGCCATCGTAGCCTGCTCAAAGTCATAGGCATAGCCTATCAAATTCCCTTCGTCCCATTTCCGTCCCATGATGCTTAGGCCCACGGGTAGACCATATACTTGGCCCATGGGAACTACGATATGTGGATATCCAGAAATAGCCCATGCATTCCCGCTATACACGCTGAAGTGGTCGCCATTCACATGATCTGTTTTCCAAGCAGGTCCGCCGGCAGGTCCTACGATGGCATCGAGTTCTAAGCTGTCCATCACAAGATCAATGCCTTGATCTTGGCTGAGGTAGCGCGCCCTTTCAAGCGCCGCCTCGTAAGCTTCTCGTTTTTCTTCGGGAGTGTAATTCTCTGAGATTCTGAGTAAATCGTGATCGTGGTAAGCCATTTCCATGGAATCTTCAATGATGGCACGGTATAACCCCCACATATCTTCGATGCCTGCACTAGGGTTGTTGGCGAAATACTCATTCACGCCTTGGCGGTATTCGTAGAACATGACCTCATAACTTGGACCCGTAGCATCATCAGCAATTGACTCACTTAAGTATACCAGTTCCGCACCTTGGGCCTGAAGCTCAGTTATTGCTTCCTCCCAAACCGTTTGAAGCAAAAAATTATCGTTCATCGCGCTTGAGTATACGCCTATTCTCTTGCCATCCAGGCTTTGGTCGTTCAAAAAGCGGGTATAATCTTCCACGGCAAGGCGGTCCTGTTGATGTGTCTTCAAGTCTCTATTGTCCTTGCCGATCATCGTTCCCAGTGAAACGGCTACGTCGCTTACCGTGCGCGCCATGGGGCCTCCGGTATCTTGGGTATAGCTGATTGGAAAAATTCCAGTGCGGGAAATCAGACCTACGGTTGGCTTGAGGCCGACGATTCCGTTGTTGTTCGATGGGCAGGTGATGGATCCGTTGGTTTCTGTGCCGATGGCCATCATGCAAAGGTTCGCTGCAACTGCGGCACCAGAGCCCGAACTAGAGCCACAAGGGTTCCTGCTTAGATCATAAGGATTTTTACATTGTCCGCCCACTGGGCTCCAGCCGGAAGAGGAAACGGTGCTGTGGAAATTTGCCAATTCGCTCAAATTCGCCTTCCCCAATACAATGGCACCGGCATTGACCAATTGTTGGGCCAACGGACTGGATTCCGACGGGTAGTTACTGCGAAGGGCATTGGTCCCCACGGTAGTCGGCATTCCGAAATAATCGATGTTGTCTTTTAAGAGTACAGGAACTCCGTGCAATGAGCCTACAAATTCCCCCGTAGCCTCATATATACTATCTAGCCTGTTCGCATCTTCAAGTGCATTTTCGTTCAAGGCCAATACGGCATTCAAGTCTATGTCGCCACCGTTGATTGCTTCAATGCGGTCGAGATAAAATTTCACAGCGGCTGTACTGCTGAGGCTGCCGTCTTCGTACAATACGTGAAGTTCCGCGATGGTCATTTCATCGTGGATCAAGGTCGTGGTATGGACAGGCGGAGTACATTGAAACCACAGCGCAGCGCCAGCAACCAATAGGAGCTTCTTCATTAGTGAATGTGTTTGAAGTCTATCCCATACACGGCGTCTAGGCCGCCAATGCGATAGTAGTGCCCTTGAATTTCGCTATTAATGAAGCTATTTCCTAATACCTTTTCTAATTCGAAAGGGTAGATGGTCGTCTCGGGATCAAAGATGTGGTTCGTTTCCCCGAAGCTCGAGATGATCCCAGCCCCATAAATCTTCGTAGGATCCTCACACACGCCAAATTCGATGGTGAACCAGTACAAGTTCTGCAACTGGCGAATGACGTGGGATTTTTTCAAATTCGCCACCCCGTGCTTGCCGAAATCTTCCATGAATT
>QQUU01000129.1 GCA_003385605.1 Bacteroidota bacterium
CTCCTGCGTTGTATGTCCAGATACCTTTTTCCGTTGCCCATTTCCCTTCCCAATTCACATATCCTTTCAATCGGGTATTGGTGATCAGCTGGGTGGCACTAACGTGGGTGTAGAGGTCCAAATTATCGAGGGGAGTGCTGTACAATCGGCCATCGATGACACTATCGAGCTGGCTTTCACGGTGCGGCAAGCTGTAGCCAGCACTGTCGATGCGCTGAAACTCTTTGTAGCGGTCGTAGATGTTTTCACCCTGCACCGTCGCCCCCCAGTTCAATTTTCCGGCATCAAAGAATCGGCCTTCCGCGTATTTCGCGTTGACGATGTAGGCATCCAAAAAGTTGCGGCGGTAATCCTGGAAGGCACCGACACCGCGCACCAGCGAAATCTCTCCGAAGTCGTCGCTGCCGAGATCGTTGTTGAGCTCACTCAGACGGTAATAGCCAATCACGTCGGTAATCTCTCGCTCGGTCGTGTGGAACCCTGTTGCACTCAGGCTGCGGAAGCCTCGCTCTAATCGCTGGTTCCAACGTGCCGCTAAAAACTGTGTATCGTATCCAAAGTTTTCTTGCCCGTCAAAGAATACGGTCAGGCGCAAGGCCTCCTGCAAAGAACCAAAGCTCGTCTCGCGGTTCTGCGGTACCTGGTTCATGCGGTTGTGGGAGAGGTGCCCAAAAATCTCGAGCGAAGTCCCGTTATCAAACCACTTGCGCGCAAGGATCTGCCCGTCGGCATTCGAGGGGAAGTAATCGCTTTGAATGTCGGTGGCATTGAGCAGGAGCGCATTGTTGCGGTAACGGAAGCCGCTGAGAATCTCCCAATCCATACCCGCTTTCGTGGCACTGATGTTCACCCCAGTGAGGGAACTTTCCACTTTGGTGTCCAATTTTTCACCGCCTCTTTTGTACTGTACATCCAGCACAGAGCTGAGCTTGTCGCCATAGAGTGCGGAGAAGCCCCCGGCACTGAACAATATATTTCCAACTAAGTGTGGATGGATAATGCTCATCCCTTCTTGCTGACCGGCTCTGGCCAAAAACGGGCGAAACACTTCAAACCCGTTGATGTAGACCAGGTTCTCGTCAAAATTTCCACCGCGCACATTGTACTGCGAGCTCAATTCATTTCGGCTGCTCACCCCAGCGAAGGTCTTCACAACACCTTCAACGCCGCCCTCAGCACCGGTGGTAAACTCAATGTCTTTTCCCTTGACCAAGGTGCGCTCATCTTCCGGCCTACTCTCACGAACTTCCACTTCATCAAGAAGGGTAGTGTCCATGATTTGTGCGCTAGCAAGGCTGCAAGTACATAGAAAGAGTATGGCGAAAAGTTGACGCATCAAGTATTAGCGCTTCAAGCTTTGAAAGAGTTGTTGCCAAGCAAACGGGTTGGATAAGGCGCCAAGGATGGCGGATGCTCCCGTGGCATTCATCCCGTTACCAAAGACGCGTCCTTCGTTGTAGAGCTGTTGGTTTTGCAGGGAGATCAGGTAGTCCTGCATTTCGGCGGCGTCATAGCCCATGGCTGCTGCTCGGTCGCGCAGTTCGTCCAAGGCAAGGTTACGCGCTGCAATGTCCATTTCAGTGGTCTGCACCTCCATGGCTAAGAATTCTTCTTTGAAGTTCTCCTTCGACGGCCAAGGATAAACAATGACCGGATCGAGCACCTCGGTGTCCCATTCTAATACGATGCGTGCCAAAAACTCATCGCCGTCAAGGGTATCAGCTACCCAAAATTTTTGAAGCTTGAAACCAATGTGCTGGAAGAATACGGTATCCCCAGGCATCGCGACGGTAGAAAAGAAGCCATCGATATCAGAAATGCTCACCTGTCCGCGACTCTTGACCAAAATCTGAACGTTAGGCAGCAGTTGCTTGAGGCTGTCGTTACTCACGACAATACCGTGCAGCTGGATGGGTGTTTCCTCCTGCGCATGCAGGGCAGGGGTGAAAAATGAAAGACAAAAAAGCAGTAACGCTACTCTCATAGGGTGATGGTATATTCTTTAACTGTGGTATTACCCACACCGTCGATAACAACTACCCGCAAATTATGGTTTCCTGCGGCCAATTCCTTGGGCACAATCACTTTTAACAACTCCTTTTTGTAATCGAAGTCAATGCGGGCAAACGCGCCATCTATTCTCGCACTGTAACGTTCCACACCCGTCTTGTCGTCTGCGGCGCGCAGGCGAATCTCTCTGTAGGCGCTGTTACTGCGTGCATAGGTTGTGGTTTTCAGCAGGCTCACCTCAGGCTTTTTCAAATCTTGGTCCAATTCATACGTCCCCGTACTTCGGGTCTTAAAGGTCATCACCGCACCGTCGCGCTCCCCAGCAATGGCACTCTTTTTCCCTTTATGATCTGCCTCC
>QQUU01000018.1 GCA_003385605.1 Bacteroidota bacterium
TCAGCTTTGGCGGTTTCTGTACAGGAGAGTTCATTTCTTCAAAAGGCTTAGTGCTCACCAACCACCACTGTGGCTATGGTCAGATTCAAAAGCAGAGCTCAATGGAGCACAACTACCTAAAGGACGGCTTTTGGGCCAATTCTATGGCTGAAGAGCTCAAGAATCCGGGATTGTTCGTGGAGCAATTGGTCTACATGGAAGATGTGACTAATGAAGTGTTATCCTCTTTGGATAAAAAGGAGGCAGTTCAAAACCTCATCGCCGCGAAAAAAGATGCGGATCCTGCATTGTTGTATGAAGTAGTTCCATTCTTCGAGGGCAACCAATACTACCTGTTGGCCACCAAGAAATACAACGACGTTCGCCTCGTGGGCGCCCCGCCAAGCTCTATTGGTAAGTACGGTGCAGATACCGACAACTGGGTGTTCCCGCGCCATACAGGTGACTTCAGTCTTTTCAGAGTATACGACGAAGCGGGTGCGCCGTTTTCACCAGCACAGCATTTAAAAGTGAACGTAGCTCCTCGTACACCCGGGGAATTTACCATGGTATTTGGCTATCCTGGTCGTACGCAGGAGTATCTGACGGCAGTAGAAATGGACCAATTGGTCAACGTAGAGAACGCTCGTCGCGTAGAAATCCGCGATGTACTATTATCCATCATGGATGCTGAAATGCGCGCAGATGCTGCTATACAGCTGAAATATGCGTCTAAGTATGCTCGTATTGCCAACGGATGGAAAAAGTGGATAGGCCAGATTGAAGGGGTAGCATTTACCAAAGGCGTGGACAGAAAACGCAAGCTAGAAGCAGAGTTCACCGCTCGTATCGCAGCCGATGCCAACCTTTGGGACAAATACGGCAGTCTTTTAAACGATATCGCCGTGGTTAGTACACAGATGTCCGAAGGGACCTACAAGCGCAATGAATTCATTGAAACGGTCTACTACGGAATGGAGTGGTTCAACCTTGCCAACCGATTGGGTAGAATGGAAGGAGAAGCAATGAATGCTGCAATTTTGAGCTTCGACAAAGATTTTAGCTACGAGGTAAGCGCTAAAACGACCGCGGCCATGCTCGAGATGGCTGCAACAGAGTTGCCTGAAATCGCTGAACTTACAGGTGATGCTGCGTCATTTAACACTGTCATTCATAATGAATTAAAAACCCTTACTACCGCAGCGCAGCGCGGAGACGTTTTCGAATTGGACAGCTTGGCTCCAAAGATGGCCGCATTTACAGCTGGAGCATTTGGAATCTACAGAGCGAATTCGCCGTCGGCGGAATTGGCCTCGAAAGCTTCTGAGTTGAAATCGACCTACATGAAGGCTTTGATTGAAGTATTTCCTGAGCGCAACTTCTACCCGAATGCCAATAGTACTTTGCGTGTAACCTACGGAAAACTAGAAGGAGTGAGTCCTCGCGATGCTGTGTCCTACGGAACCACTACGTATTTGGACGGAGCGATGGCGAAATACAAGCCAGGGGATTACGAATTTGATATGCCTAGTAAACTGATCGAATTGTACGACAACAAAGACTACGGCGACTATGCAGAAAATGGCAAGCTTCCCGTTTGTAACATCGCATCAAACCATACCACAGGTGGGAACAGCGGTTCACCGGTGCTGAATGCACGCGGAGAGCTCATTGGCTTGAACTTTGACCGTATCTGGGAGGGTACCATGAGCGATGTGAACTTTGATGCAAACATCTGCCGCAACATCATGGTTGATAGTAGATACGTACTGTTCATCATCGATAAATTTGCCGGCCAGCGCTGGTTAATCGATGAAATGGAGTTGATTAAATAAATGCAGAAACACGCGTTCATTCTAGGTATTCTTATTCTGGCGGCTTGTGGTCGAACAGGGGAGGGTACTTTTGAATTGGATGCTGCGTACACTTACTTAGGGGCCGATTTCCCTCTGGAGCCCCCCTTAGATTACAGCAGCTCTGCACCGGATTATATCACTCGTGACAATCGCCTAGACGGAGATGTAGATAATCGCAAAGCTACTTTGGGCCGAGTGCTGTTCTACGACAAGCAGCTTAGTCTGAACAACTCTATAGCTTGTGGCTCGTGCCACATTCAGGCGCACGCTTTTGGCGATACTTCCCAGCAAAGCGTCGGGTTAGATGGCGGATTAACTTCAAGACAGAGCATGCGGTTGGTCAATACTAGGTTCGCTGACCTTCCTGCAATGTTCTGGGACCGTCGGGCAATCAACCTCAGAAACCAAGTTACGCAG
>QQUU01000035.1 GCA_003385605.1 Bacteroidota bacterium
GGTTGCCGAAACCAGTGAACAGCACACAAGCGTGCGCTCTTCACTGACTTCGCTGCGACATACGATAAGTGGTGGAGCTACGCGGGATCGAACCGCGGACCTCTTGAATGCAAATCAAGCGCTCTCCCAGCTGAGCTATAGCCCCATTTTTAGGAATGGTAGGCCTGGGCAGATTTGAACTGCCGACCTCACCCTTATCAGGGGTGCGCTCTAACCAACTGAGCTACAGGCCTATAAGGTGCACCCGAAAGTAACGTCGCAACAACGTAGAGATAAAGACAAATGTGTGAACACTTGAAGGATGGTGTTAGTTCGTTTAAGGAGGTGATCCAGCCCCAGGTTCCCCTAGGGCTACCTTGTTACGACTTCACCCCAGTCATGAATCACTCCGTGGTGATCGTCCTCCCGAAGGTTAGACTAACCACTTCTGGAGCAACCCACTCCCATGGTGTGACGGGCGGTGTGTACAAGGCCCGGGAACGTATTCACCGCGACATTCTGATTCGCGATTACTAGCAATTCCGACTTCATGGAGTCGAGTTGCAGACTCCAATCCGGACTACGACTAGGTTTGTCGGATTAGCTCCCCATCGCTGGTTTGCAGCCGTCTGTCCTAGCCATTGTAGCACGTGTGTAGCCCAGGCCGTAAGGGCCATGATGACTTGACGTCGTCCCCACCTTCCTCCGGTTTGTCACCGGCAGTCTCCTTAGAGTTCCCACCATTACGTGCTGGCAACTAAGGACAAGGGTTGCGCTCGTTACGGGACTTAACCCAACATCTCACGACACGAGCTGACGACAGCCATGCAGCACCTGTCACCCGGTTCCCGAAGGCACCAATCTATCTCTAGAAAGTTCCGGGGATGTCAAGGCCTGGTAAGGTTCTTCGCGTTGCATCGAATTAAACCACATGCTCCACTGCTTGTGCGGGCCCCCGTCAATTCATTTGAGTTTTAACCTTGCGGCCGTACTCCCCAGGCGGTCTACTTATTGCGTTAGCTGCGCTACAAAGGTCTCAAGTACCCCTACAGCTAGTAGACATCGTTTACGGCGTGGACTACCGGGGTATCTAATCCCGTTTGCTCCCCACGCTTTCGCACCTCAGCGTCAATGTCGAGCCAGGAGGCCGCCTTCGCCACTGGTATTCCTCCATATATCTACGCATTTCACTGCTACACATGGAATTCTACCTCCCTCTCCCGCATTCTAGTGATCCAGTATCGGATGCAGTTCCCAGGTTGAGCCCGGGGCTTTCACATCCGACTTAAAAAACCGCCTACGCGCGCTTTACGCCCAGTAATTCCGATTAACGCTTGCACCCTCCGTATTACCGCGGCTGCTGGCACGGAGTTAGCCGGTGCTTCTTCTAAAGGTAACGTCAGGGCTAATACGTATTAAGTATTAGCTTTTCCTCCCAATTGAAAGTGCTTTACAACCCTAGGGCCTTCTTCACACACGCGGCATGGCTGCGTCAGGCTTTCGCCCATTGCGCAATATTCCCGACTGCTGCCTCCCGTAGGAGTCCGGGCCGTGTCTCAGTCCCGGTGTGGCTGATCATCCTCTCAGACCAGCTAAAGATCGTCGCCTTGGTGAGCCATTACCTCACCAACAAGCTAATCTTACGCAGGCTCATCCAATAGCACGAGGCCCGAAGGTCCCCCGCTTTCCCCCGTAGGGCGTATGCGGTATTAGCTAGCGTTTCCACTAGTTGTCCCCCACTACTGGGTAGATTCCTACGCGTTACTCACCCGTCCGCCGCTGTACTCACCCCGAAGGGCTTTCTCGCTCGACTTGCATGTCTTAGGCCTGCCGCCAGCGTTCAATCTGAGCCATGATCAAACTCTTCAGTTGAAGAATCTTTTACCTCTGCCGAAGCAAGAGGGGTAAGTTACGCAAAGCTTGCTTTACCTACCAAATCTCAGCTCAGATACAATTTCGAAATCAAAAGTTCTGTAATGAACTGTTGGTCACTTGTTGTATCTGAATAGTTACTTAACAACCATTCCAACAAGTGCCCACACATCTGTCTTTATCTTGTTTTTAAGGGTCAAACCGCCGCTTGGGCTGGCTTTGTTGCTTTGGGTTACCCCCGAAGCGAGGTGCGCATTCTACATAGCAATCCGAGTCGTGCAAGCCCTTTTTTCAAATAATTTAAAAAAAGTGCTGTGTGCATATTTCGGGTTGTTTTGACAACGAGAATGGAGCACCGGTCCCGGGCGGTTTTACCGCGGGGAACGAAGTATCTAA
>QQUU01000133.1 GCA_003385605.1 Bacteroidota bacterium
ATGCTTCAATATTTGAAGTTATTGGTCAAGCTACAAAGGGCTCACGGAGGATACCTAGGCACACAGAGGCGATGAAGGACGTGGTTACCTGCGATAAGTCTCGGGGAGTTGGAAGCACACTTTGATCCGGGAATTTCCGAATGGGGCAACCCCATGTACGGCCAACTGAATATATAGGTTGGTGCGAGCTAACCCAGCGAACTGAAACATCTTAGTAGCTGGAGGAAGAGAAAGTAAATAACGACTCCCTCAGTAGCGGCGAGCGAACGGGGAATAGCCCAAACCGATAGTCTTGACTATCGGGGTTGTGGGACAGCAATATGGATCAACAAGTCTAGAAGAAACGTTTGAATGGCGTGCCACAGAGGGTGAAAGCCCCGTAATCGAAAGATAAGTTGACCTAGCTGTATCCCGAGTAGCACGGAGCACGTGGAATTCCGTGTGAATCTGCGAGGACCACCTCGTAAGGCTAAGTACTACTGTGTGACCGATAGTGAAACAGTACCGCGAGGGAAAGGTGAAAAGAACCCCGGGAGGGGAGTGAAATAGAACATGAAACCGTGAGCTTACAAGCAATGGGAGCCCGACTAATCGGGTGACCGTGTGCCTGTTGAAGAATGAGCCGGCGACTTATAGGCACTGGCGGGTTAAACCGGAAATGGTGGAGCCACAGCGAAAGCGAGTCTTAATAGGGCGTTTGTCAGTGTTTATAGACCCGAACCCTGGTGATCTAACCATGGCCAGGATGAAGCTTGGGTGATACCAAGTGGAGGTCCGAACCGACTGAAGTTGAAAATTCAGCGGATGAGCTGTGGTTAGGGGTGAAATGCCAATCGAACCAGGAGCTAGCTGGTTCTCCCCGAAATACGTTGAGGCGTAGCGTCTAGTGCTCCAGCAGGGGGGTAAAGCAACCATTTCGGTGCGGGCTGCGAAAGCGGTACCAAATCGATATGAACTCTGAATACCCTGTGTGTAACTAGGCAGTCAGACTGTGGGGGATAAGCTCCATAGTCAAGAGGGAAACAGCCCAGACCGCCAGCTAAGGTCCCAAAATTAACGCTAAGTGATAAAGGAGGTGGGATTGCCCAGACAACCAGGAGGTTTGCCTAGAAGCAGCCATCCTCAAAGGAGTGCGTAATAGCTCACTGGTCGAGCGATCCTGCGCCGAAAATGAACGGGGCTAAGCGTTATACCGAAGCTGCGGATAAATTTATTTATGGTAGGGGAGCGTTCTATGTAGGGTGAAGCGTTAGCGTAAGCGGACGTGGACAGCATAGAAGTGAGAATGTCGGCTTGAGTAGCGAAAACATGGGTGAGAATCCCATGCCCCGAAACCCTAAGGGTTCCTCCGGCAGGCTCGTCCGCGGAGGGTTAGTCTGGACCTAAGGCGAGGCCGAAAGGCGTAGTCGATGGATAACAGGTCAATATTCCTGTACCAGATGTGTTTTGGGAAGGGGGACGGAGAAGGCTAGCCAGGCCAGATGTTGGTTACTGGTTGAAGCGTTCGAGGCTTTGAGAGATGGAGAAAACATCTTGAGCTAAGGCGTGAGTACGAGCTGCTACGGCAGCGAAGTTGGTGATGTCATGCTTCCAAGAAAAGCCCTATACTCGTTAAGACACAAATGCCAGTACCCGAAACCGACACAGGTGGGGTGGTAGAGAATACCGAGGGGCGCGAGATAACTCTCTCTAAGGAACTCGGCAAAATGGCCCCGTAACTTCGGGAGAAGGGGTGCCAGCGAGAGCTGGTCGCAGTGAAGAGGCGCAAGCGACTGTTTACCAAAAACACAGGTCTCCGCTAAGTCGCAAGACGATGTATGGGGGCTGACACCTGCCCAGTGCCGGAAGGTTAAGGAAGCTGGTTAGCTTTTAGTGAAGCTGGCGACTGAAGCCCCGGTGAACGGCGGCCGTAACTATAACGGTCCTAAGGTAGCGAAATTCCTTGTCGGGTAAGTTCCGACCCGCACGAAAGGTGTAACGATTTGCGCGCTGTCTCGGAGAGAGGCTCGGCGAAATAGAATTGTCTGTGAAGATGCGGACTACATACACCCGGACAGAAAGACCCTATGAAGCTTTACTGTAGTTTGATATTGTGCTCGGGCTCTGAATGCGCAGAATAGGTGGGAGACGTTGAAATAGTGCTTGTGGGTACTATTGAGTCATCGGTGAGATACCACTCTTTTAGAGCTAGAGTTCTAACGCTTACCCGTTATCTGGGAAGCGGAGAGTA
>QQUU01000098.1 GCA_003385605.1 Bacteroidota bacterium
TTAATTATTATTTTTTTACTATTTTTTATAACTAAGTGTTTTGGTGGAGGATAGCGGGATCGAACCGCTGACCTCCTGAATGCAAATCAGGCGCTCTCCCAGCTGAGCTAATCCCCCATGATCTTAAATTGGTGGGCCGAGAAAGACTCGAACTTTCGACCCCACCCTTATCAAGGGTGTGCTCTAACCAACTGAGCTACCGGCCCCTATGCAAAGAGAAACACTACTTTAAGAAGAGAAATGAGGACGGTCAACATTACCTGTATATTATTTAGAATGAAATTTTACTTTCATTCATCCTTAGAAAGGAGGTAATCCAGCCGCAGGTTCCCCTACGGCTACCTTGTTACGACTTCACCCCAGTCGCTGACTATACCGTGGTCAAGGGTTTTAAACCTTGCCTTAAGGTAGAACCAACTCCCATGGTGTGACGGGCGGTGTGTACAAGACCCGGGAACGCATTCACCGTGGCACGCTGATCCACGATTACTAGTAATTCCAGCTTCATGCACTCGAGTTGCAGAGTGCAATCCGAACTGAGGTATCTTTTAAGGATTTGCTTGACGTCGCCGTCTTGCTTCCTGTTGTAGATACCATTGTAGCACGTGTGTAGCCCAACACGTAAGGGCCATGAGGACTTGACGTCATCCCCACCTTCCTCCAGCTTATCACTGGCAGTTCTTTCAGAGTGCCCAACTTAATGATGGCAACTAAAAGTGAGGGTTGCGCTCGTTGCGGGACTTAACCCAACATCTCACGACACGAGCTGACGACAGCCATGCAGCACCTGTGTTTCGTCCGGCCGAACCGAAAACTTTAATCTCTTAAAGTCGCGACGAACATGTCAAGTGTTGGTAAGGTTCTGCGCGTATCTTCGAATTAAACCACATGCTCCACTACTTGTGCGGGTCCCCGTCAATTCATTTGAGTTTTAACCTTGCGGTCGTACTCCCCAGGCGGTGTGTTTATCGCTTTCGCTGCGACACTGAAAATAAATTTCCAACGTCTAACACACATCGTTTACGGCATGGACTACGAGGGTATCTAATCCTCTTCGCTACCCATGCTTTCGTTCCTCAGTGTCAGTAATGATCCAGAAAGCTGCCTTCGCAATTGGTATTCTTTCTAATATCTACGAATTTCACCTCTACACTAGAAATTCTGCTTTCCTCTATCATACTCTAGCTGAAAAGTTTTGATGGCAGTTCCAGAGTTAAGCTCTGGGATTTCACCACCAACTTTTTCAACCACCTACGAACTCTTTAAGCCCAGTAATTCCGAACTACGCTAGGTCCCTTCGTATTACCGCGGCTGCTGGCACGAAGTTAGCCGGACCTTCTTATTCGGGTACAGTCATTTTCTTCCCCGACGAAAGAGCTTTACAACCCAAGGGCCTTCTTCACTCACGCGGCATCGCTGCATCAGAGTTTCCTCCATTGTGCAAGATTCCCCACTGCTGCCTCCCGTAGGAGTTTGGGCCGTGTCTCAGTCCCAATGTGGCTGATCATCCTCTCAAATCAGCTATTGATCACAGTCTTGGTAGGCCATTACCCCACCAACAAACTAATCAAGTGCAGGCTCATCCAATGGTGCATAAAGCTTTCTCCGTAAAGACTTATCCGGTATTAGCACAAGTTTCCTCGTGTTATTCCAGGCCAAAGGGCAGATACCTACATGTTACTCACCCGTCTGCCACTAAGTATTGCTACTTCGTTCGACTTGCATGTGTTAGGCGTGCCGCCAGCGTACGTTCTGAGCCATGATCAAACTCTCAAGTTTAAAAACGGCGCACACTAGCTTCTATACAAATTCTAAGAATAAAATTTGTATAATGTTGAAGTGTGTACGACAAATTTTGGTAACCTTAACCGTCCACACTTCTCTTCTTAAAATATTAACTTTTTAAATAACTAGTGAGCATAAAAAGCTCACGAATTCTCATAAACTTATTGAAAAACAATAACTTTTGGAGAAAGTTCGATGCTTATAGGCTAATTTTTTGGGAAATCAAGCGTTTTAAAAGTAAAAAAAACATTAAAAAAGCATTGAATTTATTGGTTTTTTTGATTTGTTACTCAGGATGGTTATTGGAAATTTTTATTCAATCAAAAATAAAACAATTCAATTTTTTCAAAAAAATTGGCAAATTTTTTCACTAAATTCATTAGTTTTTTTGGTCATAATAATTACGATTAGTATAAA
>QQUU01000075.1 GCA_003385605.1 Bacteroidota bacterium
GGGCGAGAATCTTCTCGTCGTAATCGGCACCCCACTCAAAAGAAATTACCGTTGTTTCAAATACCTTAACGCCCCAGCGGTTGTGGACAATGAGGTGAAAATCGTCCCAATTCTCGCTCGTATTCACTAAAAACGCATCGTTGATTCCGTCGTTATTTGGCGTAACAAAGTTGGGCACGGTGAATGCCTCTCCGGCAAAATAGACATCAAAGCTTTCGGTGAGTGTATCGCTGGTTCCACAAATGCTGTCGTACCCGACAATACTGATGTCATAGATGCCGCTCTGCGAAATCTGTAAAGGATTTGAATTTCCCGCCACTTGACCATCTACGAGCCATTCAAAACCTTGGTAAGTTGCGTTTAAAATAGCATTGAAATCTACCGATTCACGCGTTTCACATTCCTCTAAGGAAGTATTGATCTGCATGAAAGGCGGTATCCGAAACACAAGGGTATCCTCAAAGAGTTGCGTGATATTACAATTCGTGTCTAGCACATTTAGGCTTACCGGATTGGCACCGGGTACTGGCATGTTGAATTGGACCTGGGCGGAAGAAAAATTCACTCCGGCAAAATTCCATTCAAGCTCATAATCCGTTACAATGGAACTATCGCTGACCAAACGCGCAGTGGCCACCACTTGGCGGGAAGGATCGCAATAATCATAGCTGTAATCTATCCATACGCTATCATAAGCCGGATTCACTTGGAGGGTAAAGGTGGTGGTGTCCCAAGTATCGCAGACCGTGTCTTGACCAATGACTTGGACATTGTAGGTGCCCGGCGTATCATAGATGTGTGATGTGATAAAGCCAGTATCTAAGCTAACATTCCCATCGTCCCAATCAATCGTGTAGGCCTGAACATTGCTCGAGCTGTCGAGGATATTGAACGAATTTGGAATACAAAACACTGGAGGATCTGGGGTCAATTCCAATCGCGCATTCTGAATGTCCATATCGATGACGGTCACAGCAAGGTTGCAATTTGTCGAGTTGTTGGTCGTCGAATAGGCCGTTGACGGGAAGGCAGGATAGGCACTATTGCCTCCACAACCGGCACAAACACCCTGATAGATGCGTCCCTTTTTATCGAACCTGGAAGTCCCTCCGTCCACATGTTCTCTCGAAGATGAACCGTAGTAGGTGGCCAATCGAGCGCTTCTCCAACTAGGATCTAAAACCAAGAAATAGAAATCGCGTCCGTCCGTAGTCGTTCGCACTGCGTTTGGAGTCAAGGCAAGACCGTTGGTGTTGCCCTCAGTATTTGGACTGCCGCCCCAACCACTGAAATAGGTGTTTCCACAGTCGTCCACCAATAGTGCCGTTGGACTTAAATCTATCGTGGTATGTGAGCTGTCCCCGAAGACAAGTGTTCGATTATTTGTAAATGCGCCAGCGACACTATCAAAGATGAATTCCATGAAATATTGTGCACTCCCAGGCTGTCCCCAAAAGTTGGTATCTGAAGCAAGAAGCCCGCCTTTGTGCTGGCCAACAACGGTAAATACTGTAGTTGTATCGCCCGGAGTATTAGGCTCAATGAAGAAATGCTGGTTGTAGGCGGTATCTGTTGAGCTGTGGATGGCTTCAAGAATTGGCGCCGAATAATCGCGTAGATCTATGGCGCCCAAAAGCGCACTATGATTGCCAGAAGAGGTCAAAACGAGTGAATCACCAACTGCAGACAAATGGCTTTCCGACGAACTAATAGCACCTGCAACAAATACCCGTGAAGAGTTCTGTGCATTGCCCTCTTTCGAGGTTAAGGACAAGCTGTACAAAGCCTCATCCCCCTCAGTACCCACATAGGTGCTGTAAAAAAGAGAGTCCATGTTTCTGCTGAATACAGAAAGTACGCCGTCCAATCCGCCTTGGTAATCTGTAGCGCCAGGAGTTATTGGATACCCTGAAGAATCTGCCGTGGCTACCAAATATACCGGACCACCGCCGCGCTGCACCTCTATCTCTCCGCGGAAACTATCCCCGTAATTAAAGCGCAAACTGTCGTTAAAGCCTTCATTATTATCCCCGCCAAGAAAGGTTGAGCCTAAGAGCTGGGTCCCGTCTGCACTGATCGCACTAACGTACATATCTGAACCATTGGCAAGTGTATAATACTCGGCTATTGCCGAATTTCCACCCCCAAAGGTGGTGTCGTTAGCATTTGCAGTCACCGCAAAATCTG
>QQUU01000011.1 GCA_003385605.1 Bacteroidota bacterium
ACCTCATTGTCCACAACCGCTGGGGCGTTAAGGTATTTGAAACAACGGTAATTTCTTTTGAGTGGGGTGCCGATTACGACGAGAAGATTCTCGCCCCAGGTGTGTACTTTTACCAACTCAAAGCAACTAACCGCTGTGGCGACATTACTGAGGATGGCGTCCTGCACATAATTTATTAGAATGATCAAAGTATACCACAATCCGCGCTGTAGAAAATCACGTGAAGCCTTGGCTTATTTGGAAGAGAAAGGCGTCTCTTTCGAAGTGCGCCACTACATGAAGGACGAGGAAAGTATGACAGCTTCTGAGCTAGAGGAAGTGCTTGATGCCCTCAATATGGACGCGCTCGACCTTGTTCGTAAGAACGAGGCGTTGTGGAAAGAAGAATACCGCGACCTAGAACTGGGCGAAGATGAGATCATCTTAGCGATGATTGAAAATCCACGCTTGATGGAACGTCCCATCATTCTGAACGGCGACAAGGCCGTTGTGGCCCGTCCGGCTGAGAAAGCGGAGGAGGTGCTCTAGAAACTATATCAAACAAAAAAGCCCGAGCGTGAGCTCGGGCTTTTTCAATATTAATGATCTTCAGAATTACTCTGCAGATTCTTCTTCTTTGTGACCAATGATCGCGTGAGCAATCTTCGGATTAACAGATTCCAAGCCAATCAATGTCAACCAGTAGCCTACGAATAGACCCAAGAAAGCGAGCATTGAGAATCCCATAAGGGCTACAACTAAGAATACGAGGAAACCTATAAATTTCATAAGTGTTTGTTTAGTGGCGGTAAAGATAAGTAGTGGAATTGATTTAGTTTCAACTTTTAAGCTAAAAATTGATAGCTACCAAGATAGCAGGCGAAGATGATGCTGCAGAATTTCTGTGCCCTAAATTTGTAGTTCAAGAACTGAGAATCAATTAGTCATTATTACGATGGAATACAGAATTGAGCACGACACCATGGGTGAAGTGAAAGTACCAGCAGATAAGTACTGGGGTGCACAGACAGAGCGTTCGCGCAACAACTTTAAGATTGGTCCGGCGGGTACTATGCCGCTTGAAATCATTGAAGGTTTTGCCTACTTGAAGAAGGCTGCAGCATATGCAAACTGTGATGCGGGTGTCTTGACGGAGGAGAAGCGCGACCTTATTGGTGCTGTATGTGACGAGATTCTCGAAGGCAAGCACAACGACCAGTTCCCATTGGTGGTTTGGCAAACCGGTTCAGGTACACAGAGCAATATGAATACGAACGAGGTGATTGCGAATCGTGCACACGTCCTAGCAGGAAACACGCTTGGCCAAGGCGATCGATTGATTCACCCAAACGACGATGTAAACAAGAGCCAGAGCTCAAACGACACCTTCCCAACAGGCATGCACATTGCCATCTATAAGAAGGTGATTGAGAATACCATCCCTTCTGTGGAATTGCTCCGTGATACCTTGGAAGCGAAGAGCAAAGAGTTCTGGAGGGTGGTGAAGATTGGTCGTACGCACCTCATGGATGCGACGCCACTTACGGTAGGTCAGGAGTTCTCTGGCTATGTGAGCCAATTGAACCACGGACTAAAAGCATTGAAGAACACCTTGGACCACATGAGTGAGATCGCACTAGGCGGTACTGCTGTGGGTACAGGAATCAATACACCGGAAGGCTATTCAGAGACTGTGGCGAAATACATCGCAGAGTTTACTGGTATGCCATTCCGTACTGCTGAAAACAAGTTTGAAGCCCTTGCCGCCCATGATGCCTTGGTGGAGACACACGGTGCATTGAACCAGTTGGCAGTAAGCTTGAACAAGATTGCCAATGACATTCGTTTGTTGGCTTCAGGTCCGCGTTCAGGAATTGGTGAGTTGATCATTCCAGCAAATGAGCCAGGATCGTCAATCATGCCAGGAAAAGTAAACCCAACGCAGGCTGAGGCCATGACCATGGTTTGCGCGCAGGTCATGGGGAACCACACAACAGTTACTGTGGCGGGTGCTCAAGGCCACTACGAGCTCAACGTATTCAAGCCAGTGATGGCGTACAACGTG
>QQUU01000135.1 GCA_003385605.1 Bacteroidota bacterium
CGAGAGCGGAAAAAGAATTGCCGAACAAAGACACCACTACATGGAAGGTTTTTTAAATCAATTTTATAACGAGTGGAACGGCCAATCATAAAGAGTACATTTGAAAACACTTTGAAACAAACTACATGACCTTTAGAATCCTACACCGCTACCTCGGCTTTTTCTTAGCCGGAATCATGATGATTTATGCCGTTTCAGGCATTACCCTAATTTTCAGAAACACCGATACCTTCAAACAAGAGGTTCAAAAAGAGATCACCGTTGAAGCAGGCCTCACCGAAGAAACACTGGGCCGTGCCTTGAGAATTCGCGACCTTAAAGTAATTGATAACGACGGTACCCTATTGGTTTTTGAGCAAGGTGCCTACAATCCGGAGACGGGAGAAGCGAAATTCACAGCCAAAGAACTACCAGGTTGGCTCGACAAGCTGACGCATTTGCACAAAGCCACCACCAATGATCCGTTGTACTACTTCAACATGTTTTTCGGGGCGTCACTATTCTTCTTTGCCGTAAGTGCCTTCTTCATGTTTGTGCCAAAATCACCTATTTTTAAGAAAGGCCTTTGGTTTACCTTGGGCGGTATTGTGTTGGCAATCATCATGTTAATGGTTTAATTATGAGCAAAAACGAATTCAATCATCGTCAAGCATTGGCCATGGGTGGCGGTTTAATGACCGGACTTGGCTTAGGTTTTTTCTTGCTTCAAACCATGGGAGGCTTGGCCTTTGTTGGAAGCATCATAGGCGGCATCGGGATTGGATTGCTGCTCAGTGCAATTATTAAATAATGAGACTCCTCCTCTTTTTCGTTTTGAATTTTGGTGCCCTCGCTTTGGGCAGTTACCTCATGGGCGAAGGCCCTATGGGCAGTTGGTACACCAACCTCAATAAGGCGCCGTGGACACCTCCGGGTTGGGTATTTGGTGCGTCTTGGACGTTGATCATGGTCTGTTTAAGCATTTTCATGAATAAAGCCGTTCAAATTGAAGCACTTAGCAAGACTATTTTATGGATTTATGGGGTCCAATTGGTCCTGAACATCCTTTGGAATCCACTTTTCTTCGACCTGAACTGGATGGGAATCGCTCTGATTGAAATCATCCTGTTGGTCTTTGTAGTTGGCTTCATGGCCATTAAGGCAAAGCCCTATCTGCCGCAGCTTACCTGGCTACTTACTCCTTACGTGGTGTGGCTAAGTATCGCGATTACGCTAAACGCCTACGCACTGCAGAACAATTAACGTCTTAGGGAAATGTCCTTGAATTGGACCCGGCCTTTCCAGGCTTGTAGGCCAATACGACCGTTTCTTGGCTTACCAAAGACACCGTACTCCTCAAATTTGGATGCGGCTACCGCTGACTTCCAAGATTCACTGTTCAAATCCATCTGCGCCGTCTGAATCCCGTTTAAGAAGTAGGTAATCACACCGCCTTGCATGTGAACCTCTGTATGGTTCCAGTCCCCTTGGTGATAAAGTGTGGAATCTGGCAATTCTTGAAATCCGTATAAAGCGCCACTCACTCGAGTAGGATCCCCGTAATTGTGGTTCGTGGTATCGCTGTGATCAAGAATTTGGTACTCTACCCCACTCATCCAGGGAGCAGCGAGGCTCTGAGTTTCTAAGACATGAAAGAAAATACCGCTGTTGCCCGCAGAATCGACCCGCCAACTGCATTGAAAAATGTAATCGCCCTCGTAGGTAAGGTCCGTCACCAGATCGCCAAAAGCACCGTCATTGCTCGGATCGCACGTTAACAATCCCTCTTCGACAGACCAAATGGACGGTGTTTTTTCCTCGTTGTACAGGTGCCAACCACTCAGGTCTTCACCGTTAAATAATACGATTTCTGCGGGTTGTTCCTCCGATGCACACGCCAAGAGCAGCGCAGCGACGGCAATATATAGGTATTTCAAGGTCTTTAGCTTTCTGCTAAAGATACATCAATTGCATCAGCTGCCTGACGACCTTCAGCGATGGCCCAAACTACCAGACTTTGTCCTCTGCGCGCATCACCAGCTGTAAACAC
>QQUU01000061.1:0-1659 GCA_003385605.1 Bacteroidota bacterium
TATAGGTATTTCAAGGTCTTTAGCTTTCTGCTAAAGATACATCAATTGCATCAGCTGCCTGACGACCTTCAGCGATGGCCCAAACTACCAGACTTTGTCCTCTGCGCGCATCACCAGCTGTAAACACACCTTCCATACTCGTCTTAAAACCTTCCGCAGCAATATTTCCTCGTGGATCCGTAGATAGTCCTGCACTGCTTACGAGACCTTCGTGCTCTGGATGGACGAAACCAATGGCCAATACGGCCATATCACATTCAATAGTGCGCTGGGCACCGGTTGGAACAAATTGCCATCTACCCGCCAATTCCTCTCCGCGCACTTCATCAAAGCTTACGCTTACCAAATTTCCTTGCTCATCGGCATTGAAAGAAGTCGCATTCAGTCCCCAAATACGTTCACAACCTTCTTCATGAGAAGACGATGTACGCATGATCTTCGGCCACTCTGGCCATGGGTTATTCTCGGCACGCTCCAAAGGTGGTTGCTCTTCAATGGTCACTTGGATCACCTCCTTAGCCCCCTGACGAATAGAGGTACCGATACAATCCGAACCTGTATCTCCTCCGCCAATGACGAGAACGGTTTTATCCTTGGCTGTGATGTCCTGACCTGCAGGCGCATCACCTGCCACCTTCTGGTTGTTCAAGTGCAAGAAGTCCATGGCAAAGTGGACGCCTTTAGCCTCTCTGCCTTTCGCACGAATATCTCGAGGTTGCTTCGAACCAATAGTGATAAGCACAGCATCGAATGATTCACGTAATTCCTCTAGCGTAATGTCCGTGCCAATCTCCGTACCACATTGAAATACGACACCCTCTTCTTCCATGATGGCCGCTCGGCGTGCTACTACGTGCTTTTCAAGCTTGTAATCGGGAATACCGTAGGTCAATAGTCCTCCAACACGAGCATCGCGTTCAAAGACTTTTACACGGTGGCCTTTTTGGTTCAATTGGTCCGCAGCGGCTAAACCAGCAGGGCCTGCACCTACAACGGCTACGCTTTTGCCCGTTCTAACCACGGGCAGCTTAGGTACCACCCAACCTTCTTCCCAAGCCTTTTCACTGATTTCTTTTTCAATGAATTCAATAGTTACCGGGTTGTTGTTAATGCCCAATACACAAGCTGCCTCACACGGCGCAGGACAAATTCTACCCGTGAATTCAGGGAAGTTGTTCGTCGTACGCAAAACGCTGTAGGCTTCCTTGTAGTCGCCACGATACACCGCGTCGTTAAACTCAGGAATACGGTTACCTAGTGGACATCCAGAGTTGCAAAAAGGCACACCGCAGTCCATGCAGCGCGAGGCTTGCTCAGTGGCTCTTTCGCCTAGCGGTAAGTAATGTTCTTTGTAATCTTTAACTCGCTCCTCAGGCTGGCGCATAGCCGGCCCTTGGCGATTTACTTCTAAAAATCCGGTATCCTTACCCATGTGCTTGTGCTTTTTTCGCTTCTAGAACGCGTTTGTAATCTCTTGGGAATACTTTGACAAATTGGCCTGAAGCAGTATTCCAATCGCCCAGCAATGCCTTAGCACGCTCGCTACCCGTGTGGTCCAAATGCGTCTGAATACGAGATTGTAAGTAGGCCAAGTCTTCGGCTGTTGGCTGCTCTAGATCAGCGCTATCGTTGTTAAATCTGCTTTCAAGAGTACCGTCG
>QQUU01000061.1:1669-1993 GCA_003385605.1 Bacteroidota bacterium
TAGGACGTAAGCGATTCCACCACTCATCCCTGCACCGAAGTTTTTACCCGTGGCACCCAAGATGATGGCTTCACCACCGGTCATGTATTCCAGTCCGTGGTCCCCCACACCTTCTACAATGGCTTTGGCACCTGAATTTCGTACACAGAAACGTTCACCGGCAATCCCGTTTACATAAAGCTCACCGGAGGTCGCTCCGTACAAGGCTACGTTACCACAAATGATATTGTCGTGCGCTACAATCGTGGCATCTTCAGGTTTACGAATGATAATTTTCGCACCACTAAGGCCTTTACCAGTATAGTCGTTACTCTCTCCAACGAG
>QQUU01000051.1 GCA_003385605.1 Bacteroidota bacterium
AATAGGTCAATGCACAGCCGCCATATCCGATCTCGAATCTTGGTGAGATGGAACCTGCAAAGTCCACATCCGGAGTAAAGCCGTCCCCGTTTAAGCGAACGCGCTGATGTGCCGTGATGCCCACACCCACATGAATCATTTCATCGAAGTAAAAATGGGGAACGATATTCACTGGAATTCTGGTGAAGGCAATATTTGCATTATCGGCAGCAGTTGTATTGTACTTGATACCGACGGTAGCTCTAAGGGCTAAATAATCAACATTGGCTAGACGGAATTCACCACCAATACTGGCGTAGCCGCCTTGTCCGGCCAGCATTACTTGCTCTTCGCCGTTGGTAAATTGTAAGGTTAAGAGTTCGTCTCCACCGTATTCTAACCCCGCTTCATAAAGAAGTGCGGCCGTGACTGTTTCTTGTGCGCTCAATGAGCTCAGAGTACATGTTGCTAGAAAAAGGGAGAGGAGGTGTTTCATCGATGAGTCTTTGTTGAATCAAAAGTAAGAAATAGCACTCGGGCGACTTTTAAATAGATAGATGATTTGTGAAGTGGACAATCAGGGGTTTTAAACAAAAGTGGATATTGTGAGATATCACCCTAACTTTTTAAGGAATGCTCTTTATATGAAGTTGTCCGCCGTAGCTGAGGTAGTTCAATCGCGTTTGTTTAAGGAATGACCTTTTATTGAATGAAAACCTAGAATTCTGTGGTTGAAATAGTGAAGAAGAGAATGAAGGGGGTAGTGCTATGGCGGGCAAGTCTCGTATATAAAAAGTAGCAGAATAAAATTGCTAATGCTTTTGATTTGGTGATAAAATAGTAGAAAAGCACAAACTTTGAAGTAAGCATTCAACTGCTATTTTCTATATACTGTGTTGGTAGTTGTTTTCATAATTTTTCTATCAATTATTTCAAAAGTAAAACATCCAACTAGTAAAAAGCTTAAAATCAATAAATAGATTGAAAGATCAGAGTACTCTTCAAAGTTAAAAGCTCTTCTATTTGACATTATTCCAAGCAGTGCGTTTATCAATCCGTGAAACCACATACATAAAAAAACAGACATTCTACTCCACCTCCATACTTTTGTCATCATAAAAGCTAAAAATATAGTACTGATTGGATATAGAATTATAAAGGTTGGCAAATCAAGTCCATTTCTCCATTCAGGAAACAAGAAAATAGGCAAGTGCCAAAAAGCCCAAATTAGACCTATAATTATGGCGGCTTGGAAATCATTCTTTTTTTTGCTGATGATAGGTTGTAGATAACCTCTCCACCCTAACTCTTCTCCAAGGGGACCAACTCCTGATAGAATTCCTAAAAGACCATTAAGAGGAGCTATAATCATTGTCACATATAGTAAAATATTTTCATCTAGATTTATTGCTTTAATTTGTAACATTAAATAAGAAAGAGCAGCAAGTATTGGTAGTACAAACAAACAGACGACATACACTTTAAAAGGAAATTTAAACCGAATTACTTGATTTAAAAGGGTCTGTACTCCCGTCCATTTTTTATCGATATACCTGCAAATTAAAGCGGCAATAGTTGGACTAAAACTACCTGCTAATAAGAAGGGAGAAAATTCCTCGTTCAATTCATAACGGCCATTCATCCTTAAAATAGGAATTAACCAAATAGCCCAAGCAAGCAAATAAGCTATTGATACAAATCGAATTACTTTTTCATTCATTTTTTCTGTTTTTATTTGAAGTAATGACTACCAAGTGTTGTATATGATCCGTTAACAGGCTTTCTGTTCCGAACCTATTCAAGATACGTCAAAGTGGAAGATGGTCAAGGTTTTGTTGATATTTTGGAGTTATCACCAAAACTTGACTTTCTAAAGCATTCAGGGGTAACTTTTAATGGATTAACCTCAATACCGCAAGTCTCTGTTTG
>QQUU01000093.1 GCA_003385605.1 Bacteroidota bacterium
GTGGTAATGGGTGAACGTATCATCACAGGTCCCGCGCATTTTGAGTTTTTCGGAATTCCAACGCCACTAGTTATCCCGTACGGGTATTTTCCAACGAACATTGAAAAACCAGATATTTCGGGACTGCTCATGCCTTCTTTTCAGAATTCTCCAACACAAGGTCTCGGCCTCGTGAATGGGGGGTGGTACTTTCCCATTAATGACTACATGAACTTTGAGCTTCGTGGAGATATCTATCTCAGAGGTTCTTGGGCATTGGCAGCAACGACGAACTATAAAAAGCGCTACAAGTACTCTGGAAACTTCAGTTATAGTTTTCGAAATGTAAAACGCGGATTGAAAATCTATGAGCCGTTTGGACGCTACTCGGAATCAAACAACTTTAGCATCAAATGGTCCCATACCCAAGACCCTAAAGCGCATCCAACGCGGAAGTTTAACGCACGAATCAATCTACAGAACCCCAACTTCTTCAAGAACGCCGCTAACGCAGAAGATTTGATGAATGGGACGATGACGACCACGAACAATACGATGAATTCGAGCATTACCTACAACCAAAAATTTGGTCGTGCGAATCTAACGGTCAGCGGAAATCACAGTCAAAACAACGGTACTCAGAGCTTTACAACCAATCTGCCGAAAGCCTCCCTTAATGTTCCTCGTTTCTTTCCCTTGAAGACCAACGACGGCAAGAGCCAATGGTACGACAAGGTGGGTATGAACTACAGCTCGGTGGCCGAAGGTAGAGTCAAGGGTAACTTAGGAACCATAGCCACAGACCTTGACAGTACAGCCGGATACGATTTCAGCGATGTACTCAGAGAATACGGTCAATACGGAGTAAAGCACACCACAAGCCTGAGCACTAACGGTAAAATTCTGAAGTACATCACCTTCAATCCTAGTGCGAACTACACAGAGCGTTGGTACTTCCAGCAGTATGATTATGCCTTTGACAGCACGTTGAACAAGGCTTCGGTCGTAGATACCATCAATGGGTTTCAAGCGGTTAGAGATTTTGGGGTGAGCGCTTCGATGAACACCAAGATTTATGGAACCTTTCAAATCTCTAAGGGTCCTGTTAAGGCGGTGCGTCATATGATTACCCCAAGGGCAAGCTTGAATTACCGTCCTGATTTTGGTGATCCATTCTGGGGGTACTACCAAACCTTTGTAGATACGCTCGACAATCAGCTTTATTACAACCGATACACAGGATTCTTGTATGGTTCACCGGGTAGGGGTTCCAACGGTTCGATTTCTTTGAACCTCGACAACAATGTGGAAGCTAAGATGGTCGCCCGGGGCGATACAACAGGAGAATTGACCAAGGTGAAACTCTTGGAGCGTTTTAATTTTAGCACGAATTATAATCTAGCAGCCCAAGACGGCTATAATTGGAACATCGTGCGTCTTACGGCGCAGAGTTCTCTATTCAACAAGAAGTTAAGACTGAGCTACCAGGGTCAATTTGACCCCTACAGTTATACCGAGGAAGGGGATAGACAGCCCATTTTAGCAGCCCGCGAAGGGCAAGGGTTAATGGTTCACCGCACCTCTCAATTCTCGGCTAGTACTTCTTTAAAGAGCAACCGAGACAACCGTCGCGATGCGGTCACGCCCGAGCAACGAGGTGGCAGTTTCACTCAAGGTGATATCGACTATTACCGCTACGACGGTTTGGTGCCGCTGCGCCAAGACTGGGACATCCGATTGAACTATGACGTGCGCTTTGTAACCCAAGTTGAAGCGGGAGAGGAAGGCAGTGATCGACCTATGTTTGTCAATGAATTTGCTGCCCACTCATTGAGTATGTCTGGAAGTTACCGCCCGACAGATAACTGGAGCATCAACTACAGAACAGGTATTGATTTTGCAGAACGCAGCATCGCATTTA
>QQUU01000096.1 GCA_003385605.1 Bacteroidota bacterium
AGCTGTTTCATACCGTTACTCACACCTCAAATATAGCCTTTGGGTCGTACCTTTGGGCGACCTTAATAATGAACTCATGAACAAGCGATTTATTGTACCTATTCTCGCCCTAGTATTTACCCTACCTGTAAAGGCACAAGAAGTAGCTATCGATAAGGAGGCTCCCAAGCGCATGCAACGGGATCTATTCTTCCTTGCATCAGATTCCCTCAAGGGCCGTCTGCCTGGAACTCCTGGAAGTGATATTGCACGTGATTTCATTGAGCAGCGTATGGCCGAATTTGGTCTAGAGCCCTACGGTGAAAACGGCTACCGTCAAGCCTTTCCAGTGCCAGAATATGCGGCCATCGATTACGATCAGACGGGCCTTAAATTGGGCAAAAAACTCCTTATTCCTCATGTGGATTTCTACCCAGTGGCCTACAGCGGCAACGGCGAAATCTCTGGAAAAACGCTGAGCATAGGATACGGTATCGTTAAAGAAGACGGTTCCTATAACGATTACCAGGGCAAGGACCTTGAAGGTAAAATAGCCGTACTCAACGTGAGTTCTCCGGATGGCGTTCACCCGCACAGCGCCTATGCAGCCTACCACAGCGTGAACCAACGACTTAAACTGGCCAAAGCCAAAGGTGCAGCTGCAGTGCTCTTGATCAACCCTGAAAAAACGGCCTCGGATGTTCCTGAATTTTTCAAGGCCATCAACTCCATCGACATTCCAGTACTCTTTGTGCGCAATGAGGCGGCCGCTGAAAAATTGGCCAAGAAATCCCAAAAAGTGAGCCTCGCCGTAAGCATGAAAGAGCGCTACAGCACGGGATACAACCTCGCCGGATTCGTTAACAACAACAAGGCGCGTACAGTCGTCCTTGGTGCCCACTATGACCACATTGGTATGGGCGGTGAAAACAGCCTGTACAAAGGTGCCCCAGCCATCCACAACGGGGCGGACGATAACGGTTCGGGCACCACGCTTTTGCTCGAGGCGATCCGCTACTACGGCAAGCGTCAGGACACCAACTACAACTACGTCATCCTCTTCTTTAGTGCGGAGGAAAGTGGCCTCATCGGCTCGAAATACTTCACTGAGCACCCGACCTTCCCATTGGAAACGGTAGAATACATGATCAATTTTGATATGGTGGGTCGCCTCCGCGATAACCGTCTCCAAGTTTCAGGAACAGGTACGGCCGAGCAGTGGGATGAAATCCTAGATGCGCCTATCCACGACCTCGACATCAAGAAAGACCCTGCCGGAGTAGGCCCTTCAGACCACACCTCGTTCTACTACAAAAACCTACCGGTACTTCACCTGTTCACAGGAACACACGAAGACTACCATAAACCGGCCGACGATGCCGACAAGGTGAATTACAAGGGCATGGCAAAATTGGCTTCGATGGTCTACACCATTACTGCTCGTACGTCTTCCTACGAACGCCTAAACTTCCAGAAAACAACCAGTGCAGAGCAGAAAACCACACCGCGTTTCTCTGTGACACTTGGCGTTGTGCCGGATTACTTATTTGGTGGACCTGGCCTGAAGATTGACGGTGCTACCGAGGGCCGTCCTGCCGCGAACGCGGGCATGAAGGCGGGAGACATCGTTTTGAAAATAGGCGACTTTACCATTGATGATATCTATGCCTACATGGGGGCCCTAGGCGCCTTCAAGAAGGGCGACACCACCACCATCGTTTACAAGCGTGGGGATGAAGAGATAGAAGCAGAAATTACTTTTTAATGGAGCTGAAACCACATAGCGTTGCAGTCATTGGTGGTGGGTCCTTCGGGACGGCCCTCACCAAAATCTTTAGTGATACCCTTGGGCATTGTGCCTGGTGGATGCACAACAGTGAAAGTGCGATGCATGTGATG
>QQUU01000079.1 GCA_003385605.1 Bacteroidota bacterium
AGCTGTTTCATACCGTTACTCACACCTCAAATATAGCCTTTGGGTCGTACCTTTGGGCGACCTTAATAATGAACTCATGAACAAGCGATTTATTGTACCTATTCTCGCCCTAGTATTTACCCTACCTATAAAGGCACAAGAAGTAGCTATCGATAAGGAGGCTCCCAAGCGCATGCAACGGGATCTATTCTTCCTCGCATCAGATTCCCTCAAGGGCCGTCTGCCTGGAACTCCTGGAAGTGATATTGCACGTGATTTCATTGAGCAGCGCATGGCCGAATTTGGTCTCGAGCCCTACGGAGAAGATGGCTACCGCCAAGCTTTTCCAGTGCCGGAATATGCGGCCATAGATTACGATCAGACGGGCCTTAAATTGGGCAAAAAAGTCCTTGTTCCTCATGTGGATTTCTACCCCGTGGCCTACAGCGGCAATGGTGGAATCTCCGGAAAAACGCTGAGCATAGGATACGGTATCGTCAAAGAAGACGGTTCTTACAACGACTATCAGGGCAAGGACCTTGAAGGTAAAATAGCCGTACTCAACGTGAGTTCCCCAGACGGCGTTCACCCGCACAGCGCTTATGCAGCCTACCACAGCGTGAACCAGCGACTTAAACTGGCCAAAGCCAAAGGTGCAGCTGCAGTGCTCCTGATCAACCCTGAAAAAACGGCCTCGGATGTTCCTGAATTTTTCAAGGCCATTAACTCCATCGACATTCCAGTACTCTTTGTGCGCAATGAGGCAGCCGCTGAAAAATTGGCCAAGAAATCCCAAAAAGTGAGCCTCGCCGTAAGCATGAAAGAGCGCTACAGCACGGGATACAACCTTGCCGGATTCGTTAACAATAACAAGGCGCGTACGGTCGTCCTTGGTGCCCACTACGACCACATTGGCATGGGCGGTGAAAACAGCTTGTACAAAGGTGCCCCAGCCATTCACAACGGTGCGGACGATAACGGTTCGGGTACCACGCTTTTGCTCGAAGCGACCCGCTACTACGGCAAGCGTCAGGACACCAACTACAACTACGTCATCCTCTTTTTCAGTGCGGAAGAAAGTGGCCTCATCGGCTCGAAATACTTCACTGATCACCCGACCTTCCCATTGGAAACGGTAGAATACATGATCAATTTTGATATGGTGGGTCGCCTCCGCGATAACCGTCTCCAAGTTTCGGGAACAGGTACCGCCGAGCAGTGGGATGAAATCCTAGATGCGCCCATCCACGACCTCGACATTAAGAAAGATCCTGCCGGTGTAGGTCCTTCAGACCACACCTCGTTCTACTACAAAAACCTACCGGTACTTCACCTGTTCACAGGAACTCACGAAGACTACCACAAACCGGCCGACGATGCCGATAAGGTGAATTACAAAGGCATGGCAAAATTGGCTTCGATGGTTTACACCATTACTGCTCGTACGTCTTCCTACGAGCGCCTAAACTTCCAGAAAACAACCAGTTCAGAGCAGAAAACCACACCACGTTTCTCTGTGACACTTGGGGTGGTACCGGATTACTTATTTGGAGGACCTGGCCTTAAGATTGACGGTGCTACCGAGGGCCGTCCTGCCGCGAACGCGGGCATGAAGGCGGGAGACATCGTTTTGAAAATAGGCGACTTTACCATCGATGATATCTATGCCTACATGGGTGCCCTAGGCGCCTTCAAGAAGGGCGACACCACCACCATCGTATACAAGCGTGGGGATGAAGAGATAGAAGCAGAAATCACTTTTTAATGGAGCAGAAACCACATAGCGTTGCAGTCATTGGTGGTGGGTCCTTCGGGACGGCCCTCACCAAAATCTTTAGTGATACCCTTGGGCATTGTGCCTGGTGGATGCACAACAGTGAAAGTGCGATGCATGTGATG
>QQUU01000039.1 GCA_003385605.1 Bacteroidota bacterium
CTGCCACACCCATCATATGGAAGGGATTGAGCGTCCAATTATGAAAGCCCTGGAGGAAGAGAAGGAAGCGGAATATCGCCGCGACACCGAAACTCGGCGCAAAGAACCAAGAGGATTGTCCGAGAGGGTAGATGAGAAATACAGAGACGAATACAGCAATAGGACCAGAAAAAGCAATCGCATTGTAGGGTCGGATACCGATTAGACGAGCAAGTTCAAACTGCCTGAGCATAAAACCGATAAGAGCGAAGGCTCCGTGGAGCGCCACAAAAGCCCAGAGTCCCCCAAGCTGGCACCACCGGACGAAATCGCCCTGAGCTTCAGGACCCCAAAGTAGAAGAAGAGAATGACCCATAGCGTCAGCAGGAGTTGACACTGCCGCTGTAAGAAAATTAGCGCCCTCAAGGTAACTAGACGCCAACCCGTGGGTATACCAGCTCGTAACGAAAGTTGTGCCAGTAAGCCAGCCACCAATTGCAAGATAAGCAGTGGGAAAAAGAAGTAGTCCAGACCAGCCCACAAAGACAAAGCGGTCGCGTTTAAGCCAGTCATCCAGGACATCGAACCATCCCCTCTGTTGTAGAGTTAAATTTGATGCTACCATTTGAATAAGTAATATTACTTAACATTAAAGAGTAAAAAAATAGAGGGTCCGTAGACCCTCTGTAAGTCTAGCAGGTTTTATCAACCAATGCTAGGTGCGGTGAGTGCCACAGGGGTGGACTCAGCAGCAGCAAGATCCAAGGGGAAGTTGTGAGCATTACGCTCGTGCATAACTTCCATACCCAGACCAGCGCGGTTGAGTACGTCTGCCCAGGTGTTCAGAACACGACCTTGACCATCAATAATGGATTGATTGAAGTTGAAGCCGTTGAGGTTTAACGCCATGGTGGAGACGCCGAGGGCGGTAAACCAGATGCCCACGACTGGCCATGCTGCGAGGAAGAAATGCAGCGAGCGAGAATTGTTGAAAGAAGCATACTGGAAGATCAGACGACCGAAGTAACCGTGTGCTGCAACAATGTTGTAGGTCTCTTCTTCTTGACCGAACTTGTAACCATAGTTCTGGGACTCAGTTTCCGTGGTTTCACGAACCAGCGAAGAAGTAACGAGACTTCCATGCATAGCAGAGAACAGAGATCCACCGAATACCCCAGCAACACCGAGCATGTGGAACGGATGCATAAGGATATTGTGTTCTGCTTGGAATACAAGCATATAGTTAAAAGTACCAGAGATACCAAGAGGCATAGCATCGGAGAAAGATCCTTGACCGAAAGGATAGACGAGGAATACAGCAGAAGCAGCAGCGACAGGTGCGCTATATGCAACGCAGATCCAAGGACGCATACCCAAGCGATAGGAAAGTTCCCACTCACGACCCATGTAGGCATAGATGCCGATGAGGAAGTGGAAGACTACGAGTTGGAAAGGACCACCGTTATACAGCCACTCGTCGAGCGATGCGGCTTCCCAGATGGGATAGAAGTGAAGACCAATTGCGTTGGAAGAGGGAACAACTGCACCAGAGATGATGTTGTTACCGTACATGAGTGAACCAGCGACGGGTTCACGGATGCCATCGATGTCCACAGGAGGAGCAGCGATGAATGCTACGACGAAACAGATGGTTGCTGCCAACAGAGTTGGGATCATCAGCACGCCGAACCAACCGACATAGAGGCGGTTATTGGTAGAAGTTACCCACTCGCAGAAATTGTCCCAAGTGGATTGTGATTGTTGTCTTGAAAGAGTTGAAGCCATTTGAAAAAGGGTTATGTATTAGTACGGGGTAGTACCGAGTAAAATATTCCAACCCTACCCTCCAGGGTTGGT
>QQUU01000118.1 GCA_003385605.1 Bacteroidota bacterium
TTGCTGGTGACAGGAACTTCAGAAAGCCAAAATGGACAATTTTTAAACAACAGGGGAGGTAAAGATATCTTTGTCGCCTTATGGGATGTTGTTTTAGAATAATTCTATTGACTTTATCTATGGTGAAACACTAGTGATAGTGGGCGAAATGAACTATATTTGTACCAAAATTAGAAAACGATTATTTACCCATGATTAAGGTGGCTTCATCAGCGAGAGAAAAAGTAGCTGTTTTAATGCAGGAAGAAGGCTATGATCCTAGTGCGGCTTATGTACGAGTTGGTGTTAAAAGCGGCGGCTGTTCTGGCTTGTCTTATGATCTTTCTTTTGATGCAGAAAAACAAGAAAACGATCAGCTTTTTGAGGACAACAATGTTAAGATAGTGGTGGATAAGAAAAGTTTACTTTACCTCGTAGGTACAACCCTGGAATATTCAGGCGGTCTCAATGGGAAAGGATTTGTCTTTAACAATCCTAACGCGAATAGAACCTGTGGTTGTGGAGAAAGTTTTTCGCTCTAAAAAGAAGGCATATGGCATATACGGAAGAAGAATTAAAAAAAGAGCTCGAAACAAAAGAGTATGAGTACGGCTTCTATACAGATATAGAATCAGATACTTTTCCCATAGGTTTAAACGAAGATATTGTTCGTGCTATCTCAAAACGCAAACAAGAACCAGAGTGGATGACACAATGGCGTCTTGAAGCTTTTGCAGCCTGGAAACAAATGGAAGAGCCAGAATGGGCGAATGTGCAATATAAAAAACCCGATTTCCAAGCAATTTCATATTATTCTGCTCCAAAGAAAAAAGACAAATACGAAAGCTTAGACGAGGTTGACCCAGAGTTATTAGAAACTTTTAATAAACTGGGAATTTCAATTGATGAACAAAAAAAATTAGCAGGAGTAGCGGTAGATATTGTAATGGACTCTGTTTCAGTTGCCACCACTTTCCGTGATACACTAGCCGAAAAAGGCATTATATTTTGTTCTATTTCAGAAGCCATTAAGGATTATCCAGAATTGGTCAAAAAGTACATTGGTTCTGTTATCCCAATCAAAGATAATTTTTATGCAGCCTTGAATTCAGCTGTGTTTTCTGACGGGTCATTTTGTTATATCCCAAAGGGTGTAAAGTGTCCCATGGAACTTTCAACCTATTTTAGAATCAATCAAGCAGGGACAGGTCAATTTGAGCGAACCCTTGTCATTGCAGATGAAGGGAGTTATGTTTCATATCTTGAAGGTTGTACAGCGCCATCAAGAGATGAAAATCAGTTACACGCTGCTTGTGTTGAGTTGATTGCCCTTGACGATGCCGAAATAAAATATTCAACCGTTCAAAACTGGTTCCCTGGAGATAAAGAGGGCAAAGGCGGGGTCTTTAATTTTGTGACCAAACGCGGAATTTGCCACACCAACGCTAAAATATCTTGGACCCAAGTAGAAACGGGTTCTGCCGTAACCTGGAAATACCCCTCTTGTATTTTGAAAGGAGACAACTCGATTGGGGAATTTTACTCCATCGCGGTAACGAATAATTTCCAGCAAGCAGATACAGGTACAAAAATGGTTCATATTGGGAAGAACACCCGTTCGACCATTATTTCAAAAGGAATCTCTGCTGGAAAATCACAAAACAGCTACCGTGGCCTGGTGCAAGTCAACCCTAAAGCTAAAAATGCCCGGAACTTCTCTCAATGCGATTCCCTCTTAATGGGGAATGATTGTGGAGCGCATACATTTCCATATATAGAGGCGCGAAACAATTCGGCAAAAATTG
>QQUU01000117.1 GCA_003385605.1 Bacteroidota bacterium
TCCCCTCGATAATTTGGACCTCTACACCCACGTTAGTGCCACCCAGCTGATCACCAATACCCGATTGAAAGGATATGTGAATTGGGAAGGGAAATGGGCAACGGAAAAAGGTATCTGGACCTACAACGCAGGAGTGCGCACTCAATATGCCACATTGAACGGCGAACTACGCATCAGCCCACGCTTCAAACTCTTTTACAAACCGAATGAGGAGGGCCGCACCTTTACCATTGCCGCCGGATTGTACGACCAATACCCGTTCTACCGAGAAATGCGTCAAAAAGACGGTGTGCTCAACACCGAGGTGCGAAGCCAGAACGCCATGCACTTCACCGTGCGCAGCGACAAAGATTTTGAGATGTGGGGACGCCCGTTTGTGTGGTCCTTTGAATCCTATTACAAGGACCTCAACCGCGTAAATCTCTACGATATTGAAAACGTACGCATTCGCTATGCGGCGAACAACAATGCCATCGGACGTATCTACGGCTTCGACAGCCGTGTGAATGGGGAATTTGTGCAAGGCACCGATAGCTGGTTCACTTTCAGCTTATTTAAAGCCGAGGAACGACCGACAGACGGCTTTGCCCAAGGCTGGTTTGCCCGTCCGACTGATACGCGCTTCAACTTTGCTGTATACTTCCAAGATTACCTGCCCAACGACCCCTCTACTCGTCTGAGTCTGACCTTGATGGTTGGCGGCGGCTTCCCCTTTGGACCTGATGGACCAGGCGACGGTATTAGCGATCCGTGGGAGCGCGTATTCCGATCTCCGCCCTACCGCCGTGCTGATATTGGATTCATTAAAGTGCTCAAAGGCAAATGGACCGAGCAGTTTGACGAGGTCTGGGTGAGCGCAGAAATCTTCAACTTGTTGCAAGCGCGCAATACTGTGAGCTACCTTTGGGTGCGTGATGTAAGTGCTGCCGGCCAATATGCCGTACCGAACTACATGACCAACAGATTGATCAACTTCAAAATGCACGTGGACTTATGAGAATAGTAGAGAGCTGGAGCACGAAACAATTCAAAACTACCATCTACGCCATGGAGCGCTGGCACGTCGTGGAATTTGAGGCGGGCCCAATGAAGCAAGCCTACAAGTTCATGAAGGACAGCCACCCCTCACCGGCGGCAGTAAAAGAAGCGCTGACAGAGACCTTCCTCGCTGGCGTGTACACGAACTTTGAACAGATGTACATCAACTTCAAAGAGAACGGGTTGAAGTAGTTACCCCAAAAGTGCAATGAAATCTGCCTCAAGCGAGGCGCCCTTGTCCTTGTTGTACCAATCCTGAGCGAACAGCGTCCACTCTTTGTAGTCGAACTCCGGCTCAGCCTTCCATTTGACATATTCTTCCATCAATGGCGTTGGACGCGGACCCCAGGTTCCAAGGACTTCGAAATTTTCGTTTAACCGGACCAATTTTGGAATAGAGCGTCCCCCATTGGTTAGAAACTCGTCCATGAGTTCCGTGTTTTCATCGCGGAGGATGATACGCAATTCCACCCCAGCATGCTCGGCCCATTTGGCAATAAACGGCAGGTTATGCGCTGCATCGCCACACCACGTTTCGCTGAAGACCAACCACTGCTCCTTCTCGCTCGTTATAGAAGCAATGTTATCCAGGGTGCTCTGCGCTGGCTTGTAGGTCTTTTCCCAACGGCGCATTCGCGCTGCGCTCAGCTTGGTATATTCAACGTAAGACGGCTTTTGCGGGCCCGTAGTCGTGCCTTC
>QQUU01000029.1 GCA_003385605.1 Bacteroidota bacterium
GGCGGTGAAGCCCCCGCATCCAATCAGTAGCTCTACCTCTATAAAACTATTAATACGCTGCACCTAAATGCATTTCGGGGAGTACGAGCTATTTCCGAGTTTGATTGGCCTTTCACCCCTACCCACAGGTCATCCCAAGACTTTTCAACGTCAACGGGTTCGGTCCTCCACTATGTGTTACCACAGCTTCAACCTGCCCATGGGTAGATCACACGGTTTCGCGTCTACCACTACTAACTATCACGCCCTATTCAGACTCGCTTTCGCTACGGATCCTCGACTGAATCGATTAACCTCGCTAGCAACGGTAACTCGTAGGCTCATTATGCAAAAGGCACGCCGTCACAGCTTACGCTGCTCCGACCGCTTGTAAGCGCATGGTTTCAGGTTCTATTTCACTCCCTTATTCAGGGTTCTTTTCACCTTTCCCTCACGGTACTGGTTCACTATCGGTCTCTCAGGAGTATTTAGCCTTACCGGATGGTCCCGGCAGTTTCATGCAAGGTTTCACGTGCCCCGCACTACTCAGGATACCACTATCAATAACTTAATTTACCTATACGGGACTATCACCCTCTATGGTTTTACTTTCCAGTAAATTCTAATTCTTTAAGCATCAAATAACGTGGTCCTACAACCCCAACATTGCCGTAACAATATTGGTTTGGGCTATTCCGCGTTCGCTCGCCACTACTAGCGGAATCACTTTTGTTTTCTTCTCCTCCGGGTACTTAGATGTTTCAGTTCCCCGGGTTTGCTCACCTTACGGTGTGTTATGTCTTCAACATAACGGGTTGCCCCATTCGGATATCTGCGGATCAAAATGTATGTGCCATTCCCCGCAGCTTTTCGCAGCTTATCACGTCCTTCTTCGCCTCTGAGAGCCTAGGCATCCCCCATGCGCCCTTAATTAGCCTATCGTAACTTTTCTCTTTAGTTTTATTACTCTATTTGCTCGTACAACCATATTTGTATATATGATTGATACGTTTCTATTTATGTATCTTTTTTCAATATGTCAATGAACGTTATCGCGATTCGCAAATGATAAAAATATCAGCAACTAATCGCTTGTTTGCAAAACCTGTAATAACTTTAATTATCACAAGGTATTGCCTTGTGGAGAATATCGGAGTCGAACCGATGACCTCCTGCGTGCAAGGCAGGCGCTCTAGCCAGCTGAGCTAATCCCCCATAATCCATAATATCCATCCCAAATGATGAACCCAGACATGTGGAAGCCCAACTTCTAGAATTTCCTTTTATGGCTACACCTTTTCTACAGTAAAAAAAGTAGTCTCGGGCAGACTCGAACTGCCGACCTCTACATTATCAGTGTAGCGCTCTAACCAGCTGAGCTACGAGACTCTACTGTATCTTATGTGTAGTATCTATAAAAAAAATGACAGCCGAACAAAACGCTGTTTCTAAACTCAATCTACCTTAGTCGTCTTTCTCTAGAAAGGAGGTGTTCCAGCCGCACCTTCCGGTACGGCTACCTTGTTACGACTTAACCCCAGTCACTAGTTTTACCCTAGGCTGCTCCTTACGGTCACAGACTTCAGGCACTCCCAGCTTCCATGGTTTGACGGGCGGTGTGTACAAGGCCCGGGAACGTATTCACCGGATCATGGCTGATATCCGATTACTAGCGATTCCAGCTTCACGCAGTCGAGTTGCAGACTGCGATCCGAAC
>QQUU01000115.1 GCA_003385605.1 Bacteroidota bacterium
ACTAAGCCGTTCTTGAAGTATTTGGTAGCCGCTGCGGGATTCTCTTCACCATCAGCGCCGGCTACGAGCGGAGTGAGTCCATAGGCCACACCTATGGCAAAAACCATGGGGATGATCAGCACCGATACGGCAAGGCTAATGGCTGCAAGTGGAATGGTTCCGAGGAACTTCCCGACCATGATAGAATCGGCCACACTTACCATGATTTGTCCTAGTTGTCCTATGACAACGGGGTAGGCAAGGTTAAGGCTAATTTTATACTGCTGACTGTATGTGCTCCAGCGGTAGGCCATTAGAGGTTATAGCGGTCGACTTCGCGTTGGTAGAAATCCTCAGCTTCTGTGATGAGGCCTTCAAGGGTTTTCGTTAAATCACCTTCGTTTTCGTCGCTGATATCGTCCAGCCACTTTACTTCATCATTCTCTAGGTTGAGGATGAATGCTGGAAATTCGGTGTGTACGATGAAGATAGCATCTGGGCTATCGGTGTTATCTGCGACGAGAAATTTTGGGAAACTCATGTGCTTCTTTATTTGAGGCAAAAGTACGCTTATTTCCTCGCGAATTTATCTACGCACGATTTGCTTATTGGATTACCGCTCAAAATGTGGAGACGCTCCATGACGTTGCGGAACTCACGGATGTTTCCGGTCCAATCGTAGTCTTGTAAAGCGGCGATAGCTTCTGTGTCAATCTCCTTTGGAGCAGTTCCGTATTCTTCACCAATAGCTTTTAAAAAGTGCTCGGCGAGTAACGGGATATCATCTCGGCGAGCATTGAGCCCTGGTACCTCCATGACAATCACGCCCAATCTGTGGTACAAATCTTCACGGAACTTTCCCTCGTCAATCATCTTGCGCAGGTCCTTATTGGTCGCAGCCAATACTCGAACGTCTACCTTGATACTTTTATCGCCACCGACCGGGGTAATTTTGTGTTCCTGCAATGCACGCAATACTTTGGCTTGAGCACTGAGACTCATGTCCCCAATCTCGTCCAAAAACAAGGTTCCACCGTTGGCCAATTCAAATTTCCCTTTACGGTCTTTCTGCGCACCGGTAAAGGCTCCCTTTTTGTGTCCAAAGAGTTCACTTTCGATCAATTCTGCAGGGATGGCGGCACAATTCACTTCGATCATCGCATTCTTACTGCGCTGACTCTGTTCGTGAATTTGGTGAGCGACGAGTTCTTTCCCCGAACCGTTAGGACCAGTAATTAGAACGCGGGCTTCTGACGGGGCCACTTTTTCAATGATGTCGCGCAGCTCCTGCATACCGGCACTTTCACCGATCATCTTGTACTTCTTACTGACGCGCTTCTTCAAGGTTTTAACCTCGCTGACTAGTTCTTTTTGCGTCAGAGCATTTCTCACGGTGCTCAATAAACGGTTGAGATCTGGAGGTTTCGGTAGGTAATCGTAGGCGCCTTTCTTCAAGCAATCTACGGCAGTGTTGATATCACCGTGTCCAGAAATCATGATAACAGGAACATCCGGATTGATGCTCATCATATGCTCGAGAACCTCTACACCGTCCTTATGGGGCATTTTAATATCACAGAATACGAGGTCCCAATTCCCTTCTCCAAAAGACTCGACAGCCATCTTGCCATCTTCGGCTTCATGGATCTCATGGTTGGCATCTTCCTCTAGTAAAATCTTTTTTAGGACTCTGCGGATCGCAA
>QQUU01000072.1 GCA_003385605.1 Bacteroidota bacterium
TGCTGACGACCGGCGCACGGGTGCGTAACGCGTATGCAACCTACCTTCTACAGGGGGATAGCCCAGAGAAATTTGGAATAATACCCCATACGATCTTTACTTGGCATCGAGTAAAGAAGAAAACTTTTGTGGTAGAAGATGGGCATGCGTCCTATTAGTTAGTTGGTGAGGTAACGGCTCACCAAGACATCGATAGGTAGGGGCCCTGAGAGGGGGATCCCCCACACTGGTACTGAGACACGGACCAGACTCCTACGGGAGGCAGCAGTGAGGAATATTGGACAATGGAGGCAACTCTGATCCAGCCATGCCGCGTGCAGGAAGACTGCCCTATGGGTTGTAAACTGCTTTTATACAGGAAGAAACTGCGCTACGTGTAGCGTACTGACGGTACTGTAAGAATAAGGATCGGCTAACTCCGTGCCAGCAGCCGCGGTAATACGGAGGATCCAAGCGTTATCCGGAATCATTGGGTTTAAAGGGTCCGTAGGTGGTCTATTAAGTCAGAGGTGAAAGCCTATCGCTCAACGATAGAACTGCCTTTGATACTGATGGACTTGAGTTATTGTGAAGTAGTTAGAATATGTAGTGTAGCGGTGAAATGCATAGATATTACATAGAATACCGATTGCGAAGGCAGATTACTAACAATATACTGACACTGAGGGACGAAAGCGTGGGTAGCGAACAGGATTAGATACCCTGGTAGTCCACGCCGTAAACGATGGTCACTAGCTGTTTGACTAACATTGGTTAGTTGAGTGGCTAAGCGAAAGTGATAAGTGACCCACCTGGGGAGTACGCTCGCAAGAGTGAAACTCAAAGGAATTGACGGGGGCCCGCACAAGCGGTGGAGCATGTGGTTTAATTCGATGATACGCGAGGAACCTTACCAGGGCTTAAATGTACGTTGCATGATTTAGAGATAGATCTTTCTTCGGACTACGTACAAGGTGCTGCATGGTTGTCGTCAGCTCGTGCCGTGAGGTGTCAGGTTAAGTCCTATAACGAGCGCAACCCCTATCGTTAGTTGCCAACAGGTAAAGCTGGGAACTCTAACGAGACTGCCGGTGCAAACCGTGAGGAAGGTGGGGATGACGTCAAATCATCACGGCCCTTACGTCCTGGGCTACACACGTGCTACAATGGCCGGTACAGAGAGCAGCCACTACGCGAGTAGGAGCGAATCTATAAAACCGGTCTCAGTTCGGATCGCAGTCTGCAACTCGACTGCGTGAAGCTGGAATCGCTAGTAATCGGATATCAGCCATGATCCGGTGAATACGTTCCCGGGCCTTGTACACACCGCCCGTCAAACCATGGAAGCTGGGGGTGCCTGAAGTCTGTGACCGCAAGGAGCAGCCTAGGGTAAAACTGGTGACTGGGGTTAAGTCGTAACAAGGTAGCCGTACCGGAAGGTGCGGCTGGAACACCTCCTTTCTAGAGAAAGACGACTAAGGTAGATTATTTAAGAAAGCTTAAAACTCGTTTTGTTCGGCTGTCATTTTTTTTATTATACTATAACAAACCTAAGTAGGAAGTAGAGTCTCGTAGCTCAGCTGGTTAGAGCGCTACACTGATAATGTAGAGGTCGGCAGTTCGAGTCTGCCCGAGACTACTTTTTTT
>QQUU01000141.1 GCA_003385605.1 Bacteroidota bacterium
AAAGCGGACCAGTATTGATGCTGAGGCGGAGGTTCGCAATGGAACCTTACAGAACTACGCACCGCTTCAAGAGCTTAGTGCCTTTGTGGACCGCGACGAACTCTCCCGCATCGACTTTCCCTATTTAAAGGGACCGTTCCAGATTCGTGGAGATACCTTAATTATACCCGAAACTCGCGTGGACAATAGTGCCATCAATCTATGGGTGAACGGTTGGCAGAATCTAGAGACCGATGATATCGAATATAGCATTCGGATTGGGCTTAAAGATTTGGCCTTGCGTGGTAAAAATTCGAATCGCGATTTAGGAACTTGGGTGGCAGAAGCTGAAACTGAAAATCAGCCATACATGAGGCTTCTTGTGGGTTGTAACCTGGACGATCCGTGCATCAGCCTGGACCGACAGCAGATTCGCACCTCCTTAAAGTCGACCATTAAGCAAGAGAAAGAAGACCTAAAGACGCTCTTCAAGCGCGACGAAGAACAGGAACGTCAAAACGACAGGAATAAGGGCAGTTTTGAATTGCTCTGGCCGGAATCGGACAGCCTTCAGGTTCACTTAGGGCGGTAAACTACTTTGGGGCGAACGTCGCCAAGAACTGATTTCGATGGTCCTTTCCTGCCTTTTCCAATCCAATGCGTACAATCAAACGCGTATATAATCCTTCCTGTAGGTAGGCCGCCATATGATCTTCGGCCAATTCAGGTTGCTGCTGCCACAAACATTTCATCAACCAGCCAATGGCCTTTTGTAAAATCTCAGGGGCATCCTCTGCAGCTACTGGTGCGTAGGCAAGTAATTCATCGTACCTGCCTTGCTTCAACATCCACAGCTGTGCCACAATGGCCGCACGCTTCTTCCACACGTTCGGACTTTCAAGCAACTCCTCCAACGTAGAATAATCGCCCGTGTTAAAGGCGTGTTGCCCAAAAATCTTGTGTGCACATGTATCTACTAGATCCCAGTTATTTATGCCTTCAAAGCAGCTGTACAGCACATCGTGCCAATGCTGCCGGCGTTTACGCTCCTTCCCATAGTAACGCATTAACGTAAAAAGTGCTGTGTGACGCACCTCGTGAATGGGGTGCACAAGACCGCTGCGCAAAACACGCTCATCCCACTGATCGAAATATACTTTAGCAACCTTCTGGCGGTCGGGAACCATCACGCCCATGAACGTATCGCCTTCGGCATAGCCACCTTCAAACGTTTGAAAGTAGCGCATGAAGTCATTGATGCGGTCCGGCTGGGCATGCGGCATTAAAGCCTCGTGAATAGGGTGCAGCTGCATTACATCTGCTCGGCAAACAGAGCATCCAAAGTACCTTGTGCCAATGGGTGGTACGACGCTCTCGAGTCCATGTAAATCTTCTTGGCCCAAGCTTGGCGTTTCTCATCGCCCTCCAACATACTTTGATACATCGGTACGATAAACTTGCGGCGTCCTACGCTGCCCAAGAAGCTCTCCACTTTCTTCGTGTAGATGTCGTTGTCGTAGCCCTCGAAACCTGTCTTGAGGATAGCGGAATACCATGCCGCCACAATCTCTGGGTTTGGACTGCCGCTGAAACCATAGTTCCCGTCTGCCAAC
>QQUU01000042.1 GCA_003385605.1 Bacteroidota bacterium
TTCTCACACTCTTTATCGCTACTCATGTCAACATTCTCACTTCTGATACCTCCACTCTTCCTCGCGGTCGAGCTTCACAGGCTTACAGAACGCTTTGCTACCACGTGATAAATCACGTCCACAACTTCGGTGTATGGCTTTAGCCCCGTTACATCTTCGGCGCAGGCCGGCTTATCTAGACCAGTGAGCTGTTACGCTTTCTTTAAAGGATGGCTGCTTCTAAGCCAACCTCCTGGCTGTCTTGGCCTTCCCACATCCTTTCCCACTTAGCCATAACTTAGGGACCTTAGCTGGAGGTCTGGGCTGTTTCCCTCTCGACTATGGACCTTAGCACCCATAGTCTGTCTGCCACGCTGTACTCATCGGTATTCGGAGTTTGGTTAGGTTTGGTAAGGCTCGCGCCCCCCTAGCCCATCCAGTGCTCTACCCCCGACGGTAATACGTGACGCACTACCTAAATAGTTTTCGCGGAGAACCAGCTATCTCCGGGTTTGATTGGCCTTTCACCCCTAGCCACAGGTCATCCCCGCATTTTTCAACATGCGTGGGTTCGGTCCTTCAGTACGTGTTACCGTACCTTCAACCTGCCCATGGCTAGATCACCCGGTTTCGGGTCTACTCAAACGAACTATACGCCCTATTCAGACTCGCTTTCGCTTCGCTTACACCTAACGGCTTAGGCTTGCTCGTCAAAGTAACTCGCTGACCCATTATACAAAAGGTACGCCGTCACCGCTCAAGGCGGCTCCGACTGATTGTAGGCATTCGGTTTCAGGTCTATTTCACTCCCCTCATCGGGGTGCTTTTCACCTTTCCCTCACGGTACTGGTTCGCTATCGGTCGTTGAGGAGTACTTAGGCTTGGAGGGTGGTCCCCCCATGTTCAGACAGGATTTCACGTGTCCCGCCCTACTCAAGGACCTGAAAGAAGCATTACCCATACGGGGCTATCACCCACTATGGCGCGCCTTTCCAGACGCTTCTGGTTGTCTTCTCTCAGGCCACTGGCCTGGTCCGCGTTCGCTCGTCACTACTAACGGAGTCTCGGTTGATGTCCTTTCCTCCGGGTACTTAGATATTTCAGTTCCCCGGGTTCGCTCCCTTGCGGGTGACCTTACGGTCGGGTTTCCCCATTCGGAAATCCACGGATCAAAGCTTACTCGCAGCTCCCCATGGCTTATCGCAGCGTGTCACGTCCTTCATCGCCTCTCAACGCCAAGGCATCCACCAAATGCCCTTAGAGACACTTGATCAGACCGCACACAAAGGCAAATGCCACTGGAAACCAGTGACAGCAACCGATGCGCCGGCCTTACAAGCACATTTTGCAGGATTGCTCACACCCGACAGGAAGGCCCTGTTCTGATGTGACCATGCAATCCCACGGTCTTGGATGTCTTCACTAACTTTGTCAAACAGCGTGCCTTGGCGGGCGAACCCGTCGAGGCAGGAAAATTTGGTAACTCCCTTCAATCCCGATATGGCCGGCCCGATGAGGGCTTGCGGCAAGGCCGCCGGCACTTTGCAGCGTGGTAGGCACGGGCAGATTTGAACTGCCGACCTCACGATTATCAGT
>QQUU01000121.1 GCA_003385605.1 Bacteroidota bacterium
CTGGCATACCCCTAAAAAGTTAGATCCTTGACGGTCCATCTTGTTAACGAAACCAATACGCGGTACTTTATAATTATCTGCTAAACGCCAGTTCGTTTCTGACTGTGGCTCTACTCCGTCTACTGCAGAAAATAAGAAAACCAATCCATCGAGTACACGAAGTGATCGGTTTACTTCCACGGTAAAATCAACGTGACCGGGAGTATCAATAATATTAAAGTGATAAGGTTTGCTATCTGGTAGAGGTTGCCCTTGCTCTGTAGGGAAGTTCCAAGTACAGGTGGTTGCAGCAGAGGTGATGGTAATTCCACGCTCTTGCTCTTGCTCCATCCAGTCCATGGTGGCAGCACCATCGTGTACCTCACCAATCTTGTGGCTTACCCCTGTGTAAAAAAGGATACGCTCTGTAGTAGTGGTTTTACCGGCATCAATGTGCGCAGCAATCCCAATGTTTCTTGTAAATTTTAAATTTCTTGCCATGGTCTAATGATTAAAATCTAAAGTGTGAAAATGCTTTGTTGGCTTCTGCCATCTTGTGTGTATCAACACGTTTTTTCACAGCAGCACCTTCTTCTTTAGCCGCAGCTAAAACCTCGTTAGCAAGGCGAAGGGCCATTGATTTTTCGTTACGCTTGCGCGCAAAACTAATCAACCATTTCATGGCGAGTGATACTTTTCTATCTGGACGAATCTGCATAGGAATCTGGAAGGTTGCTCCCCCTACACGGCGGCTACGCACCTCAACATGGGGCATAACATTCGAAAGGGCTTCTTTCCATAATTCTATGGCTGTTTTCTCTTCGTCCTGGTTGCGTTCTTCAACGATGTCCATTGCATCGTAGAAAATTTTAAAGGCAACCGATTTTTTTCCGTCCCACATAACCATGTTCACAAAGCGTGTAACGAGCTGGTCGTTAAACTTTGGATCTGGGAGTAGTGGACGTTTTTTGGCTTGTCTTTTTCTCATTGTTTACTGTTTTTTCGAGTGACGATTTACTTTTTAGGTCGTTTAGCACCGTATTTTGAACGGCGTTGTAAGCGGCCTTCAACACCAGCGGTGTCAAGTGCTCCTCTTACGATGTGATAACGAACTCCCGGTAAATCTTTAACTCTTCCGCCACGTACCAATACTATCGAGTGCTCTTGGAGGTTGTGTCCTTCTCCGGGGATGTAAGCATTGACTTCCTTTCCGTTAGTCAATCGAACACGCGCTACTTTACGCATCGCTGAGTTCGGCTTTTTGGGCGTGGTGGTGTACACACGGGTACAAACCCCACGTCTTTGAGGACACGAATCCAAAGCAGCCGATTTACTCTTCTTGGCGAGTGTGGCTCTTCCTTTTCGTACTAATTGTGCAATAGTTGGCATACAAATTGTTTAAATTCCCTTTTTTAAGGGCTGCAAATGTAGCAACTTAATTCTTCTTTTCCAACCGTTTTTTTACAAAATATCCACCAAATAAGATTTTTTTTAGCGCATTGGTTTTAGGCAATTTACTCTGC
>QQUU01000071.1 GCA_003385605.1 Bacteroidota bacterium
ATTACGTACACCCATTCTTCGACGAGGAAAGCTACACGCTCTACTTCGCCTCAGATGTTGAACACGCGGGCAACTACGACATCTACCAAAGCACCCTAAGCTTTGACGGTGTATGGAGCCAACCTTCGGCAGTTGCCAATATCAATACCGAAGCCAGCGAGGTGTTCCCAACACTACTCCCCGGACAAATCATGGCCTTCTCTAGAGCCACACGCAACTACGGCCTACAGCTACACACCATCGCCCTAGGCGACACTGCAGCCACTGCCCTAGCCATCAACGGCCGCGGCGACGATATGGGATTGCTTCAGATCAACGACAGCACCTACATGGCTGCCCAAGGCAAGCGCAAAGGCGGCGTATCCAACTTCATGTTCTACACGCCACTACCGGAACCAACCCCTGTATTAGCGGCAGAGGAAACCACCGACAGCACGGCAACAGATAGCACTGCTCTAGCAACTGCAACAGAAGAAACGAATTCAGAAGAAACAGAAACGTCAACAGCGACAGAGAAAACAACAACAGCATCCACGACCAAAACGGCAACACCTAAGAAAAACACTTGGGTCACTGACGATACCCCAGAACCGGGCACGGTGAAAGGCTATAGTATTATTGTGGGTGGATTTGTGGAACGCAACCTAGCAGAAAACTTCCTCAACGACATCTCTAATGACTGGGCCCCTGAAGCTTTCTTGTCGCGCTACAACAACAAATACTACGTGGTCCACAGTATGCACAAGAGCCGCACGGAAGCCAATGCAGCGAAAGCCTCTATCAACGACAAGGGCAACCGCGCCTGGATCCTAAGCACCGGTCTTCAGAGTTTGTAATTCAGCCCTACACCACCAACTAAAGGAACAAACGTAGCCTTAAGCCCTAGTTTCTCGGTAACCTGGTACTCAATTGTGGCACCTCCAATAGGAGTGAATTCGGTACTAAACAAAATGGTACTTGAAAAAGGGATGTTTGGATAGTGATGCAAGTTTTTATGATAACCATAAAGCGCTCCAATAATTAAATGACCTGTCCACCTGGAGGCTTCAAAAACCTCAGTCTTGTAACAAAGTGCCACAGTAGCATCGCGGTAGGAATTAATGAAGTAACCTACCTCTACCCAACCATAATTAGCTGAAGAAAGGTGACTCACGGCCAAATCTCCGCGAAAATAATGAGTCGTGTATGGGGCATAGGAAATCTGATTCTCCGGCTTGTCCCAATGAAAGTTAGAAAGCCACGAAGAACGAGGTTCTTTTGATATCTCTATCTGGCCGGATACGCTGAATGAAAAAGACAGCGCTATCATCAAAAGCGATGGTCGCATAAAGGTTTGGTTTGGTCTTACAATATAAAAAACCCACCCTGGGTTGGCAAGGTGGGTCTTTTTTGAAACTCATAAATCATTCGCGAGTTTCGTCACTTAACTGTGCTATTCGTTCAATGCAGTAAATGCTGCA
>QQUU01000021.1 GCA_003385605.1 Bacteroidota bacterium
GTACCGAGAGCTGTGATTGGGCAAGTATGTTGATGCGCATGTATTTGATGTATGCAGAAAAGCAGGGGTTCAAGACGAAAGAATTGGTCCTTCAAGAAGGTGATGTTGCCGGTATTAAAACAGTGACTATTGAGATTGATGGCGATTATGCTTTTGGTTTCTTGAAAGGCGAAAATGGGGTACATCGATTAGTGCGTATTTCCCCGTTCGATTCGAATGCCAAGCGCCATACGTCCTTTGTTTCGGTGTATGTGTTCCCGTTGGTAGACGATACCATTGATATTCAAATTAACATGAGTGATATCGAATGGGATACCTTCCGTAGTTCGGGTGCCGGTGGTCAGAACGTAAATAAGGTAGAAACTGGGGTGCGTCTGCGTCACAAGCCTACTGGAATTATCATCTAGAATACGGAAACCCGATCTCAGTTGGGCAACAAGGAGAAGGCCATTCAGCTTTTGAAATCTCAATTGTACGAGATGGAGATTGAGGCGCGCAATGCCAAGCGTGCAGAGATTGAAGCAGGTAAGAAGAAGATCGAATGGGGCTCGCAGATTCGCAATTATGTGATGCACCCCTATAAGCTCGTCAAGGATGTTCGTACTGCCGAAGAGACCTCGGATGTGGACGGGGTGATGAATGGAAATATTGATAGATTCCTTAAAGCATTCCTCATGCAGCAGGGCGAAAGTGCCAATGCTGATGAATATTAATTAGCAAACGCGCATACTCAGTGCACAAAATGAGCCCGTAGGGGTTAAATTGTCAGTATATTGAGTTATGCGCAAAATCCTTCTTTTCGCGGCAGTTTTATGGAGCCTCGGGCTAAGTGCCCAGCAGGGTTTCGTGCGCAACGACGGCCAGTGGGAGGATCCTTCAAAATTTGTGTATCGCTTTGGTGCGAATGCCATTTTCCTAACTGGCGATTCGATTGTATTTAGCATCCTCAATCCCAACGATCAGCACAACCATAGTGCTCCTGAAAAGCACCATTATTCCGATACGTTGCATTACGCCAATTTCTCGCTGAAGTTTGCTGGGGCGAACAAGTTGAATTGGAAAGGTGGTGAGGCCTTCGATCATAAGAATCATTTCTACCTCGGTCATCGCTCAAGGTGGAGAACCGATGTGCCTTCCTTTCACGGAATAATTGCACAAGATGTTTATCCCGGTATTGACTTAAAAGTGTATGCTGCTACTGGCGGTATGAAGTATGATTGGATCGTTCATCCTGGCGCAGATCCTTCAGTGATTGTTCAAGAATATGGCGGTATTGAAGGGCTAGATGTCTTGCCTAAGAAAGTGAAGATTCGAACGGCTATTGGCACCTTGGAGGAGGAGATGCCTTATGCTTATCAAGGAAGTAAGGAAGTTCGTGCGCGCTACCAAAGAGGAAAGGACGAGGTTCGAATTAACCTCGGAGCTTACGACCAGAGTCAAACGCTTACTATCGACCCTA
>QQUU01000119.1 GCA_003385605.1 Bacteroidota bacterium
GTATGCGCGTATTGGTGCAATTTGGCAAGCGCAAAGAATACGCCGCATTGGTGGTTCGCGTGCTAGAATCGGAGGAGGATTTATCGCTGAAGTACCTGATCAATGTATTGGATGAGCGCCCCGTAGTGCTGGAACACCAGCTCCTTCAATGGAATTGGATGTCCGGTTATTATATGGCCCCGCTTGGTGATTTGATGAATGCAGCATTGCCACCGGGACTAAAGCTCAGTTCTCAGAGCATCCTGGTTCGCGATCCTGAGGTACTTCCCGACGAGAGTAAATTATCCGATTCACTTTTCCTCTTGTACGAGGCATTGATCGGCAACGAAAAACTCACCCTGGATGAAGTGCGGTCCATCTGCAACGTCAAGAATCCTATGCCACTTGTGCAGCAAGCTTTAGAGCAAGGCTGGGCTGTTCTTGAAGAAGAACTGAAAAAAGTGGCACGCGCCAAAAGAAGAAAGCTTATTCGTATTTCGCCAGAGTACCTCACTCGTTTGGACGATGCTTTCCAAGCTACTTCTCGAAGCGAAAAACAAACTCAAGCCCTACTGAGTATGGTTGCGGCCTGTGGCAGTGAGAACAATTTCGTGGACAGTCGAGCATTTCGAAAAAAGCACAACATAGAGAGTGCCCAAATTCTTGCATTAAAAAAGAAGGGGCTTGTAGAAGAAATTGAAGAGGTAGACGGCACCACGGCTGCTTCTGCTCCTCATTCTGAAATTTCACTCAGCGGTCATCAAAGTACCGCGCTTTCCCAAATAGAGGAGGGGTTTGCTGCAGGCAAGCCAACCCTTTTACACGGGGTAACCGCCTCGGGAAAAACAGAGATTTACATTGAGCTCATCAAAAAGGCGTTTGAGTCGCACAAACGTGTGCTCTATTTATTGCCAGAGATCGCATTGACCACACAACTTATCAATAGACTCCGTGTCCATTTTACGGTGGCAGTTAATCACAGCAGGTTCACCCCGGCCGAGCGACTGGCGGCTTGGAGAGAGTCCTTGGAGCGCGATGAGCCGCTACTGGTCTTGGGTGCACGATCTGCACTCTTTATGCCTTTACCTCATTTGGGACTTATTATCGTTGACGAGGAGCACGAGAGCAGCTTTAAGCAATACGAGCCCTCGCCTCGCTACCATGCACGCGATACAGCAGTTTGGATGGCCAATCAACACGGCTGTCCTATCCTCTTAGGCTCCGCGACGCCTTCTTTAGACAGCATGTTTAACGCGAAGGCTGGTCGTTATCATTTGGTCCAATTGTTCCAGCGCTTCCACACCGCGCCACTTCCCGAACTGGAAGTAGTGGATATGGTCGGTGCCAAGCAGCGCCGAGAGGTAAAAGGGAATTTCTCCATAGAACTCGTAGATGCCATGCGCGCAGCCCTTCAAAAAGACGAGAGCATCATCTTGTTCCAAAATAGAAGGGGTTTCAGCACCTTCC
>QQUU01000105.1 GCA_003385605.1 Bacteroidota bacterium
TTTCCCCACTTGAATGTCATAGCCTTGCTCTTTGGCTTGGGCTTCGGTTAAGCCTACAGAGGCGACTTCTGGGTAGCAATAGGTACATCCAGGGATATTACCATAGTCTAAGGGTTCTACATGATGTCCTGCGATTTTCTCAACACACAGGATACCTTCGGCAGAAGCGACGTGGGCGAGTGCCTGCCCTTTGGTTACATCGCCAATGGCATAATAACCGGGGAGGTTGGTCTGGTAAAAGTCGTTGACCAAGATCTTATCGCGGTCTACCGCAATCCCAACATCTTGCAAGCCTAGATTTTCAATATTTGTTTTAATGCCTACGGCAGAAAGGACAATGTCTGCCTGTAGTTGTTCTTCGCCTTTGGCTGTTTTGATGGTGGCTTTTACGCCTTTTCCTTTGGTATCTACTTTAGTTACCTCGGCAGAAGTCATGATGTTGATCCCTGCCTTTTTAAAGGAGCGTTCTAATTGTTTAGAAACTTCTTCGTCTTCTACTGGGACGATGCGGTCTTGAAATTCAACGACTGTTACTTCTGTTCCCATAGCGTTGTAGAAGTATGCAAATTCGATTCCAATCGCTCCAGATCCTACTACGATTAACTTCTTAGGTTGTTTTGGTAAAGTCATGGCTTCGCGATACCCAATGACTTTTTTTCCGTCTTGTGGCAGCGCAGGCAGCTCTCTAGAGCGTGCTCCGGTCGCAAGGATGATATGATCGGCCTGGTAAATTTCTTCTTTCCCGTCAAGAGTTACACTTACTTGCTTTTTGGGCATTACTTTCCCAAAACCATTGATCACGTCAATCTTGTTCTTTTTCATCAAGAATTGTACGCCTTTGCTCATTCCAGCGGCCACATTGCGGCTTCGGTTGACAACGGCATTAAAGTCCTTGTCGTATTCTTTGACCACAAGACCATAGTCTTCGGCATGTTTGAGATAATCAAAGACTTGGGCAGATTTAATCAGTGCTTTTGTAGGAATACATCCCCAGTTTAAGCACACACCTCCAAGGCTTTCTTTTTCCACTACAGCGGTTTTCAATCCTAGTTGAGAAGCACGGATGGCCGTTACATAGCCTCCGGGTCCACTTCCAATCACGATAACATCGTATTTCGTCATGTTTTTTGCAGTTAAATTCAGTGCAAAGGTACGAAATCGTGGGAATTAGTCTTCCTCTGGAGTGAAATCTATACTGGCCGAGTTGACACAGTAGCGCTGACCAGTTGCTGTAGGGCCATCGTCAAAGACATGCCCTTGATGTCCGCCGCAAGTGGCGCAAAGGATTTCTACTCTCATCATGCCCATAGAAGTGTCTTTACGGTATTCAATGGCTCCGTCTATGCTTTTGTCATAAGAAGGCCACCCACAGCCACTGTCGAATTTAGCGGAGGAGTTGTAAAGAGGTGTCCCACAACCC
>QQUU01000078.1 GCA_003385605.1 Bacteroidota bacterium
TATGCAACGACGAGATGTGTCTTCCACCAACCTATGTAGACTTTAAAACCGAGATAGTAGATGCGCCGCTTCCTTCCCCTTGGGACGGATTGGGGACTACCTTTTGGCTCGGTTTCTTGGGCGGTTTTGCAGCCCTGATCATGCCTTGTATCTTCCCGATGATTCCTTTGACGGTAAGCTTCTTTACCAAGCAGAGCAAAACACGTAGCGAAGGGATCTTCAAAGCAGCCGTTTACGGTCTTAGCATCATCGTGATCTATGTGGGTCTTGGTCTTGCAGTGAGTCTCATATTCGGTGCAGATAGCTTGAACAAGATGGCTACTAACCCGTGGTTTAATCTTGCATTCTTTGCCCTGTTTGTGGTTTTTGCAGCAAGTTTCTTTGGCGCTTTTGAAATCACCTTGCCTTCGAGCTGGGTGAATAAAGCAGACGATGCTTCGAACAAGGGCGGTTTCCTTGGAATCTTCTTCATGGGCTTCACTTTAAGTTTGGTGAGCTTTTCATGTACTGGACCTATCATAGGTTCACTACTGGTAGAGGCAGCATCAAAAGGAAGCTTATTGGGACCGGCAGTCGGAATGTTTGGTTTCGCACTGGCCCTCGCCATTCCATTTACACTTTTTGCGGCCTTCCCGAGCTGGCTAAATTCATTGCCTTCTTCAGGTGGTTGGTTGAATACCGTCAAGGTTACCTTAGGTTTCCTAGAGTTGGCCTTTGCACTTAAGTTCTTATCTACGGCCGATTTGGTTTGGCAAGCACACATGCTAGAGCGCGAACTATTCATCGCCATTTGGGTAGCCATCGCCTTTATGACGGCGTTCTACCTCTTGGGTGCTTTCCGAATGCCACTCGACAGTCCAGTACAGACCATTTCAGTTTCTCGTATGGGATTTGCCATGGTATTTATGATCATGGCGTTCTATATGCTTCCAGGAATCTTTGGCGCACCGGTAAAATTAATTGCCGGCTTCCCGCCGCCTGAGCATTACGCGGAGAGTAAGAATGGTGCCTATGCCCAGCCTATGATTCAGGTGGTAGGTGAAGGAGGTGAAGCGGCAGCACATTCAGCGGCTACCGGTGAGCACTGTCCGAACGATCTGCCATGTTTTAACGATTACGAGGCCGGGTTGGCTTACGCTAAGGAGGTCGGGAAACCGATCATGCTTGACTTCACAGGTTGGGGTTGTGTGAATTGCCGTAAGATGGAAGAAAACGTTTGGAAAGACGAGCGCGTACATCAGCGCATTCGCGATAACGTGGTTCTGATTTCATTGTATGTTGATGAGCGCACCAATCTTCCTAAAGATGAGCAGTATACTAGCGAGGTAACCGGTCGTAAAATCAAGAATATTGGAAACAAATGGAGTGAATTACA
>QQUU01000123.1 GCA_003385605.1 Bacteroidota bacterium
CGGTAATACGGTAGTGGCAAGCGTTATCCGGAATTATTGGGCGTAAAGCGTCCGCAGGCGGCTTTTCAAGTCTGCTGTTAAAGCGTGGAGCTTAACTCCATCATGGCAGTGGAAACTGAAAGGCTTGAGTATGGTAGGGGCAGAGGGAATTCCCGGTGTAGCGGTGAAATGCGTAGATATCGGGAAGAACACCAGTGGCGAAGGCGCTCTGCTGGGCCATTACTGACGCTCATGGACGAAAGCCAGGGGAGCGAAAGGGATTAGATACCCCTGTAGTCCTGGCCGTAAACGATGAACACTAGGTGTCGGGGGAATCGACCCCTTCGGTGTCGTAGCTAACGCGTTAAGTGTTCCGCCTGGGGAGTACGCACGCAAGTGTGAAACTCAAAGGAATTGACGGGGGCCCGCACAAGCGGTGGAGTATGTGGTTTAATTCGATGCAACGCGAAGAACCTTACCAGGGTTTGACATCCTGCGAACCTCTTAGAAATTTGAGGGTGCCTTCGGGAATGCAGTGACAGGTGGTGCATGGCTGTCGTCAGCTCGTGTCGTGAGATGTTGGGTTAAGTCCCGCAACGAGCGCAACCCACGTTTTTAGTTGCCAGCATTTAGTTGGGCACTCTAGAAAGACCGCCGGTGATAAACCGGAGGAAGGTGTGGATGACGTCAAGTCATCATGCCCCTTACACCCTGGGCTACACACGTACTACAATGCTACGGACAAAGGGCAGCAAACTCGCGAGAGCTAGCAAATCCCATAAACCGTGGCTCAGTTCAGATCGTAGGCTGCAACTCGCCTACGTGAAGTAGGAATCGCTAGTAATCGCAGGTCAGCATACTGCGGTGAATACGTTCCCGGGCCTTGTACACACCGCCCGTCACACCATGGAAGTTGGCCATGCCCGAAGTCGTTACTCCAACCCTTGTGGAGGAGGACGCCGAAGGTGGGGCTAATGACTGGGGTGAAGTCGTAACAAGGTAGCCGTACCGGAAGGTGCGGCTGGATCACCTCCTAACAGGGAGACAACAAAATGTTTAATATTATTATTTTGTCACCTTAGGTCGATCGGTATCTCACGTTCTTAATTTATTAAGAATTTCATTTCCTAAGTTTTTCTAGGTCACACCCATTATTTTTCCTGGGCCATTAGCTCAGGTGGTTAGAGCGCACCCCTGATAAGGGTGAGGTCCCTGGTTCAAGTCCAGGATGGCCCATATCTCTATGTTGGGGGTATAGCTCAGTTGGTAGAGCGCCTGCTTTGCAAGCAGGATGTCAGCGGTTCGAGTCCGCTTACCTCCACTGATTACCACCTCTTCCATAATCGGTAGAAAGGAAATG
>QQUU01000041.1 GCA_003385605.1 Bacteroidota bacterium
CAGGCGTGTTTACCGACGAGTAGCTTGTAATAAAGTAGCTACCACCGTCTTGTACAGTCGGGCTGTGAACGCCGCTTTCTGTGGTTAGTTGCTTTTGCTTGCCTTTGAGGCTCACGCTAAACAGGTGTGATTCTCTAGGGTCTTCTCCCGTAGCTGTGAATAGAATATCTCCACTCTTACTGCGGCCAACAATCCCCGTGGCTACAAATTGGTTGTTGGTCAATTGACGCACCAAAGCACCTTTCGTGTTGTATAGATAAAGGTTCATGAAACCGTCACGTTCGCTTAACCAAACAAACTCCTTGTTGCTCACCCAATATGCCGGGAACTCTGGTTCAGCCCACTTATCATTGCTGACGCTAAAGAGCGTTGTACCGCGCTTTCCATTTTTTGCATTGAAAGCGACCACGTCGTAGTTGTTTTGTGCACGGTTAACGATGGCCAAAACGATGGTTTTACCGTCCGGCGACCAGCTCAGGTTGGTCAGGTATTGGTCGTGCTCAATGCCGTCTGTCTCAAGATATACTGCTTTTTTCTTGCCTTTGTGCAGAACGCCCACTCTGGCGTATTCTGAACCTTGGCCCGCCATAGGGTATTTGATTTCCCGCAGCGATCCTGGTGTAGATTCAATATCTAAGAGTGGGTAGTTTGATACAGCCGATTCATTTTTCTCGTAGAACGCAATAGCATCGCCACTCTCGTTCCAAAACAACCCTTCTGTAATGCCAAATTCACTGCGCGCAATAGCTTGGCCAGCGACGACATCAGGGTCCTGATGTTTGGTTACCTGAACGGTGCTCTCTTCGCCCATCCAGTTTACGAATACGTTGTTGCCTACAGTGTATGCAGCGTTTAGTTGGGAATTGAGGTGCAGGTTGCTATGTCCAGCAGCCATGGTATATTGTGCAGAGGTCGTTTTGTTGATGATGTCGTAGGTGTAAAGCGTACCCTCTTCGGTAAAATATAAGGTGTTTTCGTCCAACCATTTTAACATCCAGGTTCCACGAATGCTTACTTCGGTGCGGTCTGAATTAGGCCGTCTACCGAAAACTTCAACGCCTTCAAGGGTTTCATTGATTTCTCCGGCGGTGATGCGTCCGGTTTCTTCGCCTGATTTTGCGTCCACGACTACAAGACTTTGGTAGCCGTCGACCACATGGGAATAGCTGTCGCTGCCAGGTACCCATTGTGGTAAAATCAATCCTTGTGGGTAGTACTTACGGCCATTTAGAACGGCATCTTGAAGCGTAAGCGTTGTTTGGGCAATACCAGTTAGTGAGACCAATAGTGCCGCAGTTAAAATGAAGTACTTTTTCATTTGGGTTT
>QQUU01000006.1 GCA_003385605.1 Bacteroidota bacterium
CACAAGTTTTGCGTTCGCGATGAATGCACAAGATTCAGGAATCGAAACCCAAGCCATTGGTGTCGTTATTGATGCCCATGCCCTAGTGGATGTGGTCAGCGATGAAATCGTGTTCGATTTTTCAGCCGACGACCCTGCAGAGGCAGGTTCACCCTTTGTGCTAGGTTCTAACAAGAATCAAAGTACGCACCTCAACTACAGTTTAATGCTAAGTAATGGCGGTCTCGCAGACGGTACTATCTCTGTACGTATTAACGACATGAACGAGGGAATGTATATGTCGCTCCTCGCAGACGGTACAGGACCAGCATCATTAGATCCAGCTGCCTACGGAACGCTTGGTAATGTCACTGCTAACTTTGATGCAACGGCTGGTGGTCCTTCTGTAAAACTTACCTCGACCGACCAAGTGCTCATCGAAAACATCGGCAGCTCTTACACTGGTAACGGTGCTGGAAATGGCTACCAGTTGTTCTACACCGCTCACATTGACAACTACGCTTTGCTCGACGCAGATAACGGTGCCCAAGACATGGGAACCATCACATATACGATTGCTGAGTAATGTTTTCGGGGGCGCCATGCGTCCCCGTTTTTCCCTTTTTGAATAGACCACCATGAAATTACCCTTGTTCTTTAGCCTGCTTTGGTATTGTACCCTACCCGCACAAATCATTGTACAAAGTGGGCTCACCCATAGATTAGAGACGCCTCCCGGAGTCGCTGAAACAGTTCCTATTTCTTTGAAGAATGTGGGCAATGTGGCTATGGACTGCCATCTCGAAATCAGCGATGTACGTTCCTCTTGCGATAGCGGCTATCAGTACCTACCGGCAGGATCTACCGAAGAGAGCTGTGCCCATTGGCTCGAGCTTGAACGGGAGCAATTCCTACTTCAACCCGGCGAGGAGCAGCTTATCAAAGTTCGATTAGATTGTCCCATTTCAGTAGGTACAGCTGGGGCTAGGGCTTGCATCTTAGTCAATAGTAAGCCTGCTATCGATTCCTTAGACAGCGGCTTAAAAGTTCGGGTGCGCTATGCGATAAATTTCCTCTACCGCAACCCCGTCACACCAGGTGTTGTAGCGCTTCATGCACAACGGTTAGAACTCACTAAAGACCGACCCTTTTGGGCATTGCGTTTTCAGAATACTGGCAATGTAGACCGCATCGTGAGTTCCCACGCGAAGCTCATTAATGGTGACGGGAAAGTTGTCTACTCTAAGCCTTCGGAAAAAGCACGGGGATTTGTGCCCAACCAGTGCAGAACCTTG
>QQUU01000053.1 GCA_003385605.1 Bacteroidota bacterium
GTGAGCAAAGACAATATTTTGTATAAATGTCAATGGTCACCGTTTGAGGGCACAGTATTCAAGAGTAAAGTAACCCATACCTTTGTAAATGGCCATCTGGCTTTCAAAGAAGGTAACTTTGACGACAGCCAACTGGGCGAACGTTTGCTATTTAACAGAGACTAATGAAATACTGGATTTTGATACCGCTTTTTATACTCGCCGCTTGCGGGAGTAAGGAGGTATCTGTTCCAGAAGATGTGATACCTGCAAAGCAGATGGTTCCCATCCTTGTCGACGTCCACATCGTGGAGGGTGCACGAAACGGCGCCTTAATACTCGGGGATACCAATGGTATAGAAGACTACTACGCTAAGGTGTACGAGAAGCACGGCATCACTGAGGCTTCCTTCAAGCGCAGCTTTAAATTTTACAACGGCGAACCCGAGCTGTTCATACCTATTTATGAAAAGGTATTGGATTCGTTGAAGATAGGTGGAGCAGCGCTTGCCCGCAAAGGCACAGAATCTGAATACGACGAATGATGCGTGCTCTATTCGCTCTACTGTTCTTTTTGACAGGCCCGCTCATGCTAGGTCAATCTCACATTATTGAAATGTCCTTTTCGGATGCGTCGCAATATCCAACGAGGGTTGCTTACGAGGTTCAAAACGACAAAGGGACTATTCTCCAGCAAGGCTTCATTGAGGTAGCCAATGCTTCGACGTTTTACCAAGTACCGCTTGATGTGACTAAGAAGTTTGCTGTGCTTGTTTACGAGGACGCGAATAGAAATTCTCAAATGGACCGAGGCTGGTTCACACAACCCCTCGAAAAGTACGCCTTCAGCAATAATGCTTGGGTAACACTTTCCAAGCCAGATCTTGCAGATATGCTCGTGCCAAGAACAGGGACTAAAACCAGGATGGTACTGACCTTTAAGTCAGTGACAGACTTTTAGAGTTGACCCAAGAAGGCATCTACACACTCAGCAAATGCTTCGCGAGCCTCCGCGTGTACCCAATGCCCAGCACCGTCAATGGTTTCTAACTCGGCGTTCGGGAAGTGCTCGTAAATTTTGTCCTCATCATCGGCGGTGATGTAGCCGCTTTGTCCTCCTGCAATAAACAGGGTGGGTCCATCGAAGTAGCCGTATTCAAGCGCTTCTCCAACATTACTTAATTCACGCTCAAGTACATCGAGATTGAAACGCCAAGCCAATTCTTCCTTGGTTTTCCAATGGAGGCTTTTCATAAAGAACTGAATGATGCCAGGGCTCGTCAATGTTT
>QQUU01000090.1 GCA_003385605.1 Bacteroidota bacterium
TGAGCGGTCATGTACAAGGTCAAATCCTTAAGATGTTCTCGTGCATGGCACAACCAAAATACATTCTTGAGGTTGGCACTTTTACCGGCTATGCATCTCATTACCTTGTGGAAGGATTAGCGGCAGACGGAGAGTTTCACGCCGTCGAAATCAACGAGGAGCTAGAGTCTATAATTCTCAAATATTGGCAGAAAAACCCTCGTTTTAAGCAAATGAAATTGCACCTCGGTCCGGCCGGCGATGTGCTCAAGGTGCTCCAGCGCCCTTGGGATTTCATCTTCCTCGATGCGGATAAGCGCGGTCTTCTGGACTATTATGAGCTGCTCGTACCACAAATGCCAAGCGGCGGCATCATGCTGGTAGACAATATTTTATGGTCTGGGAAGGTCGTTGAAGAGGTCGCGCCAAACGACAAAGACACCAAAGCCATTTTGCAGTTGAACGCGCACATCGCTAAAGATCCTCGGGTCGAACAAGTTATTCTCAGCGTTCGCGATGGAATTATGATGGTTCGCAAGCGCTAGTTATGTGATGTTTTCCTATCTTGGAAGCTCAATTCATTTAAAGATCTATTATGAAAAAAGTTTTACTCCTTGCTGCTGTTGCATTTGGATTGAACGCTTTCGCGCAGGACGCTGCGACAAACAAATTGTTGAAAGCTGAAATCACTCCTGATGCTGCTGCTAAAGAAAAAATTGAGGACATTATCCTCAAGAGAGGCGGTGCTGTAGATAACAACTACGACTACACTGACTTCTTGTACCAGTTCTACAGCTCGGATATGGCGTTGGGTGCAATTACAACTACACCTGATTCTACGACTGTTATCGTTTATTCTGACGGTACTCCTGGTTACTCTTTCAACCACGCGGTTGGTGCTCTTTACGATTTCAACTACTACGGTTGGGGCGATAACGAGTTCAATGAAACAGATCAAGTAAACATTGATTCACTTTATGTGATTGGTGGTTACGATATCTTCGACGGTAGCAATACCGATAAAATTCGCTTTACCATCTTCAAAGGTGCGAACGGTTTCTCTTCACCTTTCTCAGGTGTTCAGTACAATGCAGGTACTTGGGCTGCTCTAGACCCAACAGTACAAGCAACCGCGAAAACTATGGCGTACGCAGGTAGCTCTTCTGACGGTAACGCTGGTGGTGTAAGTGCAACTAACACGACTGTGATTGACTACACATTGAGCACTGCAGATAGTGGTGTTGCAGTTGTAGGTGTTGAAGTAC
>QQUU01000013.1 GCA_003385605.1 Bacteroidota bacterium
CCTTCACCTCATCTATGGAGGTCATTGCAGATGTGTTTTTAGAGGAGCAGCGTCCCAATGGTGCCCGCATCAAGGCGAACGAGGGGATATTCACTTTTGTAGCCGTGGATCAATTGGGCAATCCTATCAACGTACCGAAGATTGAGCCTGAGACTGAGCTTGAAAAAGAGCGCTTTGCTGCCGCTTTGAGACGCCGTCAGTTGGCTTTGATTATTGCCGGCAAGATGGAGCCGGAGCAAGCGACTGAACTCAAGGCGTTGTTCTACCCTGAAGAATCTCAGCAATAGCCGTTTTCACTTCTTCCGTGTCCAATTCTCGCATCGGATTCGATGCGTATTGCGGCACTTTACCGTGCTTACTCAAAGGGGTCTTTCCCTTTGTAATCACTTCGCGCTGATTTTTTTGTTGCGGCCAGGGTCCAAAGCCTAACATTGGATGAGTTGCGCCCCATAAGCTTATAAGCGGTACGTGCATGAGCGCTGCGGCATGCATGAATCCTGTATCTCCGCTAATGACCAACTTAGCTTCAGAAACAATCGCCATACCCTCCTCTATGGTAGTATGCGTAGCATCCGTACACCCGGGCAGTTCTGCCTTAATTTCCTGAGCCAATTGCCTATCACCGGGTCCGCCTAAGAGAACAAGCTCCTCCTGAGGTTTCGACTTAAGAATCTCCAACCATTGCTTTGCCAATAGTCGCTTTCCTTCATGACTACCGCCAATGACCGCAACGATTTTCCCTTCAAAAGGGGCTACATCAGACAAGTTAAACGTCACCTTGTCCTTAGAAAGCATCACGCCGGCGGCCTCAGCATAGCGCTCTACAACGGGTGTCAGAGCAAAGGTGTTGCTTCTGGTCAACAACAAGAACATCCTACGCAAGTAAGGCTTCTTAAATGTGCTCGTCTTAAATTTTATCTTCCGGACATACCTCTTGGATTGTGCTGTCCCTTGCAAATCTATGATGCGATGATACTCCGAAGCAGCCGTCTTAAGAAGTGCTTTAGAATCCTTCTCCCAACTAAGCAACGCATCCACCCCTTCGAGTAGGGTTGCGGTAGTGCGGAATTGGTCCTTAACCAAAAGAGTAATGTGCGCACCCTCCTTCTTCAACTCTCGGATAACGGGAGCTGTCAGGAGTAAATCTCCAATGGCAGAGAACCTGATAAGAAGAACTTTATGCATCATATCGGTAAGGTAACGCCGAAAATGAGCAATATGCTAT
>QQUU01000131.1 GCA_003385605.1 Bacteroidota bacterium
CGCCGTTCGCCGAAGAACTTACGTGCCTTGACTTTTTCAGACGGGATCAAACTGTATACAAACCACCGTGGGAAGAACTATGGAGTGAGCGTAAAAGACCGTGGAGCCATATTCCCAGCAGGGCATTTTGCGGATGGTGCCTTTTGGTTAGATAATAAGCTTCACTTTGTGAGCAGTAGCTATTATGGCGACGAGCTTCCAGATTACGTAGAGAAATACAACGAGAAAGAGCACGCCATGGATATGTCAAAGAAGGATTGGAAGTTAGAGATGGCGGAGCGTAAGTACGACGAAAGCTTGGCAGATGAGAATCCATACGAGCCGAAATTGAACAACGGGACCTCTAGCTTTCCATATGATCTGAAGCAGTTGATTAAGACACGCGGCTTGAGCGCTTTGAAGAATACACCCGTGGGCAATGAGTTAGTGCTTGATATGGCGCTGTTGATTCTTGAAAAAGAAGAACTGGGTAAGGACAAATACACAGATTTCTTGGGAGTGAGCTTCTCCTCTACCGACTATGCCGGCCATACCTTCGGCGTGCGATCGCGTGAGGTACACGATATGTATCTAAAATTGGATCGCCAATTGGGCAAACTCATCAAGAAGCTCGACAAGGAAGTCGGCCGCGATGCGTATGTCATTTATTTGACGGCAGATCATGGTGCTTCTGAAAATCCTAATCACCTTGCCTACCACGGATTGGGTGTACGTAATTTCCAGAATGCTGATGTTATCGGTGATGTGAATGAGCGTATCAAGGAGGAATTAGGTATCGAAAATGCCGTATTCAAGATTTTCAACCATCACATCCATTTGAATAGCTGGGCGAAAGAACGTGCCGGCGAGATTGCTTTAGTGGTTGAGGCTACTGATCCGTTCATTCGCGTGTATACGGCCTCTGAAGTTCGCAATAGCGGGAATGATGCTTTGTTAGAATTGCTTCACGAGGGCCATCAAAGCCGATTCGGGGGTGACCTCATTTTTGCACTGCAACCCAACTGTATCTTCTACGGTCCTTACGGTTCGACGCACGGCACAGGATACTTATACGATACGCATGTGCCGTTCCTGCTTATGGGTCATGGTATAAAAAAAGGCGAAAGCTTTAAGCGTGTAGATGTGACCAATATCGTGGATAAGGTAGCCGAAAAATGTAACCTTCCGTACGCGCCAAACAGTCTAGTAGAATAATGCTG
>QQUU01000127.1 GCA_003385605.1 Bacteroidota bacterium
GAATGCGTGCGATATCCGGTTCTGCAGCAATAAGGTTTAAGAAGGTCGTCATGGCTTCTACCCCATCAATCATCCCTTCATCCATATTCACGTCCAAGATTTGAGCGCCCCCCTCGACTTGGTCGCGCGCAATATCCAAGGCTTCGTCAAATTGACGCTCCTTGATCAAGCGCAAAAACTTACGCGAACCCGTTACGTTCGTACGCTCACCAACGTTTACAAAGTTGGTCTCCTCAGTAATTACGAGTGGTTCTAACCCACTGAGTTGCATAGGACGCGGTGGAAGGTTAGTGCTCATAGGTTCTTGGGCTGTAATTTTTAGATAAGTCCGCAATTGCTTTAATGTGTGCCGGTGAGGTTCCACAGCAACCGCCAATGATATTGATCAAGTTCAAATCCAAATAATCTTTTATTTGCGCAGCCATCTGCTCTGGTGTTTCGTCGTATTCACCGAAAGCATTTGGCAATCCTGCATTTGGGTGTGCACTAACTGCAAACGGCGCTTTGGCATCTAATGTTTGCAGATAAGGCATTAATTGTTTGGCACCCAAGGCACAATTCAAACCAACACTCAGTAATGGTGAGTGGCTTACAGAGATTAAGAACGCCTCAGTGGTTTGCCCACTAAGTGTTCGCCCAGAAGCATCTGTAATAGTCCCGCTCAACATGATTTCAACTTCTCTTCCGCTAGCTTCAATAGCATCTTGAGCTGCAAACAGTGCGGCCTTTGCATTGAGGGTGTCAAAGACAGTTTCAATGAGAAGGATATCTACACCTGCTTGAATAAGTGCTTCACATTGCTCGAAATAGGTATTCTTGAGATCGTCAAAGGTCACTGCTCGGTAGCCAGGATTGTTGACATCAGGACTTAATGATGCAGTCTTATTGGTAGGCCCTACAGAACCTGCAATGAATTTTGGTCCTTGACCGCCTGCCGCCTGATAGCGCTCGATAGCACGACGTGCGCAAGCCACGGCCTGTACATTGAGTTCTTCTACGAGATTACTCATATGGTAATCTTCCATAGAAATAGAATTCGCGTTGAAGGTATTGGTCTCTAAAATATCAGCGCCAGCCTCTAAATAAGCCAAGTGAATATCTTCAATAGCTTGAGGCTGCGTAAGAACCAAAAGGTCGTTGTTGCCTTTTAGAGGATGTGCATACTCTT
>QQUU01000091.1 GCA_003385605.1 Bacteroidota bacterium
GGCTTCAGCCAATGCTTTTAAAGTTTGAAGGTCGAATACATCTTCAAGACCATCAATCAAATCGGCAGTACGTGCATACACCTCCTTGTTGGCCTTGGCCATGTACTTATCAAAATCGGACTTCTCGATATTGTAGTTGTCGTCGAAAATCCCTCCACGCATGATGTTAAACATGGTATTGGCAAAGTGACGGATGTTAAGTAGTCTATCGTTGGTAAGCTGCAAACCATCCGAGGCGGCAACTAATTCGACCAAATGCTGAGATCCTTCTTCAACATCAGCCAAAAGCTCAGCCTTGAGCGCTTGCGGGTCGCTGAGGGCCGCCATGAGGTCCGCAACCTCCACAGGTCCTTTATTTACGTCAGCTACAATGCTCCATGCTTCAGAAGCGCCTGCCGCGAGGTTCACCTCATCACATACGAAATAGGCACCGCGCTCTGCTTTTATGTCAACCTCTTGTGTCGGTACGGCTCCTTTGCGGAAAGCATCTAGCTGCTTCGAACACAAAAGTTTCGTTGAATTTGGTCGGTCCAAAGACCAGGCGACGTTTACTCGCAACGCCTCACTAGGCTCTGCTTTATCTACGATTACTGCACTCAAAGAGAACAAGCCAAGTCCACTTTCTTTCTCAAGCTCACACTTTTTATACGCATCAACAAGGTTTGATGAAGCTTGCTGTAAAGCCGTCTCAACACCATAAGGCATCAAATTCTGAAGACCATCTGCAAAACGCACGCGCACAGCATCAGCACCGAGATTCGTTAACTCAGATTTACGAACGTATCCATATTTATCGCTAGAGTTCCAATCGTAGGTAAATGACAAGCCTAGATCATGGTTGATTTCTTCAAAGCGAATCTTGTTACCGTAGGCATTCTTATATAGGTTTCTACTCACCTTGTACACTCCGTCGTACTTTGACGAAAACGGCTCCCACAGGCTTACTTTATTGCCTCGCTCTACTAAACAAATCGTTTTTGAGCCGGTAAATTCTGCGCTCTCGGTAATCTTATCGTCCGTATAGTAGGGAAACAATGCGAATTCGCTGTTTTTTCTACCTGCAGACAATCCACCAGTGCTCGAAAGGAACATCCAATGATTTGAATTACTTACGATGCTCATGAAGAACGGACGCATGGCATCGTAGT
>QQUU01000040.1 GCA_003385605.1 Bacteroidota bacterium
TGGAGATCGACCCTAGCGGTAAAGCGTCGCTGAAAGTGGAGCTGGCTACGGTTGCTAAAAGTTCCCCTTTAGGCGGTATTCAAGGTTCCGACAGCTTGTTTGAAATCTATACGGAAGGCTACGGCGATCACCCAATGGTCATTCAAGGAGCCGGGGCTGGCGCAGAGGTCACTGCTCGAGGTGTCTTCAGTGATGTGCTGAGGTTGGGTTAAATAATCGTAAAGTGTGAGTCCTGGCACGATTCACATTGTTTTGCCGTGCTACATTCGTAAAAAACAAGAAAGCATGACTTTAGGGGATTTTAGAACGCTACTCAATCATTTGGATGAATTGACGTTTATGGAAACAACTGGATTTCCTGTTCCAGCCCATTTTCACATTACCGAAGTAGGCCAGTTAGACCGATTCTTTATTGATTGCGGAGGTACTGTACGTAAAACCTCCAAGGTGAACTTCCAAATGTATGTTGACCAAGATGTCGATCACCGGTTGTCAGTGGATAAGCTCAAAGGAATTATTGATGCATCTTTACAGCAATTGGGATTGAATCCTCAGCTCGAACTTCAAGTAGAATACCAAGGAACTTCTATTGAGAGTTATGGTCTTTCTTACGAGAACGGGGTCTTTTCATTCCAAGCATTACATACAGACTGTTTGGCGAAAGACAAATGCGGTATTCCGGATAAGCCCTCGAAAAAGAAAGTAGCTCTGGGGACAAGCTCGTGTGCACCTGGATCTGGTTGTTGCTAGGCTTGGCAATTTTGACAGGTCCCTTTCGCTGTAATCTCTAGGCTGTCTATAGCCACACCAGGGAGGGAGAATCCAATCTCATTACTGAGGTGCAGGCACTCCACAGTACCGCAATCGTTGCATTTAAAGTGAATGTGATCGTGGGTGTGTGCATGTGTCGTGCATCCGCCACAAAGCGCATAATAGCTCTCTCCGTTCTCCTCGAGGGCTTTATGGATCAGTCCTTTGTCAATCAATGCGAGCAGTGTTCGGTACAAGGTAGTACGGTCAAATTCACCGAGTGCTGCTTGCAGCTCACCGTAGGGTTTGGCCTGATGACCGTCGCCCAACGCTTCCAAAATGGCCAAACGAATTTTGGTCACCCTGAGGTCGTGGTTTTTTAAAGTGGTGG
>QQUU01000114.1 GCA_003385605.1 Bacteroidota bacterium
GCTGGAGAATTCCAGGCTTGGGCCGCTCCTTACTTCCGAAGAGAAAGCGCTTGGACCTTCGAGGCCTTCGAACGCCATTGGTACAGAAAAGGAAATACCCTATGGTTCAATGAACGGTTAGATTCACCACATATGGGTAAATGCCGCGGTGTTGGCGTTGTACGCGCCACAAGTGATGGCCTAAAAATAGACCACTACAGCTTGAGCTTTGAGGTTCCGAATGAAGTTGTAGGAGAATTAGTTCCATTGGCTACACCTGAACGCATAGAGGTATTGAAGTACCAACAAGAATTGGACGATTTTTATACCGATTCCACAACCAGTCCTTTAACTCCTGAAGAACGGGCCGCTTTTCACGGACATGAATTCTTCAGCTATAATCCAGAGATGGCCGTTGAGGCGAACATTGAAGTGCTAGAAAATGAACCATGGTTCAACATGGCCACTAGCTCCGGCGTGAGTAGAGAGTACCGCCGCTATGCCAAGGCCACCTTCGAGGTGCGCGGACAAACTTTAGAATTGTTCTTCTACCAAAGCAAAAGATTGATGACCATGGAAGAATATCAGGACCACCTCTTCCTTCCTTTCATGGATAAAACTACCGGAGTCAGCACCTATGGCACGGGCCGATTCATGGACATCACTAAGCCCGAGGGAAGCACCATGATCTTGGATTTCAACTATGCCTACAACCCATATTGTGCCTATACCGACGGATACTCATGTCCCATTACTCCTCAAGAAAACTACATCGACATTGAAGTGAACGCAGGAATCAAGGGACCGGAAGGGCACTAAAATGAAACACAGACCTACTTCTTTTGGCAGCATGCATACCTGCTACAATGAGCACGGAGAAATTCTCTACGAAGAGCTTGTCTTTGAACGTGAAGGCCGAGGACACACGCACAACCAATGGGAGAATTGCCTAATCACCGAAGGAAGCGGAATTATTGTCATTGATGAAGAGAGGGTCGAGGTAACCGCGGGAAATTGGTGCCACATTCCTCCTACCGCCAATCATTGGATGATTCCTACTGAGACACCCTTTAAACTGACCTTAACCTACAGCGATTCACCCTCCAAAGAGAAAACTGCAACTACCTGAATTTCATTGTTTTGGG
>QQUU01000125.1 GCA_003385605.1 Bacteroidota bacterium
CCAATTTTTGAGCTCACCTTAGCACCACCAATGATGGCAACTGTTGAGGCTTTATCACTTCCTAATGCTTTAGAGATGCTTTCTACCTCTCCGTTCATTAGCGTACCGAAACCTTTGTTTTCCTCGTCGAAGAACTCTGCAATGATTGCAGTGGAAGCGTGTGCACGGTGCGCCGTTCCAAATGCATCGTTCAAATAGATATCTCCAAGCTCTGCCAATGAAGCCGCAAACTCTCTATCACCAGATGTCTCTTCGTTATAGTAACGCAAGTTTTCCAGCAAGACAATCTCGCCACCCTTAGCCGCTGCGATAGCCTCGGCAGCTTTATCGCCGATACAATCGTCAGCAAAATGAACCTTAGTGCCCGTCAAAGCGCTTACCTCGTTAACCAAAGAAGCTAACGTTAATTTCTCTACGCGCTCGCCTTTTGGACGACCCAGGTGGCTCATCAATACTGCTTTACCTCCACCTTCAACTACTTTCATAATTGTTGGAAGTGCCGCTTTAATACGAGTGTTATCTGTGATATTTAGATTTTCGTCTTGTGGTACATTGAAGTCCACACGAATGAGTACATTCTTTCCTGAGAAGTCGAAGCTTTTCATATATTTTTGAGTGTTGAATTGGTCGGCTAATTTAAGCGAAATTCTACGGTAACATCCATGGTTAGAACATATAACAATAACAGCCTGCTAGAGCAGATAAAACACGCAACTTCCACAAGAAAGTTGCACCACGCCAATCTTATTTCTAGCGGGCAAGGGGAGGACGGGCTTCCTTTAGCCTTGGAGCTCTCGAAACTGTTGTTGTGTGAACACGAAACCGGATGTGGATCCTGCCGAGGGTGTACCCGTGTAGCGAAGCTGGAGCATCCCGATCTGAATTTGACCTTTCCCATAGTCTCGGGTGGCGCCACAGGGACTTCAGATGATTTTTTGGTCCAATTCCGCGAGGCCTTCATCAACAATCCATTTCTCGACCCGAACAGCTGGCAACAAACCATTGCTACCAAAAACCAACAGCTTCAAATTCCAGTAAAGGAAATTCAGAACCTGCAACACAAGCTCAGCCTCACAGCAGCCGAGGGAAAAAACAGGGTGTTGCTGCTGTGGATGCC
>QQUU01000094.1 GCA_003385605.1 Bacteroidota bacterium
TACAAACAAGAGACGGATGCAACCACAATTACGTCGCGGCGCCCTGACAATAGGGAAGAGGTGGTACTCAGTCGGAGTTTTTCAATCTCATCATTGATACTCAGGTCTTTTTCAATGTACAGTCCTGAAGAAGGCACATAAGCCTCCGGTTGATAATAATCGTAGTAACTGACGAAGTATTCCACAGCATTTTCAGGAAAGAATTCCTTCATTTCACCGTAGAGCTGTGCGGCCAAGGTTTTATTGTGACAGAGGATAAGACTGGGGCGTTGTGTGCGTTCAATAACGTTCGCTACGGTAAAGGTTTTCCCTGAACCCGTCACACCCAGTAATACCTGGTCGCGCTCGCCACTGTTTAAGCCTTCCACCAAATCATTGATTGCCGTGGGTTGGTCACCCATTGGCTCGAATGGTGCCTTTAGCTTAAAGTCCATGGTACTTTATTTCAATAGAGAATTGAAAAGCTTGCGAAGGGCCACCAATTCTTCCACACGTGCCTTCTGAACATCAATGTTCTTCTGTGCAGCTTCCAATAGTGGGTTGCCTTTCGCGTTTCCAAAGAATGCAATATTATTTTCGAGCTGGTGGAGTTCCTTTTTGGCTTTGTCGGTTTCCTCTCGGATCCAAGAACGCTGTGCCAGCAATCCTTGCTGATCATCAGCTTCAACAAGGGCTCTTACCTTAGCTTCAAAAAGAGTGCGCTCAAGTTCAGATTTATCCAAACCTAGGCCACTGAGCTTATCTTCCAATAGCGCGTTGAATTGCGCATCAAGTTTTCTATTAGGACTGCCCATTGCTCCCCATGCTTCGCTCAGTGCAACAGCGTCTTCCACGCTCGCGACGCTAGCATCTTTAAGTTCAGCCAACTTAGCCTCTTTCGCTTTATTTGCTGCACTCACCTGTTTCTCACGAGCCTTGCGTTCGCCGTTCATTCGGTCGAAGAAGTGGTTACATGCACCACGGAATTCCTCCCACAGTTTATCGCCTTCTTTCTTCGGTACATATCCAGTTTTCTTCCAATCTGCCTGAGCCTTTTTCAAGGCACTCGCTGCAGCTCCGAAGTCTTCGCTGTCTTTTAAGCTGTGGG
>QQUU01000138.1 GCA_003385605.1 Bacteroidota bacterium
GTTTTACTGGTGAGGAAAGCTTCGAAATTAGCTGCCACGGCTCCCCATACATCGTCAGCCGCATTATGGAAAGCTTGCTCGAAGCCGGCGCACGTCTAGCGGATCCAGGAGAATATACCATGCGTGCCTTCATGAACGGCCAAATGGACCTCGCACAAGCCGAAGCAGTGGCCGATTTGATTCATGCAGAGAACAAAACCATGCATGATGTGGCCTTGCGCCAACTCAAAGGAGGGTTTTCAAATGAAATCACCGCCTTTAGAGAAGAACTGGTGCATTTCGCTTCCATGATCGAGCTAGAATTAGACTTCAGCGAGGAAGATGTAGAATTTGCTTCACGAGCAGATCTGTTGAAAATGCTGCATTCGCTCAAAACAAATGTTAACAACCTTATAGACAGCTTCAAATACGGAAACGCACTAAAAAAAGGAATTGCCACAGCTATTCTAGGCGCTCCAAATGCTGGAAAGTCAACTCTACTAAATGCTTTGCTTGGCGAGGACCGCGCCATTGTTAGCGCTATAGCAGGAACTACCCGAGATACTGTCGAGGATACGTTCAATTATGGCGGTCTTACCTACCGCTTGATCGATACAGCTGGTATCCGTGAGACGGAGGACTATGTAGAAAAAATTGGCATCCAAAAGGCGTTCGAGCAAGCTGAAAAGGCAGATGTTATTTTCTACCTCATTGACGCCACAGCGCCTGAATCAGATCTAGAACAGCGCATTACACATTTGGAACAATCGGCTTCTCAAGCAGAACTGTTCTTGTGCATCAACAAATCTGATCAAGCGGATACGACTGAAATCCTCTCAAGACTGAAGGGTTCGAAGCGTCAGATCTTCGAAATAGCCGCAAAAACCAAAGACGGACTATCAGGGCTCTTAACGGCATTGAAAGAAGCCACGGCTTGGACCTCGCACAGCGCCTCTCAAACGATTGTTACCAATGCTCGCCACGCAGATGCATTGCGCAGAACCTCTTTAGCGCTCGATAAAAGTATCGAAGCGGTAGAACTCAGTATTCCTGGCGATTTATTGGCTCAAGACTTGCGCTTGGCGCTCGATGGACTAG
>QQUU01000140.1 GCA_003385605.1 Bacteroidota bacterium
TGGAAAATACGCGGAAGAATTTAGAATTGGCCCTGACACAGCCGAATGCTCAGTTGTACTTCACGGCCAAGGAAGTGCCCTTGTACCGTTATATGGACCAGCCTGGGCTGAGCGCTTTTCGCTATTATCTGTGGGTGATGGAAAACATGCGTCGTCATGAACGGTTTGATCCACTTGCGATTCCTCAAGCCTTGATACACAAAGGACAGGAACTCACGAAACTCAGCGAAGGAATTAAAAGCACAGAGTTCTGGGTGGCAGGTGCATTCGACAATCTTATTGGTCAAATTCGTTACGTCAGTAACAATTCAAGAATGTCAGATCGCGTAAAAAATCAACTCAAAGAAGAGTTGCACGCGGTACTCGACAAGCTACTCAAAAACATCTTGAGTGAACAAACCAAAGAAGGCAAGGCCTACCAAATGGTGCTTTGTAACTACCTCACGCTTAGCGATGGGGCATTACTAGAAATTGGACCCAACCACAGTGAAGTGATGTTCTCTTACGGCTCCATTAACTACATGAAGAGTTCGAACCCATCCATCGTCGAGGCATTCCGCAGAGGACTCCGTTATCATAAACTAGAGGGTCAAACGATCGATGCTTTAGAACAAGCCACTGCACACGAATTTATTGAAAGTATCCGCGAAAAGGTTAATGCACTTTAATCATTGCGGCAATGTTTGCTGCGCGTTCGCGCATTGCATCCATTGTTTCATTACCAGTTCTGTCGTAGGCTAAGGCAACGGCCATTCTGCGGTACGGTCTAGTAGTAGGCTTTCCGAAAATCTTAAAATCTGCCTGGGGCTGTGCTGCGGCCAATTCCATTCCAGAATACACAGGAACACCCTCTTTTTCTGCAAGCACCACTGCACTTACACCTGGGAATCTGAGTTCTATAGTTGGAATCTTCAAGCCCAAAAGTGCACGGGCGTGCAATTCAAATTCATTAAAATTCTGCGTACCAGCGAGCGTCACCATTCCTGTATCGTGTGGGCGTGGGCTTAATTCAGAGAAATACACTGCATCTTCTCCTAAGAAAAATTCAATACCCCAAATACCTGCTCCACCGAGG
>QQUU01000107.1 GCA_003385605.1 Bacteroidota bacterium
ACGAGGAAAACAAAGGTTTCGGTACGCTAATGAACGGAGAGGTAGAAAGCATCTCTAAAGCATTAGGAAGTGATAAAGCCTCAACAGTTGCCATCATTGGTGGTGCTAAGGTGAGCTCAAAAATTGGCGTAATTACCAACATGGTAGAGAACGTCGGTACCGTAGTAATTGGCGGTGGTATGGGCTTCACTTTCGTTAAAGCCATGGGCGGTTCTGTAGGAACGTCACTTGTTGAAGATGATAAGCTTGATTTAGCCAATGAACTTATCGCAAAGGCAAAGGAGTTCGGCTGTAATCTTATGATTCCAACAGATACGTTGATTACTACAGACTTTGCAGATACTCCTGCGGAGCGTGTGTGTCCAATTGGTGAAATCCCAGAAGGATACATGGGTCTAGACAACGGTCCAGAAAGCATCACTAAAGTAGAGGCAGTATTGGCCGATGCAAAAACCATTATCTGGAACGGTCCTATGGGCGTGTTCGAGTTTGAAAACTATGCTGGTGGAACAAAGCGCGTTGCTGAGGCGATTGCTAAAAGCACTGCGAACGGCGCGTTCTCTTTGATAGGTGGTGGCGATAGTGTTGCCGCGATCAACAAATTTGGTTTTGCTGATAAGGTGAGCTACATCTCAACAGGTGGTGGCGCGATGCTAGAGTTCTTGGAAGGTAAAGAACTTCCTGGTGTAGCGGCGTTAAGCTAAATAGCCCGAAAGAATTTCACTGAAATCTACGAGAAACGGAAAGTATTGGGAGTCCAGGATCCATTCTGGGTGCTGGAATCCCACCCCGTTTTTAGCTGTAGAATATGCGTAGGTCAAAATAGTTAGCCACAGCGCCGATTTTACCGCACCAAAGACACCCCCCAGAATTCGGTTGATTCCTCCAAGGAAGATGGTCTTGAGAATCTTGTCGATGAGGTTGCCTAAAAGCATGACCGCAGCGTAGACGGCCACGAATAAAATAACATAGGTAGCTACAGGGAGGTAGTCAAACTCAAACTTGCTACCGAAATAAGCCGTTGCCGGCTCATGGTAAAGAAACGAAACAACCACAGCGAGCAATACAGCAA
>QQUU01000037.1 GCA_003385605.1 Bacteroidota bacterium
GCTAGAATAGCGTCGTCATTTACCGTCTTACGAATACCCCACTGCATAGAGAAGGTTATGATGTTCGATAAGAAATAGTAGTACGTCAATCCTGACGGGAAGCTATTCAACACGAACATGAACATCAGAGGCATCAAATACATGATGACACGCATCTGCTTCATCTGCTCACTTGAACCTGTTTGAGGAGTCATCTGCTGGTTCATCCAAGTGTAGAGGATTGTCGAAACGGTCATGAGTAAAGTAAACAGCGAAAGGTGGTTTCCAAAGAATGTCGAGATGAGCGGAATTTCTGTCGACCATGAAATAATGCTATCGTAGGTACTCAAATCCGTCGCCCACAAGAAGCTCTCTCCACGCAACTCAATTGATGCCGGGAAGAAACGGAACATCGCGAATAGGATGGGCATTTGTACAATCACAGGAACACAACCACCTAAAGGACTTGCTCCGGCTTCACGGTACAAATTCATGATGGCTTGTTGCTTCTGTACTTTATCCTTATCTGCAGGATACTTTTCGTTGATCTTATCAATCTCTGGCTTCAGAACGCGCATCTTCGCCATTGAACGGTACGAGGCAAAAGTCAATGGACTAAGTGTCAATTTGATGATCAACACCATGATTAAAATGATCAAACCATAGCCAAAACCGTAGCCTTCGAGCCAATTGAAAATAGGTACTACAACCCCGCGACCAATAGCCCCAAAAATCCCCCAACCAAAGTTGATGGCCTTCTCGTATCCCTGTCCGTAGGTTTTTAGTAGTTGGTATTGATTTGGGCCCGCGTACATTGCAAATGGAAGCGTGTACGCACCACTCACCGTCTGATTCAATGTTGCCGTGGCCGTGTATTCTTTAATGAGATTTTCGTTCTCGTCGTCGCCGTTTACTGTAGCAATATTTGCAGTAGTAAATCCTTGCTCAGGATGAACAATTAAAGAGAAGAAACGCTGTTTTTGCGCCAACCAGTTAATAGGGTCTGTAGCTTCACTGTCGTCCGAACCGCGACCGGCAAGATGCTCTACATCGCCGTCTTCGGTAAGCTGGTAGACAAAGCTTGAAT
>QQUU01000106.1 GCA_003385605.1 Bacteroidota bacterium
GAAGGATCTAGGACTTTCGTGCGGATGTCAAACTTGCGAGTGGAGTAGAGCATCATTTTGCCCAATTGGCCACCGCCTAATATTCCCAATTTGTAATCCGTAGAGAAAATATCCTTTGCCATGAATGCCCTTGTTTTGCGCAAAGGTACTATTTGCTAGAGGAATGCGCCTTATTCTGCTGCGTCGACTTGAGCGACCAAAGGAATAGTGTATTGCTTTTTTGACCCAAGCTCTTCTACTAGCGCTCGAGTTCTTCGCTTTTCGAGCTTCTTAAAATGACGTCCTTTGAAACTGAAAACGGAGCCGTTTTGAATGTCCCCAAGCAAGAGTACTTCCTCTTCGCTATCGAGTTGAAGCACGACCTTTTGCAACTGTGGGTCGCCACCAACTGCGCTCTTAGGTCTTGCGGCATGATTTAAGATTGCAGAGCGGTACTCCTTAGGGAAATCACATTGTTCCGCCATCTCTAGCAGCATTTGGCCGAACATGGTTTTCCATTCTACACCGTGAGGGGCAGCTTTTCGTCCGTAGGCATTCCACACCTTAAGATGTGCGATTTCATGGACCAGCGTCGTTAAGAATTGGTATTTGCCGAGGTTACTGTTCAATGTGATTTTAGCCCGGGCTCCCTTTCTTGGGGGACGAAAATCGCCAAGCTTCGTCGCTCGAGGTTTGTGAACGGCCAAATCAAAGGCTTCGTCTTTGAGCCATTTGTCAAGGAGGGGCAGCACTTCAGCCGAAGGCAAATAGGGCAAAAGTGGCGCTAGATTCATTAACCTACTTGCGTTGTTTGGATCGACGAGAAGGATGGGCAGTCGCAATCTTTGGCTGTTCCGCAGCTGCTTAGCGCGAGTGCAAGTAGTACAATAGAAATAGTGGCAATTCTCTTCATAACATAGGAGTTTGTCCTTCAAAGAAACTGTAAATTAGCCATATGATCACGAACTTTTTCGAAGGAATTGGTGCCTACGGCGTTTTAATGACGAAAGTATTTCGACGTCCAGACCGTTGGAAGCTTTTCTACCGTTCCACGATTAAGGAAATTCA
>QQUU01000070.1 GCA_003385605.1 Bacteroidota bacterium
TAGCCTTTGGAATTGGCATGTTGGCCAATCAAATGTTCCCTGCAGCCATGAGTATTTTCATGGTGGTATTGGTCCAAGATTTGGGTTTCCCTGGTTGGATGTGGGGGGTCATTTTCTTTGCGCCACGGGCCTTTGATAGCATTATGGACCCAATCATGGGTTTCATTTCTGACAACACAAGAAGTACATGGGGTCGCCGTCGACAATACGTCTTTTGGGGCGCTTTATTGATGGGGTTTGCATTTGCCATGCTGTGGCAGTTGTACCGTGAAAACAGTGTTGCTTACAACTTCACCTATGTGATGGTTTGGTCTTTTGTGTTCTATTTAGGTCTGACCATATTTGGTGTTCCTTATGTGAGTATGGGTTACGAGATGAGCGATGACTACCACGAGCGTACAAGTGTAATGGCCATCTCTCAGTGGATCGGCCAGTGGGCGTGGGTTATTGCGCCGTGGTTCTGGGTGATTATGTACGATCCGGCTTGGTTCCCATCGGCTGATGAAGCAACGCGCACGTTATCCATTTGGGTAGCAGTAGTATTCACGCTGTGTGCCATTGCACCGGCGGTCTTTATCAAAGGAGAAAGCACCAAAGATCGAAGCGATTACGAGCCTTTAGATCTGAGAGGAATTTTAGGTAGTATAAAGAAGATTGCAAAGAACTTTGTTGAGGCCTTTTCGTCGCCACCGTTTAGAAAGTTGTGTATTGCGACCTTCTTAATTTTCAACGGTTTTAACACCGTAGCTAGCTTCACTTATTTTGTGATTCGTTCGCACCTCTTTGACGGTGCTGCTCCGGGTGTATGGCCAACCCTATTTGGTTCTGTAGGGGCTATTTTTACCACGTTTATCGTTATACCTATTGTCGCTCGTATGGCGAAGACCTTGGGTAAGAAGCGGGCCTTTATTTTGTCGCAGTCTATTTCTATTATTGGGTACACATTGCTTTGGTTCTTAATGATCCCAGGTAAGCCGTATATGTTCCTTTTTGCATTGCCGTTCCACTCCTTTGGTATCGGTGGATTGTTC
>QQUU01000012.1 GCA_003385605.1 Bacteroidota bacterium
AGAGGGAATTGGAACGTAATGACCGTCAACAGCATCCAAGCCAGATAGATATAAATAGCTATAGAAATCGGATGTTTAATCAGTCGAATATCGTAGTCGCCCATAAAGAGCATTTTGACGATTACTAAGCCTGTGATTAACACAAGCAAAGGCTCTGTGGGCAAGGAAAGGCCAGCACCTCCAGTGAGGTCAGTAAGATTCACAGAAAGTGGTGTGGACAAGACCACAAACCACATGGCCCAATCTAATCGGTACAGGGTCAGCCAAACCACGAGAAAACCGGCGGGCAAAAGCAAAAGTTCCCACCACTCTTTGGCCACAATCAGACCAATGAACGGTAAGACGAGCAGTGCGATGATGGCAATGCCCTTAGTGCTTATTTGCTTGGCCGAAGTCACTACGCTTTAGCGCGAAGTTCCAAGAAAGTACCGCGAACAAGCAGGGTAAATACCACGAGGATAAAGACAGCGAAACCAACAGCAAGGATGAGTATGCTGCGCTTTGGATACGTCTTGCGTTCAGCAGGACGTGCTTCATCCACTTTAAAGGTGGCCGGAAGGTTTTGATTCACATCCACCTTGGCCTGGTCAAATTTCGTCTTGAGTTTTACCTCCTCCTCTTTGAGCAATTGAAGCTCATCGCGAATGGCGACATATTTACCGCCGTATTTCGCCAAGGTATCAAGGCGACGCTCTAGCTGCTTGATGCGAGACTGAGAAGCACCGGCTGCTAATGCAATGGCGTACTGCTCATTAAAGACCGCACTTTGGCTTTCGTAATCGTGCACCCCTTTAAAGCGAAGTTCAGTGATCTTATCTTCCATGGTCTGGATTTCACCTTGAAGACTACGGTATTCGTTTTCTACAATCTGAAGTCCCATCTGGGCACGGTTCTTTGCAACACGACGCTTCACCTTATCTACGAGCTTGTAGATGTAATTAGCAATATCGGCTGCTATCTGTGGATCGGTATCAAGCACATTGATTTCTACAGACATGAATTGGGTACGGTTGAACTCAATTTTGT
>QQUU01000110.1 GCA_003385605.1 Bacteroidota bacterium
AAACGTATCAATCATTTTTATAATACATAAAATTGGTTGTACGAGCAAATAGAGTAATTACAAAACTAAAAGAGAAAAGTTACGATAGGCTAATTAAGGGCGTATGGGGAATGCCTAGGCTCTCAGAGGCGAAGAAGGACGTGATAAGCTGCGAAAAGCTGCGGGGAATGGCACATACATTGTGATCCGCAGATATCCGAATGGGGCAACCCGACATATTGAAGATATGTCACCCCCACGTAAGTGGGGGAGCAAACCCGGGGAACTGAAACATCTAAGTACCCGGAGGAGAAGAAAACAAAAGTGATTCCGCTAGTAGTGGCGAGCGAACGCGGAATAGCCCAAACCAGTGTTGTTACGGCAATACTGGGGTTGTAGGACCACGTTATTTGATGCTTAATGAACTAGAATCTACTGGAAAGTAGGACCATAGAGGGTGATAGTCCTGTATAGGTAAGTTAAGTTATTGATAGTGGTATCCTGAGTAGTGCGGGGCACGTGAAACCTTGCATGAATTTGCCGGGACCATCCGGTAAGGCTAAATACTCCTGAGAGACCGATAGTGAACCAGTACCGTGAGGGAAAGGTGAAAAGAACCCTGAATAAGGGAGTGAAATAGAACCTGAAACCATACGCTTACAAGCGGTCGGAGCCCTTTGGGGTGACGGCGTGCCTTTTGCATAATGAGCCTACGAGTTACCGTTGCTAGCAAGGTTAATCGATTCAGTCGAGGATCCGTAGCGAAAGCGAGTCTGAATAGGGCGCATAGTTAGTAGTGGTAGACGCGAAACCGTGTGATCTACCCATGAGCAGGTTGAAGCTTTGTTAACCCAAAGTGGAGGACCGAACCCGTTGACGTTGAAAAGTCTTGGGATGACTTGTGGGTAGGGGTGAAAGGCCAATCAAACTCGGAAATAGCTCGTACTCCCCGAAATGCATTTAGGTGCAGCGTATTAATAGTTTTATAGAGGTAGAGCTACTGATTGGATGCGGGGGCTTCACCGCC